>MAAR01000009.1 GCA_002162765.1 Flavobacteriales bacterium 34_180_T64 | reverse complement strand
ATAAGCTTTTTTTAAACTATTTCCTTTCCCCTTCTTTTACAACGCCTTAGCGATTGAACGCCCTGTCTGAACTCTTTTTTTGTCATACCTAGAATACCTTATATATAATAGGTCTTGTTTTAACCAATAGATTACTTTATAGAAGTATGGACTCAAAAAAAAGTGAGACGAGAAAGCGCGGTGGTTTATCCTCTATAAACCAAAGGCCCTAAAACTTATTATAAAAAGAAGAATTTATGAGGTTGAAAAATTATACATATATATATATTGTATGAAAGTATTTATCATACTATCTTTGTCCACTTAATTAATTACCTATATATATAAATGATAGACATAACTCTACCAGATGGATCAGTAAGAAGCTACGATGAAGGAATTTCACCAATGGCTGTTGCTAAAGATATTAGTGAAGGTTTTGCTAGAAACGTAATTTCAGCACGTTTTAATGATGAAACCATTGAAACCTCTACTCCATTAACCACTAGTGGGGCTTTAGTTTTATATACATGGAAAAATCCTGAAGGAAAAAAAGCATTTTGGCATTCATCATCGCATGTATTAGCACAGGCAATTGAAGAACTATATCCAAATGCTAAGTTATCTATTGGACCTGCTATAGAAAATGGTTTCTATTATGATGTCGATTTTGGTGAAGACTCTCTTTCTGAAAAAGATTTCAAATCAATTGAAACTAAGATGCTAGAAATAGCTAGAGGAAAGCACGACTTTAAAATGCGTGCTCTATCGAAAGCTGATGCCTTATCTCTTTATAAAAGTCAAGACAATACATATAAAGTAGAGTTGATAGAAAATCTTGAAGATGGTACGATCACATTTTGCGATCATTCAACCTTTACAGATTTATGTCGTGGTGGACATATTCCAAATACTGGAATTATAAAAGCCATCAAAATTCTTTCAGTAGCTGGAGCCTATTGGAGAGGTGATGAAAACAATAAACAACTAACGAGAGTTTATGGTATTTCTTTTCCAAAGCAAAAAGAATTGACTGAATATCTCGAATTATTAGAAGAAGCAAAAAAACGAGACCATAGAAAACTTGGAAAAGAATTAGAATTATTCACCTTCTCTCAAAAGGTTGGACAGGGTCTTCCATTATGGTTACCTAAAGGTGCAGCTTTAAGAGAACGCTTAGAGAATTTCTTAAAATCGGCTCAAAAGAAAGCAGGATACGAAATGGTGATTACACCTCATATTGGTCAAAAAGAACTATACGTTACTTCTGGGCATTATGCTAAATATGGTGAAGATAGTTTTCAACCAATTCATACGCCTAATGAAGGTGAAGAGTTTTTATTAAAACCTATGAATTGCCCTCATCATTGTGAAATATATAATGCCAAACCCTTTTCCTATAAAGAACTTCCAAAGCGTTACGCAGAATTTGGTACTGTATATCGCTATGAGCAAAGTGGAGAACTACATGGATTAACTCGTGTTAGAGGATTTACACAAGATGATGCACATATTTTTTGCACTCCTGATCAATTGGATAAAGAATTTAAAGACGTTATCGATTTAGTATTATATGTTTTCGGTTCCTTAGGGTTTGAAAATTTTAGAGCACAAGTCTCTTTAAGAGATCCTGACACTCCTGAAAAATATATTGGAAATGTTGAAAATTGGGAAAAAGCAGAACAGGCAATTATTAATGCTGCTAAAGATAAAGGCTTAGATTACGTTATTGAAACTGGAGAAGCAGCATTTTATGGCCCGAAATTAGATTTCATGGTTAAAGATGCCCTTGGGCGTAACTGGCAACTTGGAACAATTCAAGTAGATTACAACCTACCGGAACGTTTTGACTTGACATACAAAGGCAGTGATAATGAACTACATAGGCCAGTAATGATTCATCGCGCACCGTTTGGAAGTATGGAACGATTTATAGCAATTTTATTGGAACATACAGGTGGGAATTTTCCACTTTGGCTCATGCCAAATCAAGTAATTATTTTATCTATTAGCGAGAAATATGAAAAATACGCGGAAAAAGTTTTAAATTTGTTAGAAAATCACGAAATTCGCGCCCTCGCTGACAACCGAAATGAGACCATTGGGAGAAAAATCCGTGATGCGGAAATGAATAAAATCCCATATATGCTGATAGTTGGAGAGAATGAGGAGCAGGACAATAAGATAACTATACGTCAACATGGAGGTGAAGATTTAGGCATGATAAGTGTAGAAGCATTCTCAATCATCGTTGATAATGAGATTAAAAGAACATTAAAAACCTTTAAATAATATTAAGTTTAACTAAAATTTTAAGTCATAGCAATACGTAGAAGAAACTTCTCTAGAAGAGTTGTAAAAGAGGAGCAACACAAAATTAACTCAAACATTAGATCTGAAAATGTCAGACTTGTAGGCGATAATGTCGAAATCGGTGTTTATCCAACTAAAAAGGCATTAGAAATTGCAGATGAACAAGGTCTCGATCTTGTCGAAATCTCACCTAATGCAGAACCACCTGTTTGTAAAGTTATGGACTATAAAAAGTTTCTTTACGAACAAAAAAAACGTGATAAGGCTTTAAAGTCTAAAGCAACTAAAGTAATAGTTAAAGAAATACGTTTTGGTCCTCAAACTGATGCTCATGATTATGAGTTTAAAAAGAAACATGCCATTAAGTTTTTAAGCGAAGGCGCAAAACTTAAAGCGTTTGTATTTTTTAAAGGGAGATCGATTGTATTTAAAGAACAAGGTCAAATTTTGCTACTTAAATTAGCACAGGATCTTGAAGATTATGGTAAAGTAGAACAAATGCCACGGCTTGAAGGAAAGCGTATGACCATGTTCATTTCACCAAAAAAAGGAAAATAAAATCCATATATTAGGATTAACAATAATAAGTGAAGCGTAATTAAAAACTAGGAGAAAATGCCTAAAATGAAAACTAAATCAAGTGCTAAGAAACGTTTTAAACTAACTGGCACTGGTAAGATTAAAAGAAAGCATGCTTTTAAGAGTCATATTTTGACAAAAAAATCTAAAAAGCGTAAACTTGCTTTAACTCATGACACTTTAGTACATAAAGCGGATGAGAACAATATTAAAACAATGATGCGTTTAAAGTAACATCGTTTTAATTGGTTAAAACAAATTATAAACCATGGAGTTAGGCCTGAACAACAAGCGTCATTTAGTTGACCGCCTACTACAAAAAAACAATTAAGAAATGCCAAGATCAGTAAATTCAGTAGCGAAAAGAGCCAGAAGAAAAAAGGTTCTTAAGCAAGCAAAAGGTTACTTTGGAAGACGTAAAAACGTTTGGACAGTAGCAAAAAATGCGGTTGACAAAGCGATGCAATATTCGTATAGAGATCGTAGAAACAAAAAAAGAACTTTCCGTGCATTATGGATAATGCGTATTAACGCAGGAGCTAGATTACATGGAATGACCTATTCAAGATTTATGGGGAAACTTAAAGCTAATAATATCGAATTGAACCGTAAGGTCCTTGCAGATTTAGCAATGAATAACCCAGAAGCTTTTGAGGCTATAGTAAATAAAGTAAAATAAGGCTTTCGCCTAAATAATAACAACAATTCACTTATAAAAATCCGATTCTTAATAGAATCGGATTTTTTATTTTATAGACCTCATAAAACTTATCACTTCTCCTCTATTCCTGTTGGTTATAAGTACTAATAATTATATCTTTCAAATCAAATTTAAACATATTAAAATGCAGCGTATTCTATTTACAACTATCCTAATGATGTCTCTTTCAATAGCATCATTTTCTCAAGATAAGGAAACAGATAAAGAACCAACTTGGAATGTTTCAAATCCAGAAGGAAATTGGGATTTTAAAGAACTAAAACTATCCACAAACGAAGGAACTTGGATGAACATTGATGTAAGTCCTGATGGAAAACATATTGTTTTTGATATGTTAGGTGACATCTATAAGATGGACAGTAATGGCGGAATAGCTACTGTACTTAGAGAAGGACTAGCATTCGAAATTCAACCACGATTTAGTCCTGATGGAAAACTAATTTCGTTTACTAGTGACGCTGGTGGTGGCGATAATATTTGGATAATGAATAGCGACGGAAGCGATGCCAAACAAGTGACTAAAGAAAATTTTAGGCTTTTAAACAATGCCATTTGGACTGTCGATAGTAATTATCTAATTGCAAGAAAGCATTTCACTTCTGAACGATCTGCAGGAGCTGGAGAATTATGGATGTATCATAAATCTGGTGGTTCAGGTATTCAACTTACCAAACGAAAGAATGATCAACAAGACGTAAATGAACCTAGTCTATCTTCAGATGGTAAGTATCTATATTATAGTGAAGACATGTATCCTGGTGGTGTCTTTCAATACAATAAAGATCCAAATAGTCAGATTTATGTGATTAATAGATATGATATGGTCTCAGGAGAAACTGAAAGAATAACTGGAGGTCCAGGTGGTGCAGCAAGACCACAAATTTCTAAAGATGGAAAAAAACTGGCCTTTGTAAAACGTGTTCGTACTAAAACTGTGCTTTTCATTCATGATTTAGAAACTGGTGAAGAATGGCCAATCTATGACCAGTTAAATAAGGATCAACAGGAAGCTTGGGCCATATTTGGAGTGTATACTAATTTTAATTGGATGCCTAATAATGAAGCTATCGTGTTTTGGTCTGGCGGAAAAATAAATCGTATTAATACCAAAACATTAACGGTTACAAATATTCCTTTTCAAGTGGATGCTACGCTGAAAATTGCAAAAGCCATTGAAGTAGATACCCCTGTTGCTCCAGACAATTTTGACGCGAAAGTTATAAGACATGCAGCAACTTCACCTGATGAAAAGACCATTGTATTTAATGCAATCGGTTATTTATGGACACAGAAACTTCCTAATGGTAAACCAAAACGATTGACCTCTGGTTCAGACTTTGAATTTGAACCTACCTTTTCTCCAGATGGGAAAACCATATCTTATGTGACTTGGAATGACACTACTCTTGGCGCTATTTATAGTATTCCAGCTGGTGGTGGTACGACCACTAAATTAACCAAACAAAAAGGAATTTATCGTAATCCAGCTTATGCACATAGCGGACAATACATTGTTTTTAGAAAAGAAAGAGGGAATAACGAACAAGGTCGATCTTATGGCAAACAGCCAGGTTTATACATAATGAACGTTGATGGTTCAAATGCAAAATTGGTTACGAAACAAGGTGATTATCCTACGTTTAATACAGATGATTCTAGAATTCTATATCAAACTGGAGGTCAATTTTTTGGCGCATTAACTAAAGAATTAAAAAGTGTAGATTTAAATGGATTTGATGAACGTGAACTCATTAAATCTAAACATGGAAATCGATTAGTACCAAGTCCTGATGGAAATTGGATCGCATTTGTTCATTTACACAAAGTCTATATGGCACCAATGCCAAAATCAGGTAAGGCTTTGGATTTAACCGACAAAAGCAAGTATATTCCTATATCTCAACTCTCAAAAGATGCAGGTATTAATTTACATTGGTCTAAGAATAGTAAGACTGTTCACTGGACACTTGGAAATGACTACTATTCGGCAGTGGCTTCAGAAGACACTGAACTTGTTGAAACAAGTATATCTATAAATCTTAATGTAAAAACGGATAAACCAGATGGCACAATCGCTTTGAAAGGTGCTCGTATTATCACTATGGAAGGTGACGAAGTCATTGAAAACGGAACTATTATAGTTAAAAATAATCGTATTGAAGCCATTGGAAAAACTGAGGAGATCAATATTCCTTCAGGAGCTTTGGAATATGACCTAACTGGAAAAACGATAATGCCAGGTATGGTAGATGCACATGCCCATATTGGAGGTTTTAGATACGGTTTAACGACTCAAAAACATTGGCAATTTTATGCCAATTTAGCTTTTGGAGTTACAACAGCACATGATCCATCTGCACATTCAGAAACTGTATTTGCATTATCCGAATTACAAAAAAATGGCGCTCTTGTTGGACCAAGACTTTACTCTACAGGATTTATCCTCTATGGTGCTGATGGTGATTTCAAGGCAGTAATAAATAATTTAGACGATGCACGCTCTTCAATAAGAAGAACCAAAGCTTTTGGAGCATTGTCAGTAAAAAGCTATAACCAACCTCGACGTGAACAACGTCAGCAAGTTTTACAAGCTGCTAGAGAAGAAGGGATATTTGTAGTACCAGAGGGCGGTTCAAACTTCTACCATAACCTTACCATGGTTATGGATGGACATACAGGTGTTGAACATAACATTCCTGTTGCTCCTGTTTATAAAGACGTATTGGAACTATGGGGAAACAGCAATGTAGGATATACACCTACTCTAATTGTTAATTATGGAGGTGTCAATGGAGAATACTATTGGTATCAAAAGACCAATGTTTGGGAAAATGAAAAATTACTTAAATATACACCAAGAGGTATTATTGATTCTCGATCTCGATATCGTACTATGGTTCCAGATGAAGACTATGAGAATGGTCATATATTAGTTTCAGAAACCACCAAATCTTTAAGTGATGCTGGAGTTAAAATCAACCTTGGAGCACATGGACAATTACAAGGATTGGGTGCACACTGGGAATTATGGTTACTACAGCAAGGTGGAATGAGCAATCATGAAGCGTTAAAAGCAGCGACGATAAATGGTGCTAATTATATTGGTGCTGGAAACGACATTGGCTCCTTAAAAATAGGGAAATTAGCAGATTTAATAGTTATGGATAAAAACCCACTTGAGGATATTAGAAATTCTGAAAGTATTAAATACACAATGATAAATGGTCGTTTATATGATACAGAAACTATGAATGAAATTGGAAACGAACCTAAAGAACGCACAAAATTCTATTGGGAAAATTCCAAATATAATCAAGCTTTCCCATGGCATGAAGAAAACCAGAGTTTTACTCGAGACGCATGTGGATGTCATTTAGGCCCACACTAAATTAAAAAAATCCGATTCAATGTGAATCGGATTTTTTTATATAATACTTAAAAATTGTCTATTTAAAAATATTTAGGAAATAACAAAGTAATCTAGCCCAGTGAATAGCATACACTATTTTAAGGATCTATAAAGAGACATGATAGAATTTTGGGAAACCATATTATATAATCGATTTAATTAACGGCACTATTTTCCGATACCGCCACCTTTTGGTATAATACCACCGCCATCTTTGGAGATGCCGCCTCCTTTTGGAATGATACCACCACCATCTTTAGAGATGCCGCCTCCTTTTGGAATAATACCACCTCCATCTTTGGAGATTCCTCCCCCTTTTGGGGTAATACCACCTCCGTCTTTAGAAATACCTTTTTTTGTCATGACCCTATTGTTTAAAGAATTAATATCCTCTATATTAGTAAAAATATGTAACTTAAACAAATCAAATCCTACTTATGAAGTATATAAATTAGCGTTAAGTAATTAAAAATGAGCATAAAAGACTTTCTAAAAGAATGTCAAAATAGAAATGTATTTAAACTACTTTCTATATATATTGTTTCGAGTTGGGTGATTTTGCAGGTCATGTCTATTATTTGGCAACCACTTGGTTTGCCAGAGAAAAGTGTGACTTTTTTAATTATTCTCCTCCTTATCGGATTTCCCCTTTACATCTATGTATTGTGGAAAACCCGTATTCGTTTTGCTAAGACCAAAACGGAAAATGAAGAAACAATTGAGACAAACATTAAAACAGAAATTAATTTTAAAACAAAGTACTTTACGGCCTTCGGAATAATTGGGTTGTTTTCGATTCTCTCTGTGTTTTTCATTGTAAACAATAATTTCCTTCAAAAATTAAAATTACCTAATCTTGTTGAAAGTGATAAAATTGCTGTTCTCAATTTTGACAACAATACAGGTGACCAATCATTAGATCTTATTGGCAAAATGACTGCAGATTGGTTAATTCATGGAATTACAGAAAATAGAGCTGGAGAAGTTATTACTTCGGAAGTCGTAAATAGTTATTCTCATTTATTAGGTGCTCAAGCTTCACAGAATAAAAAGACAACTATATTAAGTCAATTTTTGAAACCAAACAAAGTAATTTCAGGGGAGTTCTTCTTGCGTGATAGTACGTTGGTTTTACAATGCTCAATTAAAAACAGTACAGGCAGTGAAACTCAATTCGCTTTTACTCCTATTGAATGTGATGTTGAAGATTCTCTTATTTGCATCGAAAACCTTAGACAAGAAGTTGTTGGATTTTTAATAAATAAACTTGAAAACCCCTACACTTTAGAGGAAACACCTCCAAATTTTAAAGCTTATGAAAAATTTCAGGATGCTAAAAACTACTACGACAATCCAGAACGATATCTGGCTTTATTGAATGAGTCTATTGCTATTGACAGCAACTACTTTGAACCTAAAGTACTACGCGTTCAACATTATTACAATGAAGGTGAATACAGGATCTCAGATTCTTTAAATAAGCGTATTTCTTCTAATAAACTCTTGAGCAAACGCCACCAGCATTTATTAAATTTTTGTAACGCGCTGATAGCAGGCAAAAATGATAAAGTTGTTCGAAATTTTAAATATGAATATGATATATCACCTAAGCACTTAGAATCAAATTCTACCGGCATGACATTGTTTTTACAATTTTTAAATCAGCCTGAAAAAATTGAAGAAATTTATGATGTCATTCCAATGCAGGAATGGATTATTGAAAATTGTGTGCATTGTGGTTATCGCTATTATGTCATGGGATTGGCTTATAATGAATTGAATGACTATCAAAACACTATTGATTTATTGGTTCCAGTAATTGACGTTATGGTTAATGAATCTATTAATCGCGACTTAATACGCACTTTGATTACGGCTTATATTAATTCCAATCAAATTGAAAAACTCGAAAATTTAGTTACGAAATTAGAGCTTACTGAAGATCTGACCACAATGAATGATTTAAATCTTTTTATTGGTGGAGAATTTTTAAAAACCAATAAACAGGCAACAGCGACTACCTACTTCAATAATGTGATTGCTTCTGAAGATGATTTTCAAGTTAACATTGCTGAAGCCTATTATTATAATTCAGACTATGATAATGCCAAAAAGATTTATGAATCATTATATAAAGCGTCTCCAAATTCAATTAATACAATTACAAAATTAGCCATTTGTTATTCGAAAAATGGTGATTCTAAAAAAGGTGAAACCATTATCAAAAAACTTGACAACCTAAGAACCGAATATGAATACGGTAAGATAGATTATGGCTATGCACAATATTATGCGGCTCTTGATGATAATGAAAATGCGATGAGTTTCTTATTAAAATCTATAGCGAAAGGAAATATTTATACACCTACTACATTTCAAAATGACGTGCATTTCAATATCATAAAAGAGCTACCAGAATTTAATAACATATTGACATTCTGGCATTAATTATATTGTTTAATCAATCAAAATAGATCGTATTAATATGAAATTTTCAAGTGAAAAAATAAATGAAGCCTTAAAACTATTTATTTGGCCTATAACACTCATTGTAGGATTGTTACTTATACGAAATACAAATGTATTAAGTGGAAAAGTTAGCATGAAAGAGTTCATTGATCTTCTAACCGTGATAGTCTGGCCACTAACTTTAGTAATAGGATTAATTCTATTCAAAAAACATTTATCAAGTGTCATTGGTAGCTTAGGATCATTAAAAGCTGGTAAAGATGGTATCGAAATGACCTTTCAAAATAAAATTGAAAATGTTCAACAACTCCTCGGAGCAGGATCTGAATCTGGAGCAGTCTCAAAATCTAGTGGTCAAATTAGAATAAAAGGGAGCACGGCAGTAACGCCATATCAAGAACTCATGGAAATTAGAGATGCATTAAATGCCAGAATAATAAGTAAAGCTCAAAAACATAATATCACCACTGAACACACTACGTCAATAGCGCTTAGTGAAAAATTAAAAGATGTTGGTGCCATCACTATTCAAAATTTTCGACTTTTCGGCGCTTTGGTGGATTTAACCAATTCTGGAAATCCATCTATTAATCAAACCCAAATTAATCAAGTTAAAACCCTATATAATTCATTACAATTATAAGTTCTTTAATATGAATAAATTAGACAATGCATATGCATTAATAATAGGAGTTGGCGCAGATCTACCGGATACTGTAACTGATGCTACGGCAATATACAACGTGATGGTTGATGACACCATTTGTGGTTACAAGGAAGAAAATGTAATCCTTCTTACCAATGAGAAAGCCACAGAAGTAGGCATTTTAAAAGGATTGGATACACTAATTGAATTAACCGATGAGAATTCTTCTATTCTCATATTTTATTCGGGACATGGTGGTCATTATCAGGATGCAAATAATAACATTTACTATTTACAACCTAATGACTATGACCCTGTTAAATTTCAACCGTATGTAGATGCTAAAGATCTAAGGAAGAAAATTAATGCGTTACAATCAAAGCGATTAATTCTATTGCTAGATTGCTGTCACGCAGCGGGAATGTTTAAAGGAGAAACTGTTGGTGCCAATCAAACCAGTTTAGGTTCTGATACTAATGCATCGCAATCGCAAAACTTAAATGAAATTGAAGGACTAGCACAAAAAGTTGATGACGATAGAGGCATATCCATAGTCTCTTCCTGTCGTGAAGATCAAAAGTCTTGGATCATGCCTGGTGACGTAAATAGTTTGTTTACAAAGTGTCTTATACAAGTTTTAAGAGCACAGCATAAACGATACTTTGAAGATGAATACATCCGTATCTCTGAAATTGTGCAATACATTTTCAGAAAAGTACCAGAAGTAGAACCACGACAGAATCCTTATGTCAACCTTCAAATTTATGATGATTTTATTCTTAGTTTAATTCCTGCATATTTAAAAGAACAAATATTACCTGCAGGTGAGTCAACGCCAACTCCAGCTGTTCAGGCCACTGAATCTAAAGGCACAAAAAAGGAAGTCGTTTTATCGTTTAGGGAAGAAGAAGGGAATACAAATTTGCTATTATTTCTTCATGGCTTTTCTGGAGAGTCTTCAGATACTTTTGGTAAAATCCCTGAGTTACTAATTAAAGACTCCAAAATGGATGGATGGAACATGAAACCATTAGGATATACACATCATGTTAAACCCGAAATGGGTAAAGATATATGGGCAGGTATTGACGACGTTGATAAAATTGCAGATTATTTAAGTACGTCTATAAAGTATAAGTTTGAAGATTATAATCGTATAGCAATAGTTGCGCATAGTTTAGGTGGATTGGTTGCTCAAAGAGCCATTGCCAATTTAAAAAAAGAACATCAAAATAAAATATCACATTTAATCATGTTCGGGACACCAAGCATTGGTATAGAAGCGGAATTACTGACTAAACTCTGGAATAGTAAATATAAGGCTATGAGTAGTGATGGTGCATTTATCACTAAACTCCGTCAAGATTGGGATGAATCGTTTAGCGATGGTTTACCATTTAAATTAAAAGTAGCGGCTGCAACAAATGACGAATATGTTAGCATTAAATCATGCTATACACCTTTCGATGCTGCTGTATGTGAAACTATAAATGGAAACCATTTGTCAATGGTTAAACCAGAAGATGAGAATAATGATGCCTATAATTTAATATTGGATACATTAAATGACACTAAATTTTATAACAAGTACACCAATTCAGAAGAAATAAATCTTACCCTAGGTAAATATGATTCTGTGGTGAAAGAATTACTTCCTAAAGTAAATGATTTAGATGTGAATGGTTTACGGCAATTGATTTTTAGTTTAGAAGGATTAGATCGGAAAGATGATGCGTTAAGCATCTTGAATGAAAATCCACTAGCCAAAGACAATACGGATTTAATGGGAATTATGGGAGGACGCTACAAAAGAGCGTATTTAAACTCATACTCGAAAAGTGATGGTGATGCGGCGTTTGATTACTACAGTAAGGCATTGGAGATTGCTGAGAAAGAAGAAGATTTTAGTCAGATCTATTATCATGCCATTAATTTGGCTTTTTTAAGTCTGGTTATTTCTGGAAATGAAAGTAAGATGATTACATATGCACAACAAGCGTTAAACGCCACAGATGAATGTAGAAATAATCTTTGGAAGTATGCCACCGTTGCCGAAGCCAATATGTATTTAGATAATATGGATGTAGCCAAAGAATTTTATACGAAGTCTGCTGAAATCGCAGATATACGTCAGAAAATTTCCATGCATACAAATGCTTATGCTGGTTACGTTGCATTAATGCAATCGGATAATGAAAAGGATCCGTTTATCAAATTCTTAAAATCTAAGTTTTTGTCATAATTCAATAATAATGCTAAAAATAGAACAGGGCAATATACCAGATTTCAATTTTAAACAGGCTTTAAAAAAGCCAATCCCAATTCGATGTTTTCAAATGAAAGAGCCCTTTAAAGTTGAAACTCTTGAAGGCATTATGCTTGGAAAAAAGGGAGACTGGTTGATGGTTGGAGTTACTGGAGAAATGTACCCTTGTGATCAGAAAATTTTTAACTTGACTTATGACCTAAAAATCAAATAATTATATTTTTTATATATTTAAAAAGCAATTAACTAATCCAACCCTCTAGAAAACATGGATATTGAGTCAATATTTGTCAGCTATTCAAGTAAAGATCGACCATTCGCATTAGGACTTACAAAAGAATTACAAAATCTAGGTGCTAATGTATGGATAGACCAATTAGGAATTAAACTTGGTCAGAACTGGGATAACGCAATTGATGACGCATTAGAATCTGCAGATACTGTAATTCTAATAATTTCACCAACTGCAGTTTCGTCTCAAAATGTTCAAGATGAAGTTTCGATTGCTATAAATGAAAATAAAAAATTTGTACCAATTATGATAAAAGAATGTGATCTGCCCATGCGTTGGCAAAGGAGACAGTATGCAGATCTCATCAACAATCCTGATAAAGCCATTGGAGATATTCTGGAATTTTTGGGTATCGAAAAAAGCGAATCTGTAAATTTAAAAAATGTACTCTCTCTTATTGGAGTTTCTGAGGCACAACCTACAACTGTTAAGCATGTTTCCGAAGATTCAAAAGGTAAAATCGTAAAAGAAGATATTGATATTGATGCTTTATTAGTTTCTGAAGCCGAAATTGATCGTGCTATAGTTATGCATCAAAAAGGAATAAAAAAGAATTGGCAATTAATAGCTTTCGTTGGTATTATTAGTCTAGTTCTAATGGCTTCACTTCTATTTGTTAAAGATCTTGCTTTACCCAAATGGGCAATTGTAATAGGATGCTTATCCTTAAATTTATTATCTGTCAGACCTTATGGTAGTGTTAGAAAACGAATACGAAATATTGATCTCATGGGTTTGCTAAAATTAAAAAGAGATCGACTAACACGTGTTTTAAATAAACTAACTGAAATAGAAATTGACGCGTTTAGTCAAGAATTCATGAATTATATTAAAGCTTAAATCCAAATTGTATGAAACGTATTGATGACAAAATAAAAGAAATTGAGAAAAGAGATAAAGCCAATCGTATACTTTATATCGGGTTTGTAGTACTTATTTCTATTTTCATGATTTTTGCCTTTAGAACAAGTAAAAAAATTAAATCTCAAGGAAATACAATTGATGAGCAAGGTCAAACAATTCAGGCACAATTAGCCACAGAAAAAATATTATCGCAACAACTAAAAGATAGTATTGCGTTATTAAATAAAAGTTTGAAACCAAAACAATATTGGGCACAGATTGAAAATGACAAATCTGTTGAATCCTATATTGATTATATAACTAATGAATGGGGAATAGACAAACCTCAGGAAAATATGATTAAAGCCTTTGAAACGCTTCACTCCGATGATTTAAATGTTGAACAAGTTGGATGGTTATATATTGGTTCAATTAATAATGCTGGCGAATTCAGAGACTCAAAAAATAGAACTACAATTGTATTGCCAAAGAACCAAGGTATTCGCGCACCTAATAAAAATGACATTCTAAAACTAACCTATAGGAGCGAAATGAATACTTATACCAAGGCCTCACATAAAAATAGATTTCGAACCGGTAAAGGTTGGAGACCTGGAACAAAAGCTGTTGTTGTTGATAGTTATAAAGACCCTGGTTCTACTGACTATTTTATTAAAATTAAGTATTATTAAACTATAATATATTTAAAAAACTCGGTTCCATTGAATCGAGTTTTTATTTGCTGTCATGAGCAATTTCACTAATAACGTTTTTAAATTCCTCCCAATCTACATATTCATCGCCAGATTTATCGTATCCCTCAATTAATTTTCTAGCAATAATACCTCTTATAAATCCACTAACTTCTGCTTCTTTCAATAATTTAATAAATTCTTTAGTATTTAATTTACCATCGCTGTTTCTATCAAAATATTTGAATGCACCTTCTGGTGAATCGAAATGATTTGTAATCAAGATTTGAATTTTATTTAAAAACTGCTCTTTAGTTGCCATATCCAATGAGTTTAGAATTACATTAAATTTATGTAAAATTTTTCTTCTATCCTCAGGTTCAATCCTAATTATACTATTTTTGAATTTATGGAATATGTAATTATATGCATCGTCGCTTTTTTCGCTTCGATTTTAACCTTCTTTTCAGGATTTGGTTTAGGCACAATATTATTACCTGTCTTTGCACTGTTTTTTCCAATAGAATTAGCCATAGCACTGACGGGTGTAGTTCATTTTTTTAATAATATATTTAAACTTATGCTGGTAGGACATAATGCAAACAAGAAAGTGCTTCTTTATTTCGGTGTTCCTGCAATTATTGCTGCATTAATAGGCGCCTACTTACTTGTAAACATCACTGACATAGAACCACTTTACACTTATTTTATTGGTTCGAAATCTTTTGAAATTACAACCGTAAAATTAGTTATCGCGTTCTTGCTCATTACGTTTGCTATTATGGAATTAAGTCCATTTCTAAACAGTCTTAAATTTAATAAGAAACACCTCCCTCTTGGTGGGTTTTTAAGTGGTTTTTTTGGAGGACTATCAGGACATCAAGGCGCACTTAGAAGTGCTTTTCTAATTAACTCTGGATTAAATAAAGAGGCTTTTATTGGCACTGCTGTGGTAATTTCTTGTTTTGTAGATTTCTCTAGGCTCTCAGTATATTCAACACGTTTATTTAGTTCAGGACTAGATGAGAATTTTCCGTTGATATTTAGTGCGACGTTATCGGCAATTACCGGTGCATTTATAGGGAATAAACTACTTAAAAAGGTGACTTTTGGTTTTATTCAAAAACTTATCGCTATTCTACTAATTGGCATTTCGATAGCCCTTGGGATAGGCATTATCTAAATAGAAAATTACGTTTTTTGCTTCTTCTTTTTCGCCGCTGGAAATAACACATTATTCAATATTAATCGATATCCTGGTGATGTTGGATGTAACTCCAATTCTGTTTTTGGATCTCCAACTTTATGGGTATAATCCTCAGGATCATGTCCTCCGTAAAATGTGAAAAACCCCTTCCCTTTGATTCCATGGATATATTTGGCTTCATCATTGGTCTTATTCTCTCCCATTACCAATACATTCGACTTTATCTCTTCTCTTGTAAAAGATGTTGTCTGGCCCATAAACCCTTTTACTAAAGCCGTATGATTTTGACACAACATCGTTGGAACTGGATCCCATTTTGCCGAAAAGTCCATTAATGTAAAATAATCGGTGGTTTTAGGAATTTTCCGTTTTTGCGTCATGTCAATAGATGAAAACTCGTAGACATTAGGGTTTCGCTCTAATATAAAATCTCGAAAAGCAAACGTTTTCGAATAGTCAATCTTATTTTGATAACCGGCATCACTACCATCACCATCAAACATAGGCTCACAAATATCTACGCCTTCTGCTGAAAGTGCAATATCAAAACTATCTGTTGCGCTACACATAGCGAACATAAATCCTCCGCCTATTACATACTCTTTAATTTTATTAGCAACCGCCAATTTCTCTTCTGATACTTTACTATATCCTAATTTAGTTGCCAAGGTTTCCGCAGTTTTTTTCTCTTCTATATACCAAGCAGCTGAGCGAAAGGACCTATAAAATTTCCCATATTGACCCGTAAAATCTTCATGATGTAAATGCAACCAATCATATAAAATCAACGCATCATTCAATACTTCCTCATCATAAATAGTTTCATATGGAATTTCGGCGTAGGTCAAAACCATAGTTACGGCATCATCCCATGGTTGTAATCCGTAAGGAGAATACACAGCAATTTTAGGTGCTTTTTCTAATACAACAGCTTCCATATTTTGCGAAGGGCTACTTATTAAATCTAAAATTTCCTCTGTTTTCGAATTAGAAATCACCTCAAAACTCACACCTCGTATTTGACATTCTCTTTGTAAATCCTCAGTATCTGGCATTAAAAAAGAGCCGCCACGATAATTCAATAACCATTTAACTTTTAATTGTTTTTCTAGAGTCCAATAGGTTATCCCGTAGGCTTTTAAATGATTACTTTGACTGTCTGCATCCATAGGAATTATAATATAGGATGCATAAGTGGATATCGAAATCAATAAGAATACTAACGAAAATATAATCTTTTTCATAATCGAAAGATACTCAAAATTTGTTCTTTCCGATTTCTTTTAAGGGAATTTTAAGGAATAATCTCCTACGATTTAATTTCAGTTTCTTTTCCTGAAAGCAAGGAGGCAATAATTTTTGTATTCGGAAATTGTTCCAAAATAATTTTTAGAAACACAGTAATCGGAATGGCCATTATTAAACCAGCAATACCCCAGATATAACCCCAAAGCATTAACATAACCAATACCGCAATCACATTAATTGAAAATGATTTGCCCATGAAAATTGGTTCTAATATGGCACCAAATAACACTTGTACTCCAGTTATGGAAATCACAAAAAAGAATAGTGTACTTGTTGGTTCTAATTCTACAAATGCAAATATGGACAATAATATTACTGATATAAATGAACCCACCATTTGCACAAAATTAATCACAAAGGCAAAGAGCCCCCAGAAAATAGGAAAACTTACATCAAAAAACAAACAAGCCAATCCTGTTCCAATACCAGTAAACAAGCTCACCAAAAACTTTACTTTTATAAACGTTATTAAATCTTTCTCAATTTTCATGAACGCTTTTATTGAGGCATGTCTTTGTTTTAAAATTGTATTATTTAATAGCTTATGCATATCTATAGACTCTGCCAACCAGAGTACAACAAAAAAGGCAGTCATCAATATCATAGTGATGAATTTCCTTAAAAAATCAACGGTGGATCCAATATTACCTTTCTGCACAAATTGAGACACTAATGATTTGTTTGTGTCTACAACCACTCCAAAAGTATCTTCTAAATAAAACACCAGACTGCTTAGTTTTTCTTCTGCCTTATCGAAAAATTTAGTGTCAGACGCTACGATCTGTTGACTTGAAAGTTGAATTAATTCCGAACCAATTTTTAAACCTGTAACAATTAATAAAACAACAATTATAATACTAACGTATTTTGGGATTTTACGTTTACCCAGCCATCGCATGAGTGGTAAAAACAACAACGCAATAAACATCGAGAACACCAGTGGAATAAAGATAAACGATAAGATTTTTAATAAGTAAAAAACCAGAGGTACAACAATAATTAACAATAAAATATTAGTAGTACGTCTTTGAGTTAACATGAGGCAATCGTTCTTTTTAAATAGCAATCAAAGTTACATTAAAACTTGATACCGTTTCTGTTAAAAATTTTAAATCTAGAATGGAACATCATTATCATCAGGATCTATTGGTGCATCGAATGCATCAGTCGCTGACGGAAAATTGTCTGGTTTAAATGTGTCATCATTTGCTGCGGCATTCATTTTAGAATGAAACTCACCAAACGGTGTATCAAAGTCATCAAGGTTATCAAATTTACCGAGATGACCGATAAACTTCATTCTTATATTATCCAAACCACCATTTCTATGCTTGGCAATAATAAATTCTGCCTGACCTTCTGTTGGCGAACGATCGTCATCATCCCATTCATCAATTTTGTAATATTCTGGTCTATAAATAAAACTTACAATATCTGCATCTTGCTCAATCGCTCCAGACTCACGTAAATCTGAAAGCAATGGCCGTTTACTTCCTCCACGAGTTTCTACGGCACGTGATAATTGAGATAATGCAATTACTGGAAGGCTTAATTCCTTCGCTAAGGCTTTAAGGTTTCGAGAAATTGTTGAAATTTCCTGTTCTCTATTCCCTCCTTTTTGACTTCCTCCAGCTGTCATTAACTGTAGATAATCAATTATGATCATTTTTATTCCATACTGAGATGCCAATCGTCTTGCTTTTGCCCGTAAATCAAAAATGGATAAAGATGGCGTATCATCAATAAATAACGGCGCTTTCTCTAAAGTTTTCACTTTAACATTCAGTTGTTCCCATTCATGTTTTTCTAAACGACCTGTCCTTAACTTTTCTGAAGACAGTCCGGTTTCACTAGAAATTAAACGTGTAATTAATTGTACTGAAGCCATTTCTAAAGAAAAGAAGGCTACTGGGATATTTTCATTTACTGCAATGTTACGAGCCATCGATAAAGTGAGAGCGGTTTTACCCATACCAGGACGCGCTGCAATGATAATCAAATCACTTTCTTGCCATCCGGATGTTAATTTATCAAGTTTGGTGAATCCTGATGGAATACCACTTAACCCTTCTTTATTAGAAATATCTTCAATTTTCTTTTTGGCTTGAATTACCAAACTTTGAGCTGTTTCTGTCGATTTTTTAATATTGCCTTGCGTAACCTCATATAATTTTGCTTCTGCCGTGTCTAATAAGTCAAAAACATCTTTAGTTTCATCATAAGCTTCTTCAATAATTTCACTAGATATTTTTATCAAACTACGCTGAATATACTTTTGTAGAATAATACGTGCATGAAATTCAATATGTGCCGAAGAAGACACACGTTGTGTGAGCGATATTAGGTAAAAATCGCCTCCAACCAAATCTAGTTTTGCATCTTTCTTTAATTGACTAGAAACAGTTAATAAGTCGACTGGTTCGCTATTTTCAAATAACTTAAAAATTGCTTCAAAGATTATTTTGTGCGCTTCTTTATAAAAAGCATCTGCACTTAAAATATCAATAACCTCATCGACACCTTTTTTATCAATCATCATAGCGCCAAGCACAACCTCTTCTAAATCAATGGCTTGTGGTGGAATTTTGCCTTTTTCTAAGCTAATTAAAGTGCTTTTATCGACAGGATAGCCTTTAATTGGGTTCGGTTGTTTCATGACTACGAATGTAATTAAATTGTAATGATTAAATGTATTCTAAAATGTTTTCAATCTTAACATGTCATCAACAATTTAACTGTTAATAACTTGATTTTATTGTTAATAGCGACAAAAAAAACCGAAGCCATTTACTTCAGTTTTTTCAATCCTATATGTTATAAGGATTAGCCTTTATAAACTCCCATATCAGCATATTTATCCATACGTTGATTAACCAATTCTTTTGGTGATAAGTTTTTTAATTCCTCATAATTTTTAATAATGGCATTTTTAACTGCGACAAAAGTAGTTTCTCTATCAGAATGTGCTCCACCAAGTGGCTCCTTAATAATATCATCAATAAGCTTGAGTTTCTTCATATCTGGAGCTGTTAATTTTAAGGCTTCTGCAGCTTGTTCTTTATATTCCCAGCTTCGCCACAATATAGATGAACAAGATTCAGGAGATATTACGGAATACCATGTGTTCTCAAGCATTAGCACTTTGTCTCCTACGCCTATCCCTAGCGCTCCTCCTGAGGCACCTTCACCAATTATAACTGTAATAATTGGAACTTTTAAACGCGTCATTTCTAATATGTTTCTAGCAATGGCTTCTCCTTGACCGCGTTCTTCAGCTTCTAATCCTGGATAAGCACCTGGCGTATCTATTAAACTTACTACTGGGATTCCAAACTTTTCTGCCGATTTCATTAAACGCAAAGCCTTTCTATAACCTTCAGGATTTGACATTCCAAAATTTCTGTATTGTCGGGTCTTTGTATTGTATCCTTTTTGTTGTCCGATAAACATAAACGATTGATCCCCAATTTTACCCAATCCACCAATCATCGCTTTATCATCCTTCACATTTCGATCACCATGAAGCTCTAAAAATGTATCACCACATAAGGCTTTAACATGATCTAGCGTATAAGGTCTATTTGGATGTCGTGATAATTGTACACGTTGCCATGCCGTTAGGTTTTTATAGATATCCTTTTTGGTTTCAACCAGTTTTTTTTCAATCTTTTTACAGGTTTCAGTTACATCAACATCACTTTCCTTACCAATAATCTGACATTTTTCTAGTTGGTCCTGAAGTTCTTTTATTGGAAGTTCAAAATCTAAATATTCCATTGAAACTTAAGTTTAGTTTTAATTAGCCTACAAACCTACATAATTTTTTCGTTCTTGAATTAAAGATTTGCATTAAATGTAGGTTCTAATTGAGTTTAATATAATTCAATTTAAGGCTAAATTATATTAAATTTTCTAACTGCTAGATGACGCCTCTTTTGCTTTAAATTTTTTGTAATTTTTTAAAACACCTTCTAAAATAACAGTTATCAATATTAGAATAGCTCCATAATAGAATTGGGAACTCATAATTTCCTTTTCAGGAAACAATACTAAAGCCATAGCAATACCATATACTGGTTCTAGGTTATACGTTAGCATTACTGTGAAAGGACTTATAAACTTCATTACTTTAACAGCTCCAATAAATGCATAAGCAGTACAAACAGATGCCAGAATAAATATATATAACCAATCATCGGATGATAGTATAAAAAATGATGTATCAAATCCGCCTTCAAAAAGTAAAATAAATAAGGTAATAAAAAAGACACCACTAATAAACTCATAATAGGATATTACCGTTGCACTGTATTTTTCCACAAATCGACCATTGATCACTGCAAACAATGCTGAAAAAAAGGCTGAAGATATTCCTAATATTATACCATTGATATATTTAATTTCACTTTGAGTAATTAAAAACACGCCCACAATTACTATAATTCCAAAAAGAATCTCATACCAAATTAGTCGACGTTTATAGAATATTGGTTCAATAAATGAAGCAAAAAATGCGCCAGTTGAAAACATAGCTAGGGCTATGGATACATTGGATTGGTTAATAGCTTCAAAAAATGTGATCCAATGCAAAGCGATAATAATTCCAGCAGCAAAAAATTTCAGAATAGTTTTTGTATTTACTTTCGTTTTGATACGAGTGAGTTTAATGTAAACAAACATTAAAATCCCAGCTATCAACATTCTGAACCAAACTAAAGGAATAGAGCCAATTGATATTAATTCACCTAGAATAGCAGTAAAACCAGCTATAATAACTAAAAAATGAAGATGTAAATAATTCTTTAACCTAGCGTTTGGCATTATAGAGAAGATATATAGCTAAGATACCAAAAATGACATTAGGAAACCAAACGGCCACCATAGGAGGAAAATCAGACTGATCGGCCATAACACCAAAAACTTTATCAAAAAACACATAAACCATAGCAATAGATATTCCTAGCGCTAGATTCACGCCCATTCCTCCTCTACGTTTTATCGACGATACAGCTACTGCTATAATAGTTAGAATAAAAATGGAAGCTGGTAAACTCCATTTTTTATATTTAACTACTTCGTAACGACCAATATTAGAAGAACCACGTTTTTTCTCTTTTTCAATAAAACTATTTAATTCACCATATTGTAAAGTTTCGGCAATATAACTCACTGGAGTTAAGTCATCTAAATCAAACTTAAAGAGTGTATCGTAGCGCCTTTGAGTTTGAATAACTTCATTATGTGCTCCAATAATTCTTTTCTGATATTGTATTAACCGAAACGTACTATCTGCTTCAACATAATTAATATTGACAGCAGATATCTTGTATTTTAGGATGTTATCTTCAAAATGTTCTAGCGTAAAATTATTACCACGTTTAGTTTTTGTATCAAAATTACTCACATAAATAATATCGTTATCATTTATCTGCCTATAAATATTTTGAGTTTTAGTATCCTTTCTACTACTTAGATACTTGTAAATAAACTGATTAAACCCTTTACTTGCCATAGGTGCTAAATACATACCCAGAACCAATGCAAATATGGATACTATAGTCGCGCCAATTAAATAAGGTCGAAGAAATCTAGTAAATGAAACCCCAGAACTTAAAAACGCAACAATTTCAGTGTTGTTTGCAAGTTTAGACGTAAAGAAAATAACCGATAAAAAAAGGAATAGCGGAAATAGAAGATTCGCAAAATAAATTGTGAAATCTAAATAATACAATGCGACCGCAGAAAAAGGCACTTCTTTTTCTAACATTTTACCGATTTTCTCCGCTAAGTTTACGGTTATTCCAATTGGAATAAACAATAAAAGCATCATTAAAAATGTAAATAAATAGCGTTTAAGTATGTACCAGTCTAATATTTTCAAAACTACAAGCGTTTATCCATTTGTTTGACCATTTTTTCTTTCCAGGTTCTAAAATCACCAGCTAAGATATGCTTTCTGGCTTCTCTAACCAACCACATATAAAATCCTAGATTATGGATTGTCGCAATTTGTTTTCCCAATAATTCATTTACAGAAAATAAGTGTTTTAAATAGGCCTTACTATATTCTGTATCAACAAACGTAATTCCCATTTCATCAATAGGTGAAAAATCATCTTTCCACTTTGCGTTTTTCATATTGATAGTTCCATGAGCCGTAAATAGCATTCCATTCCTTGCGTTCCTAGTAGGCATCACACAATCAAACATATCTATACCTAACGCTATATTTTCCAAAATATTGATTGGCGTACCAACACCCATTAAATAACGTGGTTTGTCTTCGGGAAGAATATTAGTCACAACTTCGGTCATTGCATACATTTCCTCCGCTGGTTCACCAACGGATAAACCTCCAATTGCGTTCCCAACAGCTCCTGAATTAGCAATATATTCGGCTGATTGTTTTCGTAAATCTTTATATGTACTTCCTTGAACTATTGGAAAAAAGGCTTGGCTATAATCGTATTTAAATGGGACTTTTTCCAAATGATTAATACATCTATCGAGCCAACGATGTGTCATGTGCATTGAACGTTTGGCATAGTTATAATCACAAGGATACGGAGTACATTCATCAAACGCCATAATAATATCGGCACCAATACTCCTTTGTATTTCCATTACATTCTCTGGCGTAAACGTATGATAACTACCATCAATATGAGATTTAAATTTTACGCCTTCCTCTTTAATTTTTCTATTCGCTGAAAGTGAATACACTTGATATCCACCTGAATCGGTTAGTATGTTCCGGTCCCAATTCATAAACTTATGCAATCCTCCTGCTTTCTCTAATATTTCAGTATGAGGACGTAAGTATAAATGATACGTGTTACCAAGAATGATATCTGGATTTATATCAATTTTAAGCTCACGTTGATGCACCCCTTTTACAGTGGCCACTGTACCAACTGGCATAAATATTGGTGTTTCAATGACGCCATGATCTGTGGTTATCGAACCAGCTCTGGCATTAGTTTGAGTGTCTTTAGCTTTTAATTCAAATGTCATTTCAAAAATTCATCAGTTGGCAAACCTACACATTTTTTTATTTTAAATTCTTAGAATAATAATAAAAGGTTTGCGTATTTATATATAATAAAATGTGAATATCTGAGTAAATATAATTAACATATTGCGATGAGCTTCTTAATAAAATCAAAATTGTTAGCAAATGAGTGAAATTCGTTAATAAGTGCCTTTCAACTCCCTTTGTTGTACTTGATTATTGCTCTATTTTTGATGCTGAAAAAAACTAACAATTATAACATGTCAAACACACAACAACTAGAAGATTTAACAACCCAAGTTCGTAGAGACATCCTGCGTATGGTGCATAAAGTAAACTCTGGACATCCTGGAGGTTCTTTAGGTTGCGCCGAATTTTTTGTCGCATTATATACTAACATAATGGACCGAAAAGAAGGATTCGATATGGATGGAAAAGAAGAAGATGTGTTTTTCCTTTCAAACGGACATATCTCACCAGTTTTTTATAGTGTTCTTGCAAGATCTGGATATTTTCCAGTCGAAGAATTAAATACGTTTAGATTAATTAATTCTCGTCTACAAGGTCATCCAACGACACACGAAGATTTACCTGGAATTCGAATCGCTTCAGGTTCACTGGGTCAAGGCATGAGTGTTGCACTAGGTGCTGCTCAAGTAAAAAAGTTAAATAACGATTCACATTTGATTTATAGTCTACATGGAGATGGCGAGTTACAAGAAGGCCAAAACTGGGAGGCCATAATGTATGCTTCGGGAAATAATGTTGATAATTTAATTTGTACTATAGATTTGAATGGTCAGCAAATTGATGGCGCTACAGATGATGTGCTTCCAATGGGAAGTATAAAAGGCAAGTTTGAAGCTTTTGGTTGGACCGTAGTTGAGATAGAAGAAGGAAATAATATCGAGGCAATTCTTAATGGAATGGCAATCGCTAAATCTAAAACTGGACAAGGTAAACCTGTTTGTGTCTTATTAAAAACGGTTATGGGAAATGGCGTTGATTTTATGATGCATACTCATGCTTGGCATGGTAAAGCACCGAATGATGAGCAACTTGCGACAGGCCTTGCTCAAAATGCTGAAACTTTAGGAGACTACTAACCAACAATCAAAAGACAAAATGAAAACATATACAAACACAGGAAGTAAAGATACACGCTCAGGATTTGGAGCTGGTTTAACAGAATTAGGAAAGACCAATGAAAATGTAGTTGCCCTTTGTGCTGATTTAATTGGATCTTTAAAAATGGATGATTTTAAAGCCAATCATCCTGAACGCTTTTTTCAGGTGGGAATTGCCGAAGCCAATATGATTGGATTAGCAGCAGGAATGACCATTGGTGGAAAAATACCATTCACTGGAACTTTTGCTAATTTCTCTACTGGACGCGTTTACGATCAAATTCGTCAAAGTGTGGCTTACTCAGATAAAAATGTTAAGATCTGTGCGTCTCATGCAGGTCTTACTTTAGGTGAAGATGGCGCAACGCATCAAATTCTTGAGGATATCGGTTTAATGAAAATGTTACCTGGTATGATCGTTATTAATCCATGTGATTATAATCAAACCAAAGCGGCTACTATTGCTATCGCTGAACATCAAGGACCGGTTTATTTGAGATTTGGAAGGCCGAAAGTCGCTAATTTCACTTCGGAAGATCAAAAATTTGAAATAGGAAAGGCATTACAACTAACTGAAGGTACAGATATTACAATTGTTGCTACTGGACATTTAGTTTGGGAAGCTTTAGAAGCTGCAAAAACGCTTGAAGCAAAAGGTATTTCGGTTGAAGTTATAAATATTCATACCATTAAACCTTTAGATAGCAAAGCAATTATAGATTCGGTTACTAAAACTGGATGTATCGTTACTGCAGAAGAACATAATTATTTAGGAGGCTTAGGTGAAAGTGTTTCAAGAGTATTAGCACAACATAAACCTACACCACAAGAGTTTGTCGCTACTAATGATACTTTTGGAGAATCTGGTACGCCAGCACAGCTTATGGATAAATATGGTCTTAATGCTGAAGCTATTGTAAAAGCTTCTGAAACCGTATTGAAAAGAAAATAATAATTCTTTGGCAGCGTTTTTGTAAGTATAAACAAAATCGCAAAAAAGAATATTATGAAAAGTTCAAATAACTTTCACGAGCACTTAAAGAATAAAAGTGTCGTGAGTAAAAGATTGATTATTACAGCCCTACTATTTTCAATATTTAGTGGGGTTTTATTTGCTCAAGACCGAAGCAGCTTTGGAATTAAAGGAGGCTTAAACTACAATGCTAATGGTGATTATTTTGAATCCATTGGAGATAATGCACAACATCCTGATCGTAACATAGGATATCACGTTGGTTTATTTGGAAAAATTGGAGATCAGATATTTTTCAGACCAGAATTAGTATATACCAGTACAAAAAGTGACTATAGCAGTGCTAACTTCAACATGAAGAAAATAGATGCGCCATTACTTATTGGATTAAAAGTTATTGGCCCAGTTAGTGTTTTTGGAGGTCCATCATTACAATACATATTAGATTCTGAATTTGATGGCATAGATATCGAAAACGTCAATACTAATTTTAGCGTAGGTTTAAATTTTGGGATAGGACTAAATTTAGGCAAAATAGGGATAGACCTTAGATACGAAAGAGGTTTCAGTGACAATGAAGCTACATTTATAAGAAATAATGGTGTAGATACGAGTCGTTTAGATACGCGTCCTAATCAACTTATTATGGGTTTGTCGGTTGCGCTATAAATAAAAAAGCCGCTCTAATAGAGTGGCTTTTTTATTTAAACTTAATATAATTTTAATCTTCGTCTTCGTTAGAAGCAGTAGAATCTTCATCTAAATAATTTGGTATCCCGTCATTGTCATCATCATCATTCGTTGGATCTCCATCATTATCAATATCCTCATTTTTAGTTAATACACCATCACCATCATCATCTGAATCAATAAAGTTTGGTAAATCATCATTATCTGTATCATCCGTATAAATATTATCGTCACCATCAACATCTTCCAAATAGGTAGGCACTAAATCATTATCATGATCATTTACTTCTGTTTGAAACAATTCAAACTTAAATATAAGATTCGCGTAGGCGTCAACACCAAATGGAGGAGCAGAAAAATAGGCCAATCCAGAAGGTAAGAACATCATTCCTAATCCATAATCTGAATACGAAATTGTACCATCTCCATTAATCTCAAATGAACTTGCCGCATTGAATTCTGGCATTACCATTCTCCAACCCGGAATTAACTCAACTAGATCCAACGGGTTATCAGCATTAACCGTACTATCAAAAACAGTTTCATCTTGAAGATTTCCTGAATAATTCAATAAGACACTATCCGTAAAATGTGGAGCATCACCACCTCCTTGATTTAATTTCAAAATATAATATTCGTAAAGTACATCAGTAAACGTTACT
Organism: Flavobacteriales bacterium 34_180_T64; assembly: GCA_002162765.1. GTDB lineage: Bacteria > Bacteroidota > Bacteroidia > Flavobacteriales > Flavobacteriaceae > MAAR01. The sequence goes on along the minus strand of MAAR01000009.1, from coordinate 268,976 downwards.
GTTTCAATACTAATATCATCAATTAACAAGGTATTATCATCAGGATTTGGTAGATCTAAATAATTACCATCATCATCTGTAGGTAATTCTGTTATTATCAACTCAGAGATTGAATGATCACCAACGGTTTCAAATGTAGCGGCATTATAATAATGTGTTTCTAAATAGCCTAATAAAGAGTCTTTATCAATAACTTGCTGTTCAGTTCTATCGCGCTCAGGAACTGTAATAAAGCTATCATCCTCTGTTTTACAAGCCACTGTAATTAGCAATGCTGCTAATATTAAAACACCGTAATATTTAATTTTCATAGATACTAATTTTTCTTTCATATGCATTCAAAAATAAAATAGAATATATAAAGCTTATTTTTGAGTGCGCAAGATACAATAATATAATATTTTTGCACAACAACATTAACGTAGTTTTTATAATTTTAATATGCGAGTCGATAAATTCCTTTGGTGTGTTAGATATTTCAAAACAAGAAATATAGCCACTGTAGCCTGTAAAAAAGGGCATGTTAAAATTAATGATCAGGTCGCTAAGCCTAGTCGAGAAATTTATCCTACAGATATTATTGCATTGCGAAAAGATCAAATTAATTATAAACTAAAGGTGAATGATATACCTCCAAACAGAGTTGGTGCTAAACTAGTGGATCTCTATAGAACTGATACTACACCAAAAGAAGCATTTGAAACCAGGGAAATGCTAAAATATTCTAAAGATTATTATCGCAAAAAAGGAACTGGAAGGCCAACTAAAAAAGACAGACGTAACATTGATGAGTACAACGACGAATCAGAATAATCTGGACCAAGAATTTTGGGAAAATAGATATCGTGCTGAAGAAACAGGTTGGGATCTGGGTGCTATTTCTCCTGCAATTAAATTTTATATTGACCAGCTTAATAATAAAGACATAAAAATATTAATTCCTGGTGGTGGACATAACTATGAGGCGGAATATTTATGGCATACAGGATTTAAAAACATCTATATAGTTGACATTGCTGAAGCTGCACTAATTCAATTTCAACAACGTGTACCCGATTTCCCTACGCAGCAAATAATGCACTTAGATTTTTTTAAAATAACAGACACTTTCGATTTAATAATTGAACAAACCTTCTTTTGCGCATTAGATCCTAACCTAAGAATTACTTATTCTACGAAAATGAATCAGCTTCTAAAAACAAATGGCAAACTTGTAGGCTTACTTTTTGATTTTGAATTAACGAAAGTAGGACCTCCTTTTGATGGTGATTTAAATGAATATAAAACGTTATTTTCAAATCACTTTACCATTAAAACTTTAGAGACTGCATTTAATTCAGTAAAACCAAGACAGAATAAAGAACTCTTTTTTATCTTTGAAAAAACTTCTTAAACATGACAGTGACAAAAAACAGCATCTTAAATCATCAAGAAATACAGCATAAAATAAAACGTATTGCGTATCAGATTTATGAAAACAATGTGAATGAAAAAGAAGTCATTTTAGCTGGAATAGACAGTAATGGCTATATACTGGCCAAAAAATTAAAATCGAGTTTAGATAAAATTTCAAATTTAGAAACTTCACTTTGCAAAGTTATAATTGATAAAAAAAATCCTTTATCGGAAATTAAAACCTCACTATCTCCCGATGAGTATACCAACAAATCAATTGTTTTAGTCGATGATGTATTAAATTCGGGGAGTACATTAATTTATGGCGTTAAACACTTTTTAAACGTACCACTTAAACAATTTAAGACAGCCGTACTGGTCAATAGAAATCATAAAAAGTATCCGGTTAAAGCAGATTTTAAAGGCATCTCTTTATCTACTTCTTTAAAAGAACATGTTGAGGTCATTTTATCAGGAAAAACCTTTGAGGCTTATTTAAAATAATTTAAATACTATCTCTTCTACTATAGCATCAAGTGAAGTGTTGTCAGTGTCAATATTAAACTGTGCTTCATTGTAAAATTGCAATCTTTCGAACATATGTTTACCTATAAATTCTAACAATTCATCCTTAGATTGTATATGCGCAATTAATGGTCTTTTAGTCGTTTCGTTTTCAAGTCTTATGAGTACGTTGTTTATTGATACTTTTAGATAGAACGATTTAACCTTAGACGCATTTGAAATTAATTGCATATTTCGCCCATAACATGGCGTACCACCACCTAAGGACAAAACAATTTTATCTGTAGTATTCAAAACTTCTTCTAAATAGACTGTTTCTTTTTTTCTAAAATAGATCTCACCCGAAGATTTGAAAATTTCTTTAATAGTACATTCTTCTCTATTTTCTATATAATCATCTAAATCAATAAAATTGAAGTTCAATTTATCAGCTAATTCTTTTCCAATTGTCGACTTTCCTGAAGCCATATATCCCATTAAAACTATAATCATTAATCTCTTATAAATTGATTATTAAAAACATAAGTAACATCATAACAAAAAAACAAAAAAATATCTAAAAAAGCGCTTGGAATATTAATTAAACGTTTTATATTTGCACCCTCGTTAGAGAAACTTATTGACCTGGTAGCTCAGTTGGTAGAGCATCTCCCTTTTAAGGAGAGGGTCCTGGGTTCGAGCCCCAGCCAGGTCACCAAAAAAAAGTTAAGCTTTATTGCTTAACTTTTTTTATTTTTGATGACTGCATTATTTTGCGCACGTGGCGGAATTGGTAGACGCGCTAGCTTGAGGGGCTAGTATCCGATTAGGATGTGGAAGTTCGAATCTTCTCGTGCGCACTTTTAGTTAGTTCAAATTGAACAATTATACCTAAAAATAGAGATTATAGTCTGATTTTGCGTGCTCATCCCACCTTTTGATCACTTTAAACGATAAAATTGGTAATCTTACTAATATTAACGTACTTCTATGTTTCCCAAAAAGTTAATAAGTCAATAGACGATGAAATATTTGTATCTATTTATTATTATTGGATCCGTTTTGATACCTATATTATTCTGTTTTCATCCAAAATTGAAATTCTATAAATACTGGAAATCTTTTTTATTTGCCTCTATCGTAACCTTGACTATCTTTATTGTTTGGGATATTATTTTTACTCAAAATGGTCTTTGGGGTTATAATGACGATTACTTTGTAGGTGATTTTATTTTATCACTTCCTCTTGAAAAATGGTTGTTTCTTATATGCATACCATTTGCTTGTGTTTTCACACATTATGCATTGCAACACTATTTTCCGAGATTTCGAATTCTAGGAAAAAACTCAACAATAGTAACTCACGTTACGATTGCCACATTACTCTTATTGTGCTTTATTTATTATGATAAATGGTATACTATCGTGGATTTTCTTTATGCTATTATATTATTACTTTTAGTGAGACTATATAACCACAATTTATTAGAAAGCTACTATCCTACTTTCTTAGTATTACTAATTCCTTTTTTTATTGTAAATGAAGTACTCACTGGAAGCTGGCTAGCCCAAGAAATAGTTTGGTATAATCATATGGAAAATCTAGATTTTAGACTGGGCACAATTCCTTTTGAAGACAGTATTTATGCCTTTTCATTAATCCTAACCAATTTAAGTCTTACCAAATACTTTTATGCCAAATTTAACTAGAGCAACAGATCATCTATTAACGCTCGAATAGAAGCACTATTCCAATCTGCCGCACCATCTTTATCAATAACGATCTGCCCGTTTTTATCAATGAGATAAGTTCTTGGGATACTTCTCGGATTAAACTCTTCAGGATAGTCTGTTAACGAATTATAAATAACAATATCATAGCCATTTTTATCTAAAAACTTTTGTATCACATTTGGTGATTCATTAGATACTAGTACAAACACTACTTTGCCTTTATAGTCACTATATAAATCTTGCACCGCTTGAAATTCAGCTATACAAGGAGGACACCATGTAGCCCAAAAATTAAGAAATACAACTTTATCTTTTGTAGTTTCAAAACTAAGTGTTTCCCCCTCCAAACTTTTTAACTGCCACGAACTGTATGAAATGTTCTTTCGCTCATCGACAGAAACCGTAGAAGGATCCATTTTAGATAATAAGGTATGAAACGCTACTTGTATTGGTTGCCGTGTTACAGGGATTACTAACAACGCAATACAGATTAAAAATATAATGGTACTTAGACTTGGTTTTTTTAATTTCATAACAATTATTTAAAGCATAGCTTCTGAGTCGAAACTATGCTCTAAATCTAACAAAAAACAAAGACTTAATTCTGGCCTTATCGTGTTACTGTTCCAGATATTGATGTTATTGGCCCAGTTCCCATAGCAATAGTAGTATGATTCATCGCGTCTAACGGCACCATATGAGCTAACGGTTTTAACGTAAAAGGCGTTGCACTATTATCTGGACTTGGCTCAACAGAAATTACAATTGTAGCGCCTTTTAAATCTGTTGGAAAAGTCATGCCGGCAGGTGCATTTTGCAAATAATCTTCTCCTGGATACCCAGGACCATTTCCGGCATCACCTTTAAAAATGGAAGTCGCGGCATTGTCATCTGCAGCATTTACATTTGTGAAAGTACCAGTACTTACTGGTGTCCCGTTTAAAACGGCCCAACCTTCGTATTTCCATCCATCTTGTAAAGTTGGTAAATCTAATCCAGCCACGGCACTTCCACTAGAATTATCTAAAAACCAAACACCACTAGCTTCATTAGAATCATCCAAATCTGTAGGAGTAGCAAGAATATAACTTCCTGTAGATGTGCTAAAATCTCCTACAATGCTGTTGGAATCAACACTAGCTGTATCTCCAGTAAAATCACCCACAAGAATTTTTGTAGCAGCAGGCGCAGAATCTGGATCTACTACTGGTTCAATAGATAACACAAAAGTTGTAGCGTCATTAATTTGCGTTGTATTTATTGTAAATGTTTGTGGAAAAGTTACACTCGAAAATCTTCCAGTAGATACTGGAGAACCATCAACTATTAACCAACCCTCATAAACAAAATCGCTTCCTAGCTCTTCTAAACCGCTAAGGTTTAATATCAAATCTGAGGTTTTAGGGCCACTACTATCGTCATCACTACTGCAAGAGGAGGCTAAAAACCCTAATGCCAATACTGTAAAAAATACGTTCTTAATCATCATATACAATTTTAAAATTTTTATACTTCAAAATTAAATGATCGATTGGAACTTAAATGTTAGCTATCTAACATTAGCCAGCATTTTTCAAGATTCTAATTTCTTTTCGGGTAAAGTTAATGTAGTTCTCTTCTTTTAACTCATTTAAAAGAATATTAAGTGTAGGACGAGAGGTGCCTATTAAAGAGGCGATATCTTTTTGTGTATATGGATGTTTGATGACGTGATCCCCTGTTTTTTCACAATCATAACCGTAATCGATACATAATTCGTCTAAAAATTCAACCAATCTTGTTTTGGTATCTTTAAAAAGTAAAAGCTGAAGGCGTCGTTCAAGTTTTTTAAATTTAAACCCTATGAATTTATATACCTTAAAACTGAAACTCTGATTATCACGCATTAAATCGTGCATCGTTTGAACGCCGATAGGACAAATAGAAGTTTCATTATCTACAGATTGTGCAAATTCATCACGCTTAATCTCACCTAAAATAGCCTTTTCACCGAACAATTCACCTTTAGTCAAAATAGCTTTAACGATTTCCTCTCCATCTTCACTATAATACCCGATTTTCACTTTCCCTTTTTCAATGAGATATACTTTATTGGCCGAATCCTCTTCAAAATAGATATAGTCTTTCTTTTTATAAGCATCAAAATTATGCGCTGCTTTATAGGCTTTAAACTTATGAGGGCAAAGCACTTTAAAGAGATTGACATCATCGAAAAACCAAAGTGAGTTCATTAGAGTAATTTGTATTAGCTAAATGAGTGGTCGCTAACTGTTAAAATTGCTTACAATAAATCATAAAAAAACTCCCAGAAAGGTCTGAGAGTTTTTCATTTGTAATTCTAAGGTTTTTGTTATGCGTTTTCTTTCTTTATTAAATTTAATGCTGAACCTTCATAATACCAATCGATTTGCGATTGATTATACGTATGATTCAACATAATCACATCTTTACCTCCATCGGCATGAACTATTTCAAATGTAAGCTGTTTCCCAGGGGCAAATTCATTTAAATCTACAAAATTAAATGTATCATCTTCCTGAATTAAATCATAATCGCTTTCATTTGCAAAAGTCAATCCAAGCATCCCTTGTTTTTTAAGATTTGTTTCATGAATACGAGCAAATGATTTTACAATTACAGCGGCAACACCTAAATGTCTTGGTTCCATTGCAGCATGCTCTCTTGAGGAGCCTTCTCCGTAATTATGGTCTCCAATAACAACTGTTTTTACACCTGCTGCCTTATATTGACGTGCAACATCAGGTACGCCTCCAAATTCACCATTCAACTGATTTTTCACAAAATTCGTTTTCTTTCCAAAGGCATTAATCGCTCCAATTAAACAGTTATTAGAAATATTATCTAAATGTCCTCTATAACGCAACCATGGTCCAGCCATAGAAATATGATCGGTTGTACATTTCCCAAATGCTTTAATTAAAAGTTTGGCTCCATTAATAGTAGTTCCAATTGGCTCAAATGGCGTTAATAATTGTAGTCGTTCAGAAGAAGGACTTACAGAAATATTTATGGCACTACCATCTATTACAGGCTCAACATATCCAGCATCTTCAACAGCAAATCCATTTGGTGGCAACTCTATTCCTGTTGGTGGATCTAATTTAACCTGGTCTCCATCTTGATTTAGAAGTGTATCATTCATTGGATCAAAATCTAAACGACCTGAAATTGCAATTGCAGCAACCATTTCTGGCGAACCTACAAAAGCATGTGTATTTGGATTACCATCTGCTCGTTTAGAAAAGTTTCTATTAAATGAATGTACAATAGTATTCTTTTCTTCACCTTTCAAATCACTTCTATCCCATTGTCCGATACAAGGGCCACAAGCATTCGTAAATATGGTTGCATCTAATTCTTCAAAAATCTGAAGTAAGCCATCGCGTTCTGCTGTATATCTAACTTGTTCTGATCCTGGGTTAATTCCAAAGTCAGCTTTAGTCACTAATTTCTTAACAACCGCTTGCTTTGCAATTGAAGCTGCACGAGATAAATCTTCATAAGATGAATTGGTACAAGATCCAATAAGCCCCCAATCTACTTTAATTGGCCAATCATTAGCTTTTGCTTTTTCACCTAACTGACCAACTGGTGTCGCCAAATCTGGAGTAAATGGTCCATTTAAATGTGGACGCAACGTATCTAAATCGATTTCTATTACCTGATCAAAATAGAGCTCTGGATTTGCATAAACTTCATCATCTCCAGTTAGATATTCTTTTATTTTATTAGCTTCATCAGCAATATCACTTCTGTCAGTTGCACGTAAATAGCGCGCCATAGAATCGTCATAACCAAATGTTGATGTCGTTGCACCTATTTCTGCACCCATATTACAAATGGTTCCTTTACCTGTGCATGACATTGCTGTAGCCCCAGGTCCAAAGTATTCAACAATGGCGCCAGTACCTCCTTTTACAGTTAATATACCTGCCACCTTAAGGATCACGTCTTTAGGTGCTGTCCAGCCATTCAATTTTCCTGTTAACTTCACACCAATCAATTTTGGGAATTTAAGTTCCCAAGCCATTCCAGCCATAACATCAACCGCATCAGCACCACCTACGCCAATAGCAACCATCCCAAGACCACCTGCATTTACAGTGTGTGAATCTGTTCCAATCATCATTCCCCCTGGAAACGCATAGTTTTCTAATACCACTTGATGAATGATACCTGCTCCTGGTTTCCAAAATCCAATTCCATATTTATTAGATACTGAAGCTAAAAAGTCAAACACTTCACTACTTACATCATTGGCACGTTTTAAATCTAGTTCCGCTCCTTGTTTTGCTTGAATTAAGTGATCACAATGCACCGTTGTAGGTACCGCTACTTTACTTTTACCTGCTTGCATAAATTGCAATAAAGCCATTTGAGCAGTTGCATCTTGACATGCTATTCTATCTGGAGCAAAATCTACATAATCTTTTCCTCTAGCGAAAACCTTATTTGGCGTTCCATCCCATAAATGAGAATACAAAATCTTTTCCGAAAGTGTTAGTGGCTTACCAACTATATCACGTGCTTTATCTACACGATCTACCATGGTTGAGTAAACTTTTTTTATCATATCAATGTCAAATGCCATATATAAATATTTAAGTTGTTTGTTAGTTTTTAAAGTCTCGCAAAAATACGAATTTTACATGAAATTAAAAAATATGTAACAAAAACTGCAATATGTTAAATATAATTTAATAAAATGCTGTTTTATTGACAATAAAATGCATTATCATCAATTTTATATAGTATAAAATAATAAATTAACAATGTTGTTTATTTAAAATTACGTTTTACTCTTGAAGAATCTCGTAAATCTGTCATTGGTTTTTCATAAAATCTATATACTACATATGACAGCAAAATAGTTAAAGATAAATAGACCAAAATATAAACAAGCGTGTCAAATTTCGGCAAACTTTCGGTAGGTAGTTTGTATTTTAATACTTGTAATATAATTGAATAATGCAAGACATACATGGCGTATGAAATTAAACTTATGTAAGTAATGGGTTTCAAAATCAACTTTGGTGCAGATTGCATTTGACTTAAAAAAGGCAAACTAAACATAATTGCAACTGAATTTATCGGTAAGTACCATACATTCCAAAATGCTGTATAGGTTTCAATAAAAATATGTTTTAATGGAATTACAGCATTCAGTCCTAAAAATATCAAAGCGCCAATAATCAATGCTATATATTTCATATGCTTCCAAAACTTAGGTTTCACAATAGATATATAGGCTGCTAAAACACCATAATAGATAGCATCAATTCTATAAATAACTATTGCCTTAAGATTAGAGTTCCAAAACTTAATTTCTTTGATGTCATCGTTGATATTATAAATTAGCTTCGTAATTGTAAAAACTATGATAACAATCAATGTTATCCACAAAAACATACGGGACTTCAATATATTTGATTTTATAAAAAGTGATAAATACAATAGAAAAGGACCAATAATATATGCAAATTCTTCTATGGATAAACTCCAAGATTCACTAAAAAACAAAGGTATTTCCTGAGAGAAATTCTGAATAAAAAACACATATTGCCAAAGATTTGATGGCAATTGAGTGCCAATATACAATGCGATACAAATATTGATTATCAATGCTAAATAGTAATTCGGCAAGGTTCTAAACCAACGTCTAACCCAAAAATAAAATACGCTTGAAAAATTAAACGTATCAGAAACATAAAATTTATAAATTATGCGTCCAATTAAAAAACCACTTAAAACAAAGAAAATCTCCACACCAATTACTCCTGCAATCGACATCAAATCAGGAATAAACCCTTGCGCATTTGGTGTTATCCAAGTAACATGAGAAAACACAACTAGCAATATGGCCATAGCTCGCATTAGATCCAATCCAAAAATTCGTTTGTTATAGTCAATTTGCATAAAAAAATAGTATTTTTAAAGTGATGAAGTCTAATGTACTAAAATATTCAATTTTATTGATGCTTTTGGGTGTTTGTATTGTAGGAATTTACTACTTAAACCTTTCAAACAGACACAAGGCAATTGTAAAAACACAAATTAATCATAAATTAGGAATTGTTGATAACACCTGGAATATTCAATCTTCAGATGACCAAATTTCTCTCATTTCACCTACGCTTGTAATTGATAACATTTACAAATCAATGGAAGGCCCAAAAGTAATGCGTTCGTTTCAATTAGATTATACAAAAAATGATCTTGTTTGGATGACTTCATTTGAAACAAAAGCGATTAGCACAAATGAAGTAGATGTACTTTCTAATGATTATGTATGTCATACAAATGTAGATTTCTATGATGGGGAACATTATAGTAGATGGGAGCTCGATGATAGAATTGGACTGCAATACCCTCGATTAACGTCTATGAGCAATGGCATTGAAAGTTATGAGTTCCCTGAAGGATTTGGGTTTCCTGTGTTCAGTAATGAGAATTTATTCTTATCAACTCAAACCTTAAATCATAACATAAAAACTGAACCTTTTTCAGTCAAACATCAAGTGACTATAGGATTTAAACCACATCAAAAGACAATGAAACCTCTTGAGAGTAAGACTGTATTCATTATGCTCCCTTATGATAAAGACAATCCGTTTCAAGGCCCTACTGATACCAATCCTAATATGTGTTTGCCAATAGAAACAAAAAATCATAGTTATAGTAATGATGACGGCGAAAGTCTTACAGGTCATTGGGTGATTTTTCCTGGAAAAGACACCTATCGTTTTGATATTTCAAATCAGTTACGACTAAAAGATAGCACTACCATGCATCAAATTGCCACCCATTTACATCCTTTTGCTGAAACTATGGCAATTAGGGACAAAACAACAGATACGACCTTATTTATTTCGAAAGCCAAAAATTACTCTGATAAAATTGGACTAGAAAGCGTGACCTATTTTTCGAGTGAAGAAGGCATTATGTTATACAAAGATCACCACTATGAGCTTGTGCTAGAAACGAATAATACGAGCAAAACCAATCAGGATATGATGGCCAGCATGTTCATATTTCTATATGACAAAGAAATGGACGACAAACTTAAAATGTATAATTCTAAACATTAATGAAACTGCTAAAATTTGTTGTCTTTTCCCTACTGCTAAGCTGTAATTCCAATACAGAAGCGCTACCAATTTTAAGCTATAAGATTAATAATTTAGGTGCGCAGGAAAATTACACCATAACTTATGAAAACTTCACAAATCAACTCGACACCAAATTCACAACAGCATCCATAAAAGACAAAGTTTTTATAAGTAATTTTTTTTTTACACGTTGTCCTAGTATTTGCCCACCGATGCGATCTGAACTAATAGATATTGCTCAGCATTTTGAAAACTATTCCGATTTTTTAATTATTTCACATACGATAGATCCAGAATTTGATTCAACTCTTGTTCTAAAAAATTATGCAGAAGCTACGGGAATTACACATCAAAAGTGGCAATTTATTCGAGCTTCAGAAACTCAAACAAAACAACAAGCAAAGCAGTTTATGACTAATTTTAGACCTTATGAAGATGGCACCGATTATTACCATAGTAGTTATATCACTTTAGTTGATCAAAAAAAACACATCAGAGGGTTTTATAATAGTTCGATTCCTAAAGAGGTAGAACGGCTAAAAAAAGATATTAAGATTTTGCTAAACTAGGTCTTTGCACCCTTAATAGTTTATAAATTCATTATGTTAGTCTGGGAAAACCTTAGTTACAAGGCCAGCTAATCGTCCTCGAGTATTAGGGATTTTTATAAAAAATGCCAATTTAGTAAAATCTATTTTCTGAATTGATTCTTGCGCCTCTTCAAAAGATAAAATGATTTTATTAAAACAAGCTTTTAATAATGTGATCATCAGAAATCCCTTCGGCTTCCGCTTTATAATTTTTAATTATTCTATGGCGAAGGATACCATTGGCTACAGCTTGCACATTTTCTATATCTGGTGAAAACTTACCATTGATTGCAGCATGTGTTTTAGCCGCTAATATCAGGTTTTGAGATGCTCGTGGACCAGCTCCCCAATCAACAAATTCTTTAACTAAACCTGTAGCAGTTGATGCATCAGGTCTCGTTTTAGCCACCATTGCAACCGCATATTCAATTACGTTATCAGCCACTGGAATACGTCTTATTAAGTGTTGAAAATCAATAATCTCTTGCGCAGTAAACAACGCATTAACTTGTGCTTGTACATCTGTGGTTGTTGTTTTAACAACTTGTACTTCTTCATCAAAACTTGGATAATCCAAATTAATAGCAAACATAAAGCGATCCAATTGTGCTTCAGGTAAAGGATACGTTCCTTCTTGTTCAATTGGATTTTGAGTTGCCAATACAAAATAAGGTAAGCTTAATTTATAGTGATGACCAGCAACAGTTACAGCTCTTTCTTGCATCGCTTCTAAAAGCGCCGCTTGTGTTTTTGGAGGTGTTCTATTAATTTCATCTGCTAATATGATATTTGCAAAAATTGGTCCTTTTATAAATTTAAAATGTCTGCTTTCATCTAATATTTCACTACCAAGAATATCACTCGGCATTAAATCTGGCGTAAATTGAATTCGTTTAAAATCTAAACCTAAAGCTTGCGCAATTGTATTGACCATTAGTGTTTTAGCCAATCCTGGCACACCTATTAATAAAGCATGTCCACCGGAAAAAATTGAAATTAAGATTTGATTTACCACTTCATCCTGACCTACAATAATTTTGGCCACTTCAGTTTTTAACTCAGAATACCTTTTTACAAAATGCTCGATAGCAGAAACGTCAGACATAATTATTCAGTTTTTAACCAATTACTATTAAATTCACAATCTCTATATGCGGCATTAATTTTAATGTAAGTATCCAATATTTTGTCTTCTTGCCATTTCTGGATCGCTTTATATTGTTTGTCTTGTTCAGCTAAGCCTTTAATTTTTAGGTAATCTCGAGCAAAATCAGATTCATGCTCGTCGATTCTATCTGTAACGGTTAATAACTTAAATTTAAGTCGGTTTATTCTATCTTGATCTTGAAGTACTAAACTCACCTTATCATCTTCTAAGTCTTGAATTTGCGCATATAATTCTGGATCCATTTTTGTCAATTCAAAATTAAAATCTTGAGTTTGAGGATTAATTAAATTTCCACCATCTTGTTTGGTTTCTTTTTCATCGCTATATTCTCTGGCAGCATCTGCAAAAGAAATCTCCTTATCAATAATACGTTGTCTGACTAAATTAATTTTTTCTCTTGCTTCAGTTATGGATGCTTCCGTAATTTCTGGACGTAGTAAAATATGTCTTATGTCATATTCTTGTCCTCTCACTTTTTCTAATAACACAATATGATATCCGAAATCAGTTTCAAATGGATCAGATATTTCACCTTCTTGTAATGCAAATGCAACGTCTCTAAACTCTTTTACCATTTGAGGACGTTTTTTATTGAGCGTATACTTCCCTCCTGTTTTACGTGATGGAACATCATCTGAATACAACACAGCTTTGGAAGTGAAACTCGCTCCGTTGTCAATAATATCAGCTTTATACGATTTAAGTTTGTCTATTACTTTTTGTTTTTCTTCTTCAGATACTTTAGGAATGACTACAATTTGAGCTACTTTTAATTCCGTTCCAAAAACTGGACGTTCCTCTTTAGGAATTTCATTAAAATACTGTCTTACTTCTTCCGGTGTAACTTCAATATCGCTTACAATTTTACGTTGCATTTCAAAAGCCAACTTTCCGTTCTTATTTATTTCGAACATTTCGTCTCTCAAACTTTGCTCACTGTCTTTATTATAAAATTTCAACAATTCATCCATAGAACCTGTTTGTTCCATAAATGCGCTAATTTGTTGCTCGATATTATTTCTTATTTCTAATTCATTTACAGTAATACTATCTTGAATTGCATGATGTGCATATAACTTATCTTCCAATAATTTTCCAAACAATTGACAACGTGTAATATCAGTTGTTGAAACTCCTCTCGCTTGTAATTGAATATACTCTTTGTCAACATCAGAATCTAAAACCACAAAATCTCCTATAACAGCAACAACGCCATCAATCTTTTTACGCAATGAAGGATCGTTTTCTACGACTTCTTTTTTAACCGCTTCCTTTTCTTCAATAATTTCCTGTGCCAGAAGTACATTAAAACTAAATAGAAAGAGCGCACTTAATACTATTTTTAAACTAATTGTATATTTCAAATTGTTTGTTTTTAATCGCATCTTTAGTAATATCTTTTTTGAGTTGCTTGATCAACTCGAGTTTTCGTTTATTAATTACAATTTGTTTAATTGTAGGTTTTACATAATCTAATGGCGCATAATCGTTTTGCAAAAGCACGTCATTAATTTGCATCAAATATAGGTCTAATGAGTCTTTGAGTTGTAAAAAATTAGATTTTTTTAACAGTTCTTTTTTATTTTCAGAATTAACCACTGGAATTTTTTGTACAACCTGAGAAAGTTTAATCCAAATGGAATCATTTAACGAATACGACTTAAAATGAACCGAAATAGAATCTAGGTGTTTTTTATCTTCTAAATCATAGCGTTTGAATCGTGATTCTATATCATTTAGATCGATAGAATTTTGTGGAATATTAATATATCGAAACATAATTAACTCTTCATTAAGTTTAAAGGTTTCAATATTGTTATTATACGTTTCAATAATTTCATCTGTACTAATTACCGTATCAATATTTTTTTTAACTAAAGCCTCTAAATACGCTTTAGTAAAGAGGTCGTTCTTATATTGGCTGACCAATTTATCAAATGTTTCTTGTTTGACTTCTGGTAAATTACGTTGAGAACCTTCAACTAATAACAACTGTGTTGCCCAACGATTTATAAAGCTATTTACGATAAGCGTACTATCTTCAATTGAAGTACCTTGGGCCACTAAGTCCTCAATATCGTTTTCATACAAATACACATCATTTACCCTAGCAATAGGGTTTTCCTCTGCTGTCTTTTTAAAAAAATCACACGAGCAAAAACTAAAGCATAGTACTATAACAAACAATTTAAACTTAATCAAACTAGTTGAGTATTTGAGATTTCACCTTATTTAAAACTTCTTTATTAATCACAACTTTATAACGATCATTTAATTCTATTAACCAATTCATTTCAATATGATTTTGATAATCACTAATGACTTTTCCTTTAGTTTCATCTAAAGTTTTATTTGATTCAGGAAACAACTTGAAAACGTTAATGATATGGTATGCATCATGATACTGATATATTTTTGATAGTCCTTCTTTAAATTCAAAATCCATTGGTAAAGATTGATCACCTTTCTCCATAACTTCTTTAGTAACAATTATTTTTTGCTCCGAATCCGAATTAAGCAGGGCACTTATTTCATCTGTACTCATACCTTTTTTCAAATAATTTTCTACGGAAGAAATATCAACTTGGCTTGCAGCAGAAATGACTACAGCATCTACCCTTTTTTTCCACATATAATTGCCCTTTTTCTCCTCATAAAATTTTTGTAGGCCAATTGAATCTTTTGCTCCTGCATTCCAAACTTCATTTTCCATAAGATCAAATAAAAGCAAACCATCTCTATACTCTTTCAATATATGCGCAAAATCTTCATTTTCCTTTTCTAAATTATTTTCATGATATTTTATTACTTCATTTTCCATATAAGCCTCATATTCCTGATTGATAACAGCTCGCAATGGAATTTTTTTAGTATAATACTTTTGCTGTACAGACATTAAATGCTTTCCAAATTTCCCGCTTAAATATTTTTCTTCATTAATTTTAAATAGCACCGCATCAAAATCGAAATTTTCTTGAGGCAAAGTCCAAGATTTTTTAAAATACGCATCCGTCAAAACGGTTTCAAAATAGTCTAAAGTTTCTTTAGATTCCTCTATTGAATATTGGGCTTTTAGTTTTGAAGCTAAGGCAGTATTAATTAAACTAGAACGCGTATCACGTTTAACTTTTTGCTCTAATTCTGATCTCATTTTATCAATTGTAACAATCGCTTTTTTCTGATTTAACTTTATAATGTGCCAACCATATTCTGTTTTAAATGGTTTAGAGATTTCATCTTTCTTTAAAAGACTAAATGCCATATCTTCAAACTCCTTAGAACTTAATTGACCGCCAGAAAAAGCGGTTAATTGCCCTCCTTTACCTGCCGAACTTTTATCGTCTGAGAACTGTTTTGCTAAGGACTCAAATTTTTCACCTTGCTCAATTTTTTTATAAATTTCGTTAATTCGAACTTCTGGGTTTAACAAACTGTCTTTTTGCTGATTGGCCACCATTATATGAGAAACACCAACTTCACCTCTAGAAGGACGTTTATCAACCACATTTAAAATATGATATCCAAATCGAGTTCTAAAAGGCATTGATACGTCACCTACATTTGTATTATAGGCAATATTTTCAAAAGCATACACCATTTTAAAGGCAGTAAAATAACCCAAATCTTCAGCATATATTTGAAAATTATTATAAGCAATACTACCGTTTGGACCTTTTGGATTATCTGAAATCAAATTTGTTCTTACAGTTTCAAAACCATTTAATAACGCTTTGTTTCTTAGAGTAATTAATTCATTATAAACTCCAATAGTATCAGTTTCTGACTCGTCTAATCTTATTAAGATATGTGTTGCATTCACATCCAACAATAATCGGCTATATGCCTCACTTACGAGTGCTTCTGTGACCTTATTGTCATTTAAATAATTTTTTGTGAGTTGCTTTTTATAATTACTGAATTCTCGCCTATAGGTTTCATTTTCATCCATCTTTAGACGCTTAGCTTCTTTGATTTTTAATTGATAATTAATAAATAAATCTAAATAAGCATCAATGTCTTTTTGAGACTCATCCTTTACGAGATCTAAATTCTTGTTATATACACGAACAAATTCAGAAGCCATTACCGGTGAATCATCGACTGTGAACAAAACATCATCAGTCTTATTTTGAGAAGAACAAATTCCTGTAAAACCTAGTAGAAAAGCGAACAAACATATTTTTTTAATCATAACAATAGAAATTATCAGTAGAAGCAAAAATAATACAATTCATACATTATACAAGTTGCTTTTGTGAAACGTAATAATATTTTATTTAGTATCTCTGTTTTTTTCCAAATCGAAGGTGTTAAATAATGAGAAAAATATATAATAATTGAGTGGTTTTAATTAGCAACGCTTATTTTTGAATTTCATATTTAATTTGAATTTCAAATATAAAAAACTCAGTATCTTTGTTTTTTAAACTTAATCCTCGAAATGAAATATACTTCTGAAATAATAATTGAACTTCCCCTTGAAGAATTCATGAATAAGTTTGATAATATCGAAAACATGAAGCATTGGCAAAAGGGGCTTGTTTCTGCAGAACATATTTCAGGAACGCCTGGAGAGTTTGGCGCAAAAATGAAACTCAATTACAAGTTTGGAAAGCGAGAAATGGAATTAATTGAAACCATTACTCATAGGAAGATACCAAATGAATTTCATGCTACATACAACACAAAAGGCGTTCACAATATTCAAGAAAATTACTTTGAACAAACTTCGAATGGGCATACCAAATGGACTTCAAAAAGTGAATTCATACCACTAAATTTAATGATGCGTGTCATGACCTTTATTATGCCTGGAGCATTTAAAAAACAATCTAAAAAATACATGCAAGATTTTAAACGTTTTGCAGAACACGGAACCTCTGTTGCTGATGCGTAAATTAAAACTAATTTGGGATTTTCATAGTCCTGAAGCATTGAAAATTGCAGAGCATCATGAGATTCATTTGAAAGAATATATTTCTGCTCAAAATTTTAATATTGACACTACAGGTGTTGAAAGTCTAAGTGAATTACATGCCATTGCTTTTTTAGTTGTCAATGAAGACAAAATGAAACTATTAAGAGATGTATTGAAGCCACATCGTGGTCAAGTTTATACAAATTAAAAATCCAATTTATGAAAAATTTGTTTTTATTACCATTAGTGTTTACTCTAATAATGAGTTGCGAAAATCCTAAAAAAGAGGATAAAACAACAAATAAATACGTTGAAGAAACACATTCATTTGCCAAACCTAACATTGCCGTTATCAGTCATTTAGATCTAAATATTAATGTAGATTTCGATGCAAAGGCAATTATAGGAAAGGCAACCTACACTATTGAAAACAATAACGCAACAGAAATTATTTTGGATTCTAAATTTTTAGAAATCGAGAACGTTCTTGCAGACACTAAAACAACTGGATTTTCATTGGGCGAATTTGACGAAATGCTGGGACAACCATTGCATATTGCTATTAAACCAGACACAGAAACCATCACGGTTTTTTATCAAACTACCTCAAAAACTGAAGCACTACAATGGTTAAATCCACAACAAACTGCTGATAAAAAGCATCCATTTTTATTTACGCAAGGCCAAGCCATATTAACGCGAACTTGGATACCTATTCAAGACAGTCCTCAAATTCGAATCACATACGACGCTACAGTTAAAGTTCCTTCAGAATTAATGGCTGTAATGAGTGCCGAAAATCCGAAAGTAAAAACAGCAGATGGTATTTATAACTTTAAAATGAAGCAACCAATTTCTGCATATTTAATCGCTTTAGCTGTTGGAGATATCGAATATAAAGCTATTAGTGAGCGTACTGGAATTTATGCTGAGAAATCAATGGTAACTAAGGTACATTCTGAATTTTCAGACATGGAAAAGATGGTGGTCGCTGCCGAAAATTTATACGGAAAATATGCTTGGGATCAATTTGATGTTATTGTATTACCGCCTAGCTTCCCTTTTGGTGGTATGGAAAATCCTAGATTGACGTTTGCAACACCTACTGTAGTTGCAGGCGACAAGAGTCTTACGTCTCTTATTGCTCATGAATTAGCACATTCTTGGTCTGGAAACCTAGTCACTAATGCCACTTGGAATGACTTCTGGTTAAATGAGGGATTTACTGTTTATTTTGAAATTCGAATCATGGAAGCGCTTTATGGAATTGATCGCGCGAATATGATTGCTCTCATTGGACGACAGGATTTAGATGACGAATTAGAAAGTTTAAAAAACACGCCTAATAGCACCAAACTTAAACTTGATTTAAAAGGGAAAAACCCCGATGATGGCATGAACAGTATCGCTTATGATAAAGGTTATTTATTTTTAAGAACTCTTGAAGAAACTGTTGGTCGTGAAAAATTTGATGCATTTTTAAAGAACTATTTTAATGCGCATGCATTTTCAACTATTCATACTGAGAAGTTTATAGCATACTTGAATAAAAACCTTTTAGAGAAACATAAAATCAACTTCAATACTGACGAATGGGTTTATGATGCAGGAGTACCAAGTAATCAAGCAGTAATTCAATCAGACAAATTTGAAAATGCTGAAAAAGCAATGCAACAATTTTTAACAAATAATAAAGTCGATGTCGCTATGACAAAGGACTGGACCACTCAAGAATGGGTTCATTTTATTCGAAATTTCCCAAAGGAAATGACCATAGCACAAATGGAGTTATTTGACGATGCATTCAATTTTACGAATTCAATGAATTCTCATATTGCCATGGTTTGGTTTGAACAAGCTATCAATAAGAATTATAGAGGGAATGCCGTCGATACTAAAATAGAAGAATTTCTAACACAAGTAGGTAGACGATGGTATGTAGAAACGCTTTTTAAAGCATATGAGAAACACGACAAAGTTGAGGAAGCAACTGCTATTTATAAAAAAGCACGTGCTAATTATCACTCTGTTACTGCAACTACTATAGATAAATTATTAGGCTATTCGAATTAATCTAATTGTGCTTTTAATAATAAAGTTGGTTTAGTTGAGTTTATTCGAAGTATGTCCCGAATGTTAATGATTGTTTTACGAAACAAAGGTTAATTAAATTTTAATAAATCATAAAAAAAGCATTTATAGGGATCATAGCACTTATAATTCTACAAAGCTGTACGCAAAATCCAAATACTGGAAAAGGATTTGATACAATTAAAATAATTTCACTAACGCCAGCGAAGAATCTTATTGATGGTGAAGTTTATCAGTTTATAGTGAAAATAGAATATGATCTAGTTGCCGTTAAAAAAGGGGTTTTAAATTTTAAGAGCTAAATTCAATTTAAGCAGCCCAATTATAACATATATTCACTTAAATATTTTATCTCGAATAGTTAGGAGATTCCTTAGTAATCGTCACATCGTGTGGATGACTTTCATTTATACCGGATGCTGTGATTTTCACGAACTGTCCCGTAGCTTTTAAGGTTTCAACATCTTTAGCGCCACAATAGCCCATTCCAGCTCTTAGTCCTCCAACAAACTGATGTATACTTTCATATAACTCACCTTTGTAAGGCACACGTCCAACAATTCCTTCTGGGACTAACTTTTTAATATCATCTTCGACATCTTGAAAATAACGATCTTTACTTCCTTGTTTCATTGCTTCAACAGACCCCATTCCTCTATATGATTTAAACTTTCGCCCCTCATAGATTATAGTTTCTCCTGGACTTTCTTTAGTCCCAGCCAATAAAGATCCTAACATAACGCAATCTGCACCAGCGGCAATAGCTTTAGGAATATCACCAGTATAACGAATTCCTCCATCAGCAATAACAGGAACGCCAGATCCTTTTATAGCCTCAGCAACTTCTAAAACCGCGGAGAATTGAGGAAATCCAACTCCTGCAACAACTCTAGTTGTACAAATTGATCCTGGACCAATTCCAACTTTAACAGCATCGGCACCAGCTTCAACTAAATATTTTGCTGCGGCTCCCGTTGCAATATTACCTACAATGACCTCTAATTTTGGAAACTTTTCTTTTATAGATTTTAGCACACTCACCACACCTTTGGTATGACCATGAGCTGTATCAATTATGACGGCATCAACTCCAGATTTTACCAAAGCTGTAGTTCTTTCTACAGCATCTCCTGTAACTCCAATAGCAGCAGCTACTCGTAATCTTCCATAAGTATCCTTATTTGCGATTGGTTTTTGAGTTACTTTAGTGATATCTCGAAATGTAATTAAACCTGCTAGTTTATAATTGTCATCAACAATCAATAATTTCTCAATCTTATTTTGTTGTAATATGATTTCGGCATCTTTGAGAGATGTTCCAACTGCAGACGTAACCAAATTTTCACTGGTCATAACTTCAACAATTGGTCTCTCGTTATTGTGCTCGAATCGTAGATCTCTATTTGTTACAATTCCTTTAAGAATACCTTTATCATCTACTATTGGAATTCCTCCAATACTATATTCCTTCATAAAATTCTTAGCATCAAGCACTTTGGATGTTAAAGGGAGTGTTACTGGGTCCAAGATCATGCCACTTTCTGCACGTTTTACTTTTCTAACTTTATCTGCTTGTTGAGCGATGGTCATGTTTTTATGTAACACACCTATTCCACCTTCACGTGCCATAGCGATTGCCATTTTACTTTCAGTTACAGTATCCATAGCCGCCGAAACGATTGGTACATTAATAGTGATGTTACGCGTAAACTTTGCTTGAATATTAACTTCTCTTGGTAAAATTTCAGAAAAAGCTGGTACTAACAGGACGTCATCGTAAGTTAATCCTTCTCCTACAATTTTGTTTTGATGTGATATCATGATGCAATTACAGTTATAATTGCGTGCAAAGATACGACTATATTATGAAATTGGATATAGTTGCTGTTAAATTATTCATTGAGAGATTTACAGTACTCTCTCAATATGTTTATGGCATAATTATATCGATCATCACTGTTCGAAATTTCTCTTGTAAAGCGTATACTTTTTGGCACTATGAGTCCATATAAAAATTGACCTTTTGCCATACGCTCTATTTTATAAATTGTTCTACTATCCATTTGAGAAAAAATAGTAGCCAGCCAATTGTATTGTTCCTCAAACAATATGCTCATATCCCAATGTAATGCGGCCTCATTTCGCAAAATTTGTTCAGATAAAAACAGGTCTTTCAATATAGTGAATGATGCGTTAAAAACAGTTTCACTTCCCATATTCGCTTGTTTTTTTAAAGCCTTATTTGTAAACATACTTTGCGGAAAAGTTACAACTAGTCTCAATTTATGTGAAATATAACTTGCCATTGAAACCCAAACTACTTCATGGCCCTTTTGTTTAAGATTAGCATTTAACCATCTATAAAAATCGCGTCTTTGTTTAATGCTTAAATATTCAAAAGGTTTATTATGAGTAAGATTATAACGATTCGCTTTTTGCCAAATTTCAGTATTACGAAGTCGATCTGATTTTAACCAATCTGAAGATAATAGCTTGACATTTTTTGTTTCCTCTTGATACACTTTAATGCTCTTCCATTCTTTTGCAAGAGTGGAAAACGATAAGCTAAGTGCAAAACAAATTAATATGGCCTTCATATCAATAAACTGAAAGACCTAAATATAAAGAATTATTTAATGACCTTTTGTTTTCTAAACAATTGAACGAAAATGATTAAGGTCGATGCTAGAAATGTTAAGGTCATAAGCGTACCTGAAAACATGATAATATATTTCATCCATATCATGCCTTTCCAAAGCAAATAAATACCTCCAAAAGTAAGTAAGACTGAAATAAATGGCTCTATCATTAAAAATAATTTTACTTTTTTATTCAACTGAGTTGTCGATAAAACAAGTCCTACTAAGAAGAAAATTATGGACATTGATAGTATATGATTGTGCACTAAAGTGAGCATCTCTTTGTCACTCTTTTTGAATTTCATAATGGTCGCATTTTCATCAGTTTCGTTTCCTAAATATTGTTCTTCTATACCATTTGGATTCACTGAAGAAGTTTCACCAACAAATAAAAGTCCGGAGTAAAAACCAATACTCAAAACAACCACAAAAACACCTATTAATAATTTAATTTCCTTAGGAAAGCTTGTTAATAACCCGTTGATTTTCATCTATAATATGTCTTTTGAATGAAGAATTTTTAATGATTTCAATACATCGTTCATGGCATTAGTCATAGAACGCACAGAAATAGTCGCGCCAGAAATAGCAATAATATTATCTCCATATCGCAATTCATCATTCTGTGATTTACCTATAAATTGTTTTAACCAGCGTTTACTACCAATTTCACCACCATAATCTTCTCGATATATTAAGACTTTCGCTTTCAATACCACAAGGTCTTTATCAAGCAATACTAGATAGTCAAAATCATCGGTTTTACTTGCTGCTTTTGAAATATATGCATAACACAAGAACTCATCGTCAGATGTTGTAACTTTAAATAAATTATTATTCCCAAATTTTGCCGGCAATATTTCAGAAATTTTTGCCGGAATCACCACTTCATTATAAGAAATTGTCTCTACTTTAAACGTTTTAATAATTTCCTTATCCATTTTCTTTTGCAAGTTTTTTGGAATACTAAATGCGCTTAAAACGAATGCAATACTTAATAAAAAAACTGATTTAAATTTCATTTAGCAAAGGTAATTTATTTAAAATAGTTATCTATAATATAAATGCCAAATAGCCAAAGTGATACTATTATGTTCTCACTTTAGCTATAGGACAATTAAAAACTAATTCAAAATCATTTATATGAATTTGATTTATTAAAACCAAACACCCAACCCAATATTCAATTGATTTGGAACATCTGAATCTGAAGCATTATCTTTAATTTGATAATCTGCTTTTACGACTGCACCAGGTGCTATTTTATAACTTAATCCGAAAGTCCATTCATTTCTGTCATAACTATCATTTTTCACTAAACCACCATCAACAGATGCGTTCGTATCAAAATCTTCATAACGTGCAAATGCATAAAGTTGTTGTTCCTTTTCAATTGGCAACAAATTATAAGCTGCTTCTAAATACCAACCTTGAAGCGCACTTCCTAAATCGGAACTATAAAGCGAGTTATAATCTTCCGTATCACTTAGGCTTGCATGGATGAATTGACCACGAGCTGTAATACGCTTTTTAGCATATCTAGCATCTAAGCCTACCATTGAAATTCCAACGCTAGAACCATCGATATCTTCAATATCATCTTCAGCCTGTGTTCTACCAAAATATCCTGAAAGTCCAAGACGTAATCCAGGTAATCCGTAATAATCTAATTTAGCAGCTAAGTTAGGAGAATCCACAGTTGACTTAATTCCTTTTTGTCTTCCATTTCGTAAGCCATTTTTACCACCCAATACTTTTTCTCCATTTACAGATGAAAATCCATTAAATACATAGGCTTGGTATCTAAGCGAAGCATCGTCGAATTTTCCAGATACACCAAAACCAATTTCTCTCCATGTTGTAGGGACTATGTTACCATCGACACTAGGACGTTCAACACCATTAAATGTTGTAGGTTCATGGTACTCATTAACAATTCCCATTGGCACTAACATTAATCCTCCTCGAAGATTAACATTATCACTTAGACTATACTGTATAAATGCTTGTTCAACAAAAACTTCTTCAACATGCTCAAGTTCAACTTCAGTGATAAATTGTACTTTATCATTGAATTTATACCCAAAAAGAAGTACCAATCGTTGCACATCTAATTCGCCATTATCAGCTTCTGGTTGATTATATGTAATCTCACCATAACCACCTACAGTTACACCATTATTGATGTTTCCTGATAAAATACGCTGTGCTGCATTTTGTTGATTTTGAGGATTAATTTGTAGAGAATCTGGAGCAGATTGTGCAACCGCTAATGTAGTTGCAAAAAATGAAATTAGTAAGGTTATTTTTTTCATTACTTGATTAATTTTATTCTTATTTTTATTTAGACTTGTTATAAATAATAAATTATTTCATCGGCAAAAATAAGACTGATTTATAAACTAGCCAACATTATTTAGAATAATTTTAAATAATTTTTAGGGCGTGAATTAAGCGTCTGAAAATCAATTAGATTAACTTAAAATATATCAATCAATGGTAGCTTGTGAAGATTTTTGTAGCCTCATTATAGGCGCTTTCAAAACTTAATGCGTCTAGATTATTATTATTGTTAGATGTAAAATAGGACAACAACTTTTCTGTTGGCATATTACCTGTCAACTCATCTTTTGCCATCGGACATCCACCAAAACCTTGAATTGCGCCATCAAATCGTCTACAACCAGCTTTATAGGCCGCATCAACTTTTTCAAACCAAGATGTAGGGGTTGTATGTAAATGTGCACCAAATTCAATCTGTGGATATTGAGAAATTAAATTCGAAAATAAATAGTCAATGTTTTCGGGGTTTGAGCTGCCAATTGTATCGCTTAATGATAAAATTTTAACTCCCATTTTATACAATCGTTCCGTCCACTCTCCTACGATATCAACATTCCATGGGTCTCCATATGGATTTCCAAATCCCATAGAAATATAAACAACTACTTCTTTATTTGTTGAAGCGGCGATATCCAAAATCTCCTGCAATGTGATTACCGATTGCGCAATTGTTTTATGAGTATTTCGCATTTGGAAATTCTCTGAAATTGAAAATGGATACCCTAAATAATCAATTGCCTCATGTTTCGAAGCATCAGATGCGCCTCTTGTATTTGCAATAATGGCAAGTAATTTACTTGTCGTTTTAGAAAGATCTAATTGAGATAACACTTCCGCAGTATCAACCATTTGAGGGATTGCCTTTGGTGACACAAAACTCCCAAAATCCAGCGTATCGAAACCCACTCTTAATAAAGATTGAATATACTGCACTTTTTTATCGGTAGGAATAAAGTCTTTGATGCCTTGCATGGCATCACGCGGACATTCAATAATCTTTAATTTAGAGGACATTCAACATATAATTTAAAGTTTAAAAATACTATTATTTTTCTTAAAGAGCCTTAACAAGTTTACAAAAAAGACATTACAAAAAATAAAATTATCCTGTAAGGATTGAGTTCTTTTTTACGACTCAAGTACGTAACAATCAAACAGATCCATTATGAAAAACTATACGCGAAATTTGAAGACTCCCCTTTTCTTAGTCATACTGTTTCTAACGAGTTTCGCGTTTGGGCAGTCTGTTGCAACATATAACATCTCTGTAAGTACTATTTGGAACGTTACGGATCACACTTCTGTCCCTGGAAATGCGCATTGGTCTGATTTAATAGGAGCTACACACAGTGTGCCAAATGAATTTGTAAGTCTAGGAATGATTGCAACTATGGGCATAAAAGACGTTGCTGAAGGTGGTGTCAACGTTGAAATCACTAAAGAAATTGGAGATGCCATTACTGCTGGCAGTGCCGATCAACTTTTACAAGCTGGGTTTAATTTTGGTCCTGAAGAAACCGCTCTACTAACTAACACATTTGTGAGCGAGGATTTCCCGTATATCACATTAGTATCTATGGTAGCGCCAAGTCCAGATTGGTTCATTGCTGTTAACAGTTTGAACTTAAGATCTGGAAATCCCGTTATAAATAATGGTTGGAAAGCAACATTTACCATGGATGTATTTGTTTATGATGCTGGAACTGATGATGGTACTAATTATGGTTCTAGCAATAGTCCAAATACTCCTGTGGCCGTATCGATGATAAATGGGTTCCCTATAAATGGAAATAAAATGGCAACAATTACCTTTACCTACGTCACCTCTACTTTGAGTCTAGATGCTGAAAATACTATCGAAAATATAAAGGTATTTCCAAACCCAACTAAAGGGAACGTAACGGTTTCTAATATTCAAAATTTAGATTTAAAAACTTTAGAAATCTACAATGTTCTGGGTGGATTAATTAAAAAACAATCACTCAACTCTGAATTAGATCACATTTTTTTGAACCTAACAAACTTGAATCAAGGCGTCTACTTTTTACGTCTAAAAAGTAACTCTGGAGGAATAAAAACTCAAAAATTAATTATTGAGTAAGGCCTTATTAATAGCCTTTACTAGTCTAGGACCTTCATAAATAAATCCGGTATAAAGCTGTACCAGATCTGCTCCAGCCTCGAGTTTCTCTAACGCATCTTCTTTTGTGTGAATTCCTCCTACACCAATAATAGGAAATGCTTTCTGGCTTTTATCAGCCAAAAAACGAATGACTTCAGTAGATCTTTTTGTTAGAGGTTTTCCGCTCAACCCTCCTGTTTCTTTCTTCTCAAGACTTTGCAAACCTTCTCTAGCTATTGTAGTATTTGTAGCGATTACACCTTCAATTTGTGTGTCTTTAACGATATCAATAATATCTATTAGCTGCGCATTTGATAAATCTGGAGCAATCTTCAATAGAATAGGTTTTGGTTGTGCTTTAATCGCGTTTTCAGCTTTTAAAATTTTCAATAGTTTCGTTAGCGGCTCCTTGTCTTGAAGTGCTCTTAAATTTGGAGTATTTGGCGAACTAACATTTACAACAAAGTAATCTACAAAATCAAATAACGCATTGAAACAAATCTTATAATCCTCAACTGCATTTTCGTTCGGTGTTATTTTGTTCTTTCCAATATTTCCGCCAATTAAAACACCATTATTCTTTTTCAAACGTTCGACAGCCTCTAATACTCCACCATTATTAAACCCCATTCTATTGATAATTGCTGAATCAGACTTTAGTCTAAACAGACGTTTTTTCGGATTTCCCTCTTGTGGTTTTGGCGTAAGCGTACCAATTTCAATAAAACCAAATCCAAAATTACTAAGCTCATTAAATAATTTTGCATCCTTATCAAAACCTGCTGCTAAACCTACTGGATTACTAAATTTCAATCCGAAAAGATTTCGCTCTAATCGTTTATCTCTTACTTGATATATACTTTTAAAAAGAAAAGAAACTCCAGGTATCATAAAAAGGACACGAATCGTAGTAAAGGTAAAATGATGAATTTTTTCTGGATCAAAAAGAAAAAACAATGGTCTTAAAACAAGTTTATACATGTCGAACAAATTGAATTGCAAAAATACCATTCATTTTACTAAAAAGGCTAATAATCAATTTAGAAATTAGTAGTATTTTTGAAACTCTAAGAGTTATTAATTTATCTCAGGCAAACTCTAAAATAATATTAAGTATGATTACGAAAGAACACATCATAAAGCGATTTGTAAGTTACGTTACTGTTGACACTGAATCTGATCCTAATTCTAACACCACACCTAGTACGGAAAAACAATGGGATCTTGCTCATAAACTGGTTGAAGAGCTAAAATCTATAGGATTGCATGATGTTACCATAGATGACAATGCCTATATTATGGCAACCTTGCCTAGTAATGTGCAACACGACGTGCCAACGATTGGTTTTGTTTCCCATTTTGACACAACTCCAGATTTTACTGGAGCGAATGTAAATCCTCAAATTATTGAAAATTATGACGGAAAGGATATTGTATTAAATTCAGAAGAAGAGATCATACTTTCACCTGATTATTTTGAAGATTTATTATTGTATAAAGGTCAGACTCTCATTACTACCGATGGTACAACACTTTTAGGTGCAGATGATAAAGCAGGCATCACTGAAATTGTCTCTGCTATGGAATATCTTATTAATCATCCTGAGATTAAACATGGACCCATTAGAATTGGTTTTACTCCTGATGAAGAAATTGGTCGAGGCGCTCACAAGTTTGATGTAGAAAAATTTGGAGCAGATTGGGCTTATACAATGGATGGAAGTCAGATTGGAGAATTAGAGTATGAAAATTTTAATGCTGCAGGAGCTAAAGTTAAGATCCAAGGTAAAATTGTACACCCTGGATATGCCAAAGGTAAAATGGTGAACTCTATGTATATTGCTAACGAGTTCATTAATGCATTACCGCGATTAGAAACACCAGAACATACTGAGGGCTACCAAGGCTTTTTTCATTTATACAGTATGGATGGAAAAGTTGATGAAACAGAATTGCAGTATATCATAAGAGATCATGATAAGGATCAATTTGAAGCTCGAAAGGCTTTTATGCAAAAACTAACACAAGACATTAACTCACAATATGGTAGGGAAGTAATTAGTATTGAGATAAATGATCAATATTTTAATATGAAGGAAAAGGTAGTTCCCGTAATGCATATTATAGATATTGCGGAAGAAGCGATGAAGCAGCTACATATTGAACCTCTTATCAAGCCAATTAGAGGGGGTACAGATGGATCGCAATTGTCTTATATGGGATTGCCTTGTCCTAATATCTTTGCTGGAGGACACAATTTTCATGGTCGCTATGAATATGTTCCAGTAGAAAGTATGCAAAGAGCAACTGAAGTCATCTGCAAAATTGCAGAACTTACGGCATTGAAAGCCGAATGAAATGAGACAGATAATAGAACAGCTACAAAAAAACAAAATCCTCTTTTATAATCTTTTAAAGGACGAAACTGAAGCCATGTTCTTATGGAAACAAAAACCTGAAAAATGGTGTCTTTTAGAAATATTATGTCATTTACATGATGAAGAGTGTGAAGATTTTAGATTTAGAGTGCAATGGGTGTTAGAGCATCCTAATACTGTTCCGCCTCCAATTAATCCAGTCAGCTGGGTTACTGAACGGAATTACATAGATCAAAATTACAATGCTATGTTGTCAAAGTTTCTAGTGGAAAGAGCACAATCCATACAATGGTTATTGACATTAAAAGATGTCAATTGGAAGCATTCATTCGAACATTCAAAATTGGGAACTCTAACTGCTGGTTATTTCTTAACAAATTGGCTAGCTCATGACTATTTACATTTTAGACAAATACTAAAACTAAAGTTCGATTATTTACAGCATCAATCAGGTGTGAATCTAGATTACGCTGGGACTTGGTAAAATTAAGCGATTATGAAAAAAGTTCATTCCGTTGAAGAATACATTGAAACCAATGCACATTTTTCAAAAGAACTGGCCCTTTTAAGAGACATTATGAACTCTACTGAATTAGATGAAACCGTAAAATGGAGTGCTCCAGTATATGCATTGAATGGCAAAAATATTGTTGGATTAGGAGCATTTAAAAAGCACTTTGGAATCTGGTTTTTTAATGGTGTCTTTTTAGAAGACAAACAAAAACTCTTAGTAAATGCTCAAGAAAAGACTAAGGCTTTGCGGCAAATGCGATTCAATTCAATTGAAGAAATAAATAGAGCGGCTGTTTTATCCTATGTTAAAGAAGCCATTGAAAATCAAAAATTAGGAAAAGAAATAAAACCTGAAAGAAAAGGAAAAACAGTTGTCATTCCGTCCGAATTAAATACAGAGTTTAAAAAGGACTCTGCTTTAAGAGATTGCTTTGATCAATTAACACCTTCAAAGCAGAGAGAGTATTGCGAGCATATTGAATCTGCGAAACGTGACACCACAAAAATTAGTAGATTAGAAAAAATAAAACCTATGATATTAAAAGGCGTAGGATTACACGACAAATACAAAAACTGTTAAACATAAAAAAGCCACTTAAAAAAGTGGCTTTTTTATTTAAAAATTTTAATAAAAACTATTTAGCTTTTGCTGGAACATTAAGCTTCAAGCTCATTTCCATTGAAATTGCAGAGCGATCAAATTTAATCTTTCCCGCTAAGGTTTCAATTACACAACTATTGTCTTTATCATTTAAATCGGCAACTTTACCATGCATTCCGCTTTTGGTAATTACTCTGTCCCCTTTTTTTAATTCTTTTGCAAACTTTTTTTCCTTCTTAGCGCGTTTCATTTGAGGTGCAATCATAAAGAAATACACAACAGCAAACATGGCTATAAACGGTAAAAAAGAACTTATACCTTCTCCCATTCTAAATATTAGTTATGGTTATGCCCTTCATGACCAGGCTTTTCGCTAGTTTTAACAGCTGAAGGCTGTTGTTGCAACGTTTTGCTTGATACAGCTGGACCTTTTTTAGGTTTATTAGGATCTGCTTCAACAAATGCTAATATCTTAACTTGTTCAGAACCCTTTTCAGTGTTTGTAGTTAATGTAATAGTTTTTGAAACTTGATTTCCGTTTCCTTTACCATTAAATTTCACATTAAATTCACCAGTTTCTCCAGGAGCAACTTCTTTTGTCCAATCAGATGGTACTGTACATCCACACGTACTTTTAATGTTACTAACAACTAACATTGATTTCCCTGTATTTGTATATTTAAATACTGTTTCTACTGGAATCCCATTAGGAATCGTTCCAAAATCATGTTCTGGTTTATCAAAAGATACAGTTGGTAAATCACCAGCAGTTGCATCTCTTTCAGCAGCTTCTGCTACATTTTCAGATTTTACTTTGCTAGCAGCGTCGTCCTTACACGAAGTAAAAGCTACTAAACACAATACGCTTAAACTCAATATTACTTTTTTCATTTTCTTTAATTTTTATTTATACTTAATGATTTGAGCCGATAAATGTACTAATTATTTCTTATTACATCAATCCCCTGCCCATTTTATTTAATTTCCCGTTGGTTGTATATTCTTTAACAATCTTGTCCAAAATACCATTAATAAAACTACTGCTTTTTGGTGTAGAGTATTCCTTCGCAACTTCCAGATACTCATTTATCGTCACTTTCACTGGAATAGAAGGGAATTTTTGAAATTCACATATTGCCATTTGCAATAGAACTGCATCCAGATTTGCAATACGATCCGCATCCCAATTCGTTGTTTTTAGCGCAATTTCTTCGTTGTATTTAGAACGATTAAGCAGTGATTTTTCAAATAATTCGATGGCAAAAGTTTTGTCTTCGATGTCTTTATATAATTTTGGTATAAAGAAGGCATTAATCGATGACTCTTTAACCTTTTTAAGCAGTTTTAAGATGCTCGTATTAACAATTGGCAAATCATCGATCCATGTTAATTTTTTATCTTCAAAATAATCAAACAATTTCTCATTAGGAGCAATAATTTCAGTAAATATGTTAATCACAAAAGACTTATCTTCATTAAAACCGGACGCAGAAGACATCATATAATCTTTATAAATATTACTGTCTTTTATTGCTTTAAAAATGATATCGACATACTCAAAATCTAAATACCAGTATTCAAGCTTTCGTGATTTTATCTCGTCATTTAGTGTTTCATTATTTTTTAACAACTGAAGTAAAGCGTTATTAATAAATTTTGAATTCGGATTTTTTTCCTCTTTCGTAGCGAGATGTTTTTGCTGTGTTTTTTCAAGGTGGTCTTCTGCCCTTTTTTGAACTTCAATAAGCAGAGAAAGCATTACTAAATACAAATCATACATACTCTCTAAACTGTGAAGTAAAAACTTTTTGTCCTTCTTCAAATCATCACTCTCTGTACCATTAAAGGCGTATAAAGTTTGCATGACTTTTATTCGAATATGTCTTCTATTTAGCATTTATAAGAACGTTTTATATTTTTTAATAGAGTTGAATTTAGAAATCTAAATTCAACTCACAAAATTAACATTATTTATTCACTACAGTAATTAAATCTGTAAAAGTCTATATGACTATTTTTTTTTTCGTTTTCTAGTCTCAATACGCTCTTTAGCTATTTCTAAAGCTGCAACATTGGTTGTTACTCCATTATTTTTAGCCTTTTCTAAAATTTCAAGAGTTGTATTATAAATATTCTCAGTTTTACGAATTATTTCTTGCTTGCCGTAATTTTCAAGTTCAGCATAGACATTAATAATTCCGCCAGCATTAATTAAAAAATCTGGTGCATAGACAATACCTCGTTCTTGAAGTATTCTACCATGGATATCTTCAACTGCAAGTTGATTATTTGCAGCACCTGCAATAACTTTAGCTTTTAATTTATAAATGGTATCATCGTTAATAGTGGCACCTAGTGCGCATGGCGCATAGATATCCATTGGTTCACTATACAAATCATTTCCTTCATATATAGTAACACCATATTTAGACCTTACATTTTCTAAACGCTCATTACTAATATCTGTGATGGTAACTTTAGCACCTTCATTCACTAAATGCTCTACCAAAGCTTCCCCTACATTTCCAATACCTTGAACAAATATATTTCTATCCTCTAAGCCTTCTGAACCAAACTTATATTTGGCAGCGGCCTTCATTCCCATAAAAACACCATAAGCAGTAATTGGCGAAGGGTTTCCAGCACCACCTTTACTTTCAGAAATACCAGTAACGTATGGCGTAACTTCTCTTACTAAATCCATATCAGCCGTCTCCATTCCAACATCTTCAGCCGTAATATATTTGCCATTTAATGAATGTACAAATTCACCAAATTTCTTCATTAACTCAGGCGTTTTTTGCGTCTTAGCATCTCCTATAATAACTGCTTTTCCGCCTCCAAGATTTAGTCCTGTAATGGCAGATTTAAATGTCATACCACGTGATAAACGCAGTACATCATTTAACGCTTCCCATTCATTATTATATTGCCACATTCTAGTACCACCAAGAGCTGGTCCCAAAACTGTATTATGAATACCTATTATTGCTTTTAAACCAGTATCTTTGTCGTTGCAAAAAACGACTTGCTCGTGATTATCGAAAGAGTTTTGTCCGAAAACCGGATCTATTTTAGAAAGTTCGCTAGAACTTATGACATCTGAGATCATGTAAAAAGAATTAATTGATAGTTTTTAGATTGTCTAAAAACAGCGTGCAAAAATAAATCAATATTAGAGTATTAGCAAAAATATCGATGTTAAAATACGATATTGTTAAAAACTTAATGCGGACCAAATTTATAAATGAAAGAATTACAACACCTTAACAAATATTTCTATAAGTATCGATTCAGATTACTCTCAGGAGTAGTCATCACTATTGTTGCAAGAATTTTCTTGCTCTTTACTCCAGAACTGATTGGTTCCTCTGTGGATGTGATTGATAATTATCGAAAAGGAATTATTACTGATATTTCCATAGTTAAATCTGAACTGCTTATCAATATTTTTTATATTATTGGAGCCGCACTTATTGGTGGCCTATTCACATTTTTAATGCGACAAACAATTATTAATGTATCACGATATATTGAATATGATTTAAAAAATGAGGTCTATCAGCAATATCAGAATTTATCATTAGATTTTTACAAATCAAATAGAACGGGAGATTTGATGAACAGGATAAGTGAGGATGTTGGTAAGGTTAGGGATTACGCTGGGCCCGCAATTATGTATAGTATCAATACGCTTACGTTATTTGTTATAGCTCTATTTTTAATGTTTAAATCGGCACCTGTTTTAACATTATACACCATTATACCACTCCCAATATTATCGGTATTTATTTATATTCTAAGTAAAGCTATTCACAAACGAAGTACAATAGTTCAAGAATGGCTTTCTAAATTATCGACGTTCACACAAGAATCCTTTAGTGGTGTTAGAGTTATAAAATCTTATGGCGTTGAAGATAAATACAACTATGATTTTGATGTGCTATCCAGTGATAGCAGACAAAAAAACTTAGATCTTGTTAAAGTACAAGCATTATTTTTTCCATTAATGATTTTACTAATCGGCCTTAGTAATATCATTGTAATTTATATAGGTGGGAAACAATATATCGATGGTGAAATTGAAAGTCTTGGCGTAATTGCTAAATTTATTATATATGTCAATTTGCTAACATGGCCTGTTGCTACTATTGGATGGGTAACCTCAATTGTTCAACGCGCTGAAGCATCACAAAAGCGAATTAATGAGTTTTTAAAGCAAGAACCAACTATTAAGAATAAAACCTCTAACTCTTCAAAAATTGAGGGTAATATTGAATTTAAGAATGTTTCATTTACGTATCCAGACACCAATCTACAAGCATTAAACAAAGTGAGCTTTAGAATTAATAAAGGAGAAACTTTAGCGATTTTAGGGAAAACTGGATCAGGTAAATCTACCATATTAGATATCATAGGAAGACTCTATGATATAAATGAAGGACAGGTATTAGTTGACAACACTTTGATTGACCAATTAAATTTAAGAGATCTGAGAAATAGTGTGGGATATGTTCCTCAAGATGCATTTTTGTTTTCTGATTCCATTAAAAACAATATTAAGTTTGGCAAAGAAGATGCTACCGAAGAAGACGTTATACTTGCTGCTAAAAATGCCGATGTTCATAAAAACATTAAAGGATTCACTAATGGATATGAGACTATTTTAGGTGAGCGTGGTATTACGTTGTCTGGAGGTCAAAAACAACGTGTATCTATTGCGAGGGCGATTATAAAATCTCCTGACATCTTACTGTTTGATGATTGCTTATCGGCTGTAGATACCGAAACTGAAGAGAAAATACTCAAAAATTTACAAGAAGTTACTCAAGGAAAAACAACCATCATTGTGAGCCATAGAATATCATCAGCCAAAAATGCCGATAAAATTATTGTAATGGATAGTGGTAAAATCATTCAAAACGGTTCACACGAAAGCCTTTTAAATACAGAAGGTTACTATAAAGAGTTATTCTTAAAACAACTTAGTGAAAAAGAAATATCATAATTTGTTGGTTACTAATCTTTTTTTTTAGATTTTTGAATGGTTAAAAAAAACAATAAGACTATTATGAGTGATCACGGAATGATGGATAAAGAAGAGATTTTTTCTAAAGTACTAAGAGCGGGAAGACGCACCTATTTTTTTGATGTAAGAGCAACAAAAGCTGAAGACTATTACCTTACAATAACTGAGAGTAAAAAATTCACAAATGATGATGGTTCTTTTCATTATAAAAAGCATAAAATTTATCTATATAAAGAAGATTTTTCTGAGTTTAGAGACATATTAAGCGAAATGACCGACTATATCATTAATGAAAAAGGAGATGAAGTTATTAGTGAGCGTCATCAAAAAGATTTCAAAAAAGAAGAGCACTTTAATATGGATTCGGAAGTTAGTGAAAGTGTTGCTGATGAACCAAAATCGACAGAAAGTTTTACCGATGTTAATTTTGAAGATATTTAAAACCAATCTTTTGTTAAAATAAGTCAAAACCGTTACCCTAAAGTAACGGTTTTTCTATTTTTATACCCAAACCAACAATTATCATGAATAAATTATTTATTGTTTTTTTAATGTTTTGCATGACTACTCAAGCTCAACAAAATCTTGATTTATCTTATTATTTACCTCAAAACATTACTTATAGCCCAAGTATTCCCACTCCAAAATCAATTATAAGACATGAGGTTGGTGAATGGCATATTACTCATGATAAACTCGTCCAATACATGTATGCTCTTGCCGAGGCATCAGATAGAATACACATTGAAGATAGAGGTTCTACCTTTGAAGGACGTCCTCTCCTTCTGCTTACTATAACTGCTCCTCAAAATCATTCTAATATTGAAACTATCAGAAAAGAGCATATTGCTTTGACCGAAAACAACTCGGTAAATACTACAAATATGCCAATTATAGTATATCAAGGATTTTCAATTCATGGCAATGAGTCGAGTGGTTCAAACGCGGCACTTTTAGCAGCTTACTATTTAGCCGCTGCGGAAAGTAATGAAGTCAATGAATTATTAAAAACGACTGTTATATTATTTGACCCTTCTTATAATCCTGATGGTTTACAACGTTTTGCTTATTGGGCGAATTCGAATAAAAATAAAAACCTAAATCCAGATCCAAACGACCGCGAGTATAATGAGGTTTGGCCAGGTGGTCGCACCAACCATTACTGGTTTGATATGAATCGTGATTGGCTTCCAGTGCAACTTCCAGAATCTAGAATACGGATTGAAAGTTTCCACAAATGGTTACCAAATATTTTAACAGATCATCACGAAATGGGAACAAATTCTTCCTTTTTTTTCCAACCAGGAACACCTTCAAGAACACACCCATTAACTCCTAAATTAAATTATGAGCTCACTAAAAATATTGGTGACTTTCATGCTAGAGCTTTAGATAAAATTGGTTCATTATACTATACTGAAGAAGATTTTGATGATTTTTATTATGGTAAAGGCTCAACATTCCCTGATATAAACGGAAGTATAGGTGTTTTGTTCGAACAAGCCAGTTCACGTGGACATATGCAAGAAAGTAATAATGGAATCTTAACCTTTCCTTTTACGATACGAAATCAATTTACAGCAGCTTTATCGACACTAAAAGCTGGGTTTACGATGCGTGAAACACTATTACAATATCAGCATGATTTCTATAAAAACGCAAGAGCTGAGGCTTCTAAAGAGGCTACCAAGGCAATTGTATTTGGAGACGAAAAAGATGCAGCTCGAACGTTTCATCTGGCTGAAATATTAAAACGTCATAAAATCACATTCCATGAACTGAAAAAAGACCTGTCAACACATGGAAAACAGTTTAAAAAAGGCTACAGTTATATCGTACCAAAAAATCAAAAGAATACACGTCTATTAAATGCCATGTTTGAGACGCGTACACAATTTCAGGACAGTTTGTTTTATGATGTGTCTGCATGGACATTCCCCTTGGCCTTTAATTTAGATTATGCAGAGAATATTTCTACTTCAAACCTTGGTGCAGAAGTCACTAATCTTAAAATGAAAACGGGTGATATATCGGGAAAAAGCAACTATGCGTATCTGATGGAATGGCATGAATACTACGCTCCAAAAGCCTTGAATGACATATTAAACAACAACTTAAGGGCAAAAGTGGCCATGCAACCTTTTAGCCTCAATGGTAAGACATATGATTATGGCACCATTTTAATTCCAGTTCAAAATCAGACCAAAGATGCTGAAAAATTATTTACATTTTTGAAATCTGTTGCAATTGAAAGTCATCTACAAATTAATGCTGTTTCAACGGGGTTAACTACTGGAATTGATTTAGGAAGTTCTAAGTTCAAAACACTAACTACCCCAAAAGCAGCGCTTATTGTCGGCGATGGCATTAGAAGTTATGATGCTGGAGAAATATGGCATTTGTTTGATCAACGGTATGATATACGTTTAACTAAATTAGATACAAAATCGATTTCACAATCAAATTTAGATCGCTATAACACCATAATTTTGCCAAGTGGTAGTTTATCTGCTGAGGCTTCGAAAAAATTGAAGTTATGGGTTGAAAATGGAGGCACTTTAATTGGTTACAGAAATGCTTTGCGTACCTTAAATGAGAATGAGTTCATTAAATTAGAATTTAAAAAAATGGAACGTGTTGCTAAATCCATTAGTTATGAGCAACGTGAAGATTACAATGGTGCCAATGTAATTGGAGGTGCCATATTTGAAGCAAGACAGGATCGTTCACATCCAATAAATTTTGGCTATAAAAATGATAAAATTTCTTTATTCAGAAATAATACCCTATTTATGAAAGCCGATAAGCAAAGTTACAATAACCCGATTCAATACAGCGAGAATCCTTTGTTGAGCGGATATATATCTAAAACAAATTTAGATAGTCTTGCATCTACGGTTCCGTTTAGAGTGAATCGACTAAAATCAGGGAAGGTTGTTGTATTTACTGATAACACTAATTTCAGAGCGTTTTGGTATGGCACCAATAAACTGCTGATGAATGCTATCTTTTTCAGAAAAGAGCTTTAACTAACGGTTGTACCATTTTTAATCGTTGATTCTGGATGTAATAAAATAACGTCCTTCCCATCAACAGCACCAATAACTAAGCATTCGCTCATAAACTTTGCAATTTGTTTTTTGGGAAAGTTAACCACTGCTATAATTTGGCGATTAAGTAATTCCTCTTTTTCATAAATTGTTGTGATTTGTGCAGACGACCTCTTAATACCTATATCTCCAAAATCAATTGTTAGTTGATACGCTGGATTTCGAGCTTCTGGAAAATCGTGTACTTCAATTATAGTTCCAACACGAAGATCTACTTTTATAAAATCTTCAAAAGATATTGTTGTATTCATACTCAAAAATACAATTATTTACGATATTTGAATAAACTTTAATTATGGCTAGAACTCCGTCAAATATGCTGCCTATAGGCACAAAAGCACCTGCCTTTAATTTGTTAGATACTGTGAGCAATTCGCGTATGTCTTTAGCTGAATTGAAAGGAGATTCGGCTACAGTAGTTATGTTTATTTGTAATCATTGTCCTTTTGTTATACATGTGAATTCACAAATCTCAAAATTGGCCAACGATTATTCCTCTAAAGGTGTTAACTGCATTGCAATTTCCAGTAATGATGTTGAAAACTATCCGCAAGATGCACCACATTTGATGCGTGAAGTCGCCTTAAAAGAAGGCTATAGTTTCCCTTACCTATATGATGAAACTCAAGAAATTGCCAAAGCCTATGAAGCGGCCTGCACACCAGATTTCTATGTGTTCGATTCGAATTTAAATTTAGTATATCGTGGACAATTAGATGACTCACGTCCTGGGAATGGTTTGCCTGTAACTGGTGAAGATTTAAGAAATGCAATTGATGCTCTTCTTAATAATGAATCTATTAATCCGAATCAAAAACCAAGTATTGGCTGTAACATTAAGTGGAAAAATTAGTGTTATAAAATTGAACTTCAAATATTAGTTAAGATCAAATGACAAAAAAATCGAGATGGGAGAATTTTTTAAAAGAATTAGGTAATTTAGTATTCTTCTGGTGTTTTGGCGTTTTATTTTTCTTATTTTTTAGAATTACATTCATTGCAATTTTCAATAAACAACTGGGTGAAAGTTCGAATCTAAGCGAACTATTTAAGACCCTTTTTATGGGCTTCCGATTTGATTGCACAGCTATTGCTTATTTTTTAATCATTCCATTACTTACACTATTAACAGTATCGTACTACGATAAATTCAAAATTATAAAGGCCGTTAGAATCTTACACCAATACTTATTTGTAATTCTTTCTACACTTATCTGTTTGGTCACTTTAAATTATTTTAAGGAGTACAATGATCAATTTAATAATTTTATTTTTCTTGCTTTATATGACGACATGAATGCTGTAGCTCATACAGTTCTTGAAGATTTTCATCCTGTTTTAAATAGCATTTCATTAATTGTAATAATCGTATTTAGTCTTTCTATATTTAGACGATTTGAAGGCGCTATATCTATTTATAAATTACTTAACAAGGTTTCATCAAAACCTGGAAAGATAGCATTGGTGTCAGCCACTTTATTAATTTTTTTCATCGGAATGCGTGGTTCGTTTTCGAAAGTCCCTGCAATTAGAAAATGGGCAGCTGTTTCATCGGATGATTTTTTGAATAAAACTATTTTAAATCCTTATCGATCTTTCAAATATGCTTTATCAGATTTTAACGAATTAAATTTAATTGATGGCAAAAATCCATATTTGAACGCCACCGATTTTAACCTGAGATATCCAGAACACTCCGTAGCTGAAATCATCAAAAAAAGAACCCTTGGAGATTCTATAGAAAAACCTAAACAAATCTTTCTTGTGGTCATGGAAAGTTATGATGCCTGGCCATTAATGGACAAATATTTACCGTTTAAACTTTCGGAACAATTAAACGCTTTGGCAAAGCAAGGCACTCAATTCACCAATTTTTTACCAGCATCAAACTCAACGTTTAACTCATATGGTGCCATTGTTTCTGGGGTCCCTTATTGTGGTGTTAACATTAGCCAATTAGGCACCATAAATGAGCCTTTTCAATCTTCCATGTTTTTGCAATTTAAAGCACTAGGTTACCAAACTAACTTTTTTTATGGCGGATTTCTATCTTGGGAAAATATTGGTCAATTCACAAAACATCAAGGCGTAGATCGCATTTTCTCTGGTGTGGATGCCGGAGGTGTATCAGATTCAGGAGCTTGGGGAATTGAAGACGAAAAATTATTTGATTTGGTCTTGAAGCATGTAGATCCAAATGCATATTCCTTAAATGTAATTTTAACCTCTAGTTATCATGCGCCTTATGCTGTAGATATTTATGATAAAGGATTTCCGTATCGCTCAAAAGACGATTTACCTGAAGCCGTAAAACCGCTTTATGATGGAAGAATGTCTATGGAAGAAATGGGCCATTTATGGTATAGCGATAAAGCTATTGGTGATTTTGTTAAAACCGCGGATTCAAAATTTCCAGATGCGCTTCATTGTTTCACGGGAGATCATTACGGAAGGCGCTTTGTCAATCATCAACCTAATTTGTATGAGCGTAATGCAGTAAACTTTGTTATGTACGGTAAAGGAATTCCAGTGTCTATAAACGAAACACCAGGCACACATATTGATGTTTTACCGACATTAATTGAAAAAGTAGCTCCAAAAGGTTTCGAATATTATAGTTTTGGACAATCTCTTTTTTCTAAAAACAAAACTTCAGCAATAGGATTCAATGAACTTGTGAATCAAAATAGTATGTACTTTTTCAGCAAGGATTCAAAAATAAAATCTATAGATTTAAATTTAAATAAAGAAACACCATCATCTGATGAAAACTGGCGTAAAATGCACGACAATTACATGTCACTTCCCTGGTATTATACAATGAAAGGAAATCTACTTACAGAACAAAACAAAGCTATCGATCAATAGTTGGCACCCTTGTTTTAATATATTAATGATTTTGAAGTTTAAAATAAATTGGAATACTGTAGGGCACTCTCACGTTTCTTCCGCGTTGTTTTCCTGGCTTCATAATAGGTAGTAAACCAATAATCCGTTCAGCCTCATTCTCTAATAGTTTATCTGGACCTCTACTTCTTATACCTGTAATCTTTCCATCCGTATCTATAACGAATAATACAATTACCCTTCCTGTCATTCCTAATTCCACAGCAACATCTGGATATCTAAAATTCTTCTGAATATGCTTTTGCATTTTTTTCTGGAAACACGCTCTTTTTTCATCATTTGAGCCTGAACAACCAGGGAATACTGGTACGTTTTCAATTACTGAGAAAGGCACTTCTATATCTTCTTCTATTTCCTCGACACTTATATCGTCAAATTTTGCAATAGGCTCGTCGATGGCTTCGTCAAGATTAGTTTCACTACTTTCAATAATAGTTTCTTCAACTTCATCTAAATCTTCAACAACCGTAATTGCCTCGTTAACAGTAATTGGCGGAGGTGGCGGTGGCGGTGTATTGATATTAATAATTGGAATTTCTTCTTCCATTTCCTTATCCATTACCAGTACATCATGAGCAACTTCTGCTTTATCATATGTTTTCCATTCGAGTAGACCCCAAGTTAATAGCAGCATCAAATTAAGACCAATCGCAAAATATAAACTACTATTTCGACATACTTCGATATCTGGATTCTTTTTTGGCTTCATAATATCTAATATTTATACTATGAATTTATTAGAATTTTACGCCAATTACTATGACAATTATCAGTTCTAGAGGTTATCTAACTGGTTATCTGTACCATTATCACTAATGGTCCAGAAGAATCCGACAAAAAAGAACTGATCTGCAGCAGGATGTAATGCACGTCTGGCGAATTGTCCGTTCATATTAGGAGAATTTGCATATTGATACCCATTAATGTTTTTAAAACCTAAAGCATTGTTTACTGAGACATAAAGTATTTTTTGCTGACTAATTAAGTAGGCCCAATTTAAACTAATACTGTTATAACTTTTCGTTTTCTCACTTAGAAATTCTGAAGCATTAGGGTTTGTATATGGTCGACCCGAAGCAAATTGATAACTAAATCCAACTTGACTTTTCCAATCCTCGATCCAGTATTTAGCTACTGCAGAAAAATTATGTGTATTCGCAAAACTTGGTTGACTAGAATTTGGAAAATTTTTATAATCACGTTCCGTATCCAAATACGAATAACTCAACCAATAATCGGTATTTTTAATACTTTTATTATCTCTCCAAAACACATCCAATCCTTGTGCGAACCCATAACCATTATTATTATAATTGCTGTCAAAACTTGCGAATTCAGAATCATACTTCACCAATTTATCATAAGATTTTCTAAATGCTTCTGCTCTAAATATTTTGCCATCATTTACATATTGATAGTTAAAAATATAATGTGCAGTTTTTTGAGATTCAAAGTCTTGATTAAATTTCAAATAGCTATTTGATGGTGTTTGATAAAAATTACCATAAGCCAGTGAAAGTTGACTATTTGCTGAAGTTTTATAGGCAATTGATGCTCTTGGCGCTAAAGTGAATTCATTTAACAAATGATGGTAATCAGTTCTTAATCCTAGTTTTAAAGCAAATTTTTTACTGAATATAAGATCAGACTCTACAAAGGCTGCGCTAATATTATTTGTAAACCCATACGCTGCATTGAAATCTTCTTCCGCATAATTTTCGTCAAATTTTGTTGTAAAATACTCCGCGCCAAAATTGAGTTTAAAACGACTGTTGAATCGTTTTTTCAATTTGAATTTAGCATGTGCTGAATTTTCTTTATCCTCTATATCACTCTCCATTATACCAATTTTAGTATTTGCAATTGTATAGCTCAAACCTGTTTGGATAGACCAACCCATTTTTAATGCACCATGATAGGATGTATTTGCATAAAAATTTGAATTATTTAATTTGAAATGAATCCCTTCGTCATAATTAATATCCTCTTGTGTTAGTTCGAAATCTCCAGCGTCAAACGCCGCATAAAACTTAAACATCCCCGAATTTAATTTTTGTCTAAACACGGCTTCTCCTTGAGCACCTCTAAAAGGTGTATCCCAATCATTTCTGTCTGGAAATAGCGCATTATAAGGTGCCAAATTTATATAGGATGCACTAACGCTTAGTGATGTTTTGTTCCATTTTTCAGTATGTCCTAAACTTCCACCAACACTCATAATTCCAATATCTGTTTTTTCCTGATCTGGTTCATCTATAGTACTCAATAGCAACACACTAGATAAGGCCTGTCCGTACTCTGCCGAATAACCTCCAGTTGAAAAGGTGATACCATCAAATAGAAATGGTGAATAACGTCCACGTGTTGGGGTATTATTAGTTGTTGATGAATACGGGGTGAACACACGAATACCATCGATAAATATTTGTGTTTCTTCTGCATCGCCTCCTCTCACAAATAACCGACCATCTTCAGCAACTGTAGTCGTGCCAGGAAGCGTTTGAAGTGCGCCTACAAAATCACCAAGAGCACTTGCCGTTGTAACCACATCTAAGGGTTTTAAAACAGACACCTTACTATTATCATTGGCTTCAAAAGTACCAGCTGAAATTA
Organism: Flavobacteriales bacterium 34_180_T64; assembly: GCA_002162765.1. Taxonomy (GTDB): domain Bacteria; phylum Bacteroidota; class Bacteroidia; order Flavobacteriales; family Flavobacteriaceae; genus MAAR01. The sequence continues at coordinate 225,191 of MAAR01000009.1, read as the reverse complement.
CAACGGTATCTAAAGCGTCAACATCTTCTCGTAGTTTAATTTTAAGGTCCTTTAATAAAGTAACATCAGTGCTGATTTTTTTTGTTTCATAGGATAGATAAGAAATAATTAAGACTTGAGTACCAGTTTCGGTAGTAGTAAAAGAAAAAACACCAGAATCTGACGTCGTAGATCCATCGTATGTTCCTTCTAAATAAACATTGGCACCAACAATGGGTTGATTGTTAATATCGGTCACTTTTCCATTAACTGTGATTTGAGAAATTGATATTGTGCTCATGGAAAGCATTAATAGTAGTACTAAATTTTTCATTGGTTAGAGAATTTAAACTGTCGTTTAATTAATTGATAGGGCAAATTTGCAGTAAGACTTGCATTCAATAAATTCTATTTAACCGAATTGTTAAATTTAACTGATGAATTGAATATCTTTAACTTTTTAAGACCAATATCCATATCATGCTTCGTAAAACTACAACACGATTTAGTCTCTTTTTTTTTAGTATTGTAATTATCGAATTGATTTGTGATTCAAATCCATCATTAAAATCAGTTCATTATTTTGCGAAACCAGCCATTGTAATTTCATTGCTCTTTTATTTTATACGGAATAGTCAACATCTTAACTCAAGGCTAAAAAACTTAACGATTTTAGGTTTAGTATTCTCAGTTGTGGGAGATATTTTATTGATGTTTGTAGATGCGTCTGCCAATTATTTCATATTGGGTTTGGCTGCCTTTTTATGTGCACATATTATGTACATTCTAGTGTTTCTAAAACATAGAAATGACGCTATAAACCCCATCTGGTTAATATTCATTTTATTAGTATACGGTTCGGGATTATTTTATCTATTGAATGCTGGTCTTGGCGACCTATTAATTCCAGTAATCGTTTACATGATTGTAATTCTCACAATGGGAACTACAGCATACTTAAGAAAAAATAAGGTTACCAAGGCTAGTTTTAATTGGGTTCTTATAGGAGCGATTTTGTTTATGATATCTGACAGTATATTAGCACTGAACAAATTTTATCAGGAACTTTGGCATGCTCCAATTAGCATTATGCTTACGTACGCGATGGCACAATACTGTATTACTTTCGGGATTTTAAAACTAAAACCGAATTTGCGTTAAGGATGGAAGTGATATCCTTTTGTTTGCAAAAGATTTAGCGTACAGCCTGACCAAAGGGAACGCCCAAAACTATTTCTTAAAAGGCCTGATAATAAGTCTTGAGGCTTTATCGAAATTAATGTAGTTGTACGTCCAATTAAACATGACGACTACTCTATTTCGAAAACCAACTAATGACATTAGGTGAACGAACATCCATATAAACCAGGCAAAGAAACCACCGAACTGATAATGCTTTAAATCTACCACCGCCTTATTTCTTCCAATAGTTGCCATCGATCCCTTATCGGAATAGCTAAAGGGTTTCATGGGTTTATTATTCACAAGTTTTAAGAGATTTTTACCTAGCAATTTACCTTGTTGAATTGCCGGTTGGGCAACTTGCGGATGACCATTTGGATAGGCTTCGGTTTCCATTAAAGCGATATCTCCTAGCGCAAAAATAGTATCATAGCCATCGATTTGATTAAAACGATTCACCTTATATCGATTTGCACGATCAATCAAAACTTCTGCTTTTAGTCCTTTTACAGGAGCACCGGTAACACCAGCAGCCCAAATTAAAGTATCTGACCGCATCACTAATTCGGAATTTGTAGAAACCGTTTTCCCATCATAATTTTGAACATAGGTATTGCAATGCACGTGTACCCCTAAATTCTTTAAAAACAGTTCTGCTTTTTTTGATGCTGTTTCACTCATTGGTGGTAGTACACGATCATTACCTTCCAGCAAATGAATCTGCATATCTCTTGCATTTAAATCGTGATAATCTCGAGGCAAGATATGATTCTTCAGTTCGGCAATAGCACCAGCAAGTTCAACACCTGTAGGTCCACCACCCACGATTACAAAATTCAAGTATGATTCTCGCGACTCTTTAGAATCAGCAATTGCGGCTTTTTCAAAATTTTGAAGTATGAGACTTCTAATATTTAACGCCTGAGGAACCGTTTTCATTGGCATACTATTAGTTTCTATCATAGCATTACCAAAATAATTAGTCTTAGTCCCAGTGGCAATTACTAGGTAATCATATGGAAGCGTGCCGATATCAGTAATAACCTGTTTTTTTTCTGCATCGATTTGCGCTACATCGGCCAATCGAAAAAATGACGTTTTATGTTTTTTAATAATTTTTCGAAGTGGGTAAGCAATAGAATCTGGCTCAAGTCCAGAACTTGAAACTTGGTATAATAATGGCTGAAAGGTGTGGTAATTATGTTTATCTAATAAAACGACCTGTACGCTTCTATTTGCCAGTGATTTAGCTAAATTAACGCCGGCAAAACCACCACCAATAATTACAACTCTCGGGAAATCTGACTGTGGAATATTCATATAAAAAGGCTAGTAAAAATACTATATACAAAGATACAATTTAAGCCAGTTAAACACTATTTTTGAATTAATGTTTAACACCAATGTAACAATTCAATTTTTTATACTACATATAGCTAACTAACTGATTAAACAAATTGAATAAAGAACTCGAACATAGTTTTGTAGAACAGCTTGAAAAGCATCAAAACATTGTGCATAAGGTATGCCGATTATATACTAATAATCAGGATGCTCACAATGATTTGTTTCAAGAAATAACGATACAGCTATGGAAAGCATTTCCAAAGTTTCGAGGGGATGCTAAATTTAGTACTTGGATGTATCGCATTGGGTTAAATACTGCAATAACGTTGTATAGAAAATCTAAGCGTACAATTAATACACAACAGTTCGAAAGTGTACAGTTTAAAATAAAAGCTGTAGAATATGATGATACTGAAGAACAACAGTTAAAGGCATTATATAAAGCTGTACATCAATTAAACGATATAGAAAAAGCGCTCGTGTTTTTGTATTTAGAGGACAAAAACTATAGTGAAATAAGTGAAACCCTAGGTATTACTCAAGTTAATGCTCGTGTAAAAATGAATAGGGTTAAAACGAAATTAAGAACAATATTAAATCCGTAACATTATGGATGAATTAGAATTATTAAAAAAGGATTGGCAAAAAGAGGACAATAAATTTCCTAAGTTGACTTATAAAGAAATTTATAAAATGATCCTTAAAAGATCGTCTTCAATTGTCAAATGGATTTTCATAATCAGTCTTTTAGAATTTGCATTTTGGTCTCTCATTGCCTTTGTTTTAAAAGACGCCGACTTTAACAAGCAATTTGAAAATTATCACGCCGAAAGCATCATGATTCCATTTGCAGTATTAGGTTATGTTATTTTAGCGTATTTCTTTTATGCCTTTTTTATGAATTACCGAACTATTTCTGTCACAGATAATGTGAAAATTTTGATGGAGAATATTTTAAAAACGAGGCGGACTGTAAAACAATATGTTGGATTTAATTTAATCTATTTAGCGGTTTCTGCTTTTTTAGTATTAGGCATTCAATTTAATAGAGATGAAAATATGATTTCTGCTATTGATAAGGCTACGGCTAACGGCGAACTATTTAAGTTTTATGCAATCACGATTCTTGTTACATTAATAGCTTTAGCCATATTGATTGGATTGGTGTTAGGTTTTTATTATCTCATCTATGGTATTCTCTTGAAACGATTAAATAAAAATTATAAAGAACTTAAAAAACTAGACGCATAGACTTACCACTCTCGCTTTCTGTTTAACTCTTCTTTTGCTAGTAATTCAGTTTGAGGAATAACTTTTAAAAATGAAGGATGTTGCTCTATGGCATATTCTATTTTTTCAACAATATCAGCAATAGATTCATTTTCATAATCGATTTCTAAAGGGGCTTTTATTTCGAACGATTGGTACACATTTTTCTTTTTAACACGTAAGCCTTTCTTATCGAACGATCTTCTAAAACCATCAATAACAATAGGCACTACAACAGGCTTATATCGTTTTATAATGTGAGCTGTTCCTTTTCTTATAGGTTTAAATGGTGTTGTGGTTCCTTGCGGAAATGTTACCACCCAACCATCATCTAGTGCTTTTCCAATACTAGAAATATCACTCATTTTTACCTGACGATTTACATCTTGTCCTTCAGCCCTCCAAGTACGTTCAATACTCACGGATCCAACATAGGCCAATATTTTAGGTAAAAGTCCAGATTTCATGGTTTCTTTAGCCGCCACATAATACATATTTAGTTTAGGATTCCAGAGATAACCTACATTTTTTATACTGTCTAAACGACCACTTAAACTTGCATTAAACACATGAAACATAGCAATAACATCTGCAAAATAAGTTTGGTGATTCGAAATAAATAAGACGTTAGTATCTGGTAAGTTTTTTATGATTTCAGAACCTTCAATTTGTAAATCATTGAAACCTCTAAATCGTCTATGTGTTAGCCCACCCAAAATTCTAATGAGCCACTTTTTTACAAAAAGAATATGACCAAAAGGATTTCTCTTAAATAAACCCATAAAATAGTGTATTAGTTAGTAACTACAATATTACAAAAATCAAACTTTTAGAGCACCCTTTTTAACAAGTCTTTTAATTCGCTAAGCATCATAGCTGTTGCTCCCCAAACGATATGTCCATTAAGTTTAAATGCTGGTACATCAACTCTAATTTCATAAGATGTCGGTACTGAAGTTGTAATTAGAATTGAATCGTCGATTAAATGAGATAATGCAACTTCAATCAAATCTTCAACCTCATCCTCTTGTTTCATAAACTTAGGTGTTTTATTGATAACACCTACAAAAGGATGCACATTAAAATTACTAGGTGGAATGTACATGCTAGTCATTTCTTTTAAAATGGAAATATCTTCTATAGCTACACCAATTTCCTCTTGTGTCTCTCTTAGCGCTGTATGCTTTATTGAGACATCTCCGTGTTCAAATTTTCCGCCTGGAAATCCAACTTGTGCCGAATGCACACCTTTATACGTTTTTCTTAAAATTAAAATCAATTTTGTAGACTGAGTTTCATCAGGATAAAACAAAGCCATGACACCTGCATTCGTGGCGTTTTTCATCGCTTCTTTTTGTTTCTCTATTAATTTCAAACGATGAGGCGGCGACATTTTAACCTGTGAAGCGATGCCAGGAAGTTCTAGATGTTCTATTTTTGATATTGATTTTAAAAATGCATCAAAATTCATTCTTCTATGAGACTTTTATTAATTCTTGGTTTGTGTTTATTTTTTTGGAATTGTGAAGATAAGAAAACTTCAAAAAGAAACGAGAATACTACAATTGATTCGGCAATTAAAATAAAAAATAAATCTAAATTAATAGACAGTATAATAGAACCTCATCGCGAGTTCCCAAAACTCAATAGTAAAAATACGATGGAGTTTTTCTTGCACTATGAAAAAGACAATAAAGAAAATAAAGTACGCATAACAACGACCTTTGGAGACATTGACATCTTGCTTTATGATAAAACTAAATTCCATCGCGCCAATTTTGTATTCCTAACCAAACAAGGCTATTTTGATGGCACACAATTTCATCGTGTCGTTAACAATTTCATTATACAAGGTGGCAATACAGACGAGCGAAAAATTGCAAGAAAACGAAAGTATATTGGAAAATATTTATTGCCTAGAGACACCAAACGCGGCTTTAGGCATAGCAGAGGAGTTATAAGCATGCCTAGTAGTGAGATAGAAAACCCGTATAAATTAGCATCACCTTACGAATTTTTCATTGTTCAAAAAGATGCCTTTCATCTAGATGGAGATTATACAATTTTTGGCAAAGTAATTAAAGGTATGGATGTCGTTGATAAAATTGCCGCTCAAGAGACTGATGATGGGCAATGGCCATTACATAACGTATACATCAAAAAAGTAGAAATTATAAATTAATTAAGAGAGTTTATTATAGAATTTTAATACCTTGAAGCCTTTCAATTTAAAAACTAAAAACTAATGACACATCACAATGTATCAAATGGCATTAAAGCATTGAGCTTATGCATTTTGATTACGTTTACAGGTTGTAAACAAGAAGAAAAACAAGAAGAAAAACAAGTAATGACATCAGATAACATATTACTTCAAGAGTGGACTGGACCTTTCGAAGGGGTTCCTGCATTTGATAAAATGAATGTAGCAGATGTAAAAGCTGCCATGGAAAAAGGCATGGAACTAAATCTTGTAGAAATAGAAAAAATTGCTAGTAATTCGGAGCCAGCAACTTTTGAGAATACCATAGTTGCTATGGAAAGTTCTGGAAAAACATTAAATGATGTTTTTACGTATTATGGTATTTTAAGTAGCAATATGTCATCTCCTGAATTCAGAGAAATCCAAGGTGAACTTGCTCCAAAATTATCAGAATTTAGTTCTAAAATCTCTCAAAACGAAACGTTATTTCAACGTATCAAGACGGTATATGATGCGTCACAAATCACACCACTTGAGGCTGAAGCCCAACGTGTAGTTGATTTAACTTATAAAAGTTTTGAAATGAATGGCGCTAATTTAGATGCTGCCAAAAAAGAGCGCTATGCTGCTATAAACAAAGAATTATCTACGTTATACAATACGTTTTCAGATAACGTTTTGCATGATGAAGAAAACTATATCACGTATTTAACTAAAGAACAAGTAGGTGGTCTTGCTGAAGGATTTATAAAGTCTGCAGCTAAAATTGCTACAGATAATGATCAAGATGGTACATACGCTATTACAAATACGCGTTCATCAATGGATCCTTTTCTTACCTATTCGACAGAACGAGAATTACGTAAACAAGTATGGACGAATTACTATTCTCGTGGCGACAATGGTGATGAATTTGACAATAATGAACTAATTGCCAACATATTAAAGCTTCGTAGAGAACGTGTTGAGTTAATGGGGTATGACAATTACGCGCAATGGAGATTACAAGATCGTATGGCGAAAACTCCTGAAAATGCAATGGAATTAATGAATGCGGTTTGGCCAGCGGCTATTGGACGCGTTGCTGAAGAAGTTGCTGATATGCAAACAGTAGCAAATGAAAACGGAGACAACATTACAATTGAACCTTGGGATTATAGATTTTATGCTGAAAAAGTACGTAAAAAGAAATATGACCTTGATAGCGATGAAGTTAAACAGTACTTACAATTAGATAAGTTAACCGAGGCTTTGTTTTTTACGGCTGGAGAATTATTCAACTTTAAATTTACAGCTGTTGAAGATGGAAAGGTTGCTGTATTTCAAGAAGATGTACATGTATGGGAAGTAACCGATATAGATTCTGGAAAACACATTGGATTGTGGTATTTAGATCCATATGCAAGACCTGGAAAACGCTCTGGTGCTTGGGCTACAACCTATAGAAGCTACACTTCTTTTGAAGGTGAAACTAACGTTTTAGCCTCTAACAATTCTAATTTCGTGAAACCTGCTCCAGGAGAAGCTGTATTGGTTTCATGGGACGATGCAAATACCTTCTTTCATGAATTTGGACATGCATTACATTTCTTTTCTGCGAATGTAAAATACCCAACGCTTAATGGTGGCGTAAGAGATTATACTGAGTTTCAATCACAATTATTAGAACGTTGGTTGTCTACTGATGAAGTTATCAATCAATTTTTAGTGCACTATAAAACTGGAGAACCAATTCCTGCTGCATTGGTAGCAAAAATCAAGAAAGCATCGACTTTTAATCAAGGATTCGGAACGACTGAATATTTAGCATCTGCTTTGATGGATATGAAATTGCACATGGCCGATCCTGCTAATATTGATATTGACAAATTTGAGCGTGAAACTTTAGCTGAATTAAATATGCCAAAGGAATTACCTATGCGTCATAGAACACCACATTTTGGACATGTATTTTCAGGGGAAGGATATGCAACGGCATACTATGGTTATATGTGGGCTGATGTATTAACAGCAGATGCTTCTGAAGCATTTGCAGAAGCGCCAGGTGGTTTTTATGATAAAACTGTTGCAGATAACTTGGTTAAATATTTATTTGCTCCAAGAAACGCTATGGATCCAGCTGAAGCGTATCGATTATTTAGAGGTCGTGATGCTAAGATAGAAGCTTTAATGAGAGATCGCGGATTCCCAATTCCGAAGAAATAAATAGATTATATTAAAAAAAAAGCTACGTTTAATAAACGTGGCTTTTTTTTATTCTTTATGCAAGCTTGGTAAGCTGATTTTAAACTTGACAGCAATTAGTCTTAAGGTAATTACTACTATTCCAGCAATTACGAACACCCAATTATCTGCTATAGGCAATTCTCTTAAAGCAAAATAGGTGGCGCCTCCTAAAATACAAGCCGTAGCATAAATTTCTTTTCTAAAAATAACTGGAATTTCATTACATAAAATATCTCTAAGTACACCACCAAAACAAGCAGTCATAGTTCCTAATGAGACACAAATAATAGGATGCAAGTCGGCTACAAGCCCCTTCTCTATTCCTACTACAGTATACAATCCAATACCTATAGTATCGAATAAAAATAAAGAGGTTCTTAAATAATTAATTTTATTTTTGAATACAATAGCAAAAACAGTGGCGCCAAAAATGACATAAACATAAGTCATATTAGTCATCCACGAAACTGGAGCTTGTCCAATAAGTACATCTCTCAAAGTTCCTCCACCAACTGCCGTAACAAAAGCAATTATAAGCACTCCAAAAGGATCCATCTTTTTATTCAATGCGACCAAAACGCCAGAAATGGCAAACGCAATTGTTCCGAGTATGTCAATAATATGAAAAAACATTACATGTTTTGTGTATAGTAATTATAGTCTTTTAAAATCTTGTCGATAAATGCGATATCTGATCCTACTACTTCCTTAATGCCAACTACTTCAACAATTTTACTTCTTAATTTGATTAGTGTGACATAATCTTTTGAAGCTTTAGCTTTTACAAATGTATCCTTTATTATCCGTGCATCATTATCTGACAATTTAATCACATCGGGATAGGTAGGTACATATGCATCTTCCAGATCTTCTAATATAGTATGACTAATATTAATATTATTCTTTAAAGAAATAACAGAGGTTCCAGCGGTCATATCTCCAAGTCGTTGACTTTTTTTACTCGTCACTATAGCAATTAAAGCTACCACACCAGACATCATATTTAAATCTACTATTCTAAAAAACCAGCGTACGATAAAATCAGCAAGAGAGGCTTGATAACCATCAATTTTCACAACTTTAATTTTCATAATGCGCTTTCCTAGAGTCTGACCATCTAGTAGCGTTTCAAATATTAAAGAATAGAAAATTACAGGCAGATAGAAGGTCACATAAATAGCAATTTGAGACCATCGATCCATGTCTTCAATGGCATCATCTAATTCAAACAAATTGAATATAATCTGGTAGGTCACTACACCATAGGCAATTTTAATTATCAAATCAATAATGTAAGCTACAATGCGCTCTCCAACACTTGCTGCAGTGAAGTTTATATTTACATTTTGAGTGGTGTTTATTTGTAACTCTACCATTAATTGCTTTAATTTGGGTGTCTATGAGGGAAGTTGCATTTATTAAACAAAATAAAGAAAAATGGCTAAATTTTGAGAACGCTATTTTTGGAAAAACTCTCAAGAATCCTGATGAATTGGCATCACTTTATATTCACTTAGTAAATGATTTGTCTTACGCACAAACATACTATCCCAAAAGTAAAACAATTCTTTATTTAAACAACTTAGCAGCCAAGGCTTTTCAAAAAATTTACAAAACTAAACGGGAAGACACGAATCGATTTGTACATTTCTGGAAAGTTGAAGTCCCTTTAATTGTATATGAATACAAACGATATGTACTGTACGCATTTTTAATTTTCGGGAGCTTTGTTGCGATTGGAGCTGTATCAGCAGCCTATGACGACTCCTTTGTGAGAATTATTTTAGGAGATCATTATGTAAATCAAACTCTAGAAAACATAGAGGCAGGTGACCCTGTTGCTGTTTATAAAAGTGGTAGCAATTGGGGAAGTTTCATTGGTATTACGCTTAACAATTTATATGTTGGTATTAAATCCTTTATTTATGGAGTTGCAGGTGGAATTGGCACCGGATTAGTGATGTTATACAATGGGATTATGATTGGCTCTTTTCAATACTTTTTTTATAAAGAAGGCGTGTTTTGGGAAAGTGTACGCGGCATTTGGATTCATGGTTCCATGGAAATATTTGCCATCGTAATAGAAGCGGCGGCTGGACTAATATTGGGAGCCAGTATTTTGTTCCCAAAAACCTATTCACGGATGACCTCTTTTAAAATTGGAGTTAAAGATGGCGTTAAGATTTTAATAAGTACGTTTCCATTCACGATTGCCGCTGGATTTTTAGAAGGATTTGTAACGCGATATTCCGATACGATGCCGAATTATTTATCAGTTGGCATCATTTTAACCACCTTAAGTTTTATTTCATACTATTATTTAATATATCCTTTTGTTCTTCATAAAAAATTAAAACAAACGCATGCAATTATATAAATCTAGAGGATTTAGTGAGTTTTTTCAGGACACGTTTTCTTTTATAAAACAAAATGGAAAGCATCTATTCAAGCATTTCTTTATAGTTAATGGTTTCTTTTTACTAATTCTAATGGTATTAGGGTATTTCTTCACAAAGTTTTATTCAGATATTATTTTTGGAGGACTCTTGAACAATAATACCAATGTGATTGATGACTATATGAATGAAAATGCGGGGCTTTTTATTTTGCTTCTTTTTGTCTTTTTAATTGTGGCTTTAATTGCAGGAATTATTTCTTATGCATATGTTCCCATATACCTTAAATTACATAATGACTTCGGAGATCAAAATTTTGGCACTAAAGAGATCGTAACTACATACAAAGCTAATATCGGAGTTCTTTTTATCTTTTTAATTTGCAGTATATTAATTAGTATTCCTTTATTAATAACCGCTGGAGTTTTAGGTTTTATATTGGCAATAACGATTATAGGAATATTATTACTTCCTCTTTTAATTGGAGCATTTGCTTTATTCTATCAGATGTCTTTAATGGAATATATTGAACATAAAAAAGGGATTTGGGAATGCTTTGGATATGCATGGAAATTAATCACATCTAAATTTTGGGCTGCTGTTGGAAGTGTTGGTTTATTCTTTTTAATGAGTTATATCATTCAACAAATTATGGCTATCATCCCTTATATTTTTGGTATGGTAGGCTTATTTACAAGCATCGAGGATGGCATGACACCAGATGCTGAAAAAATTGGAGGCACCATGATGGTAATGCTGCTAGCGATCTTCTTTCTAACTTTTATTGTAAGTTCAATTTTGAGTGTCATAGTTCAACTCAATCAAGGCATTGTGTTTTACAGTTTAAAAGAAGAAGCTGAAAACATCAATACAAAAAGCGACATTGACTTAATTGGAACTAGTGAATAAGAGACGCTTACTACATATCATCTTTTTTTTCATAGGAGTATCACTCTCAGCATCTGCTTTTAGTTTTGAATACTCATTATTAAAAAAAGACTCAGATAGCCTCCAAACAGATAATTCATCTATTGTCCATCGTCATTTTAACGATCTAAGTGACACCTATTCCGGAGATGAATTTATTTATGAACGGACATCTGTAAATTCTGGTTGGTGGACACGATTTAAACAATGGTTAACTGACAAAATAAATGATCTTTTCGGATTAAACTCTGACGCCCAAGCTTCAAATTTTACAGATGTTGCACTCAAAATATTTTATGTTGTTTTACTTCTTTTAGTGATCTACTTTATTTTTAAGGCTGTAATGAACAAAGAAGGTAAATGGGTATTTGGAAAGTCCTCTGACAAAAGCATCATCCCAATTACAGATATTGAAAACAACATACATGTTACCGATTTTAAATCGCTTATAAATCGAGCTGAAAACGAAGACAATTATCGTCTGGCAATTCGATATTATTACTTATGGTTACTTAAATCATTGTCTAACGCAGAAATCATAGAATATGATGTTGAAAAAACGAATAGTGATTATTTCTATGAAATTCAATTAGAATCTATAAAAGAAGAATTCTCATATACCTCTTATCTATACAATTACATTTGGTATGGCGAGTTTAATATTGATCAAAGTCAATTCGATAAAGCCAAACATGCTTTTTTAAAATTTCTAAATTCAACTAAGGCATGAATAAAACCATAAAAATATACGTTGGATTACTCATATTATTATTTATAGGCATCATCGCTATTGAATTATCGACACCTCCTCCAGTAAATTGGACCGCAACTTATAACGAAACGCATAAAAGCCCTTATGGGACGTTCGTGCTCTACAATGAACTTAGTACTATTTTTCCCGAAAGTAAAATTCATGATATTAATGTTACACCTTATGAATATTTTGATGATTACTACAGTTGGGAAGACAGCACATACTTGACTAAAGGCACTTATATGCTAATCGATAATTATTCTGAGATTGATAACGTATCTGCACAAGAATTACTAGATTTTACCTCTCATGGTAACGATGTGTTCTTTTCTTCAAATCATATACCTCAAAAATTTGAAGACTCTTTGTATTTGTATACTGATAATGACTACGATTTAAAAGGAGATGCTACATTTAGTTTTGCAAATCCAATTTTTAAGTCGGATACAATAACGATAGAAAAAGGTCTAAGCAATATCTATTTTTCACAGTTAGACTCAACGAATACAACGGTCTTAGGTTATCAGAAATTTGATACAAATTCGCGAATAAACTTTGTGAAAGTAGCGCATGGCAATGGGAATTTATATTTGCATTTGCAGCCTGTGGTTTTCACTAATTATCAGTTATTGATAAATTCAAATAAGAAGTACGCTGAAGCTGTCCTTTCCTATTTACCTGACGATACAATCTTTTTTGATTCAAGAAACAAATCTGCTAAAGAACTTGGCAGCTCTCCAATGCGTTTCTTTTTAAGTCAACCTGCATTGCGTTGGGCATGGTATATAGCGCTATTATCTCTAGTTTTATTCATGATATTCAATGCTAAAAGAAAACAACGTATTGTAAATGTGATTAGTCCACTACAAAATACTACAATCGCCTTTACCAAAACTATTGGTAATTTATATTATGAAACTAAAGACCACAACAATCTTATAGATAAAAAAATCACCTATTTTTTAGAATATATAAGACGTGTTTTCTATTTGGATACTCAAATTCTAGATGAAAAATTCATGAAAAACTTAGCATTAAAAGCTAGTAAAAAAGAAAGTGAAACAAAAAAACTGATAAACCTTATTGCGCATTTAAAAGCAAAATCAAATTGTGATGAACATGATTTGCTGAGATTAAGTAAAGCGATAGAAGATTTTTATAACAACTAATTATGGAAGATTTAGAAAACAATCAAAACGAAGCATTAAATCCTAAAGATGATCAGCAACAATTTGACGAAACTCCAACTGGGGAAACTATTCCAGATGAAAATATCAATTTTAAAAGTCGTATTGATCTAAGTGAATTGCAAGACGGTGTTGCACTTGTAAAAAATGAAATAGGAAAAGTAATTGTTGGTCAAAAGGAAATGATTGATATGCTGATAGCTTCAATTTTGGCGAATGGGCATTCCTTAATAGAAGGAGTTCCTGGCATTGCAAAGACTATCTCTGCAAAATTATTGGCAAAATCTTTAGATATAGGATTTAGTAGAATTCAATTTACTCCCGATCTCATGCCAAGTGATATTCTAGGGACTTCAGTTTTTGATATGAAAACTTCGGAATTTGATTTTAAAAAAGGTCCTATTTTCTCAAATATGATTCTTATCGATGAAATAAATAGAGCACCTGCTAAAACGCAAGCTGCATTGTTTGAAGTTATGGAAGAACGTCAAATTACCATAGATGGCAATACCTATAAAATGGATTTACCATTCATTGTATTAGCAACTCAAAATCCAATCGAACAAGAAGGCACCTATCGCTTACCTGAAGCCCAATTAGATCGTTTCCTATTTAAGATTGATATAGATTATCCAAGCTTAGATGAAGAAATAGAAATTATTAATAGAGAGCAAGAACTTCATGGTGCATCCAAAACAAATCAAGTGACATCACATTTAAGTGAAACTCAAATTAAAAAGTTTCAAGACCTAGTAAGTCAAATTATTATAGAATCTCATTTAGTTAAATACATTGCCGATATTATTGTAAGTACACGAAACAATCCGTTTCTATATTTAGGTGCTTCTCCTAGAGCCTCTATCGCAATTCTGAAAGCAAGTAAAGCTTTTGCCGCAATGACAGGAAGAGACTTTGTGACACCAGAAGATATTAAAAGAGCTGCAATTCCAGTATTGCAACATCGTGTCATTGTAACGCCAGAACGTGAGATGGAAGGCGTTACTACCAAGCAAATTATTAAACAAATTATTGAAGCTGTAGAAATACCTAGATAGTTAATAGTTAATAGTTAATAGTTAATAGTTAAAATTGAATATTTATTCTTATGAAAGAGTCCATTCTAAAAAATAAAAGTTATGATTTTGCTATAAAAATTGTACAGACTTACAAATTAATTTGCGCTAATAAAAAGGAATTTTCATTGTCTAAACAATTATTAAGAAGTGGTACTTCTATTGGAGCGAATATTAGAGAAGCTGAGTTTGCGCAGTCTAATAAGGATTTTATTCATAAAATGAGCATCGCATTAAAAGAATCAAATGAAACTGAGTATTGGTTAAGCATTCTTAATGACACAGATTTTATTGAAACAAAGACTTATACCGAATTAAATTCAGCAAATGAAGAATTGCTAAAAATGCTAATTTCAACTATCAAAACAATGAAAGCTAAAAAGTCATAACTATCAACTATTAGTTATAATCTGTTAACTATATGAATAAATTAATCAAACCGTTCTACATACAAAATCGCTTTTTTTATGCTTGCATTACTGTTATGGTATTTTTCGTATTTAGCTTTTTATTTCCAAGATGGTTTGTGGTTGTAAAACTGCTTGTTTTATTACTTGTCGCTTTGACCTTTTTGGACACTTTAATATTGTTTGCCGCTAAAAATGGCGTGAAGGGCACACGAAATCTTCCAGAAAAATTTTCAAATGGTGATCTAAATCCAATTCAGCTTACACTAGAGAATTTTTATACGTTTCCTGTTAACGTCAATATTATTGATGAAATTCCAGAACAGTTTCAAGTGCGTGATTTTACAATTAAGCGTAAACTTGATGCTTCTAGTATTACTGAATTACAATATGAACTAAGACCCGTAGAACGTGGAGAATATAGCTTTGGTCATCTAAATATTTATGTAACCTCAACATTTGGATTAGTAGCTCGGCGCTTTACTACATGCAATGAAGCTATGATTCCTACCTACCCTAGTTTCATGCAATTACGAAAATATGATTTAATTGCCATAAGCAATAACCTTTTACAATATGGCATTAAGAAAGTACGTAAATTAGGGCATACCATGGAATTTGAGCAAATAAAAGATTATGTATTAGGTGATGATTTGCGTACCATAAATTGGAAAGCAACGGCAAAGAAAAGTCAGTTGATGGTGAACCAGTTTCAAGATGAAAAATCACAACCGGTATACTCAATTATAGACAAAGGTCGTGTTATGAAAATGCCATTCGACGGCTTAACACTTTTAGATTATGCTATAAATGCATCCTTAGTAATCTCCAACGTAGCGCTTAAAAAACAAGATAAGGCAGGGATTTTTGCCTTTTCAAAAAAAGTTGAAAATATTGTGGTTGCTGAACGTCGGACCTCACAAATGAATCTCATATTAGAGTCGCTATATAACATTAAAACTGATTATTACGAAAGCGATTTTGGCAGACTTTATGCCGATTGCAAACGAAATATCACCAATAGAAGTTTGATGTTACTTTACACAAACTTTGAAACCTTAGATGGATTACACAGACAGTTACCGTATTTAAAAGGCATTGCGAAGAACCATTTATTGGTTGTGATATTCTTTAAAAACACAGAACTAAATAGCTTGATAACTGAAAAAGCAGAAACCGTTCAGCAAGCCTATGATAAAGTAATTGCTGAAAAATTTGCATTTGAGAAACGACTAATCGTCAGTGAACTTCAAAAATATGGCATACAGTCTATTCTAACATCTCCAGAAGATCTGACGATAGATACCATCAATAAGTATTTAGAAATAAAAGCTAGAGGCCTTCTTTAATTCCAATGGACTCTAAAAAGTAAATTGGGTGTAAATCCTATTGAATACTTATCAACCACTTCTATTGGATCATTAAGCGTGTTATTACCTGTATATTCCCTGCTGATATGGTTTTTTCTATTGTAGACATTTCTAATCGATAATCCAATTTTACCATGGGTCTTACTGTTTTTAGAAAAATCAAAACTATATGTTGAAGAGAAATCCAAACGATGATACTGAGGTAATCGTTCGGTATTTATACCAACAAACTCAATTCCATTTACGCCATCCATATATTTTGTATAGGGCTTTCCTGTTTGCCATTTCCAACCCAGAGCTATTTGAAAACTATTCAGCTTGTACGTAAAAGACGTTGAGAATGCATGTCTAATATTAGAACTCGCCGTAAAAGATGCGTTGTCATTTAAAGTATCATACTTATTTTTAACCGTATTATAGGCGTAACTAATCCAAGAATTAAATCCTTTGAATTGCTTTTTTAAAAATAGGTCTACCCCAATAATATCTTGGGCTCCAATATGAAATCGATTATCAGAAGGATTTAAAAACCCAAGCGATAAGGCCGTAACATTATTAATAGATTTATAATAATGATCAATATCAAAACTCCAACCACGATTTGTGTAAATCAATCCAGCAGAAACTTGCTTACTTTTAATTATTGGAAATGTACTCCCATCAGCGATTCTCCATAGTTTGTTTTCTAAAGATAAATCACTTAATACCGTTTCATCAATTTCACTTATGATTTGGTTTTTTATTTCACCAGAAACTTGCAATTTAAGTGGTTGTATCAATTTTTTATATACCAATATTCTAGGTTCCAATCGTACAGCATCTAAGCCATTGTAATAACTTGACCTAAGCCCTATATTAACATTAAACAATTTAGAGTTTCGATAGTTATAATTACCAAAAACACTATGCGTATCCGCAACACGTTTATCAGAATCTAAAATAAAAGACAACTCTTCCTTAATCTCGAAGCTGTAACTCACATCTTTTAAATTATACTCATATCCAAATGATAGTCTATTACTGTTCGAAGTCTTCAATTCAAATTCTGTAGAAATACCAGAATCAAAAATCACATTCCGCTTATCAAAATCTGAGATCTGGTTTTCATTCTCATTTGTAATATAATTATAGTCAAGTCTATATTCAGAAAAAAAGGCACTCGTATACTGATGAAATTTTGAGTTCCATTGTTTATTCCATGCCATACTATAACCCGAGTTCTTAATACTTAAGACATCATTAAGCGTGGTATTGGCCTCATTATCTTTCGTGATATAATCCAATTGATTATCGATACCAATTGTGCTCAAATGAAACGAGTTATTACTGTTATGTTTATAATTAAGTTTGATATTATAATCCAAAAAACTAAAATCATTGTTTGCAAAATCTGAGTCCGTAATTTTTGTGCTTTGAAACACTTTGTCTGCCAGTTGATCGAAAGTATGAGATTGGTAAAGCTCAGTGTAACTTCGTCTAATAGAGGCTTGAATACTCAATTTATTTTGTAGCAAAGGTAGATTAAGAAACGCATCTCCATTTATAGCATTAACTCCAATTCCAGCTTCAACTGTTTCACTAATAGCATTGCTTGAAGAAATTGCAATTACGCTCGAAGTTCGGTCGCCATATTTAGGATGTGTCCCTTTATTGATAAAGGTTATTTTTTGAGTAGCATTAGGATTAAAGGGTGAAATCATTCCAAACAAATGTCCTTTATGATACATGTTTATTCCATCCCAAATCAATCTATTTTGATCTGATCTACCTCCACGTACACTAAACCCTGAAGCCGTTTCATTAGGACTAATAACACCAGGTAACTGCTGAATACTTTCTAAAACATCAGGTTCTGTAAGACCTGGCAATATCTCTAAAGTATTTGGGTCAATTTTATAAGAAGCATCTTTACTTTTTGAAATCCCTCGGGCTAAATAACTATTAATAATAATATCATCTAGTAATTGCACATTACTAAATGCAACTTTACCTTTTGTAATTATAATGTATCGTTCGTCAACAATTTCAAAACGCAAATTGGTTTGCAGCGCAATTGAATCTAATATAGTTTTCAACGAATACGCGCCTCTACTAATAGTAATTTGCTGTTGTTCTACATAACTGTTTTGATATGAAAACCGAACGTCAAAAGCCTTTTCTAGCGAGACTAAAACTTCTTTTACGGGTTCGTCATTATATTCAAAATAAAAAGTAGTCTCCTCTTGCGAAAAGACTACTAAAGGTAGCATAATAATAAAACTAATAATCAATTTCATTAATCAAGGCTTAGTACGATGCTGTTTTTTTCTTTTTCAATGTACGTTATCTCTAAGGTTTTAAATACAGTTTTAAGTGCTGTACTTAAATTTCCATGACTAAAACTTCCAGTAAATATTACGGTGTCATCAATTTGACGTTTATCTATATCCACATTATATTGCTCTTCAATTGCTGTAATTACATATTTTATTGGTATGCTATTGAACGTACTTTCACCATGAATCCAACTGGGTTGCTCCAATTCTACTTTCCATTTCTCCAAAGCGTTACCATTTATTTTTCTAATATTTTGATTGGGAGTTAATACATTCAATCCATCAGAATTCGTAACACCTACTTTACCCTCATAACAAACAACTTCAAAATAATCACTTTTAGAATTCACATTAAACTGTGTTCCTAAAACTGCAACAGACCCATTATTAGTGTTTACTGTAAATGTACTTCCTTTCTTAACTTTAAAATAGGCTTCACCTTCCAAAAATAACGTTCTATTATATTCCCAATCTTCGGTATCATAACTCAACAGCGATTTTGAATTCAAAATAACTTCAGATCCATCCAATAAAGCGATTGTTTTTTGCTCTCCAAAATTAGATTGGATTTCAAGAGTATCATTTCCAAAAATAGTAAGTAATCCAAAGCATAAAATTAATATAGCAGCAGCACCTATTGACCAATTCGCTAATCGATGTGATCGCTGTTTCTTAGCATTAAGTATATAATTAATTTTTTCAAATGAAGGTTTTATTGGCGCTTCTAATTGCTCATAAACATCAATTCCCTTTTTGAGCTTTACATATGCTACATAATCTACTTCAGAAACCAATTCCTGTAATTCTTTGTCAGAAATCGTTCCGTCAAGCCATTGGGCTAGATAGACATCATTTTTATGTAATTCGTTTTCTTCCATAATAATATACAATTAAGACAACTAATACTCCTAAAACCCTACTTTAGAATTAATATTTGTTTATTTAAATTAAACATTACCTATTTTTTCACGTATAGTCACAAGTGCGCCATGCATTCGTTTTTCTACCGCTTTTACCGAAATATCGAGTTGTGCTGCAATCTCTTTATACTTCTTCTTTTCTATTCTATTTAATAAAAACACTTCACGTTGTTTCTCTGGCAAATCAGCGATAGTCATTTCTAACTTTTCTAAAAACTCCTTTTCTAGTAAAATAAATTCTGGAGACTCAACATTGTTTAAATGAACATGACTTTTTTGATGACTATGCACCACTTTTTCATGTTTCTTAATATTCAAAAACAAATTGTTGGCAACAGTATACAGATAGCTTTTCACTTTACTATACATAACATTGTCACAATTGTCCCATAGTTTAATAAATGTATCTTGCAATATATCTTCAGCAACATCTATGTCCTGAGTTTTAAAAAAGATAAATCGTCTCAAGTCTTTAGCATAGGTATTAAAAATGCGTTCGAAAGTTTCTGAATGACATATTTTCTCTAAATCCTTTATCATAGATAGCTAATTATTCAGCGTCAAAACTAAATAAAAAAAAATCAGCAATCAACGTAGGGTTTTTCAATTAACAGTTGTCTTAGTACTGATTGATCAATAAAAAAGAATTTTTAACCTATTAAATTAACCAATATGAAACATTTAAAAGTTGCCTTATTTAGTTTAGCGCTTATTGTCATGAGTTTCTCATCATGCACCAATAACGAATCTGTAGACCAAGGGCCAGATACTGAAGAAAGCGCATCAATAACGACTGCTTTAACCGAATTAAGCTATAGATTTAACAATGACGGAAGTCTCAATGAAACAGAAAGCGTAGCCAATAATATTGTCTTTGATTTCTGTTTTGATTTTGTCTATCCCCTTTCATTATCTTATAATAATGGTGTAACCGTAACAGTTAATGATTTAAACGGTCTTATTGAAGTACTCATTACTTCTACAAGTGACTTATATATTTCAGGAATTGCATTTCCTTTTAATGTAGAAGTTTTTAATGACGATTCAGATGCTATTGAAATCGTGACTATAAATAATGAAGAAGAATTCATTATGCTTTTAGAAGATTGTGATTTTGATAATGATTTTTGTGAGTGTGAATATGACGAATACGACCCAGTATGTGTTGAGATTTTGTCAGCAAGTGGTGAGACCTTTATTATGACATTTCCAAACGAATGTATCGCGGAATGTGAAGGGTTTACAGAAGACGATTTTATAGACGATTGTGATGATGATACGAATAATGACCCAGGAGACGACGACGATTGTTTCTCATTCAATTTCCCAATTAGTATTGTAACCGATAGTGGTGAAACAATTACTGTAAATTCTCAGGAAGAACTCGATGTTGCACTTTATGATGTTTACTATTTCGATTTTGTATATCCATTTACAATTACTCAAGATGGTGAAGTTGAAACAATAAATAATGAAGACGAATTATTTGAAGCTCTAGAAGAATGCTATGATTATGATTATGACGATGAATGTGATGACTGTGAATATAATGCAGGACCAGTAGTATGTGTTGAAGTAGCTGATGCTACAGGGTCATATGTAATCTCTTTCCCGAATGCATGTTTCGCTGAATGTGAAGGCTTTAGTTCTGAAGATTTTATTGACTGTGGAAACACAGGAGGAAATGACTGTAACTGTACATCTGAATATGATCCAGTATGTGTCGAAATAGAAACTGGCAGTGGTGGAGTTGCTATTATTACATTCCCGAACGAATGTATTGCTGAATGTGAAGGCTTTACAGAAGAAGACTTTATAGACTGTGAAGATGATGGAGATGGGAATGGCGATACTGATGATTGTGAGGATTGTTCAGATGAAGAAGATTTAGTATGCGTTGAAGTTGAAACACCTGCAGGAGAAATAATAAGACTTACATTTTTAAATGAATGCCACGCTTATTGTGAAGGCTTTACAGCAAACGATTTTATAGATTGTGAAGATGGAAGTGGTGATGATAACTGTGGTTGCTCTGATGAAGTTGGAGATAACGGGTTAGTCTGTGTAGAAATTACCGAAAACGGTGCAACTTACACTTACGAATTCCCTAATGAATGTCAGGCAGAGTGTGCAGGATTTACAGAAGAAGATTTTGTTGATTGTAATTAAGTTGATTTAGGATTGATTATTAAATTGAACCCTCAAGTCGAAAAGCCCTTCATTTATTGAAGGGCTTTTTTTAATCAACTAACTAATTCAACTATATGGTTTCATCCAACCATGCTTTCATCATCCAAACAGTTTTCTCTTGCTCTGCAATAAAATCACTCATCATAGAATTCGTACCTTCATCATTGGCTTCACCAGAAGATTCTAATATATTCCGTTCAATTTTAAGCAACTCTGAAAGAGAGTCCACTATTAGGCGCACACTTTTTTCATCTCGACTTATATTTTTTCCAACAGGTACTTTAGCCAATTTATTATAATCTTCTAAGGTATGAAGCGGTGTTTCACCCAGCGTAAGAATCCGCTCTGCAATAAAATCCACTTTCATATTAGCATCTGTGTATAATTCTTCAAACTTAACATGGAGATCAAAAAAACGCTTTCCTTTTATATTCCAATGAATCCCTCTTAAGTTTTGATAATATATTTGAAAATTGGCCAATAAATGATTCAAATCATTTGCTATTATCTGTGTTGCTCTCGTGTCTAATCCTATGCTATTTAATGTCATATCATTACTATTTATTTTAGTTATGTAAATTTAATTTATAATTAACTAAATTTATTATAGTTTTCATAGATAGTTTTTATATTTTTATAGTTTAAATGAATAATCATGACAATCACACAATTAAACTACGTTTTGGCCATTGCCGAACATAAAAATTTCACAAAAGCTGCTGAAAAATGTTTCGTTACGCAACCGACTTTAAGTACACAAATACAAAAACTAGAAGACGAACTCGATATTTTAATCTTTGATAGAGGAAAAAAACCGATAGAATTAACAGATGTTGGTCGCAAAATTGTTGCGCAGGCAAAAAATATAGTTAACGAATCTGATCGTATTCAGGATATTGTAGACCAGCAAAAAGGATTTATTGGCGGTGAATTTAAAATTGGTATTATTCCGACTATCATGCCAACGTTGCTTCCAATGTTTCTTAAAAGTTTCATCAAGAAACACCCAAAAGTGAAGTTGAAAATTGAAGAATTAACAACTGAAGAGATCATTTCAAGAATTAATGACGGACATCTGGATGCCGCAATTGGAGCTACGCCTTTAGAAAGTGAAAATATAAAAGAGCGCGTACTCTACTATGAACCATTTGTAGGCTATATTCCAAGCGATCATCGTTTACATACAAAGAATAAGTTAAACGTCTCAGATCTAGAAATAGATGACATGCTGTTACTTGAAGATGGTCATTGCTTTCGAGATGGTGTTATAAATCTTTGTAAGTCTTTTAAAAACCATTTGGATGATCAATTTCAATTGGAAAGTGGTAGTATTGAAACCTTGATTAAATTATCTAATGAAGGATTAGGTATGACATTACTTCCATATTTACATACACTAGATTTAAATGATAAATCCAAAGCCAACCTGCATCATTTCAACGAACCAACACCAGCACGTGAGGTTAGTATTATCTATCATAAGAGCGAATTAAAAATGCAAATTATAGATGCACTGCATAATTCTATTTCAGGTATTATAAGAGGCGCTATAGCCTTTCAAAATGTAGACATAATAAGTCCGTTGGCTAAGTAAATTAAAAAAGCGACTTTCGAGTCGCTTTTTTTTATGGTTTTAAATAAATTAAACATTGATTTAAATCTGGATTCTGCTGTATTAAAGATTGAATAAATATTTTCAATTCTTCAATCTCATAAGGTAATAACCTTTGAAGTGCTTTTTGCACTTCTTTACAGAACAGTGTAGTGTCAAAACTAACTTTGTTAAGTACTGTTTTAGTGTACTCAAACATTGCTCTTGCCATATTAATTATTAGAATTAGGTTAAAAAAAGTAGATTTACGTATACGCTTTTGGTTTTGATTACACTCTAAATGTACTAAAAAAATCCATTGTCCAGATGTCTTAAACAAAACTTTAACAGAGAAATGACATAAAATAGTTTTCTAAAAACCTCTATTTTATCACTTGTAGCCTGAATATTTACAACTAAAAGACTGTTAATAACTTGGTTAATATCAATTATTATAATTAATTCTTAACTATTTTAATGATTTCAGATTTTTCTTGAGAATGAACATTAACAAAATAGATTCCACTTTCAAACGGACTTAAATTCAAGTGCCTCTCTGTTTCAAAACCTTTACTTAAATATTGCATCACGATTCTACCATGAATATCTGTTACTGATAGCGAACTTATTCCGTTACTATTTTTAATAAATACTATATCCTTCACTGGGTTTGGATATATTTTCGTCTTAGACTGATCAAACTCTCCAATACTTAAATTATCATCAACAACTAAAGTTACATAAGTATTCGTGATAATTGGTTCATTAAAATCGAAATAAATTTGTGCCGTATTCTCAAAAACATCACCTAAAATAAGCGTTTGCAATGTTTTTATTTTAAATACTAGATAACCATAATTATTGGCATCATCAAATGGTAAATTGATATTCTCAAAAATAAACTCTGTTTTATTGCCGTTGATTCTGGTTATAAAATCATGACTCCCATGTAGTGGTAATAAAGAAGTAATATCATATTTATTCTCATCAATATCATCTGACACCACTATATTAATTGCATCAGCACTTCCCGTATTTTCAAAACGCACCATATAATGAACGAACTCACCGACATCCTCAGGTGATATCCTAGCACCTTCTAAACAAGTGATATCATTTGGGTCAAAGGAATTAACAACAATTTGTTTTAAATCAAACGTATTATCTTCAGGAGTTTCATCACTATCATTTGGTAGTATGCTCGCAGTAAAGTCTAGCTCATCGTCTGCATTTAGAGGAAAATTCACATCTGTAGGTGTATTCATATTGAAAGAGACATAAATTTCTCTAGTCTCAAAAGGTTCTAAATCGGTGAAATTCCATGACAACACATTAGACGATAGATTATCTTCTAGAGGATCGGCATATAATAAGCTTATATAATCTGCATCTTCATTAAAGTCAAATTCTACAGTTCCTGATAATACAGTATTCCCCTTATTTTTATAGAGTATACCATAAGTTCCGTCAAACCCAGGAACGGGTTCACTAAACGATAATATTATTATTTCTAAATCATTACGTACACCATTTGGAGTGATACAAAAGTCTTGTACAAAAGGACTTGAATCTGTAGGGAAATCTACAGATAAACTTGGTGGAGATATATTAAAATAATCTGGGTTTTCAAATGCAGGTGTAAGAATATGATTGCCTTCTTGTACAGGAATATTATATAAACCAGAACTATTAGATACTAAACTACCATCAACACTCCCATTAGTAATATTAAATTTTAAAAAAGGATAACCATTATCATTTACATCACAGCCGTTAATATCAAATTCTAAAGTATTTTGACCTTCAATGATGTAAAACTCACCTCCTGGGGTAAATGAGCAATATGAATTAATAAGAATATCCGTATAATTCATAAAAAAATTAATCTCATAAAATGTATCGTCGATGCAGATGTATTGTAAGGTAGTGACTCCTGTTCCTTCCATAGAATAAGTTTCATATCCATTTTTTAAATTTATGTATACAACAGGGTTGTTCATATATGACAATGCTTGACCTCTAGTCGCGCTTAAATCAATCTCTAATAAATTATTACTATCAAGATCAATGGTTTCAAGACTAGTAGATTGACTTAAGTCTATACCATCTAGCTGATTGCCCTCTAAACCCACATGTCGAACATTAGAATTTTGAGTAAGAATACTTTCTGGTAATTGATTGTAGGACGCATAAAACTCAATTAATTCTAGATTTTGACTTATATCTATATTAGCTAATTGATTATAACTACAATAAAGAATAGTCAATAAAGGGTTTTGACTTAAATCAAGTTCAGTTAATATATTAGAATCGCAATTCAAAATTTCAAGATTAACAAAACTCTGAATACCTTCAAGCGATGAAATATTAGCAGATGAAACATTAATATTTACAACATCTTCAGCCTCACTCACTTGAATTTCTCCATCATTACTTGTATCGATACCGTTAGCAATAAGTGCTGCTTTAAAATTTGGGTCTGGTACATCTACAATCTGAGCTTGGCTAAAAAATATTGAAAACATAAAAAACAGAAGTAAGAATAACTTTTTCATATAGATATATCAACGATTAGTTTTTTTATAAGATACAAGAAAACGAGAAAGGTTGCGTAAAAACACAACCTTTTGTCAACTTTTCCTACATAAAGATTTTTCAGAAGCGATTATCGCCATCCAATAAATCGCCAATGCCTCCAAGAATACTGCCTTCACCTTTAGACTTTCCGCCACTTCTTGGAGCAGATGCTAAAACGCGACCAGCCAACCTACTAAATGGTAAGGATTGTACGTATACAATTCCTGGAC
Organism: Flavobacteriales bacterium 34_180_T64; assembly: GCA_002162765.1. Lineage (GTDB taxonomy): Bacteria > Bacteroidota > Bacteroidia > Flavobacteriales > Flavobacteriaceae > MAAR01. Next base: position 199,048 of record MAAR01000009.1, on the reverse strand, counting down.
CTTGCAGTTTTGCAAAAAATAAACCTTCACCACCAAACACTGTATTCTTAATACCTCCGACAAATTCTATATCATAATCTATGTCTTGAGTAAATCCTACAATACAACCTGTATCCACACGAAGTGTTTCACCAGCTAGTAATTCTTTTTTAGCCATGGTTCCACCAGCATGTACAAATGCCATTCCATCACCTTCCAACTTTTGCATGATAAATCCCTCACCACCAAAAAGACCTCTACCTAATTTTTTAGAAAACTCAATACCAATACTCACACCTTTAGCAGCACATAGAAACGCATCTTTCTGACAAATGAATTTACCTCGAAATTCTGTGAGGTCAATAGGCACAATTTTACCAGGATAAGGTGAGGCAAATGAGACGTTACGCTTTCCTGTTAATTCATTATAGAATGCCGTCATAAATAAACTTTCACCAGTAAGAATCCGTTTACCAGCACCTAATATTTTTCCAAGAAAACCAGAGTCATTCTGAGAACCATCACCAAAAATGGTTTCCATTTTAATGCCATCATCCATCATCATAAAACTCCCTGCCTCTGCAACAACGCCTTCTTGAGGATCGAGTTCTATTTCAACAAACTGCATTTCTTCGCCATATATTCTATAATCTATTTCGTGTGCTGTCATAATTTTTATGTTTTAGTTGGTTCTTATATTGGTTGACAAGAATTTAATTTTGTTACAAACTATTTACTCCTCAGTTTAATGGTCCATTCAAAATTAAAATCGGAAACTTCAATACCTTCAGAATTTACACCTTTGGCATTCATCCATATAGATTGCGCCTCTCCTGTCTCAATAGCTTTATTAATTGATTGTTCTATTTTATGTCCATCGACACACTCAAACTTAATTCTACCCGTTGCCTTTTTCGAGTAACTCGCATTATTTTTTGCAATCAACATGGATATTGGTTTTCCGCTCTCTTGTACTTTTTTCATCACTAAAGCACCTGTAGTAAGCTCGGCAGCCATCCCTTGAACAGCCCAATACAATGATTTAAATGGGTTCTGATTTATCCATCTATACTTAACTGTCACTATACATTTGTTTGAATCTAAAAATTTTGTCCGTACGCCACAAAAGTATGCCGATGGTAATTTAAACATGAGATACGTATTGAGTTTACTAGGTGTGATCTTCATTCTATCTTTTCTTTTTGCTAAATTATTGAAAATATTTCACATCCCTAAATGTTAATTTTATGTTAAAATATACTACTATGTTTTGCATAATACCTTTTTTTAACCATATATTTGCATAAGAAACTATTATACGTTTTAAAATCATGCTAGACAATCATCAAAAAAACATCGCAACATTCATCCATCTTTCTACATTTAGTAGATTCATTATTCCGCTTGGAAATTTCTTAGGACCTATTATTCTTTGGGTTGCTAATAAAGATAAATCTTCCTTCGTAGATTCACATGGGAAACAAGCCATTAATTTTCAAATTAGTATATTATTATATACTGTTATCTTAGGAACACTTACCATTCCATTTTTCATTTTCAATGTATTTGATCATATGGATTTCATCGACTTTCATAGTATTGGTGATTTTCATATCAATATAGGAAAACCTTCACCTCTACTTTATTTTACAGGAGGCTTAGGATTTTTAGCAATTGTAGGTTTTCTACTTGAAATCGTATTTATAATTAAGGCAAGCTTAAAAGCGAAGGAAGGCGAATTATATAATTATCCTATCACCATAAAATTCATCAAATAATCATCAATCAATCAATCAATCAAAAAATGAACAGTTTAAATTTAATTCGTATTAGACCATGGCAACAGCAAGATCTAATATTTTCAATCAATCAAAATGATTCAAATGCACGCTGCAAATGGCCATTGTAAAAAATAGAAAAGACACATGAAAATAGAAAACACAAAAGCACAAATGCGTAAAGGTGTTCTAGAATACTGCATACTTTCAGTCTTAAAAGACGACGATGCCTATGTAGCTGAAATTTTAGGAACACTAAAAGACGCAAAGCTACTTGTGGTAGAGGGCACAATTTACCCACTACTTACAAGACTTAAAAACGCAGGTCTTCTTAATTATAGATGGGAAGAATCAACATCTGGACCTCCAAGAAAATATTATGGTCTTACAGAAACAGGAAAACTATTTCTTAAAGAATTGAACACCACTTGGAGTGAATTACAAAATGCAGTTAATATAGTAACAAGACAAAAAACAACCAAAAATGAATAAGACAGTCAACATAAATTTAGCAGGTATATTTTTTCATATCGATGAAGATGCGTACTCAAAATTACAGCGCTATCTTGAGGCTATAAAACGTTCATTTACTGACTCTCAAGGACGTGGAGAAATTATAGCTGATATAGAAGCTCGTATTTCCGAATTATTTACAGAGCGCGTACAAAACGACAAACAAGTTATTAGAATAAAAGAAGTCGATGAAGTCATCACTATTATGGGGCAACCCGAAGATTATTTAGTAGATGACCAAATCTTTGAAGATGAGCCGAAGCCTCAATATAGAAGTAGAACATCTTCTTCTAAAAAATTATTCAGAGATACTGATAACTCATATATTGGAGGTGTTGCTTCTGGACTTGCGCACTATTTAGGTATAGAATCCATTTGGGTACGATTACTTTGGTTATTACTAGCCTTAGGTTCTGGTGGAACGTTCATATTAATTTATGTATTGTTCTGGATCCTTGTTCCTGAAGCCGTAACTACTTCAGAAAAACTAACAATGACTGGAGATCCTGTGAACATTAGTAACATTGAAAAAAAAATCAAGGATGGATTTGATAGTGTTTCTCAAACAGTTTCAGACACCGTAAAAAATGTCGATTTACCTAAGCATGGCAATAAAATAAAATCGTCATCAAAAACTTTTTTTGATACCATCGGAGATGTCATTATGTTTTTCTTAAAGGTATTCGCCAAGTTTATCGGAGTTTTATTAATAATTATTGGTGCTTCAACATTAATCGCACTATTTATTAGTATGTTCTCATTGGGCACCTCATCATTCTTTAGCCCATGGTGGATGGATTATGCACATGTTGCGAATACCTCAGGCAGTCCAATTTGGCTTATTGCCTTAATTACATTTTTCGCTGTAGGTGTACCCTTTTTCATCGTTTTCTTAGTTGGTCTAAAAATATTGGTCAACAATTTAAAATCTATTGGGAAGGTTGCAAAATTCACGCTACTAGGTTTATGGCTAATTTCAATATTATCTATTGCGGTAATCTTAATACAACAAGCTTCAGAAATTGGAATTGACGAAACAGTAACACAAAAAACTGAATTAAACATTACAAGCAATGATACCTTAAGAGTAACAATGGTAAGTAATGATATGTATTCAAATAGAAGATATCGTAATAATAACTTTAGAATTGTACACGACGAAAACGACGCTAAAAAAATATATTCAACTGATATCAGATTAATATTTAGATCAACTAAAGATTCCGTTGCAAGTATCACTATGAATAAAAATGCAGGTGGGAAAGGCTATCAAGATGCTCGCGATAGAGCGGGCAAAATTGAATATAACTATAGCCTAGAAGGAAATGTGTTATCGTTAGACAACTACTTACTTACAGAATTTGAAAACAAATTCAGGGATCAAGAAGTTGAGCTTATTGTTTACTTACCAGAAGGCACTGTACTATATGCGGATGACAACACCTATTATTACCATAGAAACACGAGAGGATACCGCGATATTTTAGACAATGGTATGGAGGAGCACTATTTAGAAATCATGACGAATTCAGTAAAATGTTTAGACTGCGACGATGATGCCTATAAATTAAAAGTAGATCTTAAAGATGACACGTCTAAGTTTAAATTAGATGAAGATGGTCTGGAAATTAAAAGTGACGACGGCAGCTTAATAATTGATGAAGATGGATTGAAAGCATCTTCTGAAGATGTAAAAGTTATTATCGATGAAGATGGTATCGAAATCAGTTCTGACGACAATTAACAGTTCATCTCTAATAATCGACGGTTCAGATATTTAAGTTACTCATCACTAGCAATAAATTAGATATTTGAACTATTAATCAATCAAAACCAAAAATTATGACAACTATAACAAAAATATTAATAGCGACTGTACTAAGTTTACTGATGTTCTCATGTAACTTCGATTTGAATCTAGGAACAGGAGTAAAAGGAAATGGAAATGTAACAACTATTGAAAGATCAATAGATGGCGATTTCGACGCTATTGAAGTGAGCAGAGGATTAGATGTTTATCTTACTCAAAGTGATACGGAAAGTTTAAGAGTACAAGCAGACGACAACCTCCATGACATCATTATGACAGAAGTGGTAGACAATGTATTAGAAATCTATGCTGATGAAAACATAGGTTCTTCACGATCCAAAAAAGTAATGCTGAATTTTAAAGATGTTTCAAAAATAACAGCCACAAGCGGAAGTGATGTCTATTCTACGAATACTATTGTAGCCGAGGAGTTGATATTAACAACTACAAGTGGAAGTGATATGGAATTGGATATCGAAACTGAAATTGCCGACTGTACCGCAACTAGTGGAAGCGATTTAATTCTTTCGGGAAGCACGAATAAACTATATGCAGAAGCCACAAGTGGAAGCGATCTTAAAGCTAGAGATTTAGTAGCAAACATCTGCAATGCCAGTGCTACAAGTGGTGCTGACATCATCATAAATACAAAAGAAAAATTGCATGCTAGTGCGTCTAGTGGTGGTGATATTAAATACTATGGCAATCCACAAAACGTAGAAAAAAAGGATTCAGCTTCCGGTAGTATAAGAAAACAATAAGTAAAGAAAGCAACCGATTAACCAACTTATTTTTAGACCATTTCAAACTCATTTTCGAGTTTGGGATGGTTTTTGTTTTATATTTGTTATAACAAATCTTAAATTTATAATATGAACAAAATCATTTTCGTATTACTCATTTCAATTGGTTGTTGCACTTATGTATCTGCTCAAGAGGATGATAAAATAAAAGGCAATCGTAATGTTACTATAAAACAAACCTATGTTAATTCATTTAATAGTATCGTAGTTGGTGAAAATTTTTCCGTTGAAATTATTTATAATCAAAAAGCATCTGTTGAAATTGAAACCGATGATAACCTACATGACATTATAAGCTTTGAAGTTATTGACAGTGCTCTTATTTTTAAAACAACTAAAAAAATTACATCGAGAAAAAAAATGAAAATCACAGTGAATTACACTGATATTCTACAGAATATTGAGACAAAAGATGATGGCGAAATTGTTTCTTTAACGTCACTAGAACTTAAAAACACGACGCTTAAAACTAGCGGTAATTCAAAAGCATATTTAAATGTCAAAGCAACGAATTTCAGTTATGTAAGTTTAGATAAGGCTAAGGTCAAATTAAATTTAACTGCTGATTCTACACGTATTGAACTCGGTGATAATAGTAAACTTGATGCACTTATTACCACCAAGTCTTTTAATATGGTCTTATATCAGCGAGCCAATGCACGTATTGAAGGTTCTGCAACACATACAAGCATAAATACAGATAACAGCTCGAGTTTTAACGGTAATAATTTCACAACGAACACCTGTAACCTAGTTTGCGATATTAATAGTGAAATCTACATAAGTGTACTTGAACACTTAAGCATTGATGCAGCTGGGAGTAGTGAAATCTACTTATTTAATGATCCTAAAATCATAATTAATAAATTTACGGGTTCTGCAAAACTTCAAAAGAAAACTAAATAACTACTAAATAAATCCTTTTAAATGAAAAAATTAATCTTATTAAGTGCTACTTTTTTATTGGTATTCTCCTGTAAGAAAGAGGCAGAAAAACCTGTTGCAAATGATGCTCTAAAAACAGATGTACAAGCGTTTTTAGATGACTATAGCACATCGTTCACAAAACTGTATTATGACTCTGCGCAAGCCGAATGGGATGCAAACACCAAAATTATTGCCGGAGATACTACGAATGCATATAATGTTCAAAAAGCGAATGAAGCGTATGCTAAATTCACTGGAAGCACTGATGTAATTAAAAAAACCAGAACGTTCTTAGAGCAAGAAAGTGAATTGGATATTGTTCAGGTACGTCAATTAAATACAATACTCTACGCGGCTGCAAACAATCCTGAAACAGTTTCAGAATTAGTAAAAGAACGTATTACTGCTGAGAATGCTCAAAATGAAACGCTATTTGGATACGACTTTAAAGTTAATGGTACTTCAGTTACAACAGGAGATATTGATAAAGTACTTAGAGAGTCAAATGATGAAGCCGAACGTTTAGCCAATTGGACGGCCTCTAAAGAAGTCGGTAAAGGATTAAAAGATGGTTTAGAAAATCTACGTAATCTTCGAAATGAAACGGTTGGTGCATTAGGATATGATGACTATTTCACCTATCAAGTTTCAAACTATGGCATGTCTCGTAAAGAAATGCGAGATGAAATGAATAAAATGGTTAAAGAAGTTTGGCCCTTATACAGAGAATTACACACTTGGGCTCGATATGAGCTTGCAAAAAAATACAATGCTGATGTTCCGGAGTACATTCCTGCTCACTGGCTTCCAAATCGTTGGGGGCAAGATTGGAGTGCTCTAGTCAGTGTTGAAGGTTTAGATATCGATGGAGCTTTAGCGGATAAAGATCCTGAATGGATAGTTAAAGAAGGAGAAAATTTCTATAAGAGTATTGGATTTGATGCTCTACCAGCAAGTTTTTATGAAAAATCAAGCATGTATCCGCTTGCTGCTGATGCTCCATATAAAAAGAACAATCACGCTTCTGCTTGGCACATGAATTTAGAAAACGACTTACGTTGTTTGATGAGTATTGAACCAACTGCTGATTATTATGAAACGATTCATCATGAATTAGGTCATATCTATTACTATCAAGCATATACTAATCCAAATGTTCCGCCATTACTACGCGAAGGAGCAAATCGTGGGTATCATGAAGCTATTGGGAGCTTACTTGGATTTGCTGCAATGCAAAAACCTTTTTTAGAAGGAAAAGGATTAGTGAGTAGTGACACTCAAATTGACGAAACACAAAACCTTTTAAAGGAGGCCTTAAGTAATATTATTTTCTTACCATTCTCTGCTGGAGTTATGACAGAATTTGAAAACGCTCTTTATGCTGAAAATCTTCCTAAAGATAAATTCAATGAAAAATGGTGGGAACTTGCTAAAAAATATCAAGGCATGGTTCCTCCTTCTGAAAGAGGTGAAGAATTCTGTGATGCTGCTTCCAAAACACATATTAATAATGATGCCGCACAGTATTATGATTATGCTGTTTCCTATATTTTATTATTCCAATTTCACGACCATATTGCTAAAAACATCCTAAAACAGGATCCACATGCCACCAATTATTATGGTAGTAAAGAGGTTGGAACTTTTTTAAGAGGTATTCTTGAAACTGGAGCGAATAATGATTGGAGAGACGTATTACAAGAAAGTGTAGGTACTGGCATGAGTGCTAAACCGATGTTGGAATATTTTAATCCATTAATGAACTATTTAAAAGAACAAAATAAAGGGCGGAACTATACACTCCCTGAAAGTTTGTAGATAACTATAAAAAGAACCGAAGCAAATGCTTCGGTTTTTTTTATTTAAAATTTGCCTTCTCTAAAATTCATTAGAAAATCGATTTCAATAGCATCAGAAACTACGATTAATCCAAGTGCTTTTTTGGGAGCTTTTAAATCAAAATCTGTAATGTTTAATTTTAATAGTCCAGACACGCAAATTCCATCAGTCTCATCCAATGATAAAGGCGTATAATAAGATTTTGATTTACCTGCAATATGAAGTTCTAAAAGTGCAGTTACTATTAATGGATTCGTTTTACTTTTTCTTATTTCTTTTAATCGTAATTGTATTTGTGGGTATTCATTCGATTTTAGTAATGCTCTGAAGTCTTGATTAATTCCCTTACTACCACAATCGAAACAATAACTATCTAAAATTAACTTCGTATTCGTAAATACTATTTTATCATTTATGACTTCGTAATTTAAGGGGATAGGATTCTTAATTTGACTAATGTTAAACTCACATTTAAAACTATTAATATTCGTTTTTCCATTTATTAATAGTTGACTCTCAGCATTAATTAATACAGAAGTTGTATTAACATTCGCTCTTTTTGTAAAAGCTAAAGCAGTAAAAACAATAAGTACCAAGACTATTTTTTTCATGATGCCAATACTTTTTTAATTTAGTATAAACAAACCCCATTATATTTGTCAAATATTAAATGAGGCTTGTTTAAAATTAACACTAATTACTATTACTATCAATTAAAAGCTAATAGCAGCCTCAATCATAAGACCATCAAATTTACCATCTTCAAATTTACTACCTGCACCATAACCGTCGTATTTCTGGCTTACATATTCTGCTTTAAGTAGAATGTTTTTTGTCATAAACCATCCAGCCGCTAGTTGAAATCTTGAAATTTCAACATCTTCACCGCTTGGATCTTCAGAATCTACTTTGTTATAGCGTCCACCGAAATAATAATCCTCATCGCTTCCGAATCTATAAATAAGCTCTCCTGCAAATTGCTTAGCCGTTCTATTGTCTGCTTCAGAATTAGCTTTACCTGTAGCCGATTCAATAGTTCCAAAGAATTCTAAACCTTTATACTTAACAAAAGGATTAAACATTATTGCTGTGATTTGGTTTTTTAATCCAGGATTATAGCGTCCAGATCTAAAGTCATCACTAGTAGCTGTTTCATCAATCATAACTCCATAATATCTTGAACCGGCTCTATCTGCACTATACAAATAAGAATTAGCCACATATCCAGTATTATATAATGAACCTGTTATTCTGAATCTAAAATCGTCATTTACCTGCTTATCATACCCTAATTTGGCTAGGAAAGAAGCACCACCTGTATTACCTTCAGCTGATTCGTTAGTAGATTGGTTTAATTTACCATTCGAGAACCCAAGCATACTGATAATACCATTCTTTTGATAATATACTTCCGCTCCAACTTCAGTTGTAAATGAATCCATTATAAGGTTTCCTACAAATGGATTATAAATACTTTGAGCATTATCACTTCTTCTAAAATGAGCATCCCCGTAATTATTTTCCATATGCCCTATTTTAACAGTTAGATATTTCATAAAGTCTGCCGCGAAGCCTTCTTCAATAAAGTCTAGCTTGTCAATTTGAATGTAGCCTCCTTTTACATAAGGTTCATGATGATGTCTTGAAGACAAATAAGTGCGTAAATGCATTCTAACACCAGAATATAAGGCAACATCTAAATCTAAATTTGCAGTTGCAAGATTAAAATTACTTCCAATTTTCTTCAACTCCACCCCCATTTCATCAGAATTTTCATGACTTAAGGCTTGGTATTGAATGGTAGATGAACCACCTATTCTTACTTTTACATCCTTAAATGTTGAAACTGTATCTTTCGGGCTTTCAAATACATTTAATCCGTTTTTATCGGGTTGTCGGTAATTGTCCAAACTCCTGTTATTTTGCGCAAATACGCTAAATCCGGTTACTATTAGTATTGCAACTAATGTGTTTTTAATAATTGATTTCATTGTTATTGATTTTTATGTTATTGTTTTGATTTATTTCTGTAAAACGGTGTTAAACTTTATGACTATTTCATCACCTGTAGTAATGGTTCCGAGGAGCGCTTTTGGTGGATCAATTTTATAATCGGTCATTTTAATCGATTTCTCACCTATTATATTTATACTATTGCCTTTAATGCTTAGTTTAAAATTCAGTGTCACAAGATTAGTAGCACCTGCGATATTAAGTGTACCACTAGCACTAACTTGGAAGGTTTCGTTTCCTAAATCGAGAACACTTTTAGTTTCAGTTAATTGAAAACTAATATTTTCAAATTCGTTAGTTTTTAAAGCTTTATAGGTGTTTTTATCCATACCTCTTTTTCCGCTTTTCAGACTTTCAGAGGTAATTACTATTTTAAATGTGTTTATTTCAAGATTACTTGAAGTATAATTTATTTCAATAGTTCCGTTTTGTGCTTCGGCAACGATATCCCAATCATGTAAACTTGAAGTCCCAGAAACCGTAAGTTGAGAGTTTTGATTATTTAAAATATACTCTTGGGAATGAACTAAACTTGTAGAAAAAAGGAATAGAATTATGTAGTAAATGATTCCTTTATTTAAATGATTGGAGATTTTCATGATTATAATGCTTTAAATTATACCACAAAGGTCTACAGTATCTCCATTCTATTTTATGACATTTATCATAAACAAATTATTTACTTAATATGTATTAATAATGAAGATATTTACTATACAAAAACCTCATATTCAAGCATAAAAAAACCGAAGCATTAGCTTCGGTTTTTTTTACTATATATATATTAAAGATTAAGCTTCAACCGTCGATTCTTTTGCCGCTAGGTAGCGCTCAGCATCCAATGCTGCCATACATCCTGTACCTGCCGCTGTAACAGCTTGTCTATACACATGATCTGCCGCATCCCCAGACACAAATACACCTTCAACATTAGTTTTAGAGGTCCCTGGCTCATTAATAATGTATCCGGTCTCATCCAAATCTAAAAAGCCCTTAAAAATATCAGTATTTGGTTTATGTCCAATGGCTACAAAAAATCCAGTTGAAGGAATCTCAGAAATCGCTCCAGTGATATTGTTTCTAACTTTAACACCAGTCACAACTTGTCCATCACCTAAGACTTCTTCAGTTTCAGTATTAAATAAAATTTCAATGTTTTCAGTATTTTTTACTCTAGCTGCCATAATTTTCGAAGCCCTAAATTCATCTCTCCTTACTAACATGGTCACTTTAGTACACAAATTTGATAAGTAATGTGCTTCTTCACAAGCAGAATCTCCAGCACCAACTATTACAACTTCTTGATTTCTATAAAAGAAGCCATCACAAACAGCACATGCTGATACACCACCACCTAATTTTAAATATTTTTGTTCTGATTCTAATCCTAAATATTTTGCTGCTGCTCCAGTAGAAATTACTACAGTATCGCAATGAATTTCTTTAGTCTCATTAACCCAAACTTTATGAACATCACCAGAAAAATCAACCTTAGTTACCCAACCATCGCGTACATCGGTTTCAAAACGTTCAGCTTGCTTTTGTAACTCAATCATCATTTCTGGTCCAGTAACACCATCTGGATATCCCGGGAAATTTTCGACTTCATTTGTAGTCGTTAACTGTCCACCAGGTTGAGTTCCTTGATATAAAACAGGTTTCATATTTGCTCTTGCTGCATAAATTGCTGCAGTATAACCCGCGGGACCTGAACCTATAATAAGGCATTTTACTTTTTCAATTGTATCTGACATAATTATAATATGATTTTATATTCACAAAAGTAGAATTTTTCATAAAATCCTTACTTGCTAGTTATCAAAAGTTATTATCAAACTATTGGATAAATTTATAACAAAAAAAGTCCAGTAATAATTACTGAACTTTAGTCGGGGTGGCAGGATTCGAACCTGCGGCCTCCACGTCCCAAACGTGGCGCGATAACCGGGCTACGCTACACCCCGAAAATTAGAGCTGCAAATATATAGCTTTTCTTTAAAAACTAACACTATTTTTTTTAATTTTATTGGATAATATTGTTTTTTATGTTTCCGAAATCTACAGTAGCTTTTTTACTAGTCTTTTTAAGTATTCTTGCTTGTGCTCAAGATAAAAACCCAATTAATAAAAACCATACTTATGAACTAATTATTTCTGGTTTAGACATACCTTGGGGTTTTGTTTTTCTTCCTGACAATGCTATGTTAATCACCGAAAAGAATGGTCGATTAATTCATTTTAAAAATGGAGTAAAAACAACTATAAAAAATATTCCAGAAGTTTATTATAAAGGCCAAGGAGGTCTTTTAGATATAGCGCTTCATCCAAATTACAATGAAAACGGTTGGATTTATTTTACATATGCTTCACCAGAAGGTAAAGAAAGAGGTGGCAATACAGCTTTAATGCGCGCTAAATTATTTGATAATAAACTTATAGAAAAGCAGGTGCTTTATAAAGCTACGCCAAATTCTACCAGAGGTCAGCATTTTGGATCTAGAATAGTTTTTGACTCAAAGGGATTTTTATTTTTTTCAATTGGTGAACGTGGCGATAGAGATACAAACCCTCAAGACATCACTAGAGATTGTGGTAAAATTTATCGGCTACATGACAATGGACAAATCCCAATGGACAATCCTTTTGTAAATTACGAAAATGCTAAAACAGCAATTTACTCCTATGGACATAGAAACCCTCAAGGCATGACTATCCATCCCACAACAGGAGAGATATGGACTCATGAGCATGGCCCAAAAGGAGGTGATGAAATCAACATAATTGGATCTGGCAAGAATTATGGATGGCCTGTTATAACATATGGAATTAACTATATAGGCACCAAAATTACAAATGAAACATCGCGTCAAGGAATGGAGCAACCCATTCATTATTGGGACCCTTCTATAGCGCCAAGTGGCATGGCATTTATAACCAGCGATAAATATCCAGAATGGAAAGGAAATCTTTTAATAGGCTCATTAAAATTTCGGTATCTGAATAATTGTTATTTAGATAATGGAAAAGTGATAAAGGAAGAACGATTACTAGATGGGCTTGGTCGGATTCGTTCTGTAAATCAAGGCCCAGATGGCTATATTTATGTAGGTATAGAAAACCTTGGAATCGTAAAATTGTTAGCTAATTAATACGGTCATTTGTATTGACATGAAAAGTTTCAAATTCGCCATTAAATTCCCATGTAAATGGTTAAATTTGTCATATAAATTTAAATAAATAATATGCTTATTATAGGGATTGCAGGAGGAACTGGTTGTGGCAAAACTACAGTTGTTAATCAAATATTAAACGAGCTTCCAGAGGGTGAAGTTGGTGTAATATCGCAAGATTCCTATTATCAAGACACTACACATTTAAGTTACGAGGAGCGTATCCAAATAAATTTTGATCATCCTAGATCCATAGATTTTGAACTACTTGAATCTCATCTAAAAGAATTGCGAAAAGGAGACCCAATTCATCAACCAGTTTATTCTTTTGTGAAACACAATAGAACTGGTGATACTATTTTAACTCATCCAAGAAAGGTGATTATTGTTGAAGGCATCCTGATTTTAACTAATCCTGAATTACGTGATATGTTTGATATTAAGATTTTCGTACATGCCGATAGTGATGAACGATTAATTCGGCGTTTAAAAAGAGATATTACGGAACGTGGGCGTGATATTGATGAAGTCCTTACTAGATATCAGAATACATTAAAGCCAATGCATCAGCAGTTTATTGAACCCATGAAAGAATATGCCGATATTATCATTCCAAACAATAAATACAACACCGTAGCTGTTGATATTGTAAAAACAATAATCAATCAACGTTTATAAAATGACCTCAAGCAAAACAAAATATTTAAAACCATTCAAGAATTTATTTCTTATCATTTTTATTGTTTTCGCTGTTTGGATGCTATTTTTTGACGCAAATTCGTGGTTAATTCATCATGAATTAAACACAGATGTTGAAGACTTAGAAAACGAAAAAGAATACTACAAAAAAGAAATTGAAACTGATAAAAAAGCGATTCAAACGCTAAGTACAGATGATGGATTAGAAAAACTTGCAAGAGAGAAATATTACATGAAAAAGGAGAAAGAGGAAATTTATATTATAGAATACGAAGATAGTATTGCCAAACAAAAGAAAGATGACTAAAAGCTTATTCAATATGTTTTCAGAAGTTTCTTCTAAACAATGGAAACAAAAAATTCAAGTCGACTTAAAAGGCGCCGATTATAACGAAACACTTATTTGGAAAACTAATGAAGGCATTGATGTAAAACCTTTCTATCATGCTGACGCCGTAAATTCTAATTTTCAAACACCAAAAACGAAAGCTACAGCTTGGAAAATTTGCAAAACAATATTTGTTGCAGACACACGCTTATCTAACCAAAAGGCACACGATGCAATTCAAAGAGGTGCGGATAGTATAAAATTCATTATTCCATCAAATGCTGTCGCTATGGAGAATGTGTTAAAAGATATTGATCTTTCCGCTACTCGCATTTATTTAGATATTCAGTTTTTAGATGCTGATTATGTGAAGCATATTAAATTAAATTTCCCAACAAATAATATATACATTACTACTGATATAATTGGAAATTTAGCTAGAACCGGGAATTGGCATAGTACTCTTAAAGAAGATCACAGACAATTCGAAACAATCTTAAATAACACAAATAGGATTAGCATTGACCTGAGTTTATATCAAAATGCAGGAGCAACAATCGTTCAGCAATTAGCTTATACCTTGGCACATACGAATGAATATCTCAATCATATAAAGGACACTAATTTAAATGATATAAAACCATCATTACAGATAACTTTTAATGTGTCTGTGGGCACAAATTATTTCTTTGAGATTGCAAAACTTCGAGCCTTACGTTTATTATGGAGCACTTTAGCTTCAGAATATGAGTTAAATTCAGATTGCGATGTATTCGTAAATCCAACAAAACGTAATAAAACGCTTTACGATTATAATACTAATTTGCTACGTACTACAACAGAATGTATGAGTGCTATTCTCGGTGGTGCAAATACAGTTTGCAACTTAGCCTATGACGGCATTTACCATAAAGACAATGAATTTGGCGAACGAATTTCCAGAAACCAACTCTTAGTACTAAAGCACGAGAGTTATTTTGACAAGGTAAATAATCCTTCTGATGGCGCTTATTATATTGAAAGTTTAACGGAACAACTTTCAGAAAAAGCGTTAGAACTTTTTAAAAACATCGAAGCCAACGGTGGTTTTCTAAAGCAACTTAAAGAAGGCATCATTCAACGTAAAATTAAAGAAAGTGCTACTAAAGAACAGCAACAGTTTAATGTTGGTGAGATATCATTATTAGGAACAAATAAACACCCAAATCCTAATGACAAGATGAAACATGAATTGGAACTTTATCCCTTTATTAAAACAAATCCGATAAAAACTTTAATTGAGCCTATTATTGAAAAACGGCTGGCTGAAACATTAGAAAAAGAACGCCTTAAATCTGAATAACACATTTGAATTATGAAACGAGCATGTTAAAAGCTTTATCACCCAAGGGAATGATTAATAGCGAACAACATGTGACCTTTGAAAAACAATAAATATGAACACATGAAATCTACTAACTACATATTGCTTCTAATTTTATTATTCTGTTTCGGATGTAAAAACGAAGTTTCAAAACTTGAATTTAAGTATCAAGATAGAACTGATATATTAATCTGTGACGGATTAAATACGGAACTCCTAAAGGAAGCATTAATTTCTTTTGAAGAAGATATTTTTGATACCTATGATTCTGAAAGAAGATTATATAACAGATCATATTCTAGATTTATTGGTGAAGCGGTTAACAATAAAGTAGATTTTACGACTGTAGTTTCAGAACATACGAAACGTGTTTTTGAAGCACTTCAAAAAGATGAATCTCTTTGGGATTTGCAAAACACAAACAGCTATCTAAATCACAAGCATAAAATCCTAGCCTGTATTGGAGATAATATGCTTGATGAAGATTTAAAAGAAACCTTTAATGCTTTGATACACGCAAATAGTATGAGTGTCAGAATGTTTGCAGATCCACTAAAAACGAAAACTGCAACGATAAAGGAAGATAGGTATTTAGCCCTGTTCATCGCTTTAGATTATTACTATGCAAAATTACACGATGTTGATTTTTCAACACCAGAGTCTGAAAAAACCAAAAAAGAACCTCTTAAATAAGGTCAACGATGCGTAAAGACATTCAACATATTAAACTTAAAGCGTCCACAGAAAGTCATAATTCTGATACTAAAAGTGTCTTTTTAACGGCTGAAAACATCAGTGTAAAATCGGCCTATTCTAAAGACGACATCAAAGACATTGAACATTTAAACTTTGTCGCAGGAATTGCGCCTCATCTAAGAGGACCCTATAGTACAATGTATGTTCGAAGGCCGTGGACCATTCGTCAATATGCTGGATTCTCAACCGCTGAAGAAAGCAATGCCTTTTATAGACGAAATTTAGCGGCTGGTCAAAAAGGATTATCGGTAGCTTTTGATTTGGCAACTCATAGAGGTTATGATTCTGATCATGAACGAGTTGTTGGAGACGTTGGAAAAGCAGGAGTAGCTATTGATTCTGTTGAAGACATGAAAATACTCTTCAATCAGATTCCATTAGATAAAATGAGTGTATCCATGACAATGAATGGTGCCGTACTACCCATCATGGCGTTTTATATTGTCGCTGCTGAAGAACAAGGTGTTGCACCAGAGCAACTCGCAGGAACAATTCAAAATGATATTCTGAAAGAATTTATGGTGCGAAATACGTACATCTACCCTCCTACACCATCCATGAAAATTATTTCAGATATTTTTGAGTTTACGAGCAAACACATGCCAAAATTTAATAGTATCAGCATTTCAGGATATCATATGCAAGAAGCTGGTGCCACCTGTGACATTGAATTAGCGTATACGCTTGCGGACGGATTAGAATATATAAGAAAAGGTTTAGATGCAGGAATGGATATCGACACCTTCGCACCACGTTTATCATTTTTCTGGGCAATAGGTATGAATCATTTTATGGAAATTGCAAAGTTGCGTGCGGCAAGAATGCTTTGGGCCAAAATGGTGAAACAATTTAATCCTAAGAATGAAAAATCACTTGCATTACGAACACATTGTCAAACGTCTGGATGGAGTCTTACTGAACAAGATCCTTTTAATAATGTAGCTCGTACTTGTATTGAAGCTTCGGCTGCAGCTTTTGGAGGCACTCAAAGTTTACACACAAATGCTTTAGATGAAGCCATAGCATTACCGACCGATTTTTCTGCCCGTATTGCAAGAAACACACAAATATATCTTCAAGAAGAAACAAAAATAAGCAAAACTGTTGACCCTTGGGCTGGAAGTTATTATGTTGAAAAACTGACTAATGACATCGCTCAAGAAGCATGGGGATTAATTGAAGAAGTCGAAGAACTTGGAGGAATGACAAAGGCTATCGAAGCCGGTATTCCAAAAATAAGAATTGAAGAGGCAGCTGCACGTAAACAAGCAAGAATTGATTCTGGTCAAGATATTATCGTCGGTGTAAATAAATACAGACTCAAAGAAGAAGACCCTATTCAAACTCTTGAAGTCGATAATCAAACCGTTAGAAATTCCCAAATTGAAAGCCTTAATGCGATAAAAAAACACAGGAATTCTTCAAAAGTAAATGAGATATTATCTAAATTAACGGATGCTGCTCGTTCAGGACAAGGAAATTTATTAGCTTTAGCAGTTGAAGCCGCTCGCGAACGTGCTACACTAGGTGAAATTAGTGATGCTTTAGAAACGGAGTTTGGACGATACAAAGCACAAATTAAATCTTTTTCAGGTGTGTATAGTAAAGAAATAAAAGACGACGAATCATTTAAAAAAGCTAAAGAACTTGCAGATAAATTTGCAGATCAGGATGGTCGAAGACCTCGTATTATGATTGCTAAAATGGGACAAGACGGACACGATCGTGGCGCAAAAGTAGTTGCCACAGGATATGCCGATGTAGGTTTTGATGTTGATATAGGTCCTTTATTTCAAACACCACAAGAAGCTGCAAAACAAGCTGTTGAAAATGATGTTCATATTCTAGGTGTTTCTTCTTTAGCCGCTGGCCATAAAACCCTCGTGCCTCAAGTAATTGAAGCTCTTAAAGAATATGGTCGTGAAGATATTATGGTAATTGTTGGCGGTGTCATCCCTAAACAAGATTATCAATATTTATTTGATTCTGGGGCAGTTGCTGTATTTGGACCCGGAACAAAAATAAGCGATGCTGCCATAAAAATCTTAGATATATTAATCGAATAAAAACAGGGTATCCTTCTCTAAATTTTTAATGTACATTTAATTAGGATAAATTTGTCCTTATTAAATATTAATTATATATTTGCATAACTAAATATTTCAAAATATGTTTTCTAAAGCCTGTGAATATGGCATTAAAGCTTCTATTTTTATTGCTATTAACTCTGCTGAAGGTAAGAGAGTTAGTCCTAAAGCGATAGCTAAAGAAATTGCTTCACCAGAAGCATTCACAGCAAAAATATTACAAGCACTTGTAAAAAATGGTGTCATCAACTCTGTTAAAGGTGCACATGGTGGTTTTGAAATAAATAAAAATGAAATTGCCACTGTAAAACTGTCTCAAATCGTAAATGCAATTGATGGTGACAAGATTTACAGTAACTGTGGTTTAGGACTACATACTTGTGATGAAATTCATCCTTGTCCTGTTCATCATAAATTCAAAATAGTAAAAGATGAATTACGCGATATGTTAGAAAATACTACTTTGGAAGAATTGGCGCAAAACATTAAGTCTGGCGCTTCATTTTTAAAAATGTAAAAAAATTTAATTATATATAGGATAAATTTATCCGAAATAAAATCAATATGGAAACATTACAAAAAAACACACAGAAACAAATAGGAGAATATGTTGCAGAAGATTATAGAACTGCTGCTGTTTTTAATAAATATGGTATCGATTTTTGCTGCAGAGGTCATAGAACCGTTGAAGAGGTTTGTGATAAGAACGGAATTAACCCGAATGATCTATTGGATCGACTTAATAGAGTCTTAAATGATACAAGTAATCCGACTATAGATTATAAATCCTGGCCTTTAGATTTACTAATCGACTATATTGAAAAAAAGCATCACCGTTATGTTGAAGAAAAAATCCCGGTATTGCTACAGTTCTTAAATAAACTCTGTCGTGTTCATGGTGAAAGACATCCAGAATTACATAAAATAAACGAATTATTTACTGGTTCTTCGTCCGACCTTGCATCACACATGAAAAAAGAGGAATTAATCCTATTCCCGTTTATTAAAAATATGGTAAATGCTACTTTAGGAGATGGCTCAGTTAAGGCGCCCAATTTTGGAACCGTTGAAAACCCAATTGCCATGATGAAAGACGAACATGATAATGAAGGTGTACGCTTCAGAGAAATAGCGAAATTAACAAACAACTATACGCCTCCTGCTGATGCCTGTAACACTTACAAAGTAACTTTTGCTATGTTAGAGGAGTTTGAAAAAGATCTTCATACACATATTCATATAGAAAATAATATTTTATTCCCTGAATCTATAAAACTAGAACTGCAATTTGGTTAATAGCAATCCAAATTTTTGATTGATAGCAACATCTGGTTTTTGATTCAACAAATTCCGGAAGGTTTCCTTAAACCTTCTGGAATTTTCAATTCTAGTACAATCATTTGGTGAAACCTCTTATATTTATCATTAAAAACACCATGCCAAAGAAACTGGTACTAGTTTGTCTTATCAATTTTCTAATAGCTGCCTTAATGGGTTTAGCATTACGGTATACGTCAATTGACCCTATTCCCATAAATTATAAATTTCTAACACATGGACATTCCCACGTTGCTATGTTGGGATGGGTGTATTTAATGCTATTCACTCTAATTGTACATTATTTTATCAAGGACAAAAAACAAATCTATAACCGTTTGTTTTGGCTTACTGAATTTGCCGTGATTGGTATGATGATCAGTTTTCCTATTCAGGGTTATGCTGCTGTTTCTATTTCCTTTTCTACCTTACACATTTTTTGTAGCTACTATTTTGCCTATCTCGTTTGGAAACATCATAATACTAGCTCCATTGTTACCCGTCATTTATTGAGAACTGCACTCGTATTTATGCTTTTATCGACACTTGGAGTCTGGTGCTTAGGCCCTGCAGTAGCTTTGCTAGGTTCAGCTTCTGCCTTTTATCAGATTGCTATACAGTTCTTTTTACACTTTCAATTTAATGGCTGGTTTTTAATAGCAGTTATCGCAGTATTTTTCCATCTTTTGCAAATACAAGACTCCAAGCTATTTCGATTATTCTATAAGACTCTAATACTTTCTATCTTTCTTTCCTTAGCACTACCTATCCATTGGTATGCACCTCATTCTCCCCTATTTTGGATAAATGCATTTGGGGTTATTCTGCAATTGATCAGTTTTGTTCTTTTTTTTAAGCTTATAGTATCAAAACTTAATCTGGTTTTAAAACACAATACTAAACTTAGTGTTCATGTTTACACCTTTGCCATAGTTTGTTTTGGATTAAAAATGGGCTTGCAGGTCCTCTCTCTTATTCCTGAAATCTCACAAAGCATTTACCAGCATCGAAATGTGGTTATTGGATTTATTCATTTAACCCTGTTGGGCGCTATTTCTGGATTTTTGCTTTCTTTTATTATTCAAAGTCGATTAGTAACATATACTAAAGGATTATACTTAGGTGTCTATATTTTTATTTTAGGCTTCGTTATAACTGAACTATTGCTCATCATTCAAGGGTATAAATTTCATTCAGGAAGTGGATTAATAGCAAACTATTACCTCTTGCTATTTCTTTCCAGCATGCTCTTGCCAATAGGGATCCTAAGCATTGTATTTAATATTTACAAAACACCTTCAAAGGCACCATGATACTTGATTTCTAAAGAATAAAAATAAAGACTGAGCTAAGTTTAATTTACAATTAATATGGTTGACAGAAAAATGAATAAAAAGATACATACAATAATTTTCCAAAAAACATGTGCTTTTTTCAGTTCCATAAATTGAAACGCTATACCAATAAATTTCAATACAGCTAAGACCAAAATAATAAGCACTATATACGAGTTTTGCACTATTGAAAATACAGCAGAAGCTACTGTAAGACCAATTAAGATAACCCATGTTAAAGTTGCCGTTTTATTCATACTAAAAAAATAAATAAAGAATAGGAAATAATAAAATCCAAATTAAATCACACATATGCCAAAACGCTGCACTTGCTTCTACATCTTCAAGTTTAGTGTCTGAATCTTTTTTTCTTATCCCAAGATAGACAGATGAAAGTATTACTAATCCAACTATTACATGAATTACATGAAATAGAGTCAGCATCCAATAGAAGGTGAAAAACGTATTAAAACCAATTAATACACCAGCCTCTATCTTTTCATAATATTCAATACTTTTTAATCCTAAAAACAGGATACCAAAAAGCATAGTTAAAACTAAATATTTTTTAAATTTTTCCTTGTTTTCATTTTTCAATTCTGAAACAGAAATAGCCATGAAATAGCCACTTGTCAGTAAAAAAATAGTATTTACCATTCCATAAGTGGCATTCAACATTAATCTAGAATCATGAAATAATTCAGGTTCCTGCTTACCATATACAACCATTACAATTAGAGCGATACCAAATGTAAACAGTTCTAATAAAATGATAAGCCAAATTAAAATGCCTCCAGGTGGATAGTATATGTTTCTATAATGTGTTGTGATTTTATTCAATTGTTTGTGAGTAGTTCTGCGTTATTAAGATTGGTGTTTTATTTTTTCATACAATTTCACTAACGATTGCAATAGCTCTACTGGTGTCGTTAGAATTTGATAGTGATTTTGCCCAAACATTTGTGGTAAATAATATTTTGCATTTGCTTCAATTGCTAGTGCATAAGAATTTATTTGTCTTTCATTTAGTTCTCTTAATGCCTGTTTTACGTCATTCACACCATATTTTCCTTCATATTTATCATAATCATTTGGCTTACCATCAGAAATTAAAATCACCCATTTATTTTTAGTATCTCGCTTATCTAACAGTGCTCCTGAATGTCTTAACGCAGCTCCAATTCTCGTATAACCATTAGGCTCAATTGCTCCTACTCTATGCTTAGCAATATTCCAGTCTTCATCAAATCCTTTTAGCGTTAAATACGTAGAATGATTTCTTGTTTTAGAATAAAAGCAATCAATAGAAAAATCAATATTAAACTCGTCCAAAATTTCACCGAATAGAATGGACACTTGTTTCTCTACATCAATCACTCTATTACCAGCGGCATAACCGTCACTTGATAAGCTGATATCCAAAAGCAATAATATGCTCAAGTCCTTTACTTTTTTCCGTTTAGAAAGATATATTTTTTCTGATGGTGTATGACCAGATTTTATATCAATGAACAAATCTGTTATGGCATCGATATCAAACTCCTCTCCTTGTCTTTGTCTGCGTTGTTGTTGATATTTATTGTTTACTGTTGCGAGCATTTTTCGAAGTCCAACTAATGTTGATCGATTCTCACTCAGTGTTTTTTTGTAATAGGAGGCATCAGATTCCAATTGTGTTTTTGGGTAGACTTTACAAAAATCCTCTTTATAAGATCGTGTCGAAAAATCCCATTCATCATAACTTTCAAAATAGGCATTGGCATTAACACTTTCTGAGCTTTCAGAAATTGTCGTATTCTCAATGAAATCAGCCTGATAAACAGAATGTGCAGTATCATCAACGCGAACCGTAAATTTCATGTCGACCTCATCTAAAGCATTGGAATGATCATCTAAGTCATCATCACCATCCATATCTCTGAAGTTTCCACCAAATTCTTCTGCGGTTTCCACCTTTTCAAATTGATGCTGTAACACGGCATCGTCCATTTGCTTTTGATCAATTTGCACAGAAATAATTTCTTCTACGGCTTTTGATTTTATAATGGTTTTTGGTTGTTCTTCATTAGCTTTCTTAACCTTATCTGTAAAATTCTCTAGCTGCTTATCTGAATCCTCATTAAGAGTGTCTTGCATCCATTTTCCGTAAATAAATGAATAATCGACAGAAGATTTTGCGTCAATTTTGCTTTCATAAAATGAAAGAAATTTTTCATAGTAAATTTTAGTAATTGGAAATTGAGAAAACAACTGAATGAGCACTTCATTTGATGTTTCTTCGGCTTTAATTTGAGACTCCTTTAAATCATGTTCTTGATTATCTTTCCAGTTCAAACCTAAATTCTTTTGTATCGATAGATACAAAATTCTAAATAGGTAGAAAGACACATTTTCATCAACCGTTGGAAAATCTTGAAACTTCGATGGTAAAAAGAAATTATTGTTTCTATAGCCGCCTTCTCGTTTAGCCTCAAATATCTCAATAGATTCTCCCGTAATTGCTCTGGCGAAAATGGTTAATCTAGATTTCACCTCACTTAAATTTACTGTATACTCGAGTTCTGCTTCTTTTTTTCGTTTACGTTTCTTAAAAAAGAATGCGAATTTTGTAAATATATATTCATCAGGTTCGAACTCAAACATACTATTATATCATTAAGTCACTCAAGTCTTTAAGTGCAGCTATCACTTCTAAATCATCTGTTAAAGGCTCTATAACTGCAACGTGAACTGCCAATCGTTTTGGTAAACCAACATGTATTAACTGTGCTGCATCCACCAACAACCGCGTTGAAACCGTTTCAGTTAAACCTAACTCTGTTAAATTTCTAATTTTTGTAGCGATATTCACTAATCTTTTAGCGTCATTTTTTTCAATTCCCGTTTCTGAAACTAAGATTTCAGTTTCTATTTTGGGCTCGGGATACGCAAATGATATTGCAACAAAACGTTGTCTTGTAGACGGTTTCAACTCTTTAAACCCTCTTTGATATCCCGGATTGAACGAAGCAACAAGCATGAAGTTTTCATGTGCTTTAATTGTTTCTCCCAATTTATCAATAAATAATTCCCGACGGTGATCCGTTAAGGAATGAATTGCGACAATTACGTCTGGTCTTGCCTCTGCAATTTCATCTAAATATAAAACATGTCCTTCCTTAACAGCAGTCGTTAAAGGACCATCTAACCAAACTGTTTCGGCCCCTTTAATTATAAATCTTCCAATTAAATCGGTAGATGACGTTTCCTCGTGACAAGAAATTGTAATTAGTCTTGTATTCAATTCATGAGCCATGTGTTCAATAAATCGCGACTTCCCAGTACCTGTAGGACCCTTTAACAGAAACGGGATTTTACATTTATAGGCATGGTCAAAAACAGCAATCTCTTTTCCTATAGCATGATAATATGGTGTGCTCATTTTAGTATATTAATTAGGTCAATTTACAATAAAAGACCAGTGTTAATCTCTTTTAAAAATTCAACTCTGGTCTCTTATTTCTAATACTTATATTACTCTATTTTATGAGAAAATAAGTTTGGTTTAAATGTAATCATTACCCAAGCCCAAGAATTATTTTCATCTTTGTCTCCTCCTTTAATCACTTCCATTGTATCGGTAGCAAACATTTGAGAATATCCAGCATTTATAGAAATATCCTTCGCTAATTTATAACCTATTGTTAAATCGATTTCAGTTCCCAGACTATTATCCATTTTTTCTGAAGCATCAAATACATTACCTACAGCTGTAAAAAAGTGAGGAACAATTTTTGCCGAAAACTTATTCTTTTTATAAGCTATTGTAGCATTAATATCATTTAAACCAACATTGTTTGCATGATTTCCAACATAGAAATAATCCATCAATCCATTAAACTTATGATTGGTTCCAAATAGTGGAGCAAAGGATTTTATATCTGAATCTGCATCATCCATATCCTTTCCTGAAAGATATTCAATTCCGACACCAAAATTAAAGTTGTCATTTATCTTATAGCCAACATTCCCTGAAAAATTAGATGCACTTACATCCATATTCAAAGATTTACCCATTTGAAAATAGGCCGATGCATTCGCATTGAATTTACCAGATTTATAAGTCAATCTTGGACCCACTGTTTGCATAAAATCTATAGTCTGATCTTCATCGGATGTACCTTCATTCTCTAGATATTCAATACCTGTGTTTAACATCAAAAAGCTCACTCCGAATTTCTTGAAATCACCATGATACCAAGCATATTGAAACGCCTTATATCCAGCGGCATTGCTATATAAATTATCAACACCAGATTGTGAATCGGCATTCATTGCAAATCCTACATCAATTTTATGATTTGCGTTCGGAGCATATTTAAACAAAAAGGCATCATGACTTCGCGCTTGTTGCGCCCAGCCAACACTACCGAATATCCTTTGATCATCATAAGAAATTTCCTGACGCCCAAATTTTAAAGTTATTTTAGTGTTTAAAATAGCTTCTGCCCATGCTTCATGCAAAGCAGTGGCATTATCATTACTAGATAATGTACTTACATCTCCCCAAACTCTCACATTTTGAAATGTAACTTTTAGCCTCATTTTTGGATTTTTAAATCCGAAATTTAAACGTGTACGCTGAGACACAAAATTGGTCCCATCGGTGTCTGGTGCGATAAGAGTTCCATGTCCATGTTTGTTTTCATAACGTGGTCTTATTTCTGCTGACAAATCAAATTGTT
The DNA here is from genome assembly GCA_002162765.1 of Flavobacteriales bacterium 34_180_T64. Taxonomy (GTDB): domain Bacteria; phylum Bacteroidota; class Bacteroidia; order Flavobacteriales; family Flavobacteriaceae; genus MAAR01. Next base: position 173,608 of record MAAR01000009.1, on the reverse strand, counting down.
GAGCATATGTATTCAAGGCCATTATCGCAGTAATGGTGAAACAAACTAAATGCTTTTTCATTATTTAAAATTTAATTAATTCGATGTTGCTTCTAATGCTTCATCTGTTGGTTTTCCATGTTTATAAAAGTCAATCATGTACAATGTAATTCCTGTTAAGAATAAAGTAGCACAAATAATTAAAACAACGAAATGAACTTCTACTTCTTTTTGAACTTCCATAAATTCCATTTTCATTCTACGCTCTAAATAAACTTGAACCACACCAGCAACTCCAAAGGCTACGGTCATTCCTATCATTCCTATATTAGACATCCAGAACGCCATTCTACCTCGTGTACTTTCGTATAATTTTCTACCAGTCATATTTGGTAAACTATAACTAATTATGGCAAGCACTATCATTGCATATGCGCCCCAAAATGCGAGATGGCCGTGCATTGCTGTCACTAATGTTCCGTGTGTATAAAGATTGGTTTGTGGTAAAGTATGTGCAAATCCTAGAAGTCCAGCACCTATAAATGACACAATAGCAGCACCAAGCGTCCAAAATAATGCTAATTTATTAGGATGCTTCTTCTCTCCTTTTCTATACATATTTACTGCAAATAATGCCATTGCTAAGAACGCTAAAGGCTCTAGAGCAGAGAAAATACCACCAACAATTAACCAAATTTTATTCACACCAATATAATAATAGTGATGACCTGTTCCTAAAACTCCTGATAAGAATGTCAATCCAACAATTACATACAACCATTTTTCGATAACTTCTCTATCAACACCAGTTAGTTTGATTAATAAGAATGATAGAATACCTCCCATAATCAATTCCCAAACACCTTCAACCCATAGGTGTACAACCCACCATCTGAAAAAGGAATCCATTACTTGACTATCAAATGGAAGCATTCCAGGCAAATACAATAAAGCTGCAAAAAGCAATCCCATTGAAAGTACTAAAGCCGTTGTTGTTCTACGCTTTCCTTTAAATAGAGTCGTTAAAATAAGTCCTAAAAACAAAAGGACATTCACGACTACCAAATAATCTAAAGGTCGCGGAATCTCTAAAAATTTACGTCCTTCCCAGTAATTAAAATGAAACCCTATAATAGAGATAACACCCACTACCGCTAAACTAATCAATTGTACATATGCCAGTTTCACACTTACCAATTCGCGTTGTGCTTCTTCTGGTATAATGTAATACGCAGCTCCCATAAAACCTGACAACAGCCACACTACTAATAGGTTAGTATGTACAGCTCTGGCTGTATTAAAAGGAATTACATCATGAAGAACATCAAATCCAGCATGCGCAAATCCCATTATAAAACCATATATAATTTGAAGTCCAAACAACAACATTGAAAGGGCAAAAAACCAATATGCTACTTTTTGTGATTTATATTTCATAATTTTTTGTTTAGTTTTTATCTTTTGCTAGTGGTGATACAACCGTATCAAATCCGTTTAAATCAACATCATCAATCCAGTCAAAAAAGGCTATTAAATCTTCAGCTTCTTCTTGTGAAAATCCATAGGCCACCATTTTTCTACCGTTTGGTGCCCAATCTACAGGCGTCATTAAGACAGCTTTGATGTAACCTTTACCTCTACGATCTATCACTTTAGTTAATTCGGGAGCATAATAAGCGCCTTCCCCCAATAGTGTATGACATCCCATACAATTGTTAGTTTCCCATAATTCTTTTCCTCTTACTACGGATTCTGTAATAGCTTCATAATTTGACTGGTCTTGAGGTTTACCAAAAGAGTAAACTGTTAAACCAATAAATATTAAAAAAGTAACTACAGTTCCCCCTAGAAAAAAGGCTCGTGCTTGTTTTTTTGATAACATATAATATAGTTTTGATTAATATTCGTTTTTAATTTGTTAGTTCTAGAATGGTTTTTACGGTTTCTTTATTATTCACGCCTAAACCTTCTTGTTGATGCATTAATTCCCCTTTAGAATTGAATACACTTATAATATTTGAATGTGAAAAATCTAAGGGTGAAATTTGCTTGTACTTTACAGCCAACACATTGGCAAACTCTCTGACACCACTTACCGTTCCTTGTAAAAATGTCCATTGCTCCCCATCCATAAAATTTTCTTTTGCAAATGCTTTTAATCGTTTTGGAGTATCTGTTTCAGGATCTATACTAACTAGAACAAAATTTAAGTCTTCAAGGTTTGCTTTTGGAATCTGAGCTTCAATATTTCTCATATCTGCCACCAGTCTTGGACACGCAGCTTTACAAGTTGTATAAATCATAACCATGACCAAAGTTTCACCTTTTAAGTCTTCCAATTGAATAACTTTACCTTCTTCAGTATTCCAATTAGTGGTTAAATTGAAAATGGATTCATCGGAAATTTCATGATTATTTGAGATCTGTTTTTTTTGATTTGATATGACTAAAATATCCATATTACAAACAGGGCAACTCCCTTCTTTTTCATAAGTCTTATCTCCTTCACATTTCATTGGACATTGATACACTGCTGCTTCATCACCAGTAATATCTGACGTATCATCTTTGCAAGATGAAAATGAAAAAATGACTAAGAGTGAACATACAATCGTAATTAATTGTTTCATGATTATTGATTTATATTTTTAACGCATCTAAATCCTAAATTCTTCATTGCGTATTTTGCTTTGAGGCTTCCTCTTGTAGCATATCTCATAAACGCTGCATAATTCATTAAATCGGTTGCGCCAATTGCGGCGCTACCACAGAATAAATTACTGTCATTATCAACATCTTTTCGAGACTCTCCTGAAATCATTACGGAGTTAAAATCGGAGGTCCATTCCCAAACTAAACCATGCAAATCGTAAACATTCCAATAGTTTTTAAAGGTTGATCCAATCTCATTATTGAATGTTCTAGGTTTTTCATACCAACCCAAAATATATGCATTGTAGGTTTCCAATTGTCTCGCATCAGGAAGATCCTTATTTGCCATGGCAGCGTACTCCCATTCATCTACAGTAGGTAATCGTTTACCTTGACATTCACAATAATCATTTGCCGCAAACCATGATATATTGGTAATTGGCGCTAACATTTCTTGTTGATTACCTAGTTCGATATCAGATGTCCATGTACTTAAATAATTAGCATCGGCAAATATTTTTTTAACTTGAGAACGTTTCCACTTTGGGTACTTTTTTACAAATTCTAAATAGTCTTGATTTGTCACTGGATATACATCCATTTGAAAATCTGTAATTGTGACCATTAAAGAATCTCTTCCGTATAGTGGGATATAAGTTCCTCCTTTGATAGGAACCATTTTAGATTGACAATTTGCCAAGTTAGTCCACACAAATAGTATGCAAATTGTCAATCTTAAAATAGGCTTCATAGTGCTATTAATTAATGTCCACTTTTTACTTGATCTACTTGACTCTTAGTAACGTTTGTTTTATTATTACCCCATGAGTTATAGATGTATGTCATTACATCTGCAATTTCATCATTACTTATGGCTTGTCTGGTCATTACACTGTTATACGTTTCACCATTAACGGTAATTTCACCTGTTTTTCCTTTAAGTACAATTTCGATGGCACGATTTACATTTGCATTTAAGTAATCGGATTTTGCAAGCGGCGGAAACGCGTTCGGTATTCCTTGTCCTTCTGCTTGGTGACATGCAAAACATGTTTTCATATAAACTTGTTTACCAGATTCCATTTTTTCGGCTAAAGTTTTAGATACAGCAACTGTTGGCTTTTTGTCATTTCCGTTTGGCATTACTTGAATTCCGCCACCTTCAGGATTATAAATCCCTTCTTGAACAATACCAGAATAAATTTTCTTATTTTCTTCTCCTTCTACTTTCAACATACCTAAAGCTCCTTTATTAAAAGCTCTAAAAATTGAGTGATCCACTAAAATAAATGTTCCAGGTACATCTACTCTGAATTCAACAATAGCGGCTCCACCTGCAGGAACTAATGTTGTTTGAACATTCTCATTGATTAAGTCGCCTCCTTCAACATAAACTTTATCAAATATTTCACCAATTACGTGAAATGAAGACACTAAGTTTGGTCCACCATTACCAATGTATAAACGAACCGTTTCACCCACATTAGCTGTAATAGCGTTATCACCAGTTAATGCACCCACACTTCCATTAAAGACAACATAATCAGCATCCTCATCTACGGCCTTTTGCATATCAAAAGGTTGCAATCCTGGATCACCATTTTCACCTTTAGTATAAAAATCTCCTTGCATGATGTAATACTCTTTATCCACTTTAGGCAAACCTCCTTCAGGTTCAACTAGAATCAATCCATACATACCATTAGCAATATGCATCCCAACAGGAGCGGTTGCACAGTGATATACATATAACCCAGGGTTTATAGTTTTAAAATTGAACTTCTTTTCATGACCAGGAGCTACAAAAGAAGAGGTTGCTCCTCCTCCAGGACCAGTTACTGCATGCAAATCTATATTATGTGGTAATTTATTATCTGGATGATTAGATAATGTGAATTCCACTTCATCTCCAACTCTAGTTCTAATAAAACTCCCAGGTACCGAACCACCAAAAGTCCAGTAATTGTAAGTCGTTCCATCCGTCATGGTTCCTTCTTGTTCAAGAATTTCCATATTAACAATGAGCTTTTTAGCCTTTCTACGCCCAACTGGAGTTGGAACATTTGGCGGTGAAGTTAATTCCGCAGTCATTTCTTTACTTACAGGAATATCTGCAGCATTTGCCTGAGTTTTTTTTTCATTATCAATACAAGAGGTTAGGAACAACGCTAGTACTGTTAACAAACTCATAATAATAGTTGTTTGTTTTCTGTTTTGGATCATAATGTATTAGTTGTTTGATTATTTAATAAGGATAAAAATGTCTTTTATTTTATTTAGTCAAAAGTAAATTTTAACATTTTCCTAAAACATGACTTTTGTCATAAATAGCATTTAGTCCACAAAACTTTATTTATATTTAAAAAAACATATTTACAATGAATTATTCGCAAAAAATGCTTCGTGATGATGCGCTTAAAGGCAAGACAATAGTCGTTACAGGAGGTGGAAGTGGTCTGGGGAAAGCGATGACCAAATACTTTTTAGAATTAGGTGCTTTAGTAGTCATAACTTCAAGAAATTTAGAAAAACTAAAAACTACTGCAAAGGAACTAGAGGCGGAAACAGGAGGAAGATGTCTACCTCTGCAATGTGATGTAAGGCATTACGATCAAGTTGAAGCAATGCATAAACAAGTTATTGACCAATTTGAGACTGTAGATATTCTACTTAACAACGCAGCTGGTAATTTTATTTCTCCAACGGAACGCTTATCGTCCAATGCCTTTGATACAATTATAGATATTGTTTTAAAAGGGACTAAAAATTGCACTTTAGTTTTTGGTAAACATTGGATTGACACAAAACAAAAAAACACGACTGTTTTAAATATTGTAACCACATACGCTTGGACTGGCTCGGGCTATGTTGTTCCCAGTGCTTCTGCAAAAGCTGGCGTTTTAGCTATGACGCGAAGCCTTGCAGTAGAATGGGCAAAATATGGTATGCGATTCAACGCAATTGCCCCTGGTCCATTCCCTACTAAAGGCGCTTGGGATAGATTACTCCCAGGCAATTTAAAAGACAAATTTGATATGGCTAAAAAGGTGCCATTAAAACGGGTTGGCGAACATCAAGAATTAGCAAATTTAGCCGCATATTTAGTGTCAGATTTCTCAAGTTATGTAAATGGTGAAGTGATTACCATTGACGGAGGAGAATGGTTAAAAGGCGCTGGAGAGTTCAATTTATTAGAAGATATCCCTCAAGAGATGTGGGATCAACTTGAGCAACTGATTAGAGCCAAGAAAAACAAGTCATAACGGCTTTAAAAAAAAACCTTTAATTATTGCAGTTTTACCAATCTATTGTTAACAAGTTACATTTTTTATACTCACAAATAATTGTATTTTTACCGTTATAAAAACCAAATCATTTAATGGGTAAAATCATTGCAATTGCCAATCAAAAGGGAGGTGTCGGCAAAACGACCACTTCAGTTAACTTAGCTGCTTCTTTAGGCGTTTTAGAAAAAAAAGTATTACTCATTGATGCGGATCCACAAGCTAACGCTTCTTCAGGTTTAGGCATAGATGTCAACGCAGTAGAAATTGGCTCCTATCAGTTATTAGAACATACAAGTTCTGTAGAAGAATGTATTGTTAAAACGTCTGCACCAAATGTTGACATTGTACCTGCACATATTGATTTGGTTGCAATAGAAATTGAATTGGTTGATAAGGAAGACCGTGAATACATGCTAAAACAAGCAGTATCACATTTAAAAGCATCTTATGATTACATTTTAATTGACTGTGCACCTTCTCTTGGTTTATTAACCTTAAATGCGCTTACAGCGGCAGATTCGGTGATTATACCTATTCAGTGCGAATATTTTGCTTTAGAAGGTTTAGGCAAATTATTAAACACCATAAAAAGTGTTCAAAAAATACACAATACCAGTTTAGACATAGAGGGTCTGTTACTTACCATGTTTGATTCAAGGTTACGACTTTCAAATCAGGTGGTCGAAGAGGTTCAAAAACATTTTAGTGATATGGTTTTTCAAACAATTATACAACGTAACGTTCGTTTAGGAGAAGCACCTAGTTATGGAGAAAGTATTATTAATTATGATGTAAGTAGCAAAGGGGCTTCAAATTATTTAAGTTTAGCAAAGGAAATTATCAAAAAAAATGAGATCTAATGGCGAAGGCAACAAAAAAACAAGCTTTAGGTAGAGGATTATCTGCGCTTCTAAAAGATCCTTCAAACGACATCAAATCTGTACAAGATAAAAACGCTGATAAAGTTATAGGTAACATTGTTGAATTAGAGTTGGAATTAATAGAAATCAACCCATTTCAGCCAAGGACAAGTTTCAATGAAGAAATGTTACATGAATTGGCATCTTCAATAAAAGAATTAGGCGTCATTCAACCTATAACAGTGAGAAAACTGGAATTTAATAAATTTCAATTGGTTTCTGGTGAACGTCGCTATAGAGCTTCTAAATTATTAGGATTAAAAACTATTCCAGCATACATACGTATTGCAAACGACCAAGAATCATTAGAAATGGCCTTGGTTGAAAATATCCAACGTCAAGATTTAGATCCTATAGAAATTGCATTGTCTTATCAGCGATTAATAGACGAAATTAATCTTACACAAGAACAAATGAGTGAACGCGTTGGAAAAAAGCGTTCTACAATTGCTAATTATTTAAGGCTACTGAAGCTAGATCCCATCATTCAAACTGGAATACGAGATGGTTTCATTTCTATGGGGCATGGCCGAGCGATCATAACAATTGAAGATCAAAATATTCAACTAGATATTTATGAAAAAATTATTACTAATAAATTATCTGTTCGAGATACTGAAGCTCTAGTTAGAAATTATCAAACCGATCAATCAACTTCGATTCCTTCAAAAAAAGAGGAGTTACCAAAATATATTAAAAAGGGAGTCAGAGAGTTTTCAGAATACTTTGGCCACAAAATAAGCGTTAATGTTTCTAAGAATGGGAAAGGAAAAATAACAATTCCTTTTCATTCGGAAGAAGACTTTAATCGTATTAAAAAACTTGTTCAACGTGCTAAGTAAGCAACTCCATATCACCTTATTTATTTCTTTGATTTGCAGTATTTGTTTTTCCCAAAAAACTAATGATGATGATCAAGTAGAAACTGATTTACTTGTAATACAAGACAGTATTGCAAGACCACCAATAGATCCTTTATCACCATCTAAAGCTGCTTTTTATTCTGCAGTTTTACCTGGACTAGGGCAAGCTTACAATAAAAAATATTGGAAAATACCACTTGTATATGCAGCTATTGGAATACCTGTCTATTTTTACATTGATAACAACAAAGAATACAAGCGATATAGAAATGCATATAAACGTCGATTGGCTGGTTTTACTGATGATGAATTTTATGGAACAGATCAAAATGGCAATCCATTGGCAACACCGAGAATTTCTGATGATGGCCTTATTAATGCTCAAGAAACCCTAAGAAGAAATAAAGAATTATCTCTTTTAATCGCAATTGGAGGGTATGTTCTTAATATTATTGATGCTAATGTAGATGCGCATTTATTACAATACAATGTAGATGAGAATCTCGCCATTAGACCTCATTTTAAATATGACGAACAAGAAAACGCTGCAAACCTAGGGTTAACCTTAAACTTTAATTTTTAATTATGAAAATTGCATTGCTTGGTTATGGGAAAATGGGGAAAGTGATAGAGAATATTGCGCTTCAAAGACATCATGAAATCGTACTTAAAGTAACTAGCAAAGACAATGCTATTAATTTATCTGATGTTGATGTTGCGATTGATTTCAGTATACCAACTATGGCTGCCTCAAATATTACGAGTTGTCTATTGGCGGATGTTCCTGTTATTTCAGGTACAACCGGATGGCTTGACCAATATGATCATGTTGTGGAATTATGCAAAGAGAAAGACGGCGGTTTTTTATACGCCTCTAACTTTAGCATTGGCGTCAACATATTTTTTGAAATAAATAAAACACTTTCAAAATTAATGAAGGGTCTTCCACAATATAAAACTAGTATTGAGGAAATTCATCACACACAAAAAATGGACGCTCCAAGTGGAACCGCTATTTCTTTAGCAGAAGACATTATCAAAAACTCGGAATACACGAATTGGTCTAAAGGTATTCCAATGCCTGATGAACTCGGCATTACAGCTAAACGAATTGATGATGTGCCTGGGACTCATGAAATCAAATATCAATCACAAGTGGATACTATTCAAATAAAACACACTGCTCACAATAGAGAAGGATTTGCCTTTGGTGCTGTCATTGCGGCAGAATGGATCCTTGGTAAAAAAGGTGTATTTTCGATGAAAGATGTGTTAAACATAGGTTAATAAATACAATAAATGTAACGTTTGAACGCAAATTTCAACTTACATAAAAGATAAAAAAAATTCAATTATGACATTAATGCAATGGTTTATATTTTTCTTAGCAATTCAGGTTTTACACGGACTTAGCACATGGAAACTTTATGCAAAAGCCGGACGACAACCTTGGGAGGCTTTTGTGCCTATATATAATGCAGTTGTACTTATGAAAATTATAAATCGTCCTAAATGGTGGACTATTTTGTTATTTGTGCCTATTGTAAATTTGATACTATTTCCAGTAATCTGGGTAGAGACGGCTCGAAGTTTTGGAAAGAATTCAACCATGGATACTCTCCTTGCAATTGTCACTTTAGGGTTTTACAATGTTTATCTTAATTACGCCACTGATGTCAAATACATTGAAGGCAGAAGTTTGCATCCGAAATCTGAATTTGGTGATTGGGTAAGTTCAATTCTGTTTGCTATTGTAGCCGCAACGTTGGTACATACTTATTTCATGCAGCCTTTTACCATTCCAACGTCTTCTTTAGAAAAGACCCTATTAGTTGGTGATTTTCTATTGGTAAGTAAAATTCATTATGGCGCTCGAACGCCTATGACAACAATTGGAGCACCAATGGTCCATGACACAATACCAGTTGCAAAGGTTAAATCATATGTGCCTAATTTTGAATTACCTTATTTTAGAATACCAGGTTTTGAGTCCATTGAACAAAACGATATAGTCGTTTTTAATTGGCCTGTTGATACCTTATACAACATGTATAAACCTGCTGACAAAAGCTATTACAAGCCTATTGATAAACGTACAAATTATGTCAAGCGCTGTGTAGCAAACCCAGGGGATTCATTAGAAGTAAGAGATGGTTATGTCTATATTAATGGCAAGCAAAATGCGCTTCCAGATCGTGCAAAAGTGCAATTTTCTTATGAAATTTCATTCAAAAGAAATATTCAGCCAAATAACATTTACGCTTTATTGAATCGCTATGATATTACAGATGGACTAGGTTATGGTTCTACACGAGATTCGTATTTAATTCCAGCAGCAACAGATGACGCTATTAATCGTTTAAAAAACCATCCAGATGTTGCAAATATTGTGGTTTTAAAAGATTCACTGAACCGTAGAGATCCTAGTATTTTTCCAAGACATGAACAGTATTCTTGGAATAACGATTTCTTCGGGCCACTTTACATTCCTGAAGCTGGAAAAACTGTTGCTTTAAACCTTGAAGTTTTACCGCTTTACAAGCGAATTATAAGTGTGTATGAAGGACACAACTTACAAGTTAATGGAACTGAAATTAGCATTGATGGAAAGGTTGTCTCGGAATACACGTTTAAACAAGACTACTACTGGATGATGGGTGATAATCGTCACAATTCGTTAGATTCTAGATCTTGGGGATTTGTTCCGTTTGATCATGTTGTTGGAAAGCCTGTATTTGTATGGATGAGTTGGGACACAAATGGTAAAGGATTTAGTAAAATTCGTTGGGAACGTTTGTTTACCACGGTTGGAGGAAGCGGAAAACCTGTTTCATATCTCATTCCATTTTTTGTAGTTCTATTTGGGTGGATCGGCTTTAGCAAATGGAGAAAGCGTAAATCAGCAAATAGCTAGCGTTTAAATTTGATGTTTATATAAGTCATGGATATTCTCATACATCCTTCCTACTTCCCTAGTATTGCTTCGTTTGTTGCGATCATAAATGCGAAGCGAACGACTTTTGAACGCTGTGATAATTATCAAAAACAAACCTATAGAAATCGTGCCTTCATTTATGGTGCAAATGGCAGATTGTCTTTAACTGTTCCTGTTGTTTATTCTCAAAATAACCGACAGCTTTATAAAAACATACGTATATCTGATACGACAAATTGGCAAGATCTTCACTGGAAATCCATTCAAATAGCCTATAGCAGTTCTCCCTTTTTCGAATTCTATGAAGATGATCTCAAGCCTTTATTTACTATGAAATTTGAAACTCTTTTAGATTTTAACATGGCTTGCTTAGAAGTCATTTATGATTGCTTGCAAATTCCTTTTGAAATCAAGACTACTGAAGATTTTGAAAAAAACCCAAAAGACAAAGTCGATTATAGATACTTAGTAGAAAGCAGAAAAGAAAAACCAGAATCTTTTGCGAGCTATGTCCAAGTATTTGATGACAAACATGGATTTCTATCCAATTTAAGCATCTTAGATCTCATATGTAATGAAGGCCCGAATGCCTTACTATATCTCGAATCTCAAAATTTGACACCTTAATGTTTCAATCAATAATTCATTATGGAATTCATTTTGGTCTACCATTAATTATTGCTTTGTTTTTTTTTAAATCCCGATGGAAGTATGCCTATTTTATTATGATTCTAGGTTTACTAATTGACGTTGACCATGTATTAGCAAATCCAATATTTGATCCAAACAGATGTAGTATCAATTTTCATCCACTACATTCCTATTACGCAATTGCGGGTTATATTTTAATGCTATCAATAAAGAAATTGAGATTGTTAGGAATCGGGTTACTCGTGCATATTATTGCGGACCTCAGTGATTGCTGGCTAATGTAATTTTACTTTAGCTAGAATTGGATAATGATCAGAAAATTGTACATCATAGGTCTTAAAACTATTGATATCAAAACTACCGTCAACAAGAATAAAATCTATTCGAACGGGAAAGAATTTGAAATTAAAAGTACGACCAAAGCCATTACCTGCTTCAACAAAAGCATCTTGCAAATCGCCTCTAACCTCCTTATACACATACGAATACGCCGTATTATTAAAATCGCCACAAATAATCATTTTATAAGGACTTTGGGCTTTATGCTTTAAGAATTGTTCCGTTTGAGATTGTTGAATTTTAAAAGTTGTACTCACTCGATTTGATAAGTTTTCCGAAGTTTCATTCGATAATTTTTCAACAGAAGGATCTATTCTTAAAGATTCTAAATGCACATTGTAAATTCTAATGGTATCACTCCCTTTAACAACATCTGCATAAATCGCATTATTAGAGGTATTCGGGAATTCTATGGAACCCGAATTTACAATTGGAAATTTTGAAAAAATCGCTTGTCCATTTTTTACTTTATTTCCTGATAATTTTTCATATTTAAAATACTCTTTAAATTTAATCGTCTCATCTGGATGGTACTCTTGAATACTTAAAATATCAGGATTCTTATCTAAGATAAAATCAACTAATTTTTGCTTTATTGAGGCATCAGGTATCCATTCAAATAAATTAAATAAACGCACATTATAATTCATTATGGATATGTTTTCGGAGGTATCCACTTTTTTTGAAGATGAAAACTTATATAATGAAAACATATGACTATATCCAAGTCCTAAGACCATTAAAGACAATAGTAATTGCTTTTTAACTTTCAATAACCAATACAAAACAAAGAGAATATTGAAAATGATTAACAGAGGTACTGCAAGGCTTAACATTGACAAAAACGCAAAACTCTTAGGAGACACATAGGGTAAAATATACGACAACAACAACATAGTAGCAGCAATGGAATTTACCAAAAACACTACTTTATCTATTAGGTTGAGTCGCTTCATATAGTTTAATCTTTGCCAGCCTTAAAAAGAAAAGTCTTCTCCTCTGCATTCAGACTTTCGTAGCCACTTTTACTGATTTTATCGAGAATAAGGTCAATTTTCTTTTGATTATTAAACTCATCAAACTTCGTTTTATTATGACCAACAAAAGGTTTCTTTTTCTTTTTATGTACTGTTCTTAATGGCGATTTCGTTTTAAATAAATTTGCAATAGCATCCGTAAATCGTTGAAATCCTGCGCCAATATCGGTTCCTTTTTGAAGTTGCGAAGCATACAAATACCCAAGTAAACTTCCTCCTAAATGCGCCACATTTCCGCCTGCATTTATACTAAATAATCCCAATACATCTAAAACTACAATCGCAAGTCCTATATGCCACAACTTAATAGTAATAGCAAAAAATCGTGCCTCCTTATTTGGCATGTATGTACACACAAAAATAAGTAAAGCTCTCACACCTGCCGAAGCACCAACTAAGGGCCCTATATGATTCACTATCTTATTCGGAAGTACATTAAACACTAGTAAAAATGAAAGGCCTCCAATAATAATCCCTAAAAAATAAATACTCAATGAACGCTTAGTATCAATTAAATTTAAAAGCAATCGTGACACAAAATAAAGTACCAAAAGGTTAAATAAAATATGGATAAAACCATAATGTGCAAATCCATAGGTAAGGATTGTCCATGGTTTAGCGATAAAATCAAAAAAATCTTTAGGCAATTCTAACCAGCTTAAGGCGCTGGCTGTTTTATTCGCTTTCCCAATTATTAGACCTATAAGAAATACTGCTATATTAAGGCCAATTATTTTTTCGAATGCGTTTAGGCGATTCAGTTTATCTTTTATATCGTATCCAAGAGAGGTCATAAATCCCAACGGTTTTTATTAAACTGTGTTTTTCGCCAGTACCACATTATAAATGCACCAATCAAAGCGCCTCCAACATGGGCCATATAAGCCGTATTGCTCGGACTAAAGAAGGATTGACCTGTTAGTGCTGAAACAACATCCAAAATAATTATACCTGGTATAAAGTACTTCGCTTTTATTGGTATAGGCAAAAAGATAAGCATCAATTTAGCTTCTGGATTCATCATTCCAAAGGCAGCCAATATACCCATGATACATCCAGACGCTCCAACCATTGAGGCATTATAAATTGGAAATGCTTCCTTAAGCTTTGAAAATTGAATTTCGTTTATGCCACTAATTGTCTCATTAGAGGTAAACATTTGTACGATTTGATTGTCGGTTAAGCCAGTACTAATCAAATCAGAATGCAAAGGCAAATAATTAAAATAGTAATATCCAAGTTGGAACAAAACCGCTCCTAAACCTGCAGATATATAAATAAATAGGAACTTCTTACTTCCTAATTGTTGCTCTACGGAAGTTCCAAACATCCATAAGGCAAACATATTAAATATTATATGCATGGCACCACCATGCATAAACATATGCGTAATAACCTGCCATGGCTGAAACAATTCATTTTGAGGGAAATATAGCGCAAACCATCTATAAAACGACTCCCCATTACCGATAGCTAGCGTTCCAATAAACATCACAACATTGATAATAATCAAATGTTTAACAGTATCTGTAATACCTCTCATCATAAGCTTCTAGTTACATAAATTTTTTATCCATATCGGCAACGCTCATTGTTATAAATGTTGTGCGATTGGTTGGTGACACTGCAGATTCTTTACAAGCGAATAAACTATTTACCAAGTGCTCTTGCTCTAGTTTTGACAAAGACTGACCATTTTTTATAGCCATACTTTTGGCCATAGATTTTGCTAATAAATCAGTGGCACTAAAATGACTATCTGGAATTTCTTGTTGCACATCAGCAATAAGTTGCTGTAAAATATTTGATATTTCATTCTCAGACACATTTATGGGAGTCCCCATAATTTCAACGGAATCATTTTCGATTTTCGAAAATACGAATCCCGTAGATTCTAAATCCGTTTTTAATTGCTGTAAGATTGGCAATTCAGTTGCTGTAAATTCCAGTTTAAAAGGAAATAGCAATTGCTGGCTTATGCCCTCCTTTACAGTTAAGCTTTTTAGAAGACTCTCATACAAAACACGTTGATGCGCTCTATGCTGATCAATAAGCAGCATTCCAGACTTGATAGTGCTCACTATATATTTATTGTGTAGTTGGTAGGTGGTCTGAGACGTCTCTGATTGTGTATCTCCCGAAAATATAGATTCTGTTTGATGATCACTTTCAAATTCCATTTCACTGAAGTCCTTAAGATCTCGTGTTCCTTTGGACTCCATTCCAACATACAAACTTTCCCATGGCGCACTTTCTTTTTTATAACTAACCGAAGAAAATACTTTTGCTGACTTCTCGTCACTAAAGGGATTAAAATCGCGATTGACTTCAACAAATGGCGTTGAAGCGTTCTTATCTTTATAATTATAGGGTGTGTCCAAATTCGTATCCCTTTCAAAATCTAAAACAGGCGCAATATTAAACTGACCTAAACTATGCTTAACTGAAGATCTTAATATGGCGTAAAGCGTATGCTCATCCTCGAATTTGATTTCAGTTTTTGTGGGATGTATATTAATATCAATTGATTTAGGGTCGACTGTTAAGTTTAAAAAATAACTTGGATGACAGCCATCTTTCATTAAACCTTCAAATGCAGCATTTATTGCATGATTGAGATACGGACTTTTAATAAATCGATGGTTGACAAAAAAGAATTGTTCAGATTTTGTTTTTTTAGCAAATTCTGGTTTCCCAACAAAACCTGAAATCTTCAACACTTCAGTTTCTTCATCAACTGGTACTAATTTCTCATTGGTTCTACCTCCAAAAATATTAACAACACGTTGTCTATAATTACTTTCAGGAAGATTAAAAGATTCACTTCCGTTATGATACATAATGAAAGCAATATTTGGATGCGCTAATGACACGCGATGAAATTCATCAATGATATGTCGTAGTTCAACCGTATTCGATTTTAGAAAATTACGTCTTGCTGGAATATTAAAAAATAAATTTTTAACAGCAATAGAAGTGCCTTCAGGAGTAACAACAAACTCTTGAGAGCTTACTTCACTTCCCTCAATTGTGATTTGAGTTCCAAGCTCATCTTGAGGCTGCTTCGTTTTTAGCTCAATATGTGCAATGGCTGCGATACTCGCCAAGGCTTCTCCACGAAATCCTTTAGTATGCAAACTAAATAAATCTTCTGCAGATCGTATTTTTGAAGTGGCATGCCGTTCAAAACTCAATCTTGCATCAGTAGCACTCATCCCTTTTCCATTGTCAATAACTTGGATTAAGGTTTTCCCAGCTTCTTTAACAATTAACTTAATTGCCGTTGCTTCAGCATCAATAGCATTCTCCATTAATTCTTTAACTACTGAAGCTGGTCGTTGTACGACTTCACCTGCAGCAATTTGATTAGCGACGTGATCTGGTAAAAGTTGAATGATGTCTGCCATTAGCGTTTTGAAAAGAAAATAGACAAATCGAAGTCAATTATAAAAAGGAAAACTATAATTAAAACAGCAATAATAATTAAAACACGTTTATTTGCGCCACCTTCATCTGCAACATACTTATAATCATCGACGGCATTATTAAACTTCGTTTTGAGCCCTTTATTACTACCTACAGTTTTGCGATGATCGTCAAACTTATGTTTTAATTCAAACGGGCTGCCTTCACCTTGATAGTAACGCGGTGTGTAATCGTATTTTTTATTTTTACGTGATCCAAAAATTCCCATAATCTATTTTTATTCGTAACGACTTAAAATATATAGTACTATTAGAATAGCTATCAAAAACAAGACCAGAAATGGTAATGTTGCAAATGGATTCGTCTTTCGCTTATTTAAAGACTTAGCGTCTTTCCATTGCGATTCTAAACTTTTGGTATCGTCAGTCTCATTTTCCTTTAAATGACGAGGTGTATATGTGAATCGTTTGTTTTTACGTTGTTTAAATAAATTCACTAAAACGAAGTCTTTGTTACATTTCAAATGTACTTAAAATACAAAGAAATATAGCTTTTGAATTGCTAAAAATTGTTAACAAATTAAAGCGAATAGTATCCGTAAAATTAGGCGTTTTCTCGAAGTGATGCCATCTTAATTGCGGCAACAGCTGCCTCTACACCTTTATTTCCATACGTTCCTCCTGACCGCTCTATGCCTTGTTGCATCGTGTTATCAGTAAGCACACAAAATATAACTGGTGTGTCCGTATTTATATTTAAGTCTTTTATCCCTTGTGAAACAGCTTCACAAACGAAATCAAAATGTTTCGTCTCACCTTGAATGACACTGCCAATTGCAATGACGGCATCCACGTTTTGATCAATCATTTTTTTTGAACCATAAATCAATTCAAAACTCCCAGGAACATTCCAATGTACGATGTTCTTATCTAGAGCACCATTTTCTATTAGTGTATCATAAGCACCTTTAAAAAGACCATTTGTGATATTAGGATTCCATTCTGAAACAACAATCCCAAACCGAAAATTTTTCGCGCTTGGGATTGTGTTTTTATCGTAATCTGATAAATTTTGATTTTTAGTTGCCATATTACATACTCGCTTCGGCTTTACCAATAAATACATCTATATCTACAGCTTCATTTGAGCTTGAATAATCGTTCTTAATACGATTGAAATAGTTTAATGCTTTATCAACTTTCCCTACTGTAAGCGCTGTGTTTCCAGCTTTAAATAGATACATTGGTGTTGTAAATTCATTCGATGATAATTTTACAGCTGATTCATAATACCCTAAAGCATCTTCTGGTTGATTCAATTGTACGAATGCATCAGCAATACCGCCTTTAGAGATTGCATTTAACATGACATCATCACTAGAGAAATCTTGTAAATGCGTAATTGCATTTGTATAATCCTTAAGGTTTAAGTAAGACATTCCTGCGTAGTAACTTGCCAAATTAGCAGCTGGTGTACCACCATATTCATTTATAATATCTAACATTCCGAATTTTCCTTCACCTCCATTTAAGGTTAAGGTATACAGGGAATCTTTTTCAGTTCCATTTACGGCTTGATCAAAATATTGCTGTGCTTTAAACATATCGTTCATTGCTACGCTTCCTTTAGGCTCTGCTACAAATTTATTATAACCTAAATATCCTAAAACGATTGCAGCAGCTAAACCAACAATTACAAAAATATATTTTTGATTCTTAACAGTCCACTCTTCAGCTCTCGATGCTTTTTCGTCTAAGGTATTAAATACCTCAGCTGTTGTTGAGTTTTCTTCTAGAGCATCTACCTTCTCAGATTTCGTTTTTGGTTTAAAACCTCTTTTCTTATAAGTTGCCATATATTGTCTATTTGTGCGCCGCAAAAATAAAATTTTTATTGGGATTTAAAAGGTAATTTATTTGTTATTTTTCAATAATTTGCACATCCTTTTCCGTATTGGACAACTAAAACACGAATTCTAGCTCAAGATTAATGACACTAAGTGGCCTAACATTGATTAACTATAAGAATTTTGAAAGTCAAGACTTTGAATTTGATAACAAGATTAATTGCTTTGTTGGATCCAATGGTGTTGGAAAAACAAATGTATTAGACGCTATCTATCATTTGGCGTTTGGAAAGAGCTATTTTAATCCTGTTGCTACTCAAAACATCAAGCATAATCAAGAGTTTTTTGTTGTTGATGGTGTTTTCGATAAAGATGATCGGTCGGAAAAAATTGTGGTTTCATTGAAACGCGGTCAAAAAAAAGTTATTAAACGCAACAATAAAGCCTATGAAAAATTTAGTGATCATATTGGTTTTATTCCATTAGTAATCATTTCGCCAGCAGATAGAGATTTAATCATTGAGGGTAGCGATACGAGACGTAAATTTATAGACAGTGTCATTTCTCAAAGTGACAAAACCTATTTATCCAATCTTATAAATTACAACAAAGTATTGTCGCAGCGTAATGCATTACTTAAATATTTCGCATTAAACAACACGTTTAATGCGTCAACATTAGAAATTTATAACGCGCAATTGGATACCTATGGCACTTTGATATTTGAAACGAGAGATCAATTTTTAAAGGCATTCATTCCTATTTTTAAAACACGTTATAAAGCCATAAGCAATGATAATGAATCTGTAAGTTTAAGTTACAAGAGTGATTTATACGAAGACAAATTGCAAACACTTTTAGAGAAATCTTTAACTAAAGACAAAGCCATCCATTATACGAGTGTTGGTATCCATAAGGATGATCTTAATTTGGAAATTGAACAGTATCCAATAAAAAAATTCGGAAGCCAAGGCCAGCAAAAATCATTTTTAATAGCTTTAAAATTGGCACAATTTGATTTTATAAAACAGCAAAGTGGTGTTGCTCCTATTTTATTGTTAGATGATATATTTGATAAATTAGACGAGCATCGTGTTGCCCAAATCATCAGTCTTGTAGACAACGAAGATTTTGGACAAATATTTATTAGTGATACACATGCGGAACGTACAGAAACCGTTGTAAAGCAGATTCACCAATCGTATAAAATATTTAAACTATGAAACGGTTTACTATCTCTGTGTTGATGCTTGTTTTTATGAGTTGCTATACTGATCCAGAAACTTATATTGAACATATAAATGGGTATTGGGAAATTGAAAAAGCAACCTTCTTTGATGGCAGTTCTCGGGATTACAATTACAATGCGACTATAGATTATATAAGTATTAATGATAGCCTAATAGGATTTAGAAAAAAAGTAAAACCCAATTTTAGTGGCACTTTTGAAACATCGCAAGATGTAGAACATATTAAAGTCAGTATTGAAAATGACAGTTTACATTTGTATTATAGCACCCCATTTTCAGAATGGAAAGAAACGGTTTTAAATGCAAGTGCAGACCAACTTACAATCATAAATAGCGCTAAAGCAATCTATACCTATAAACGATATCAACCCTTAGAATTAGACTAATGGCAAAACGAAACAATGAGAACCTAAAAATTAGCGATGTCTTAAAAGAGTTTGTAGATACCAATAAGCTACAAAAAGGATTAGACAAGGTTAATGTGCAAGACGCTTGGAAAAGCTTGATGGGTAATGGCGTCAACAATTATACGACGTCTGTCCATTTAGAACGTGAGACACTATACATTCAATTAAGTTCTAGCGTGCTTAGAGAAGAATTGAGCTATGGGAAAGATAAGATTATTGCGATGCTTAACGAGGCTTTAGGTAAAGCGGTCATTAAAAAAATAGTGCTTCGTTAATATATCGGTCATTTAGGACTGTTTAATATAAAAGTAGTTATCTGAAACGTCAAGTAGATTGTAATATGTCAAACTGAGCTTGCCTGTACTGAGCTTGTCTAGTGTCATATTGAGCCTGTCGAAATATGTTTACGTATCGATAATCGATAAAACTTCGACAAGCTCAGTTTGACACAAAAAAAAGAGACCACAAATTGTGGTCTCTTTTAATTTTAATTAATTATTAAATTAATAGGATACTATAAGTTGTTTCGTACTCACACCATTTCTAGTGGTTAATCGTACTACATAAACACCGTTTATGATATTATTTAAACTTACAGTTTGCTTCGCATTTCTTAGGTTACTGAAAGATTCTTGAACTAAGACCTTACCTGTATAATCTAATACTTCAAAAGTAACATCTTGTCCCATATAATCTTGAAGACCTAAGGTAACTTGATTCGATTTCGTAGGGTTAGGATATAGATCCCAATCTAACTTGATCTCATCATCAGTTGTAATTGCATCTGGACTCGCCATACGTGCACCACCTGATAAACAGAAATTAGTAGTTTCTGAAGATCCAAAATCGCCTCCTGAAGCAACTATATTACCAAATCCATCCGTTACACTATAAGATCCAGATCCATAAGTACAGCAAATACCATCTCCAAAAGAATCAGTAATTTCAAAATCATAACAACCACTACTACATAATGCCACAGTTTGAATAAAAGTAGTATCCCCACTAGACCCAGAACCAGAAGCTACTACATTATTATTTTCATCAGTAATAGTCCAAGCTGTTTCAGTTGGAAAATTATCATAATTAATTGATATCGTAACATTTTCATCACTTGAATCACAAGGTTCCGGTGGTAAATCACATGTTACATTTAATGTATATGCACCTGCATTAGAACTAAATCCAGTTACATAGATGTAATATGACTCACCTGCTACAGTATTAAATTCAAATTCAGATTGTAAACTAAAAGGATCTGATGCATCATCATCACCACCTAGACATACTAAATCACCACAAGAACCAGTAAACACTCCTATTTTTGTATCAAATGAAGATCCAAAAGTATCGGCTGTTGCAGTTATTACATCACCTGTACCAGTCAACACATGCCATACACCTGAAGCTGAACTTAAGGATGTACCACAAAAGTCTACGTCCTCAACATCGAAAAGCGACGTATCACCTGTTACTGTTTCATTACATGCAATTTCAACTGGAAAGAAGCAAAATTCTCCAGCAAGTGGAACACCTCTAGGTGGCTCAACTGCACAAGAAACATCATAAATATGAGCAGCAACTTTCACGTTCTTCTTAAGGTCAACTTTTTCACCTACAAAGACCCCTTCTAAAGTAGTAATTTCTCCATTAATACCTCCGCCATCAGCACTAAAGTTATTGCTAGCATACATATGTGCGTTTACGTCAGATCCTTTTTCGATGGAAATCATGTTGTCGACAAAGAATGTCACAGTATTCTGATCGGCATTAATTGTACCTCCTTCGGCTACTTGAAAATTCCTGTTAATCATTACATTAGTACATCCAATAAATTCTAGAGTAGCACCTTTCCTCATCTTCAGTTCATCGATATAAACATTAGGCTGAATAAATATAGCAGTACCACCTTCTTCTACTACAACATGTTTATAAACTGATTCAAGTAAATGAGTGGTTTCACCATTATTAACTGTTACACTTGGACTCGATCCACTTGAATACGCATTGTTTTCAAATGCTAAAAGCACTGGTGCAGCAGGAGCTAAAATTTCCGTAGCTACTGTACTACCATTGCTTATCGCAATTTGAGATGCTTCACCAAATGCAAGAATATGACTGTCTTGATCAACTTTAAGTTGCTGACCATCAGTCATAACGCCAACGCCACCAGATATTACATTTATATTATCACGTAAAGACATATCTTGTTCTGTACTAATAAGAACATAAGGTGTTGGACCACATTCAGCACTCAAGACAAAGTTTCCAGACGCGCTACCAAATCCACTTACATATACATAATATGTTACACCAGTTCTAGCAATAAATGTAGCTTCAGAGTGTAAATTACTATGAGTACAAGTTGCATCGTCGTCACCCGTTTCACAAACTAGGGCACCACATTCTCCTGTATACACATTAATTTTTGTATCAAAGTCAGTAGCTGCATTACACGTAGTAATTGTAACCTCTGTTTCATTACCTTCAAATGCATACCAAACACCACTATCTCCTGGAGATGTTCCACAAGTTGGTCCTTCACCAACATCTGTTGCTGCAGCATTAAATCCTTCAAGAGCATCACCACAAGCAAGTGGTAAGGCATCTGCACAAAGATCATTAGCGGGTGGTGGTGGTGGTGTGCCTAAACAAAATGTAACATCACCAATATCATTGTTACCCCAATCATATATTCTCAAATAGTATGTTGCACCTGCAGTTAAACCTTCAAAGGAATCTGAAGTACTAGTTGTACAATCTTCTTCAATTAAAGCTCCACAAGCACCACTATACAATTCAGCTTGAGTAGTTGAAAAGTCAGAAGCACTTCTGTTATAAATTAAAGTGGTTTGACTAGCTGGCATTACAAACGTGTACCAAATATCACCTCCACTATATGTAGCAGTTGCACAAGAAGCTTGAGTTACCCCAGAATCTGTTGTATCAGCATTAGTACCTGTTACATCTGGTCCGCATTCTTCAACTCCAACAGTAACAAGAGTAGCTCCTGGACATAAATCATATTCTGGTGGACATGTATTTGTAAATGTACCTATTGAAAAATTACAAAGAGACGTTGGTCCATCAAGATGTTGCATCGTTAGTTCGACGGAATCTCCATCATCGAAAGGTCCTATTGGGTAATTCCCTGGTGCAAATGGAGCTATTGGCCATTCACCTCCATTTGAATCAATTATTGTATTTCCCCAATTTGCAAAAGCAACGTCAACATTCACCGTAAACCCTTCTGATCCCGAAGTACAATTTGCACTAACTTCCGTATTAGCTATATCTGCCGGACCACAAGCTGGTGGACCTTGAATTTTTACGGTAACATCCATAAATGCCGCATAGCTTCCAGTCCAACATGGATCTGGATAAGCATAATCATGCCCCCCTATACGCATTCTATGATTTCCTACAGTTGCAGGATCAACAGGTATAATAAATTCTGCATTAACAGGGTCGTCTGTAGAGTTTGGTACTTCAAAAACCACTTCAGACTCATCAAATACAAAATCATCATTAAAATCAATCCAAATTCTCGTATAATAATCATAACTATGACTATAATCAATGACAACAGTTGAAGTCAATACTTGCGATAAATTCACTGAAGGAAGTGCAGTAAAATCCTCATAGCCCGTAGCCGCAAGACTAGGAAACACAGTACCTTCCACGGTAACACTCGTAAGTCCAGTGGAATCAATACTAGATGGATCAGGATCACAATAAGAAGGTGGACATGGAGCACAAGCAGTACCTCCACAATCAATATCTTCTTCATCTCCATTTTGAATACCATCGGTACAGGTTGGACCTGCTACACAAGTTGCAGTCAAGGTAAAGTCACCTGTAGTTGTACCAAACGTGCTATAATATGAAATATAAATATAGTATTGCGTCCCGTCTACGGAATCTAAGCTATAAGTCTCATCACCAGAACCTGCTGCATCTCTACAAGCAATATTAGTTAAACTACCACAAGAACCACTTGAAATAGACATTTCTAAATCTAAAGATATATTCTCTGCAACGAGATCATATGTATAAGCATTTCCGTCTCCAGTAAATGTGTACCATACACCATAATTACTCTGATTACATCCTCCTGTTTCAGTATTCGATCCTGTAGTCCCATCTGTAGTTGCACTAATAGTTTCACCGCAAGCAATTGGTTGCGCTGTTGCACAAGTTTCATTAGCAATCGGCTCTGGAGGAGCTGTCAAATTAGCATCCAAACAAAATTGCCCTGGACTATTAGGTGTAGGGTACGTTGAAATTTGAATATAATAAGTAGTTCCAATTGTCATTGGCGGTGTAACTAAAGATTCATTAGATGAAGAACTGGTTGCACTTGCAAAACAGGTTCCAGTTGTAGGACATCCGGCTGTAACTAATAATCCTGTCCAAGTGTTAGTAGCATTAAGATCTAATTGTAAAGCATCAGCCGTTGTTGCCGTATATTCAAAAATATAATCGTCTCCACCTGAATAAGATGAAGAACAAACATTATTGTCTGTACCATCAAACCCAGTTGGGTCACCAGAATTTGGTCCTCCGGAAGTACCTGAACAAGCAGTTCCTCCAATTGTTAATGGAGCGGCTGTAGCACAAGTCGAATTCTGACCATAGGACGACATCGAAATTAGGAAACACAGTATAGTTATCCCTCTAAAAAAATTGTTGATTTTTTTCATAATAAGAATTAATTAATTAGTAATTAGGTACATTCAATAATCTGGGGTAGGTTAAAATCCAAACTTGGGTTTACCACTAATAATAAAGTAAGTTAATCACTTATGAAGATGTAGATTTTCTTGGAGCGAATGCTAAATATAGAAAAATTTAACAATTCTGTTAACGATTCTAATAAATATTCGATGAACGGTTAAATAAATGTTAAACATCCCTGTTAATCGACAAAACATTGTCGTTTAGCGACCTAATTTAACAGGAAATTTCTTGGTATTACTCTTGAAATATAGTTATTTTAACATATGAATACAGGAACAGTAAAATTCTTCAATGATGCCAAAGGATTGATTTTATCACAGAAGACCCTTCAAACAAAGACCATTTTGTACACATCTCAGGATTAATTGACGAGATTCGCGAAGACGATACCGTTGAATTTGAGTTGGTAGAAGGTAACAAAGGATTAAACGCAGTACACGTCAAAGTAATTTAATAGATACACCTTTATTATAAAACAAAAAGCCACAACATGATGTTGTGGCTTTTTGTTATTTTGTGCTTAATCAGTAAAACAAAATACTTCATCGAATATAAATCTATTTCTATAAAAGCTTAACTATATTTAAGTTACAAATATAATATTATGTCTGAGTCAGATAGAGAGATATTGCTTTTAGAATACCAGGAAGTTTCCAGTAGCATGCGAACTTTTATGGGCTACCGATTGACTATACTTGGGTTTAGTATCACTATAATAGGCGTGCTTTTCAATCACTTAATTTCTTCAAATTTATATCAAAAATTTGCTTTAGAGGCTTGTCTTTTTTTCATTGTTTTCGCTCTCATTAAAACGATGAAATCCATAACAAGACATTTAATCATATTTGCTTGGCAATTAACTAAATTGGAGACCACTTTTAATCATAATGGGTATTGGACTAAATGGATGAAATATTTACCTAGTCATCCTCAAGATAGCAAGTCTAGAGTTATTTCTATGCTTTTGAGGATTTTAAATCTTATCGTCGTCATCTATATATTTGCGATGAATTCATGGCATTTTTACGAATCTCAAGACGAGGTTGAAGAACTGATTATACTTGTAACTACCATTGTGATTTTATTCGGATTTATCTTTAATTTTATTGAATTAAATACGAGCTTAAACCCCAAAGATTATCTGAAAGAAATGAAAATCGCTTGGGATGCATTAGATCACAAAAAAAAAGCAACCCATTAGGTTGCTTTTTTAATATATAATAGATTGTCATTGCGAGGATTACACGAAAGGAAGCAATGCTTCCTTGAGAGTACCTAGCGAAGCTAGCGACGTGGCAATCTCATTCTTTAAACAGATTGCTTCACGGTGTTCGCAATGACATCACTTCGTTTACCTGTAATAAGACTTAAAACATCTCTCTTCCTGAAAAATGGAACGCAGCTTCAATAGCAGCATTATCATCACTATCACTTCCATGTACAGCATTCTCTCCTATTGATGCAGCATACAATTTACGAATTGTACCTTCAGCAGCTTCAGCAGGATTTGTAGCTCCAATTAAGGTTCTAAAATCTTCAACAGCATTTTCTTTTTCTAAAACAGCAGCCACTATTGGTCCGCGTGTCATGTACTCAACTAACTCTCCATAAAATGGACGTTCGCTATGCACTTCATAAAATGCCTGAGCATCTGCAGTTGTCATTTGAGTTAACTTCATAGCTACGATACGAAATCCTGAAGCTGTAATTTTTTCCATAATTGCACCAATATTCCCTTTTTCAACAGAATCTGGTTTAAGCATTGTAAATGTTCTATTTGTTGCCATGTGTTTATTTTAATTTTTGGCAAAAGTAACGCATTTCTTCATAAAAACAATACAAACCATTATTAAAAAAGTGTATCTTCGCCTACTATGACAAAAGATGATATTCAGAACATTACCGCGCTTTTAAATAGCCCTCAAAACATTATTATAGTACCGCATAAAAATCCCGATGGAGATGCCATTGGATCGGCTTTAGGATTATTTCATTATTTAAAAAATTCGAATCGCCACGAGGTGAAAATTATAGCGCCTAATGATTATCCTGATTTTTTAAAATGGATGCCAGGCGAAGCCGATATATTAAAGTACGACTTAGAACCTAATATTTGTGATACCTTAATTAAGGAAGCAAGTATTATTTTTACTTTAGATTTTAATGCACTCAATAGAATTGGTGGCATGGAATTACCAGTATCTGAATCGACAGCAATTAAAGTCATGATCGATCATCATCAACAACCAGATGACTATGCAGATTTTATGTACTCAGATGTATCTATGTCGTCTACCTGTGAAATGGTGTACCATTTTATTGACATGCTAGGAGATACCGATGTCATTGAATCAGACATTGCAAGTTGTTTGTATGCTGGTATCATGACAGATACAGGATCGTTTAGATTCCCTTCCACTACGAGTACTACACATAATGTTATAGCGAAACTCATAGAAAAAGGAGCAAATAATTCTGAAATTCACAATAATATTCATGATACGAATAGCCATGATCGCTTGCGTTTATTGGGTTGTGCTTTACAAAATTTAAAAGTTTTACCAGATTTTCGAACGGCATATATAACATTAAGTCAAAACGAACTTAATCGCTTTAATTTTAAAAAGGGAGATACTGAAGGTATTGTAAATTATGCATTGTCGCTTCAAGGCATTCGATTTGCAGCAATATTTATTGAAAATCAAAAAGAAGGTATTGTTAAAATATCATTACGAAGTAAAGGCACGTTTTCTGTAAACGAATTTTCAAGAGCTCATTTTGGTGGTGGAGGCCATGTTAATGCAGCTGGTGGTAAGAGTGATTTAGACATGAAAGCCACAATTGAAAAATTTATTAGTATATTACCAAGCTATATTAATGCCCTAAATGATGAATAGATTAATTACAATAGCTCTAATAGTTTGCTGCTTTTTCGGCTGTAAATCTCCTGAAGCACGTATTCCAGTCTCAGTGAGTTCTGGATCTTTTATAGATGCTTCTGTAGAACGAAATAAGAAACTTTTCAAGAAAGAGCAACATCAAATTCAAACGATTATTGATGCCAATCCAGAGGTTGATTATTTTGCATCAGAAAGTGGATTTTGGTATTATTACAATACAAAGATTGAACAGGATTCTATTACTCCAAATTTTGGAGATATCGTAAACTTCAATTATACCGTAAAAGACTTTAATGATGTTGAAATTTATTCTATTGAAGAACTACAATCTCAAGATTATGCAATGGATCAAGAAGAATTGTTTACCGGATTACGTGAGGGCTTAAAACTTATGAAACCTGGCGAAACTATTACATTTTTATTCCCATCTCAAAAGGCTTATGGCTATTATGGCGATTCAAATAAAATTGGAGCAAACATTCCTTTAATATGTGAAGTGACCGTCAACACAATTACTCAAAACCAAAACGATTAATACAAATACATTACAATGAAATTGATTAGCAAAACACTACAACTCGCTTTACTATTTACTTTATTAACAGCGTCTACATCTTGCAAGGAAGAATATCCAGAATTAGAAGATGGATTATATGCAGAATTTGTTACTAATAAAGGAACAATGGTTGCAGAATTATTTTATGAGAAAGTCCCAGTTACAGTAGCTAACTTTGTGGCATTAGCTGAAGGAAATCATCCTATGGTAGATGAAGCGTTTAAGGACAAACGCTATTACGACGGATTAACATTTCATCGTGTTATGGATAAATTTATGATACAAGGTGGTGATCACACTGCAACAGGGTCTGGTAATCCAGGTTATAAATTTGATAATGAAGTGCTTCCTGAGTTAAAACATGATAAACCTGGTATTTTATCGATGGCCAATTCTGGTGGTATCGCAACAAATGGAAGTCAGTTTTTTATTATGGAAGTGCCTTATCCTAGTCTCGACGCCTATGATGTCAATAACAATTTGAAAAATTGTTCTGCGCCTAGAGTAAGCTGTCATTCAGTATTTGGTGAATTAGTTTCAGGAATTAATATTCAAGATTCTATTTCTAATGTGAAAGTTGGCGCAAGAAATAAGCCTGTTGAAGATGTAATTATTGAAAAATTAAATATCATTAGAAAAGGATCTAAGGCAAAATCTTTTAATGCACCAAAAGTATTCGAAGAGGAATTACCTCTTATTGCTGAAAAAGAAAAAGCACGAAAAGAAAAAGCTGAGAAAGAAGCTGAAGCTAAAGCTGAGATTGCAAGAGAAGCATTTATAAAGAAGAATGAAAATTTAGAAGGCACTGTTAAAAAACTACCTACTGGTGTTGTGATGATTTTCACGCATGAAAGCAATGGTGTAAAACCTAGCTCTGCAGATAAAGCATTAGTATACTACGCAGGATATTTTGAAAGCGGTGATCTTTTTGACACAAATATGAAAGCAGTTGCCGAAAAGTATGGTAAATATGATGAACGTAGAGAACAACAAAAAGGCTATGAACCTTTCGCTACTATCTATAATGAAACCGCATCATTAGCAGCAGGATTTAGAGAGGCCATGCTTAATATGAATGTTGGCGATAAGTGTCGTGTATTCGTTCCTTCGTACTTAGGCTATGGTGCGCAAGACTACGGACCAATTCCGGCAAACAGTAATTTAATCTTTGATTTAGAAATTGCTGGTATTCAAGGTAAAGAATAAAAACATTACAGAATAAAAACAAAAAAGCCTTTCAAATTGAAAGGCTTTTTTTATTGGTTTATCTTTTTGGTATTTGTTTTAGAATCTCTAAAACGAATTTCCAATATTTTTGAGCTGATGATATCTGAGCGCGCTCATCCGGAGAATGTGCTCCTTTAATATTAGGTCCGAAACTAATCATGTCCATATCTGGATAATTAGTTCCAAGAATACCACATTCTAATCCTGCATGACAAGCAGCAACATGAGGTTCTTCGTCATTATTTAAGGACTTATATATAGGAACCATCAATTTCAAAATATCAGAATCCATGTTTGGCTTCCAGCCTGGGTAATCTCCGCCAAATTCAACTTCACATCCAGTCAACTCAAAGACTGATCGCAATGTATTCGCTAAATCCCATTTTGAACTTTCAACAGATGATCTTGTTAAACATCCAATTTTTACGGCGCCATCTTTAACAATTACACGTGCTATATTATTTGAAGTTTCCACTAAACCTGGAATATCCGGGCTCATTCTAAACACACCATTACAAGCTGCATAAATAGCTCTTGTCAACCCTTCCTGAACACCTAAATCCATGATTCCATTTGGCAATTCTGTTTTAGTAACTTCAACTACTAAATCGGGCTCCATCGTTTTTAATTCGATACTAATTTCTTCAACCAGCTGTTGCATTTCAGATACAAATGCGTCTTCATGAACTGCATCAATCGCCACTATAGCGTTACTTTCTCTAGGAATAGCATTACGTAGGCTGCCACCATCAATTTCAGAAATCCGCAAACCGAAATTTTCAAACCCATTAAAAATCATACGATTCATAATCTTGTTTGCATTTCCTAAGCCTTCATGAATTTGCATTCCTGAATGTCCTCCTTGTAATCCTTTAACCGTAATTTTAAATCCAAGTTTAAACTCTGGCGTTTCTTCTACTTCGTAGCTTCTTGTAGCGGTCACATCAACACCACCAGCACAACCAACTCCTATTTCATCGTCCTCTTCAGTATCAAGGTTCAAAAGAATTTCACCATCAAGCATCCCTCCTTCTAATCCCATAGCGCCTGTCATACCTGTCTCTTCATCTATTGTAAACAGAGCTTCGATCGCAGGGTGTTCAATATCGCTACTTTCTAAAATAGCCATAATTGTAGCAACTCCTAAACCATTGTCGGCTCCAAGTGTTGTTCCTTTTGCGCGCACCCAGTCACCTTCGACATACATATCAATCCCTTGCGTGTCAAAATCGAAATTAGTATCATTGTTTTTTTGATGAACCATATCCAAATGTGATTGCATCACGATAGTTTTACGGTCTTCCATACCCTGAGATGCAGGCTTTTTGATGATCACATTTCCAACATGATCTTCAACAGTTTCTAAACCAAGTTTTGAACCAAAGTCTTTCATAAACTGAATGACACGTTCTTCTTTTTTTGAAGGTCTAGGTACTGCATTTAGGTCTGCAAATTTATTCCAAAGTTGATTTGGTTCTAATTCTCTTATTTCCGAATTCATTATATATAGCTTTAAGTTGCACAAAGGTAAGTAATAGCATAAGTTTTATAAAACATTTTTCTATTTTTGATTTATGCGCAAACACCTGAAATTAATTATTGCATGTTCCATTGTGTTCCAAATCTTGCTGATTAAACTACTGGCAAAATTCCCAAATACTGTAGAAAATTTATACAGCAATGGGTTGTATCAATCGATTTCTAAATTGATGCACCTAGTTTTTGGATGGATCCCCTTTTCTGTTGGAGACCTGCTTTATACATTAGCAATAGTATATTGTTTGCGTTGGTTGGTATTGCATAGAAAACGGATCATTACATCTCCAAAATCTTGGTGTATTGATGTTCTTGCAGCAGTCTCTATTGGCTATTTTTCATTTCATATATTATGGGCTTTTAATTACTATCGACTCCCTTTACATACATCGTTAAATTTAAAAAAGGAGTATACGACTGAAGCTTTAATTTCAACGACAGATTTTTTAATTGCAAAAACGAACACCTTACATCTGTCACTCACTAGTAATGATTCTATAAAGGTTGAAATGCCATATACAAAAAAGGAATTGTTAGGATTAACACCTCAGGGTTACCAAATGCTTTCAAAAAAATATCCCCATTTGGCATATGAATCAAAAAGCTTAAAGCGATCAATATATAGCTTGCCATTAACCTATATGGGTTTTTCTGGCTATTTGAATCCGTTTACCAATGAAGCTCAAATAGATGGTTTGATACCTAAATTCAAATACCCAACAACGGCAAGTCATGAAATAGCACATCAATTAGGCTATGCTGCTGAAAATGAAGCAAACTTTATTGGATGTTTAGCAACGATCCATCATGACGATGTGTATTTCAATTATTCTGGTTATGCGTTTGCCCTAAGGCACTGTCTTAACGAATTATATAAACGAGACAAAGCGCAATATGACCTATTCGTTTCTAAAATAAATAAAGGCATCCTAAAAAACTACAAGGAAGTCCATGAGTTTTGGAAAGCCTATCAAAATCCTACCGAACCTCTTTTTAAGTCTACATATAATAATTTTCTAAAAGCCAATAATCAATCTGATGGTATGAAGAGTTATAGTTATGTTGTTGCTCTATTGGTCAATTACTTCGATACAATTGAAGAATAAAACGTTAAAAAACAGCTTAAGTCTATGAACTCCGTTCATAATTTCTATATTTAAAACTTAATTTTTCTAACCAACCCCTAATAATGAAAAAAACGTATTTCAGTCTCCTATTTCTTATGTGGAGCATGACATTTTTCGCACAAGATTATTTCCCAAAAAATGATGGCGTTATTGCAAAAAACACGAACTATACTGCTTTTACAAATGCCAAAATTTATGTGACCGCAGATCAAATTATTGACAATGGCACTTTACTAATTAAAGATGGTAAAGTTATTTCTACTGGAGCATCAATTGTAATACCAAAAAACACAACTGTAGTTAATCTCAATGGTAAGAGTATATATCCTTCATTTATTGATATGTATTCCAATTTTGGTATCGAAAAACCGAAATCTGCATCTGGCTCAAGAAGAAGCCCACAATTTAATGCAAGTAGAACTGGTTATTATTGGAATGACCATATAATGCCTGAACAGAACGGAATTGATAGGTTTAACTACGATTCTAAAAAAGCTATTGAATTACGTAAAGCTGGATTTGGAGTTGTAAATACACATATTCAAAATGGTATTGTAAGAGGAAACGGTGTTCTGGTTTCACTTAATAGTAGTGGAGGAAATGAAACTAGAATTTTAGATCAAAACTCAGGGCAATACTTATCCTTTAGAAAAAGTGTTACTTCAAAGCAATCTTACCCAACATCATTAATGGGAAGTATGGCCTTACTACGTCAAATGTATATTGATGCCGATTGGTATGCCAAGGGAAATACAAAGACTACAGATTTAGCACTTGAAGCATTAAACAACACTAAGCAAGGTGTTAAAATATTTGATGCAGGCAATCGCGCAAATGTGGTGAGAGCTGATAAGGTTGGAGATGCTGCAGGTATTCAATATATTATTTTAGGTGGTGGTGACGAATATGAGCGTATTAATGAAATCAAAGCCACTAATGCATCACTAATTTTACCATTAAACTTTCCTAAAGCATATGATGTTGAAAATGCATTTTTAACGTCTTCGTTAGCTATTAGTGATATGAGAGCTTGGAATCAAGCACCATCAAATCCAAAAGTATTAGCGGAAAATAATGTTAAGTTTGCCTTTACCACGCACAAATTAAAATCTATTTCAGAATTTAAAACCAACGTAATGCAAGCTTTAAAGCATGGCTTATCGAAAGAAAAAGCGTTAGCAGCACTGACTACAATTCCGGCAGAACTTTTAGGGAAGTCAGATATGATTGGTTCACTTAAAAATGGTAATCTTGCTAATTTTTTAATTACTTCTGGTGATGTTTTCGATTCCAAAACGACCTTATATGAAAACTGGATAAAAGGCCAACAAAATATTATCGAAGACATGAATGTTAAAGATATACGAGGTGACTATAACTTTAAGCTGGCAGGTAAGAACTATGCAATGACTATATCAGGTAAACTGAACAAACTCAAATCTGAGATTAAAACAAAATCAGACACCTATGGTTCGAAGATAAGTTATCTAAACGATTGGATTAATGTTTCATTTACAACTCAAGACTCTACGAAACAAGAGTTTGTTAGAATTGTTGCAAATGTTAAACAAAACCGTAATTTGATTGGAAAGACTATAATGCCAAATGGCAATGAACTTTCATTCTACGCTAAAGCAGCTGATAAAAAAAGTGATGCTGCTGATAAGAAAAAAGACACAGAATCTAAAGAGTTGAAAGTAATGCCTATCACCTATCCGAATAATGGATATGGATTTGCTGAACTACCAAAATCGGAAACCCTCTTATTTAAAAATGCTACGGTTTGGACCAATGAAAATGAAGGCATTTTAAAACGTACAGATGTTTTAGTCAAAAACGGTAAAATTGTAAAAATTGGTTCTAATTTGTCAGATACTAGTGCAACCGAAATTGATGCCACAGGAAAACATTTGACTTCAGGAATTGTAGATGAACATACGCATATTGGTATCACTGGTGGTGGAAATGAAGCTGGTCATAATTCCTCTGCAGAAGTCACGCTAGAAGATGTGGTAGACCCAGAGAATATTGGCATATACAGAAATTTAGCTGGAGGTGTAACTTCCATGCAAATTCTTCATGGTTCTTCAAATCCAATTGGTGGACGCTCTGCAATAGTAAAATTAAAATGGGGAGAATCTGCTGACCAGATGATTTACAACGATATGCCCAAATTTATAAAATTTGCTTTGGGTGAAAACGTTAAACAATCGAATTGGGAAAGTCGCGAACGATTTCCTCAAACACGTATGGGAGTTGAGCAATTGTATATGGATTATTTCAACAGAGCAAAAGCGTATGACGCATTAAAAAAAAGTGGAAAACCGTATCGTAAGGATTATGAAATGGAAACTCTTGCGGAAATATTAAACAAGGAACGATTTATATCCTGCCATTCTTATGTTCAAAGTGAAATTAACATGTTAATGAAAGTTGCAGAAAAATTCGATTTTAACATCAATACATTCACACATATTCTAGAAGGCTATAAAGTAGCCGATAAAATGAAGGCTCATGGTGTTGGTGGATCCACATTTAGTGATTGGTGGGCCTATAAATATGAGGTAAACGATGCCATCCCATACAACGCTGCAATTATGCATAACGCTGGAGTTGTTGTCGCTATTAATAGTGATGATGGCGAAATGTCGAGGCGCTTAAATCAAGAAGCTGCGAAATCAGTCAAATACGGAGGTGTTAGCGAAGAGGATGCATGGAAATTTGTGACACTAAACCCTGCAAAGTTATTACACATTGATCATAGAGTTGGAAGCATAAAAGTTGGTAAGGATGCCGATTTAGTACTTTGGTCAGATCATCCACTTTCAGTCTATGCAAAAGCTGAAAGAACGATCATAGAAGGTGTTACTTATTTTGACATAAAGCGCGATGAAATTTTACGAACAAATATTAAAAATGAAAAAAGCGAGCTCATAAATATGATGATGCAAGCTAAGAATAAAGGCTTAAAAACTCAGCCTATAAAAGTTAAAGAAAACGAAGATATCCATTGTGATACGGTAGCATTTGAACACTAAAAATTAAAACCATGAAAAATTTAAAATATATAGTCACTGTAATGACGCTGTTGTGTTCATCCTTCGTTAATGCACAACAAACACCTGCATCAAAACAGTCCAGGGATATTGCCATTGTTGGCGGAACAGCTCATGTTGGTAATGGTGAAGTCATCGAAAGTGCGTTAATCATTATTAAGGACGGAAAATTGTCTACCGTAGTAAATGGCAAATTAGTAAAAATAGACATAAGTGGAATGGATATTATTGATGCCAATGGAAAGCATATATATCCTGGTTTCATTATGCCAAATTCTACTTTAGGATTGGTTGAAATTGGAGCGGTAAGAGCAACAAAAGATGAGACTGAGGTTGGCACATTCAAACCACATATTAGAAGTTTAATTGCTTATAATGCAGAATCAAAAATAGTTGAATCAATGCGTCCGAATGGTGTTTTAATTGGTCAAATCACACCAAGAGGTGGAAGAATTGCAGGCACCTCATCTGTTGTGCAATTTGATGCTTGGAATTGGGAAGATGCCATTATAAAAGAAGATGACGGAATTCACCTAAACTGGCCTAATAGCTTTTCTAGAGGCCGTTCGTGGCTAGGTGAAGCACCTGGAATGAAACCAAACAAAAATTATAGCAAACAAGTTAAAGAAATTACAGATTTTCTTAATGAAAGTAAAGCCTATGCAAAAGGACGTAAAGCAACAATAAATTTACCCTATGAAGCAACACAAGGTCTTTTTAATGGTTCTAAAAAATTATTCATCAATGTTGATGACGAAAAAGGAATTACTGATGCTATTGCATTTTGTAAGGCAAATAGAATTGAACAAATGGTTATTGTTGGAGGAAGAGAAGCCTACAAGGTTGCAAGCTTACTAAGTCAGAATAATGTTCCAGTGCTTTTACAACGCGTACATTCAAGACCAAACAATGAAGATGAAGATTACGATTTACCGTTTAAAATGGCGAAATTATTAGTGGATAAAGGCGTTTTAGTAGCTCTTGAAGCGAGTGGTCAAATGGAACGTATGAATTCTCGAAATCTACCTTTTTATGCTGGAACAACGGTTGCTCATGGTCTAACTAAAGAGCAAGCTTTGGAATTAATCACGCTCAATACAGCCAAAATTTTAGGTATTGATACAGATTATGGAAGTTTAACTGAAAAGAAAAGCGCAACACTATTTATAAGTGAAGGTGATGCCTTAGACATGAGAACAAATATTATAAGTCATGCGTTTATTGACGGACGATTAATTAGTTTGGAAACACATCAAACGAAGTTATGGAAACGTTATTCTGAAA
The DNA here is from genome assembly GCA_002162765.1 of Flavobacteriales bacterium 34_180_T64. Taxonomy (GTDB): domain Bacteria; phylum Bacteroidota; class Bacteroidia; order Flavobacteriales; family Flavobacteriaceae; genus MAAR01. Next base: position 137,590 of record MAAR01000009.1, on the reverse strand, counting down.
AGCATAATTCACGAGATTAAAAAAAAGCGAGCCATTGAGCTCGCTTTTTTTTAGATTATTTTATCCTATTATCAAGTCTTACAAAAAACAGAGGATGCTTTCTATATAAAAATGTAAATTTGCAGCACTTAGAACTTACGTAGGTAATGACTCATAAACTCATAAGCAGTATTCATAATCCAGTAGTAAAACACATTAGCTTGCTTAAAGACAAATCTCGCAAGCGTAAAGAGTTTGGAGAATTTATTATTGAAGGTAAAAGAGAATTATCATTAGCCATCAAAGGAGGATATGAAATAGAAACGCTTTTATACTATCCGGATTTGTTTTCAGCTTCTGAAGCCGATGTGCTTACTGCGTATAATCTTGAATCTATTGAGATATCAAAAGAGGTCTTTCAAAAATTGGCATATCGAGATACAACGGAAGGTGTAATTGCAATCGTAAAAACCAAAAAACACGATTTAGAATCTTTAGACTTTAAAAATGCGAACCCCTTAATTCTAATTGCAGAAGCACCGGAAAAACCTGGGAACATAGGTGCAATTTTACGAACAGCAGATGCCGCAAATGTCGATGCAGTTATAATTGCAAATCCAAAAACGGACCTCTATAATCCAAATATTATTCGTTCTAGTGTTGGTTGTGTATTTACGAATCAAATTGTTATGGGTAAAACTTCTGAAATCATTCATGTTTTGAGAGAACAACATATTAATATCTACTGTGCTGCCTTACAAGCATCAGTTGAATATCACACGCAAAATTTCAATAAGGCTACCGCAATTGTAGTTGGAACAGAAGCAACTGGCTTAAGCCAGGAATGGCTAGAAAGCGCTACACAAAATATTGTGATACCTATGAAAGGTCAAATAGATTCAATGAACGTATCTGTAGCAGCAGGTATTTTAATATTCGAAGCGCAGCGACAGCGTAACTTTAAATAATTTATACCATGACATCTAGCATTCTATTCTATATTATTATTGCAATTATCATTGTTGATTTTTGCGTTGACAAAATTATGGATGCCTTAAATGCCAAACATTTCAACGATGAAGTCCCTAATGATTTAAGTGATGTTTATGATGACGAAGCTTATAAAAAATCGCAATTGTATAAAGCTGCTAATTACCGATTTGGGATATGGAGTTCGCTCTTTTCTTTGAGTATTACGCTAGGTTTTTTATTATTAGATGGTTTCGAATTTGTAGATAACCTTGCAAGATCATATAACGAGAATTCAATTATTGTTGCTCTACTATTTTTCGGAATTATCATGCTAGGCAGTGATATTATATCTACACCTTTTTCCTATTATAAAACGTTTGTTATTGAAACCAAGTTTGGATTTAATAAAACCACAAAAAAGACATTTATTTTAGATAAATTAAAGGGATTGCTGATGATGGCTATTGTGGGAGGAGGAATCATGGCTCTAATTGTATGGTTTTATCAACAGACCCAAGATCATTTTTGGATATATACTTGGGGCATAATTGCTGTCTTTTCAGTTTTCATGAACATGTTTTATTCAAAACTCATCGTTCCTTTATTTAATAAGCAAATTCGTTTGGATGATGGCAATCTAAGAGATAAAATATCTGATTATGCGAAGTCAGTTGGTTTCAATTTAAAAAACATCTTCATCATTGATGGCTCTAAACGAAGTACAAAAGCTAATGCCTATTTCTCAGGATTTGGATCTGAAAAACGAGTGACATTATATGATACATTGGTGCAAGAATTAACCGATGAAGAAATTGTAGCAGTTTTAGCTCACGAAGTTGGACATTATAAAAAAAGGCATGTCATTTTCAACCTAGCTACCTCAATTTTATTGACTGGATTTACGTTATATATATTAGCCTTGTTCATATCAAACCCATTGCTTTCACATGCAATAGGTGTAAAAACCTCAAGCTTTCATGTTGGTTTAATTGCGTTTGGATTATTATATTCACCAATATCTGAAATCACAGGACTTATTATGAATCATTTTTCGCGAAAGTTTGAATATCAAGCCGATAATTATGCAAAAACAACCTACGCTGCAGATCATTTAATTAGTTCACTTAAAAAACTATCAAAAAACAGCCTAAGTAATTTAACGCCTCATCCTGCTTATGTGTGGATGCATTATTCGCATCCTACATTATTAAATCGGATAAAAAATTTAAAGAAACCATGAACACTAACCGACATATAAACCTCTTATGGACTGGAGGATGGGATTCTACTTTTCAACTATTACAATTACTCATTATTGAACGTTGTGAGGTGACACCTTACTATATTATTGATTATGATCGTAAATCTACCAAGGCAGAACTTAATGCCATGGAGTTAATTCAAAAACAAATAGTAGAGCAACATAGTTTTACAAAAGAGTTTCTTCAACCTTTACAGTTTTTCAATATTGATGACATTCCTCAAAACGAAGCTATTACTAAGGCGTATGAGGCCATCCAAAATGAGAATTTTATTGGTCACCAATATGAATGGTTAGCTAGATTTTGTGAATTCAAAGGAATTAGTGAATTACAACTCTGCATTTTTAAGGATGGTAGAGTTGATGCTGCCATTGCTGATTTCAAAACTTTTAATCAAGATGAACCTGACATTTTCTATATTGATAAAGAGCATAAAGGCAAAAGAGAATATACACTATTTAAATATTTTACATTTCCTATTCTAAATCTGAGTAAACATAAAATTAAGATCATCACACAAACGCAAAATTTAAGTGATATTATGGCCTTAACATGGTTTTGCCACAGGCCTACTAAAAACATGAAACCATGTGGCAAATGTCATCCATGCTTATATACAGCTAAAGAAGGATTAGGTTCTAGAATTCCTTTAAAAAGTAGAATTCGAGGTATTATAAAAAAGGAGAAGATTAAAATAAAAGCGAAATTAAAAAAACGCTAAATTGTTTTAAATACCTATTGAAAAATCAAATTATTACCTAAAAAGTTTCTTTTAGGAAAATGGTCTAAAAACCAAACAAATCTATTGCTCATTAATTTTCTTTATGCTATTTTAGTTATATGACAGAAGAAGCTATTGAAATAGAAAATGCTACAATTACAAAAGCTTACAAAAAACTTCTAAAAGTAAGCTATCAAACGTTGACAAAAGATGACAAAAAATTAATACGTCAAGCTTTTGACATCGCTGTGGATGCACATAAGGATCAACGAAGAAAATCTGGTGAAGCCTATATTTTTCACCCTATTGCGGTCGCAACAATTGTAGCTTCAGAAATCGGTCTAGATGCAACTTGTATTGCTGCAGCACTGCTTCATGACGTCGTTGAAGACAATCCAAATTATACAATTAGTGATATTGAAAGGCTATTTGGCGAAACCATAGCTCGCATTGTTGATGGTCTAACTAAAATTTCTTCTCTTGATGATAAAGAAACTGACATTTCGATGCAGGCTGAGAATTTTCGAAAAATGCTGCTTACTCTTAATGATGATGTTCGTGTTATTATTATTAAAATAGCCGATCGCCTCCATAACATGCAAACTATGGACTCAATGCGATCTGATAAGCAAGAAAAAATAGCTTCTGAAACATTATATATTTATGCGCCATTAGCACATCGTATAGGGCTATACAATATAAAGTCTGAACTCGAAGATTTAGGTTTGAAATACACCGAACCTGAAGTTTACAGAGATATTTTAAATAAGATTGAAGATAGTAAAGAAGAACAAGGCAAGTATATTAAATCTTTCTCAAAGGTTATTGTCGATTCTCTTGACAATGAAGGGTTGAATTATGAAATTAAAGGGCGTCCTAAATCCATTTATTCTATAAAAAGAAAAATGACGAAGCAAGACGTTTCTTTTGATGAGGTTTATGACAAATTTGCCGTTCGAATAATTTACAAATCTGATGTAGCCAACGAAAAATTCATAGCCTGGAAAATTTACTCCATTGTTACCGACCATTTCACACCCAATCCTACGCGACTTAGAGATTGGATTTCTTCACCAAAATCGACGGGTTATGAAGCCTTACATATTACCGTAATGGGTCCAAAAGGACGTTGGGTAGAAGTGCAAATCCGAAGTGAACGCATGAATGAAATCGCAGAAAAAGGATATGCCGCACATTATAAATATAAACAAGGTAGTACTGAAGACGCATTAGACACTTGGATAGATAAACTCCAAGAAGCATTAGAATCAAATGAAACTAATGCAGTAGATTTTGTAGAACAATTCAAACTTAATTTATATTCAAAAGAAATTTATGTGTTCTCTCCAAAAGGTGATTTAAAATCTTTACCAAAGGGCGCTAGTCCATTAGATTTCGCATTTAGTATTCATACGCAAGTTGGCATGAAAACTAGAGGCGCTAAAGTCAACGGTAAACTCGTGCCTTTAAGTCATGAGCTACAAAGCGGTGACCAAGTGGAAATTTTAACTTCAGAAAATGCAAAACCAAACCCAAACTGGTTGGATTATGCCACAACCGCCAGAGCACGAAGTAAAATAAAATCTTCTCTTAAAGATGAAAAGAAAGGTATCGCCGAAGAAGGTAAGGAAATATTACGTCGCAAACTTAAACAGCTAAAAATCACTCTCGATGAGAAGTCAGTTAATGATATGGTGACGTATTTCAAACTAAAAACGAGTCTCGATTTATTTTACCGTGTTGGTATTGGTACAATTGATAATAAAATGCTGAAAGACTTTGCTGCTTCCAGAAGCAATATGTTTATGAGTTATATAAAAAATAAGATTCGTAAACCAACCGTTGCTCTTGATATTGACAAGGATGAAATTACAGCAAAATATGATTTATTAGTATTTGGTAAAGAAGAAGAAAAACTGGAATATAAATTATCGTCTTGCTGCAATCCAATACCAGGAGATCAAGTATTTGGGTTTTTAACTATAAATGAAGGTATAAAAGTACATAAGAAGAATTGTCCAAATGCCTTAAGTCTTCAATCTAATTATGCCTATCGTATATTACAAGCAAAATGGATTGATTCATCGCAACAAGAGTTCTCAACCTTAATTACACTTTCTGGAATTGATAATTTAGGTCTCGTAAATAATATTACAGAAGTTATTTCTTCAAACATGCACGTAAATATGAAAAGCATCAGTTTTCAAAGTGATGATGGCGTCTTTAGTGGCAAAATAAATGTCGTTGTAAAAAATATTTCCATGCTTAAAAAACTAATGAATAATCTTAAAAAAATTAATGGAATAGATAAGGTTACTAGAGTGTAAAAATTGTGTAAATTTGCCAAAGTATTATGAGTGTAAAAACAGAACAAACTAACCAAGATATTGTTAAGAACGTATTTACTGCGTTTCTCGAAGAAAAAGGCCATAGAAAAACTCCTGAGCGCTATGCTATTCTTCAGGAAATCTATGCTAGCGATGAACATTTTGATATAGAATCATTATATATTAAAATGAAAAATAAAAATTATCGTGTTAGCCGAGCAACATTATATAATACTATTGAAATTTTATTAGAATGTGCTTTGGTTAGAAAGCATCAGTTCGGTCAAAATCAGGCGCATTATGAAAAATCTTATTTTGACAAACAACACGATCACGTAATATTAACTGATACTGGTGAGGTAATTGAATTTTGCGATCCAAGAATACAATCTATAAAAAAAACTATAGAAGAAGTTTTCGATATTAAAATTTCCAATCACTCACTTTACTTTTACGGAACAAAAAACAAACAACCTAACTAATTTTTAAAAATGGCAGTAGATTTACTACTAGGACTACAATGGGGTGACGAAGGCAAAGGAAAAATTGTTGATGTACTTACCTCCAAATACAAAATTATTGCACGATTTCAAGGTGGTCCAAATGCAGGACACACTTTAGTCTTCAACGGCAAAAAACATGTTTTACATACGATACCTTCTGGAATATTTCATGAAGACACCGCAAACCTTGTTGGTAATGGCGTTGTTATTGATCCAGTTATTTTCAAAAAAGAGTTAGATAAGTTAGAGAAACAAGGTGTAGATTATAGAAAATCCCTCTTGATTTCAAGAAAAGCTCATATCATTCTACCAACACATCGTTTGCTGGATGCGGCAAGTGAAGCTGCTAAAGGAAAAGCAAAAATAGGTTCGACTCTTAAAGGTATTGGCCCTACCTATATGGATAAAACAGGCAGAAACGGGATTAGAGTTGGAGACATTGAACTTGCAGATTGGAAAATTAAATATCGCGCATTAGCTAATAAACATGAAGCAATGATTGCTTTTTACAATGTTGATATTCAATATGATTTGAAAGAATTAGAAACTGAATTTTTCGATGCTATTAAAACCCTAAAAAGTTTAAAATTTATAGATTCAGAGGAATTTTTACACCAAGCTCAAAAATCTGGAGATTCTATACTAGCGGAAGGCGCGCAAGGTTCTTTATTAGATATTGATTTTGGAACATATCCATTTGTAACCTCTTCCAATACTACAGCAGCAGGCGCCTGTACGGGTCTCGGAATTGCACCAAATAAAATTGGTGACGTATTTGGGATTTTTAAAGCCTATACAACACGGGTTGGTTCTGGTCCATTTCCAACTGAGTTATTTGATGAAGTTGGTGAAACGATGGGACGTGTAGGTCATGAATTTGGAGCAACTACTGGTCGATCTAGACGTTGTGGATGGTTAGATTTAGTCGCATTACGCTATGCTTGTCAAATCAATGGAGTCACGCAATTAATCATGATGAAAGGTGATGTTTTGTCAGGGTTTAAAACTTTAAAGGTATGTACCGCTTATAATTATAACGGAAATGAAATTACTCATTTACCATTTAATATTGAAGCAGAAAATGTGACGCCATTATATACAGATTTTAAAGGTTGGGACGAAGACTTAACTCAAATGACTGAAGCCTCACAAATGCCTAAAGAGCTCAACGATTATATCGCCTTTTTAGAAAAAGAACTAGAAATACCAATTACTATTGTATCTGTTGGTCCTGATAGAAAACAGACCATAATCAGATAAATATTTTGAAATCAAATAAGACCTGCTTCAATTTCCAATTTGGCAGGTCTTTTGTGTTAAAACTTTTGTTAAGGCATACTAATGCCATCAAATTATAGTTATTTTTGAATCAAAATCAAACAGATTGAAAGCACTAAAATTCATACTACTTGTTATTTTTTTCAGCTTTATTTCTAAAGCCTCTTTTTCTCAAGAAACCAAAAGAATACAAATTGAGTATACTGGATTTTTAATTTCTAATGAAAGTAAAAATAAAGGTGCTAAAGTTTTTGTTAGAGATAATACCCAACAAATTCATATTATTCACGATGGTATTAACATGTTTTGCGACAAGGCCATTTATTATGAAGATGACGATTTCATAGAAGCCTTTAGCAATGTCAAAATGCAACAAGGTGATAGTATAAATATGAATGCTAAATATGTTGAGTACAGTGGAAAAACTAAATTAGCTTTTGCCAGTGGCGATGTTGTATTAACTGAGCCTCAGTCCGTTTTAACTACAGATACACTATTCTTCGATCGTATCAAGCAACAAGCATTCTATAAGAGTAAAGGCAAAGTCGTTCGTGATTCTTCTGGAACCATCACAAGTCAGATTGGGCGTTATTATATGCAAAATAAAAAGTATCAATTTGTGAAAGATGTGGTACTCGTCAATCCTGAATACACGCTTGAAACCAATCGCTTAGATTTTCATACAGAATCTGGAAACGCATTTATGTTTGGCCCTTCCACTATAGTTGGAGAAACTAGTACAATATATTGTGAACGCGGCTTCTATGATACGAAAAACGATACAGGCCATTTTATAAAAAACTCACGTATTGATTATGACAGTAGGATTATAGAAGGAGACAGTTTATACTTTGATAGAAATAAAAGTTTTGCTTCTGCCACCAATAACATAAAAGTAACAGATACCTTAAATAAGAGCGTAATAAAAGGGCATTATGCAGAGGTGTTTAGAGAAAAAGATTCTGTATTTATAACAAAACGCGCATTAGCAATTACCATTCAAGAAAATGACTCGCTCTACTTACATAGCGATAAAATAATGGTGACTGGAAAACCTGAACATCGTATTACAAGAGCCTATTACAACGCAAAAATTTATAAGAGTGATTTAAGCGGTAAGGCAGATTCAATTCATGCTGATCACAAAACAGGGATTACTCAATTTATAAACTTGTCGCGATTTTCATCATCGGATGCTTTTACTAAAAAGCGAAAACCAGTGCTTTGGAATTTGGGCAATCAGATGTCAGGCGATACAATACAGCTAATTTCGAATCCTGAAACCGAAGAACTAGATTCATTAAAAGTATTTTATGACGCCTTCTTAATTAGTCGAGATACCATTGGTGAAAGTGATGGCTATAATCAGGTAAAAGGAAGGCAGCTCATTGGATTATTTAAGAATAATGAGCTTTATAATGTCGATATAATTAAAAATGCTGAAAAAATATATTACTCTCGTGACGATAAAAATGAACTCGTAGGAATTGACAAATCAAAATCTGGACTTATTAATATTAAGATTACAGATAATGTTATTGAAGAAATTAGATTAATGCAACAAATTGATGGCAGTCTATCACCAGAATCTGAATTTCCTGAAAGCGCGAGAAAATTCAGAGGTTTTGATTGGCGAGATGACGAGCGACCTAAAAATGTCGAGGACCTGTTTAGTGACGATCCACCATTAAATTTACCAGTCATTAAAGGATTAGACGATTATATTCCTCAAGAAGAATTTTTTGATGAAGATATGCTTAAACGAATTGAGGATGCAAAGGACAAAACCGATTCAAAAAAAGAAAATAAAGCAGCGAGAAATTTACCCAAACGAATAAATACAAATAGACTCTCTCCAAAACGTAGCGTAAAAAAAGTAAAAAAGTCCACTAAAAAAGCTGCTAAGAATGACCGATGATTTTTATAAATATCAGGCTCAAACTAGCCCTAACCCACTCGCTTTTGAAGTATCACATGCTGAAGGCTCATACATTTATGACAGTCAAAATAAAGCCTATTTAGATTTCAATGCTGGTGTTTCCGCTTGTAGCTTAGGACATAGACCTCCAAAAGTCATAGAGGCTTTAAAGCAGCAATTAGATAAGTACTTACATGTTATGGTCTATGGTGAGTTTATTCAAGAACCAACTGTAGCGCTTGCAAAATTAATTGCATCGCATTTACCAAAACAATTAGAGACTACTTATTTTACCAACTCTGGAACTGAAGCAATTGAAGGCGCACTTAAATTAGCAAGAAGAGCTACCGGGAGAAGTCAAATTATCGCTGCAAATAACGCATATCATGGAAATACGATGGGATCGATGAGTGTTATGGGGTTTGAAGAACGCAAACAAGCGTTTAGACCATTAATCCCAGATGTTCATTTTATTACATTTAACAATACAGATCATCTCAAGCTAATTACTGATAAAACTGCCGCAGTAATTTTAGAAACCATACAAGGTGGTGCTGGTTTTATTGAACCAATAAACGACTATTTATCAAAAGTAAGAACACGATGTGATGAGGTAGGAGCCCTTTTAATCTTAGACGAAATCCAACCAGGATTTGGTCGTACTGGAAAACTTTTTGGATTCGAACACTATGACTGTATACCTGATATATTAGTAACAGGAAAAGGACTTGGTGGAGGTCTTCCAATTGGTGCATTTACAGCTTCAAATGCAATGATGAAAACTTTACAACACAACCCTAAATTTGGTCATATAACAACTTTTGGAGGGCACCCAGTTATTGCGGCTGCAGCCCTCGCTACCGTCAAAGAAATTACTGAAAGCAATTTAATGCCGGAGGCGCTTGATAAAGAACAACTCATTCGTACACTTTTGGTTCATCCTCTAATTTCTGAAATAAGAGGAAAAGGATTAATGCTCGCAGCGATAACACCCAATAGTGACATAGCAAATAAGGTGATTTTAAATTGTCAGAAAGAAGGATTACTATTATTTTGGTTGTTATTTGAGTCAAAAGCTATTCGAATTACACCGCCTTTAACGATCTCAAATGAAGAAATAATTAAAGGATGTGAGATCATCATCAAAGTATTAGATACTATTTCTTCTTAAATTCCGCTATCAATGCCCACTCATTATCAATACGTTACCTTATTTTAAATCAATAATCTATTTAGGTGTTAATTACTTTGTTAAGAACATATCTTGGAAAATCTTCATTGTAGGCAATAGAAGAGTAAATTTAATTCCAAGAACAATCAAATCTGCTTATGGAGTTTAGTCACCAAGACGACAACAACAATTTATCGCTTACAAAATTTGAATCAATGCTTAAAACGAATAATGTTTTATTTTTTGATTCAAATGAATTTGAAAATATCATTAACCACTACCTTGAAATTGGTAAAATAGCACTGTCTAAAAAAGCGATTAAATTAGGTCTAGAACAACATCCTACTTCTTTAAATCTGAAATTATTTCAAATTGAAATTCATGTATTAGAAAACAAATTGGAAGCGGCAGAAAAACTCTTAGATGCGCTATATACCATTGAACCGGCAAATGAAGAAGTATATATCCAAAAAGCGAATATCCTTTCAAAAAAAGATGAGCATCAAAAGGCAATAAACACTTTAAAAATAGCATTAGAACTAAGTCATGACCACAACGAGGATAGTTCTGATTTATATGCGCTAATAGGAATGGAATATCTGTTCCTCGATAAATTTGAAAATGCAAAAGAGTACTTCATAAAATGCTTGGAAATAAATCTAGAAGATTACGCTTCTCTTTATAATATTACCTATTGTTTCGACTATCTTGATCAAAATGAAGAAGCGATTAGTTTTCTGAATCAATATCTGGACAGAAACCCGTATTGTGAAGTGGCTTGGCATCAACTCGGCAAACAATATTTCACTATAAAAGACTATACTAAAGCTTTAGCTGCCTTTGATTTTGCTATTATTTCCGATGATAGTTTTGTAGGCGCTTATTTAGAAAAAGGTAAAGTTTTAGAAAAACAAAAGAACTACATCGAAGCTATTGAAAATTATAAAATCACTTTAGCATTAGATGAGCCAAGCTCTTTTGCTTTGCTCCGAATTGGTCATTGTTATGAAAAATTAAATAAAAGCGATCTAGCGGTTCAGTATTTCTATAAAACTGTACACGAGGACCCGTTATTGGATAAAGGCTGGATAGCAATTACAAAGTTTTACAACAAAAAACGCAATTACCATAAAGCCTTACATTACATTAATAAAGCCATAAATATAGATTGTGACAATGTTATTTATTGGAAATTATATGCCCAAATTAATCATCGGCTTAATCTTTTAGAGGAAGCTGAAAGAGGTTATAAAAAAACCTTAGAACTTGGCAATTTCGAATTACCTACATGGCTTTCAAGAGGCGATATTTTAATTAACTTAGGAGAGTTTGAAGCGGCAGTTTATAATTTAATTCAAGCCGCTGAGTTCTACCCTGAAACTCCCGAAATTGAATTTAGATTAGCAGGGCTTTATTTTTCACTGCATCAATCTGAAAAAGCGCACTACCATTTAAAAAATGCCATGCTATTAGATAAAGAGTTTTATTTTATACTAGAAGAACTTTTTCCGAAAATCTTGAATAAACCAACTATTAAAAAGATTATTTCAGATTCAAAAAAATCATCACACTAAAATTCCATATCTTTAGAATTCTTTATAAAAAATAAAAATGCAAAGACGTTTTATTGATTATCTAATCATAAGCTTTAAGGGTATTGCCATGGGAGCAGCTGATGCTGTTCCGGGAGTTTCTGGTGGTACAATAGCTTTCATATCCGGAATCTACGAGGAGCTCATAAATACCATAAGTCAAGTTAATTTCTCACTTATTAAAACCTTGAGAAAAGAAGGCCTAATTGCGTTTTGGAAGCAGCTCAACGGCAGTTTCTTACTGGCTTTATTGATTGGTGTGATTGTAAGTTATTTGTCGTTTATGCGATTAGCAAAATACCTCATAGAACAGCATCCTATTCTAATCTGGTCATTTTTCTTTGGTTTGATTGTGGCAAGTATTTACTTCGTTGGAAAGCAAATTACAAAATGGAAATTATCTACACTAGTTGTCCTCCTGTTTGGAGCATTCATTGCCTATTATATCACAACGCTACCCGCATTATCAGACAACGAAAATCCCATGTTTTTAATGTTCGCTGGAGCTATTGCAATTTGTGCCATGATACTTCCTGGCATCTCAGGAGCATTTATCCTTGTTATGCTAGGTGCCTACAAAACTCTAAGTGATGCACTACATGATTTTGACATGAAAAAAGTTGCCTTATTTGCTTTTGGAGCCGTTATTGGTTTATTGAGTTTTAGTCGGGTTTTAAAATGGCTTTTTAAACATTATCATAATCTAACATTGTCCCTATTAACAGGTTTTATTTTTGGCTCTTTAAATAAAATTTGGCCTTGGAAAGAAGTAATCACCTGGAGACTTAACTCAAAAGGTGAAGAAATTCCTCAATTGGAAAAAAGTATATCGCCTTTTGCTTTTGAACACGATCCTCAATTAATAGCCGCCCTGTTTTTGATGGCAGCTGGCTTTCTTGTTATTTTTATTCTTGAAAGAATAGGTTCAAAACAGCGATAGATGAAAAACACAAGAACATTTACCGATAAACTCTTTTTAGTTATAAAGGGATTAGGTATGGGTGCCGCAAATAAGGTGCCTGGCGTTTCTGGTGGCGTCGTTGCTTTCGTAGCTGGGTTTTATGAAGAATTCATCTATTCTCTTCAAAAAGTAAATAAAACTGCATTAAAATTACTAATTAATGGTCGTTTTAAAAGTTTTTATAATTACATAAATGGTCGATTTTTAAGTCTTCTATTTTTGGGAATGATTATAAGTTACTTTAGCATCTCTAAAATCCTAGATTACTTTTTGGTGAATTACGAACTATATATTTGGAGTATGTTTTTTGGAATGATTATAGGCTCCATCTATTATATTAATAAGGATTTTAATAATTGGAATTTTAAAACTGTACTTACTTTAATAATTGGAATTGTTTTAGGTATAAGCATAAGTTTTTTGGATCCTGCAATGGAAAATGACAATCTTCTATTTGTATTTCTCTGTGGAATTATTAGTGTTTCTGGTATGACATTACCGGGTTTTTCGGGATCCTTCGTATTAATTATATTAGGTAATTACGTACTGTTATTAGTTGATTCAGTCAATGCATTATTTGATACTGTTTATGAAATTTTTGGCGGGGATTTTGATTTTGTAAATAATGCGGAACGTGTTAGAATGCTAAAAGTATTAGCGGTCTTTACTTTAGGCTCTGTAGTTGGATTGGTAACATTTTCTCATGTCCTAAGTTATATTTTAAAACATTATAAGAGTATCACTACGGCTTCAATAATAGGGTTTATAATAGGATCATTAGGAGTTGTTTGGCCCTGGAAAGAGACCATATATAAAGCCAATGAAAGTGGAGAACTCATTCTGGATTCTACAGGAAAAAAAATCATCACTAATTATGAACGTTTCCTTCCAGAATTAAATTCAGAAACTTATACGGCAATTTTATATATTGTCATAGGAATTCTAATTGTATTAGCATTGGAATGGTACGGACAAAAAACAAGACGTGTAAATGCCTAAACTTGGTTTAATAGGAAAAGACATCTTATATTCATTTTCGAAAGCACATTTTACCGCTAAATTTGAAAATGAAAGTCTTCCGTTTAGTTATGAAAATTTCGATATAGACGATATTTATAGACTGCCAGAAATAATTAAGACTCACAAAAATCTAGTAGGATTAAATGTTACAATTCCTTACAAAGAAAAAGTAATTCCTCTTTTAGACGACTTAAGTAAAAAGGCAAAGAAAATTGGAGCTGTAAACACCATTTCAATCTCACCAACAGGTAGATTAAAAGGCTACAATACAGATTACTATGGCTTTAAAAAATCCATTGAACCATTTCTAAAACCACATCATAGAGCGGCCTTAATTTTAGGAACCGGAGGAGCTTCAAAAGCGATCGCATATACTTTAAAAAAGCTGGGGATTGAATATGATTATGTTTCAAGAAAACAACAACCAAAAGCCAAATTTTTATATTCAGATCTTACAGAAAGCATAATAAGCACATACTCCATCATTATTAATTGTACTCCAATTGGTACATATCCCAATGTAAATGAATGTCCAGATATTCCATATGATGGCATTAGTTCTGATCATATCCTCTATGATTTAGTATATAACCCAATTCATTCTAAATTTCTGGTTTGTGGGGAACTAAAAGGAGCCACAACGAGTAATGGTTTTCATATGCTAGAATTGCAAGCTGAGAAAGCTTGGGAAATATGGAAATTGACCTAAAATAAGGGCAAATCGGCCAATCTCCTTTGTAATTCAAACGCTTGTTAGTATATTTATCTTTTAAATTAAAAACATTGTTAAAATGTCAGAGAAAGATAACCTGCAAAATGCAGATGGAAACGAAAAATTAAATACTTTAGAACTTCAGGAAGAAATTGTTGATAAACCAACTACCGAAAATGAAACAAATGACGCTTCCAAAGAGATTGCTGATGACGTAAAACCTGAAATCAAAAAAGAGGATACTGAAGCGTCTACCGAACCTGAGTTTATTGAAAAAAAAGCCGATTCACATGTTGAAGCAATTGAAGAATCAAATGCAGAAGATGCTGAAGATGAATCCAATAGCCAACGTCACACTTTAGAAGAAAAAGATTATCATGCCATGTCTATGGATGAATTGGTAGTTGAATTTGATAAATTAATTAAATATCAAAAAGTTCAAACTATAAAATCCCCTGTAGAAGAAATTAAAACGGAATTTAATTCTAAATTTAATGAACTTTTAGAACAAAAGAAAGAAGAATTTGTTCATGATGGCGGGAATGAGATTGACTTTTATTTTACGACTCCGTTAAAGAAAGATTTCAACTTTTTATATAAAGATTATAAAAATAGCCTGAGATCTTATTATAAAAACCTCGAATCTGATTTAAAATCAAATTTAGAAATACGATTACGAATTATTGAAGACATAAAAGGGTTAATTAATGTTGAAGAAAACATAAATACAACCTATAAACACTTTAAAGAACTTCAAGAAGAATGGCGAAATGCGGGTGCAATTCCAAGAGATAAATACAACAATGCTTGGAACACATATCATCATCATGTCGAAATATTTTATGATTTTTTACATCTAAATCGCGACTTACGAGATATGGATTTTAAGCATAATCTCGATAAGAAATTAAAAATTATTGAACGTGCTGAAGAATTAGCAAAAGATAACAATACCAACCGAACGTTTAGAGAGTTACAGGTACTTCATAAAATGTGGAAAGAAGACTTGGGACCTGTAGCAAAAGAACACCGTGAAGACATCTGGGAACGCTTTAGTAATGCAACAAAAACAATTCATGATAAACGTCAAGCCTATTACGCTGATTTAGACAAAGCTTACGAAAACAACTTAGTCCGTAAAGAAGAGATTATTGATGAAATAAGTAAAATTGCTGAGGATCAAGAAAATTCACATCAATCATGGCAGAAAAAAATTAAAGCGATAGAAGCGCTTAGAACTGATTTCTTTAATGCTGGAAAAGTTTCAATTAAGGTAAATGAAGCCACTTGGAGCAAATTTAAAATGGTAGTTCGTGTCTTCAACAAAAAGAAAAATGCGTTCTATAAAGGTCTAAAAAAAGATCAGTATGACAATTTACAAAAGAAACTTGATCTAATAAAAATTGCAGATGACAATAAGGATAGTTCTGATTTTGAAACGGTCACTCCACTGATGAAAAAGATTCAAAATGATTGGAAAAAAATTGGTCATGTTCCTAGAAAAGATAGTGACAAAATTTGGCGCAAATTTAAATCTGCCTGCAATCATTATTTCGACAAATTACATTCCGAGAAAAATGCTGCCAATAAAGAACAAATTGAAGCATTTGATAAAAAAGTTGTGTTTTTAGACACCTTAAAGACCATTGAACTTACTGGAAAACCAAAAAGTGATATTGAAACAATAAAGGCGAAAATAAACGATTGGAAAACGATAGGTCATGTTCCTCATAACAAACGTTATATTGAAGGTAAATTTAATAAAGCTTTAGATGGATTATTCAATAAACTTGAAATGGATAAAGCCGAAGTTGAAATGATTAAGTTTGAAAATAAACTAGAAAACTTATCACAACCAAACGATCGTAGATTATTAGACAATGAGCATAATTTCATTAGAAAGAAAATTGATGAACTTAAAGGTGAAATTAATCAATTAGAAAACAATTTACAGTTTTTCAAAAATGCAAGTGAAGACAATCCTTTTGTAAAAGACGTTCTAAATAATATCGGCAAGCATAAGGACAACCTTACCATTTGGGTAGAAAAACTCAAAAAAGTTAAAGGGATGTATTAAAAAATCAAATCCTATCTGCACATTGCAGATAGGATTTAATCCCTAACTTAACTAAATTCAAATCTTAACCAATTCCGCTTAAAACGAATTAAGATTACTACTTATGATAATGAAACTAGTTATAGTTTCTATATATTAAGATATACGGGTTAGATGACATGTTTGGATCTCAAATCACAAAAAATATTATAGTTTTTTTGCTTCTTCCCAAAATACATCCATTTCACTAAGCGACATCTCGTGCAACGATTTGTTAAGTGATTTTGCCTTTTTTTCTAGATATTGAAATCTTTTGGTAAACTTTTTATTTGTGCGTTCTAAAGCGTTTTCAGGGTTGATTTTTAAAAATCGCGCATAGTTAATTAACGAAAATAGAACATCACCAAATTCGCTTTCCATCCGATCTGAATTATTCTGTGCAACTTCACTTTTAAATTCTAGCAACTCCTCTTCCACTTTTTCCCATACTTGCTCTGGTTGCTCCCAATCAAAACCAACTCCTGCAACTTTATCTTGAATGCGATTTGCTTTTACCATTGCTGGTAAGCTTTTTGGAACACCTTGTAAAACACTCGTTTTACCTTTTTCTTTAAGTTTAATCTGCTCCCAGTTACGTTTTACGTCTTCCTCATTATCAACTTTTACATCTCCATAAATATGAGGATGACGTTCGATAAGTTTATCAGAAATACTATGACAAACATCTGCAATGTCAAATGTCTTTGTCTCACTACCAATTTTTGCATAAAACACAATATGCAAAAGCACATCTCCAAGCTCCTTTTTAACTTCGTCAAGATCTTTATCTAAAATTGCGTCACCTAATTCGTAGACTTCTTCAATCGTTAAATGACGTAAGGATTCCATGGTTTGTTTTCTATCCCACGGACATTGCTCGCGCAACTCATCCATGATAATTAACAAACGCTCAAAAGCTTCTAATTGTAATGTTTTATCAGACATTGTAAACACGTTTTACTAAGCCTCAAAAATACAATTATTAGTGTGTTACTAAAAGTCCAAGTGATCTTTCTGTACACAACATATCAACTAAAATAATCTAGGGTTTATTCTTCTTCAGAACTTGAATCGCTCGAACCTTCTTCAATAAGATCCAACATACCATTTTTATGTAGTAGATTATACCATTGTACAATCTTTTTTATATCGCTAGCATAAACTCTATCCTCATCATAATCTGGTAAAACTTCAAAAAAGTACTCCTCTAAAGCATCTTTTCCATCCTTATGACTAATTGAAGTTGGTTGACTATTTTCTTTAGTTTTAATATTACTTAATACTTGTTTTAAAGGCAGCTCTTCAGTTAAAGTATAAATTGCAATTTCACTTAAAATACTGATATTGCTATGCATTCCAACTGTTAATCGTTTTTGATCGATCAATGACTCTGCAACAAAACCACTTCTTGTTTGTGTCACGATTTTGAATAATCCCGGTTTTCCAGAAATGGAAAGTATTTTATCTAAGCTCATAAATTTTTAGACTTTTCTTAAAGTTGGCAAATATATATTTTTACCTATGCAATAATTAATTATTAACGTTTCTTTTTTAACAAAGGGAATTTCATTTTATAATCCACCTTTATTTTCCCTTTGGCAATATTAGTTAAGCGCCCTTTTATTAAACGCTTTTTTAAACTAGATAGTTTATCTGTAAATAAAACACCTTCAATATGGTCATACTCATGTTGAACTACTCTAGCTATCAATCCATCAAACACTTCAACCTGAGTTTCAAAATTCTCATCTTGATACTGTATTTTAATTTTAGGTTTTCTAAACACATCTTCTCTAATATCAGGAATACTCAAGCAGCCTTCATTAAACGCCCACTCCTCACCTGTTTCTTCAAGAATTTTTGCATTGATAAAAACACGCTTAAACCCCTTTAATTCCTCTTGCTCTTCTGGGCTTAAACTTTCATCATCTGCAAAAGGTTCTGTGTCAACTAAAAACAAACGAATTGCTAGACCAATTTGTGGGGCAGCCAATCCTACACCAAAAGCGCCATACATAGTTTCAAACATGTTGGCTAATAGTGCTTCTAAGTTCAGATAATCTTTTGTGATTTCTTCCGATTTCTTTCTTAAAACTGCATCGCCATAGGCTATAATAGGTAAAATCATTATATAATTTATTTTCGTTCGCAAAAATACAATTCTCTTTGTTTCTTAATGCTTTTTAAGCATAAAAAAACTCCTATTAATAGGAGTTTTTATTTATTTAATACTTTGTATTATCGCTTTACAACTATCTTTTTAGTAATTGCATGCCCTAGACTATTAATCTGTAGGAAATACAT
Source organism: Flavobacteriales bacterium 34_180_T64 (assembly GCA_002162765.1). Classification (GTDB taxonomy): domain Bacteria; phylum Bacteroidota; class Bacteroidia; order Flavobacteriales; family Flavobacteriaceae; genus MAAR01. The sequence goes on along the minus strand of MAAR01000009.1, from coordinate 118,775 downwards.
TCCATTTGTCAAATGGTTTAAATCTAAGGTTTTTGCAAATTCTCCATCAGATTTAATCCTTAAAATTTGTTTTCCAGTTACATCAAATAAATTTAGTTCTGCAATTAACGGTGCATTAAATTTAATGTATAATAATTCAGAATTAATCAAAGGATTTGGAAACACTTTTATATTGCCAAATACCACTTCAATTTGATCTATTGATAAGACTTCATCTGTCAAAACACCATTAGTATACTCACAAGTTCCAAAACCAAAATCAGCTAAAAACATATTAGGATTTGATAAAGGTGCTCCCGAAGTCAAATCGTAAACTGAATAAGTGTCGGCACAATCAATTAGGGTAAATACACTACCATCTACAGAAATGGTTATAGGTCTATCAACACATACGGAAGTTCCGGTATCATAAAAAAAGAATAAAGACATCGTATCCGAAAAACCAGTTGGTGGACACGATTGAGCCTTGCTCAAATTTGTACTAAATAGCATAAATAAAAATAGTACTATAGCGTAGTTATTTTTCATAATCTTAGGTTTAATGTTGTAAAAATGAGGCTCTGTTTTTCACATTTACAATGAGTTTCTACGGTAAAAGTAATAATTTATTCGATAAAACGCTAATTTATTCGACAAAATGTGATTATTCAGAAGTGATTTCTTACTTGGAAGAAAGATAACTTTGCAAAATAATAGTTGCACTAATTTCATCAACTAGCGCTTTATTTCTACGTTGTTTTTTGGTAAGACCACTATCTATCATCGTCTGAAAAGCCATTTTTGATGTAAAACGTTCATCAACTCTTGTTACAGGTATTTCGGGTATTGCTTTATTCAATTTCGTTAAGAAAACACGTATAAAAGCTTCACTTTCTGAAACCTCATTATTGAGCTGTTTGGGCTCTCCTAAAACAATAAGATCTACCTGCTCCTTAGCAACATAATCTTTCAAAAATAAAAGTAACTCTTTCGTAGAAACCGTTGTAAGACCGGAAGCAATAATTTGTAGTTCATCTGTAACCGCAATGCCTGTGCGCTTAGTACCATAATCTAAAGCAACTATTCTTCCCATATATTGGCAAAGTTAATACAATAAAAACTCTTCCAGCACAATGTGGAAGAGTTTTAAACTAATTAGCTATTAATTAAAATCCATGATATTATTTACCCTCTAATTAAACAAAATCAATTCTAATTATGAATTGGACACTTAAATGTTATTTAAGTCACATTTATGTTATAAAAAAACTCTCCTTTTTTGGGAAAGAAGAGTTTAGTAATTAGCTATAAATTATTAAAAATCCTTACTGTTATTTAAAAAACAACAAATAAGTACATAATAATTATAATTAAGACCCAGTATTTTTCGATAGGTCACATTCCTTTTATTTTTTTATTTAATAGAATCAATTATAGCATTATCTTTGTGCAAATTGAAATAATAATGAAAGATTTACAGCATATAATTGAACAAGCTTGGGATGATAGATCGCTTCTTAAAGAGAAAAATACAATTGATAGTATAAGAACCGTTATCGATTTATTAGATCAAGGTGTCTTAAGAGTTGCTCAGCCTGAGACGAATGGCTGGCAAGTAAATGAATGGATTAAGAAAGCTGTAGTATTATATTTTCCAATTCAAAAAATGGAAACATTTGAAGTAGGCATTTTTGAGTATCATGATAAAATTCCTTTGAAAACTGGTTATGCTGAAAAGGGAATTCGTGTTGTTCCCAATGCAATTGCTAGACATGGTTCGTACATTTCCAGTGGAACCATTTTAATGCCTAGTTATGTAAATATTGGTGCATATGTAGATGAAGGCACTATGGTAGATACTTGGGCAACAGTAGGAAGTTGTGCTCAAATTGGTAAAAATGTTCATCTTTCTGGTGGTGTAGGTATTGGCGGTGTACTAGAGCCTTTGCAGGCTGCACCTGTAATAATTGAAGACAATGCCTTCATTGGTTCAAGAAGCATTGTGGTTGAAGGCGTAAAAATCGAAAAAGAAGCTGTTCTTGGCGCAAATGTTGTTTTAACGGCATCTACAAAAATAATAGATGTTACTGGATCTGAACCAGTAGAAATGAAGGGTATTGTTCCTTCACGATCTGTTGTTATTCCTGGAAGTTATACTAAGAATTTCCCTGCTGGTACTTACAATGTGTCTTGTGCGCTAATTATTGGTAAACGTAAAGAAAGTACAAACAAAAAAACGTCTTTAAATGATGCTTTACGCGAGTATGATGTTGCGGTTTAAATGAAGGTTTTAATCATACAACAAAAAATGATTGGAGATGTGCTAACAAGCAGTATTTTGTTTGAAGCACTAAAATCTGAATACCCAAATAGTGAACTTCATTACGCCATAAACTCACATACTTTTCCCGTTGTAGCATACAATCCATTTATAGATCAATATAAATTTATTACTCCTGAGATTGAAAAAAGTAAGCTTAATTTTTATGCTTTTCTCCAAAATATCAAACAAGAACATTATGACGCTGTGATTGATGTTTATTCTAAATTCTCAAGTAATTTAATAAGCAAATATTCAAAAGCAAAAACGAGAATATCTAAACAGAAATGGTATACAAATTTCATTTACACACAGACATTTGAAGAGCATAGCAAGCCAAAAACCAATGCTGGATTGGCTATTGAAAACAGATTACGTTTATTAGAACCATTGGTTAAATCAATACCTAAGGTAATCCACCCCAAAGTATATCTTAGAAAGGAAGAATTAGAATCCGCTAAACAATTATTAATTGACTCCAATATTAATTTATCAAAGCCATTATATATGATAAGTGTTCTTGGAAGTAGCGACAGTAAAACTTACCCCCTTTCTCAAATGGCGCGATTAATCGAAGAGATTGTAAATAGTACTGATGGTCAAATCCTGTTTAATTATATTCCAAAACAAATAGAAGACGCACAAAAAATATTTAACCACTGTAACGAAGCTACACAAAAGCATATTTATTTTGAAGTCTTCGGGAGAGGTCTCCGAGAATTTTTAGCAATTACTAAACACTGTGATGCATTAATTGGAAATGAAGGCGGAGCAATAAACATGGCTAAAGCACTAGACATTTCAACTTTTACCGTTTTTTCTCCATGGATTATGAAAGAAGCATGGAATATGTTTGAGGATGGTAAAACACATGTATCTATTCACTTAAAAGATGTCAAGCCTGAACTTTATAAAGGAAAAAAATTGAAAGACATGAAAAAAAATGTGAATTCACTTTATGAATCTTTCACTCCTGAAACAATTATCCCGAAATTAAATACATATTTAAAACAAAAATAGACTACTTCTTCTCTATTCCAAAAGCCGTTTTTATAACATGTTCAGATTTCGTAGCAGCCCGAATTTTTAAATTTTTATCAATCATGTCTTGCTTCACATAACCTCGAGCATGATCTAAATGCAAACAGATGGCACTATATCTAATTTTAATTGGCTTTAAACCATAATTAATCAAACGCTCACCAAGTTCTCTGTCCTCACCTCCATATTGCATACGCTCGTCAAAACCATTGACAGCTAATATATCTGACTTCCAACCCGAAGCATTATGACCGTTCCAGGTAGCCTTAGTTGTTGTTAATAAATTTAAGAGCCTTTTTTTTATTCCTGTAGCAGTTATCTTGTTATTCTTAAACGAGTATTTTAAACCATGCTGCTTCAACCAGTCTATCTTAAAACATAGCTGTTTTTCAATGTCTGATCTAGAAATTAACTGACTTATGTTCATTGGAAGTTTAAAATAACCTCCTGATAAGAAATGCCCTTTCTGCCTATTATTTACATGTTGTTGTAAAAAATCGTCTCGCGCTACACAATCGCCATCAGTATACACAAGATATGCTCCTTTTGCTACAACTGTTGCATTATTTAAAATTATGGTTTTTTGAAACCCGTTATCTTCATGCCAGACGTGTTGAATAGGGTAATTCAATTCATCAGTCATATTTTTAATCAAATCTAGTGTTTCATGGTTCGATCCATCATCTGCAATTACGACTTCAAAATTTTTAAATGATTGCTGATTAAAACTCCAAAGGACTTTTTGCAACCAGAGTGGTTGATTGTAAGTGCTAATAATAACTGAGATATCAATCGTATTCATTGTCTCAAAAATAGTTATTTTTACCTACTCAATACAACAAGTCTATTATTATTTTGAAAGAAGGAACTGTTAAACTAACTGCATTAGTAATCACCTACAATGAAATGATTCACATTGAAGAACTCATTGCAAGTTTAAGTTTTGCTGATGAGCTCATAGTAGTTGATTCTTTCAGTACTGATGGGACTTTTGAAAAACTAAGTGCTCTTAATCATGTAAACGTTGTTCAGCATAAATTTGAAAGTTTCGCAGAACAAAAAAACTATGCTCTAAGTTTAGCCAATCATGACTGGGTACTTTTTATTGATGCAGATGAACGCATTTCAGAGGAATTCAAAAAAGAAGTTCACGAAAAAATAAATGCTTTACACAATCCTATCGCAGCATATTACAGCTTATTTCAATATCATTTTGGGCAAACACCAATAAAATATAGCGGTTTTCAAACCGCTAAATCTCATCGTTTATTTAAAGTTTCGAAGTGTAGTTATGACACTACTAAAAAAGTACATGAGAATTTAATTGTTGATGGAGAAAGTGGATTGCTAAACAATCGAATAAAACATTTTAGTTTTAGAAATTACGAGCACTACAAAGAAAAAATGAAACACTACGCCCACATAAAGGCTCGAGAACTTCATAAAAAAGGAAAACGTAGTACCTTCTTTGCTTCGCGCATTAAACCACTTTACAGATTCTTTAATCACTTTGTTATGCGATTAGGAATTCTTGATGGTAAAATAGGATATATTATTTCTAAACTTAATGCCTTTGAAGTAAAAGAACGCTATAGAGAATTAGATAGACTTAATGATTCACTTTCTAAATAGCAATTTCTTTTTAAGTATTTTTCTTCGCTTTATTTTATTTTGAAACGTGTTAATTTCATTCCATAAATTGCTATACACTTTATCAGTTGGCACTTGGATCAACTTAGCATATTCATCACTCATCACGCTCACCAATTCATCCTTTATTGTTAATCTAGACAAGTTTTTAATACGACTTTCAAAATCCATTGTTTTAAACTCCATTCGATTTAAATCTACTAAAGCAAATTCATATTGGTTTTCCATTTTTGTTATCAGTGTATTTCCAGGCGAATGGTCCAAAAAATTAATGCCTTTTTCGTGTAATTCAAATGTAAACCGCGTAAACGCTCGAAGAATAATTTCATGCTCAGGATAATCCAAATCTGTAGTTAGTTCTCTAAAGGTTAAATCACATGCCTGCTGCTCACTGATATAATAGCTTTTTTTAAACAATAAAGCACTGGTAAACTCAAAATAAGCTATCGGTTGTGGCGTTCCTACCTGAAGATTCGTTAATATTTTAGCATACTCATAGGAACGCTGAGCTTTACTTTTTCTGAAGAATTTATATGCTATTTGATTAACAATGTTTGGTGTTTTAAAGGACTTTACATTTAGCGTCTCTTTTTCAGTTTTAAAAAGCTTTAGAGAATTTCTATCTTGATCTCCAAATGGTTCACCTTTGGTTTCAAAATTTTCAATGCAGTCCTTTAGGAATGGCTCCAAACTCAAAAATTGATCATTTATAACTTGTGTTTTCTTCATGAATTAGCCTCTGGCAACACTATTAAATCTCCAAACTCTTTATTGAATCGTTCTATAACAATGCGTTTCCATCCGCCATTAGGTAAAAATGTTAATTCACCAAAATAGACCTTAGCTCCAATAGCATATAAGTCGACTCTTAAAAACGGAAAACCATCAGATAATTTCTTAGCAACTTCAGTCATCTCATTCAAAACGCTAGGTTTGTCGATATCTCTTTTTAAATACTCTTTAGTTGTTGAATCTGGCTGGATTTTATTCCATTCTAAATCGTAGAAACAATTTTTCATCTTACCATCTTCAAATGCTTTAATTAAAATATACTTAGGCACACCACCAAAACAGTAGTATTTATAATCAATTATATGTCCTCCGTCCAATTCGTTCAAATACTTTTCAGAAATCATTCTTGGAGGAATGGTCCTATAAATGCGTTCCCGACATTTATCGTAATAATTCCTAGACAAGAAAGACTTAATCTCTTTTCGAGTCGAATTCCAATCTAGTTTAGATTTATCATCAACAATAACATTATAGCCTGAGCCATGTGTACCTTTAAGCACAAATTGCTGTGGAAGCTCATCAAAAATGATGTCTTCAATAGCACTGTAAACTGTATGAATATCATTTAAATATTGAGCGCCAATTTTTTCTTTTACAATAGCTCTTACTTCGTACTTATCAACATAATCTTGAAAACGTTCTGTATAATAATACAACTTTAACCATTGAATTTTTTCAGCAAACTCAATTGGCTGCTCCAAATTGAGCTTTTGATTAGTCTTATAAAAATATTGAGCCTTAACAAACTGCACATCGCTGCTTTTGGTTAATTTTAAATATTTCAATAATAATTGATAGTATTTTCTTTTTAAAAAATTCATGTTTATTGATACTGATCTAATACAGCTTGTAATTCATTGAACATCTTTTTCGAGATAACATCTTTGGTAAAGTTTTCCTTTAAAAATTGATACCCATTTTGTTTGAATTTATCTTGTAATTCAGAATTAGTCATTAAAGCTTCGACTTTATTGGCAAAATCAATAGGATCACCAACCTTAGCTAATAGTCCAGTTTCATTTTCAACAACTACTTCAGGAATCCCACCAGCATCAGCAGCAACGATTGGTACTTTACAAGCATAAGCTTCTAAAAGCACACCTCCTGTGGGTTCATTATTTGATGTAAACATGAACAAATCAAACTCCGGTAACAATTCAGGAATGTTCTTTCTAAAACCAGCAAAAATAATATGTTCTTCTAAGCCTTTTTGCGCCACTAAATCTCTTATGTCTTGCTCCAATTCACCATCTCCAATTAAAATATACTTCGCTTTAATTTTTCGCTTAACCAATTCTTCAACTGCATTTACCCAAGTCACATGGTCTTTGAACCCTGTAAATGCTGCAATGTTTCCAACAATTTTATAATCTCTGGGAATATGAAATTCCTTATGCAATACTCCAGTCTTTTCTTGTTTGGTAAACTTGTTAATATCTGTCACACTTCCTACAACACATAACTTGCTTTCATCTTTCACAGCATATTTCAAAACATCAACAACAGGGTAGGATACGCATATGATTTTCTTTATGCCTTTATAATTGTATTTCCATTTTCTAAAGAAATTAGTATCAACACGCTTAATGAGTGTTCTACAGAGCACCAATGGAATTTTCAATCCATAAAAAACCGAAGCTAAAACTGATAAGGTATGAGAGTGACTGTTATGTATAAAAACAATATCGGCTTTATTTTTATCAGCTATTTGTTTTAAAGATTTAGCGAATTTTAAATCGTATTCCGATTTACATTCTAAACCTATTACTTGCATATTTTTTTGTGTAGCAATTTCATATATCTCAGAATTCTTAGCACAAACAATCCATTGATCCTCAACATATCCTAAATCTCGGAAAGCTTCATAGAGGTATATGATTTTTTGCTCATGGCCTCGCCAAACTTTAGAAACTGTTACTTGAATTAATCTCACGCTAAATAAATTTAAAGCAAATGTAAAATATTTCTCAGCATTAACCGCATATGCATTTCAATGTGTCAAAATAAATATGTAGAATCAACTTGAATTAAATACTTTTGCAGAGAATTCATTACAGATGAAAAAATTCAATACCGAACTAAAAAACACAATAGACACTCTAAAATCTGGTGGTATCATTTTATATCCAACGGATACGGTTTGGGGAATTGGTTGTGACGCTACAAATATTGACGCCGTTAAAAAAATCTATCAATTAAAGCAGCGTGAAGAAACCAAAAGCATGATCTGTTTGGTTGTAGACGATAGAATGCTGAAAAAGCATGTAGAAATAGTTCCTCAAGTTGCATTAGATATTATTGATTTAACCGAAAACCCAACAACAATTATTTATGAAAACCCAAAAGGTCTTGCCGAGAATTTAATTTCTAATGACAATACGATTGCTATTCGAATTCCCGATGACGAATTTTGTTTTCAATTATTACGGAAATTTAATTCACCAATCGTCTCAACTTCTGCGAATATTGGTGGACAGCCTACTCCGAATTCATTCAAAGAAATACCTCAAGAGATTTTAAAAGGTGTAGACTATATTGTAAATTTGCATCAGGATAAAAAAACCCAAAAACCTTCATCAATTATTAAGTTAAATACTGATGGATTAGTTAAAATTATCCGTGAATAAAATCCAATTAATTGGAATCTCAACATGAATCATAAAGAGGCTTTACACCATAATATTTTTAATATAATTTCACAATCTGCTAAAGAGTTAGAGCTTGAAGCATTTGTTATTGGTGGTTATGTAAGAGATTATATATTGGAACGTGGCTCACATAAAGATATCGATATAGTTGCAATTGGTAGCGGTATCGCGTTGGCTAAACAAGTGGCAAAAAACCTGCCAACACAACCTAAAGTTCAAATTTTTAAAACGTATGGCACAGCCATGCTTCGTTATGACGATATTGAGATTGAATTTGTAGGCGCTCGTAAAGAGTCTTATAATGAAGATAGCAGAAATCCTATTGTTGAAAATGGAACGCTACAAGACGATCAAAACCGCCGTGATTTCACGATAAATGCACTTGCTTTAAATTTAAGTGAAGCAAATTATGGTGACCTTTTAGATCCATTTGATGGTGTAAAAGATCTGAATAATAAAATTATTCGAACACCACTAAATCCTGATATCACCTATAGTGATGACCCATTGCGCATGATGCGAGCCATCCGTTTTGCAACTCAGTTAAATTTTGAGATTGAAGAAGTTTCTCTAACTGCAATTGAAAGAAACAAGCAAAGAATTGAAATTATTACCAAGGAACGTATTGTTGTTGAGCTTCATAAAATATTAGAAAGTAAAGTGCCTTCAATTGGGTTTCTATTACTAGAAAAAACAGGATTACTTGACATAATACTTCCCGAACTTACAGCCTTAAAAGGAATTGATGAAGTTGAAGGTCAACGTCATAAAGACAACTTTTATCACACGTTAGAAGTAGTAGACAATATTTCAAAGCATACAGAAGATGTTTGGTTACGCTGGGCAGCGTTGTTACATGACATAGGTAAAGCGCCAACCAAGAAGTTTAGTAAAAAAGTTGGGTGGACCTTCCATGCCCACGAATTTGAAGGCTCCAAAATGGTATATCACCTATTTAAGCGTTTAAAGATGCCATTAAATGATAAAATGAAATTTGTTCAAAAAATGGTTTTCATGAGTTCTCGCCCAATAGTCCTAGCAACTGATATTGTTACAGATTCTGCCGTGAGACGTTTGGTTTTTGATGCTGGTGATTATGTCGAAGATTTAATGACACTTTGTGAAGCTGATATCACCACTAAAAATCCAAAGAAATTTTCAAAGTATCACAACAATTTTAAAATCGTACGTCAAAAAATAATTGAAGTTGAAGAGCGTGATCAGGTCCGAAATTTTCAGCCTCCAATTTCTGGTGAAGAAATAATGTCTGCATTTAATTTAAAACCTTCACGTGAAATTGGATTAATTAAAGACCGTATTAAGGAAGCTATCCTAGATGGCGACATCCCCAATGAATATGACGCTGCATACCAATTAATGCTGAAAGAAGGCAAACGATTAGGACTAAAAATTAGTTAAATGATTACACTGGTTAGAGCAAATTCTAAACATCCTGATTTTATAAATCTTGTAAAGCAATTAGACGCATATTTAAAAATCATTGATGGTGATGAGCATGAGTTCTATAATCAGTATAATAATATTGATGCTTTAGAGCATACTGTAATTGCTTATTTAAACAATGACCCTATTGGCTGTGGTGCTATTAAAATATACGACAAAGATTCTGTTGAAATTAAACGCATGTATACGTCAATTGAAGCAAGAGGAAATGGTGTCGCATCCAAAATTTTAAACGCATTAGAAAACTGGGCAAGAGAATTAAATTTTAAATCGTGCATTCTAGAAACAGGAATTCGACACGTTGAGGCTGTTGCGCTGTATAAAAAAAACAAGTATACAATCATTGAAAATTACGGTCCTTATAAAAATGTAGATACTAGTTTATGTTTTAAAATGATGCTATAAAACCATGATAAGAGAAAACAAAAAAGTTATTTATTGGTTGCTTACTGGGTGTGTACTCATTTTCACAATGGTGATTATAGGAGGTATTACAAGACTTACGCATTCGGGATTATCAATTTCAAATTACAAACTTATTTCTGGCACCATTCCTCCACTAAATGATATGGAATGGAATGCCGCTTTTGATTTATATAAGCAATACCCAGAATATCAAAAATTGAATACCCATTTTTCGCTTCAAGAATTTAAAGACATTTATTTTTGGGAATGGCTCCATCGCTTCTTAGGAAGAATGATTGGATTGGTGTTTTTTCTTCCTTTTTTATATTTCTTATTAAAAAAGCAACTCAGCAATGCAACTGTGAAAAAATCCGTCGTTTTGATGATTCTAGGTGCTTTTCAAGGATTTTTAGGCTGGTATATGGTTAAAAGTGGATTGGTTGACAATCCAGATGTAAGTCATTATAGATTAGCAGCGCATTTAACTACAGCATTCATCACATTCGCATATACCTTTTGGGTGGCATTAGATCTCATATTTCCAAATAAAAAAAATATTAATAAACACTTTAGAACACTTATTCGCGTCGGATTAACGGTGTTACTAATTCAAATTATCTATGGCGCCTTTGTTGCTGGATTGGATGCTGGTTTTATTCATAACCATTGGCCGATGATGAGTGAAAACAAATGGATTCATGAAACCGTATTTATAGAACAAAATCCATTATACAAAAACTTTATCGAAGGAAAAAGTGGTATTCAATTTGTGCATAGAATGCTTGCATATGTGGTAGTCATCCTTATAATGATGATTTGGTATAAAGCAAAACAAATGGATTTGAGTAAATATCAATTAATAGGTATTAACTTAATGTTTGCAATGGTTTGTCTTCAGTTTTTACTTGGTGTGTTAACCTTGCTTTTAGCAGTACCCGTTTGGCTCGGAGTCGCGCATCAAATTGGAGCCTTTTTCTTGCTCACTACAATGACATTTACCTTACATCGTTTCAGTAAATAATTCAAAAAAAGCATACCTTTGCAAAATAATTTATTAGTATGATTTATAGATTTAGAGTAATTCTCGACAATGATACAGAGGAAGATATATTTCGCGATTTAGAAATTCGAGAATCCGATACACTTGAAGACTTACATAACATTGTCACTCAATCCTTTGGGTTTGATGGTGCCGAAATGGCTTCCTTTTATATTAGTAACGATTCCTGGGAACAAGGCGAAGAAATTTCTTTGTTTGATTTGAGTGAAGGAAATACACCTACACGTTCGATGGCTGGAACAACTATTAGCGACGTTGTACATGAAATGCAAACCAAGTTAATTTATGTATATGATTTTTTGAGTATGTGGACGTTCTTTGTTGAGCTAGCTGAAATTGTTGATGAAGCCGAAGGCTTAGATTATCCTAATTTAATGTTTGTTCATGGACAAATACCTGGTGATGCACCTGAAAAATTGTTTGAAGCAGAAGATGAAGATAATTTTGATGAATTTGAGGATGATATAGATGTTAACGATTATGACAATCTCGATTTTGACGAAAATTGGAATTGATACTTTTCCGATATATATTAAAAAAGCATTCCTAATTGGGAATGCTTTTTTATTTTAGTACTGTAACAAAACCAAAATACAATCGTCAAACATTAACAATCAACCAAAAACCAAACATCTTGGATTCAATTCTAACAATCAACAATCTTACCAAAAAATTTGGCTACTTAACAGCTGTGAAAAATTTAACATTCACCATTAACAAAGGGAATGTCTATGGTATACTCGGTCCGAACGGCAGTGGAAAATCAACTACGCTGGGCGTTGTATTAAATGTAGTTAACAAAACGGAAGGCGACTATCATTGGTTTGATGGCAATACAACCACACATGATGCTCTTAAAAAAGTTGGAGCTATCATTGAACGACCAAATTTCTACCCTTATATGACGGCTTATGAGAATCTAAAATTGGTTTGTAAAATAAAAGGAGTCGATTATAGTAAAATTGATGAAAAACTAAAGATAGTCGGTTTAGACGAGCGAAAAGATAGTAAATTCAGAACCTATTCTTTAGGAATGAAACAACGTCTTGCCATAGCTTCGGCCTTATTAAATGATCCCGAAATATTAATTCTGGATGAACCAACTAATGGTTTGGACCCTCAGGGAATTCATCAAATTAGATCGCTAATTAAAGAAATAGCTAGCAAAGGAACGACCATTTTATTAGCCTCACATTTATTAGATGAAGTTGAAAAAGTTTGCACACATGTTGTTGTACTTAATAAAGGTGAAAAATTATATTCTGGACGTGTAGATGAAATGATTTCTAGTCATGGTTTTTTTGAATTAAAGACGGACAAACATGATGTTTTAATGGAGTTTTTAGAGAATAACACCTCATTTGGAAAACTTAAAGTTGAAGATGAAATTATTACTGCTTTTTTAAATGAGCCGTTGGATGCATCAACTTTCAACAAATTATTGTTTGATAAAGGAATAACACTATCTCATTTAGTTAAACGAAAAGAAAGTTTAGAAGAGCAATTTTTACAATTAACTGACAACAACTAATCATCACATCAAAAAAAGCAATCCACCATGTTTCGACTTATACAATTAGAATTACAAAAACTTTGGCTAAATAAAGCCAGCAAAGTATTGATATACATATCATTTATTTTACCCTTTACAGTTTTAATTCTGTCTTCAATAAAAATAAATTTCTTTGGCTTTTTTACTCTGGAATTAGGAGAATTAGGCATATTCAACTTTCCCATAATTTGGCATATCACAACGTTCTTTGCCGCCCAATTCAAGTTTTTCTTTGCAATTGTAGTAGTCAGTATGATAGGAAATGAGTACAGTAATAAAACCATAAAGCAAAACTTAATTGATGGATTAAGTAAAAAGGAATTTATCCTTTCAAAATTTTATACGATTGTTTTCTTTTCATTAGTTGCAACCGTATTAATTGGTGTAGCAACTTTTTTAATAGGATTGTATTACTCAAGTTATACAGAAGTAGCAATTATATTTAGAGAAATAGAATTCTTACCTGCGTATTTCGTGAAGCTTGTTGGATTCTTTAGCTTATGTCTGTTTTTCGGAATGCTTGTTAAACGTTCTGCATTTGCTCTGGGTCTTTTATTTATACAATATCTTTTTGAATGGATTGTTTTCTGGGCGGTGGTTGAAAACACAACCGCTGATATTGCATGGAAAGTAAAAAGCTTTCTGCCATTAGAATCTATGTGGAAACTAATCGATCAGCCAATTCAAAGAATAATTATGACCAAATTTCCTGAAAAACAGGATTTAGTTTATGATTATGGGGTACACTGGTACGAATTTGTAATCGTCATAGGCTGGACTGCTATATTTGTATTTTTATCGTATAGATTATTAAAAAAGCGAGATTTGTAATATCTTCGAAGCAGATAACCTATTTAGTAGGTTGTTAAAAATTGCTATTATTTAAAAACACATTTTGAAAAGCTTAAATTTGAGTAGGTATTTAATGACTTAAATTGTTATATACCTATACTCATGATTTGCAAAATTGTGTTCGTTTTGTATGTAATAATGTTTTGATGAAAAAGAAACTCTCACTTTTTTTATTTATTTTTTTATTCAGCTTAGTTGCGTTTTCTCAGAACGAAGCCTCCAATTGGTATTTTGGACAGAACGCTGGATTGAGATTTAATGGCTCTACTGGAGCCGTTACTGCAATTACAGATGGACAATTAAATACCCTTGAAGGCTGTACTTCAATTTCGGATACAGACGGTAATTTGTTATTCTATTCAGATGGAAGAACTATTTGGAATAGCGCTCATTTACCCATGGCTAATGCTAGTGAAGCCTTTGGAACTGGATTAAAAGGAGACGATTCTAGTACGTCTTCAGGCTTAATTGTTCCAAAACCACAAGACTTAGATTCTTATTATATTTTTACAGTGGATGAACCTCATCATGATAACCCTTCAGCTCCAACTGGCAATGATGATGGTCTTAATAATGGATTGATGTACTCACTAGTTGACATCACCTTAGATGGCGGCTTAGGCGATGTAGATCCTCTTGAAAAAAATGTACCGCTAATTACTTATGATGTAAATAATGCTGATCAAGAACGATTTAAATGTTCAGAAAAAATTACTGCAGTTAAAGCTGATGATTGTTCTTCATTTTGGGTGATCACACATTTTGTAGATAAATTTTATGCGTTCAAAGTAGACATAAATGGAGTCGATATGACGCCTGTCATTTCAACCGTTGGTCCAGAAGTCCCTGTTGAAGGCTATAGAAGAAATGCCTTAGGCTATATAAAAGCATCTCCAGATGGCACAAAACTAGTCGTTGCTCATTTTGGTTTTGCTACTACTTTTGGAGCAGACGCTCCTGGTGGTGTGTATTTATTCGATTTTAATAATGACACGGGAGTTGTTACAAATAGCTTAGAATTATACGGCCCTGAAAATAATGGAAGCCCTTATGGTGTTGAGTTTTCTTCTGAAAACCGTAAAGTCTACGCCACTGTTGGTATAGGTGGTGGTGGAAATGGTGTGAGTGAACTATTACAATGGGATTTAGAAAGTGCTGATATACCTAATTCTCAAAGTTTAATACACAGTTCGACTCAAATTAGTGCAGGCGCCTTACAATTAGGATTAGATAGACGGATTTATCGCGCCCAAGTAAGTTTTGCAGATTTTGGTACGACAGGAACACATTTAGGTATTATTAATAATCCTGAAGCAAATGGAGCAGGAACAAATTATGATGACACGGGAATTCTAGTTGATGTTAATGGTGGTTTTCAAAATTTAAGCCGAATTGGGTTACCTCCTTTTATACAGTCCTTGTTCAATTCACAAATTGATATTATTCAAAATGGAATAAGTACTACGGCGCTACTGCTTTGCGATAATGATAATTACACATTAATGGCTGAAGACCTTCCTGGAGCTACCTATACCTGGACAAAAGACGGACTTATCCTACCAGAATTAACGTATCAATTACTAGTAGATACACCTGGTACATATGAAGTGTTTATTGAACCAAATAATGGAGAATGTCCAATTGAAGGTGAAGCTCTAGTGAGCTATTTTGGTAATCCTATAGCTAATCAACCTTCCGACATAATTGTTTGTGATGCTACCTCAGTATCCGTTTTTGACTTAACAGTCCAAGATGCAGATGCTCTAGACACTCAAGATCCAAATGACTTTACAGTTCATTATTACAGGAGTTTGATAGACGCCACAGATAACACGAATGAAATTATAGGAGATTTTAACAATACTAGTAATCCTCAAGAAATCTTTTTAAGAGTTGACAACAATAGCAATTCAAATTGCTATGATTTAACGTCATTTAATATACAAGTATATGTTTCCCCAGTTATTGAAACATTGAATGACATTACCTCGTGTGATGATGATTTTACCGGAAATCCAATGGATGGATTTATTACGCAAACCTTAAGCGATTTTAATGCTAGCATACTTGGTACGCAAGATGGCGCTTTATATACAATTACGTATCATCCTAGTCAGTTAGATGCCGATGATAATACTAACAGTCATCCGGATTCATTCACCAATACAACAGCATACACGGAAGACATTTTCGTAAGAATAGAAAATAATGCCAATACGGATTGTTACAACACTGATGTTTTCACTCTAAACGTTAATGATGCTCCTGAAGCGTTTGACACGACACTAATACAATGTGATGAAGATGGAATTCCAGAAGGGTTTACAACGTTTAATATTAATCAAGTTTTTGATGATATTACAGGTGGAGCAGGAAATAGAACGATAAATTACTACTTGTCCGTTCTAGATGCTATTGATGATATCGATGAAATAAATGGTGATGCATTCGAAAATTATTTCAACCCACAAACAGTATATGCCAAGGTTACAAATGATACTACTGGGTGTTATAATATTGCAATAGTGACTCTAGAAGCAAGCACTACATCTTCCAATAATGCTTTCATAGAAACTTGTGATGATGATGGAACAGAAGATGGATTTCATAGTTTTACACTGTCTGATGTTGACACTGATGTTTTGGCCGGTTTACCTGTAGATTTAGACATAGTGTATTACGAAACTTATCAAGATGCACTTGTTGAGGAAAATCCACTACCGAACGCTTTCACCAATACAATTCCGTATTCGCAAGTTATATTTGCTCGCGTTGAAAACTCAAATGCGTGTTATGGCATTAGTGAAATTCAGCTAACCGTTCTTGAACTACCAAATGTTGAAACAACATTTGAGACACTTTATTGTTTAAATGATTATCCAGAACTTATTACATTAACTGGCGGCGTCATCGGTGATAACCCAAGCAACTATTATTACGACTGGTCAACAGGTGAAACAACTTCAGAAATCATGGTCAATGAACCTGGAACCTATTCCATTCGAGTCACTAATACCGACGGTTGTTTTAAGGACAGAACCATTACGGTGATTCCTTCCAACATTGCCACTATAACCGATATAAATGTTGTGGATGCCTCGCAAAACAATAGTATTACCGTTCTTGTTTCAGGTGAAGGAGAATATGTTTATGCACTTGATGATATAAATGGTCCTTATCAGGTGAGTAATGTATTTGAAAACATAGTACCTGGCTTATACACAGTATTTGTGAAAGATATTAAAAATGATTGTGGTATAGCAGATACCATCGTTTCAGTAATTGGGTTCCCAAAATATTTTACACCAAACAATGACAATATTCATGATTATTGGCAAGTGTATGGCATATCGACCCAATTTCAATCACATAGTCTAATTTACATTTTCGATCGTTATGGTAAATTAATTATAGAACTCGATCCTCTGAGTAAAGGTTGGGATGGTACATTAAATGGATATCCATTGCCTTCAACTGATTATTGGTTTTATGTGACTCTCGAAGATGGTAGAGTTTTTAAAAGCCATTTTGCTCTTAGGAGATAATTTAAATAATGTAAATTGTATTTAATGAGGCTTACAAAATTAATAACAGTACTTCTTACGTTGGCTTTTTCAATTTCCTCATTTGCTCAGGACATAGAACTATTTCAACAATTTAATGGCCAATACGACTACACTGCAATTGGAAACACATTGAATATTGTAGAAAATGGTTCTTCAGGGTTATGTAGTATTTTAACATCGTCTTCAGCCACCTTGAATCTTAATTCAAATCAAACTGTTGTCGCTGCCTATATGTATTGGGCAGGATCTGACACAGGCGATTTTGAGGTAGAATTGAATAATATTCCTGTTTCTGCTCAACGTACATTCAGTGACGCTCTCGATACTAACAGAGTGTTTTTTGCAGCTTTCGCCGATATTACTACGATAGTCCAAAATCAAGGTAATGGTTTATATACCGTTTCAGAATTTGACTTGACTGGAGTTATAAACCCTTATTGTCCTACGGGAACTAATTTTGGGGGTTGGGCAATTACCATTATTTACCAAGATTTAAGTTTACCTCTAAACCAACTCAATGTTTATGATGGTTTGGAAAGTGTTCCTACCAATTTAACGATAACGCTTAACAACCTCAATGTTCTTGATAATGCAGGTGCAAAAATAGGATTTATTGCATGGGAAGGCGATTCTGCTTTAGCAGTGAATGAACAGTTGTCCATTAATGGAAACCCAATTGGAAATCCACCTCTAAATCCTGTAAATAATGCTTTTAACGGCACAAATAGTTTTACCGGAGCAAACAATTTGTACAACATGGATATTGATGTTTATAATATCCAAAATAACATAAATATTGGTGATACCTCTGCGACAATTAGTCTAACATCAGGGCAGGATTTCGTTATGATTAATAATATCATAACCGTTTTAAACAGCCGATTACCTGATGCAACTGCTCGTATTGATACTTACGAAGTAAATTGTGATACTACTTTAGAAATTGAATTAGATTATACGATTTATAACACAAATAGTACAGAAGCATTACCCAGTAACACGCAAATCGCTTTTTATGCAAATGGCACTTTAATTGGTCAGGCTTTGACTTCAAATACTATACCAATAAATGAGTCTCTTAGTAGCACAGTCGTTTTACAAATTCCTGATAATCTAGGTGATACAATTAATATAATAGTAGTAGTTGATGATAATGGTTCAGGCGTAGGAAGTGTTCCCGAAATTAGTGAAATTAATAATACTTCAAATCAAATAACAATCGACTTATTAAGCCTCCCTTCTATTCAAATATTGCCAGACACAATTGGCTGTGACCAAGGATTTGATTCTGCAATTTTTAATTTAGTTGAAATAGCTACTAGCAATTTTAACACTTCTTTACTAGTTCATTTTTATACCAATCTAAATGATCTAGAACAAAATGAAAATGAAATTACCAATCCCGAAGCCTATACAAACACCGCTAATCCTCAGTCGATTTATGCTAAAATCGAAACACCTCCTTGTTATGAAATTTTACAATTCGAGATTTCTGTAGACAATTGCCCTCCTCATGTTCCCGAAGGCTTTTCACCTAATAATGATGGTCCAAACGACTGGTTTAATATACAAGGATTGTATGATGTATTTGAAAATCATGAACTCCATATTTACAATCGATATGGTACGTTAATTTTTGAAGGAGACAATTCCAATTCCTGGAATGGAACAATCAATAGAGGTTTAAATAATCACGGTAAAATTGTACCAGTAGGAACCTATTACTACATCCTAAATCTAAACGAAACAGGCTATCAATCTCTAGTAGGCTGGGTATATGTAAATTATTAATGCATTAGAGAAAATACATTTTCTCGTCCAATATTCGGATGAAACCACTTCCAAATGTTAATGTTTTAAGTATTTCATCGTGTTTTATTGCGTTTTATCTTATTTACGCATATATTTCAAGTATAAATAAATGATCTCAATATAAGTGTCCCCAAATCACTTTTTGTTGATGTATTAAACTTAACCGCATTAGAATGAAAACATTCAAAATCTCCCTCCTTGTATTGGCTTGTGTATTGTGCAACTTTACGTTCTCACAACAAATCATTATTGACAATTCTTTCAATGCGCAACAGCTTATAGAAAACAACCTGATTCAAGGCTGTGTGGAAACATCAAATATAAACTCAATCGTCAACGGAACTGTAAATGGTTTTAATAGTTTTGGTTATTTTGAAAGAGGTACATCCAATTTTCCCTTTGAAAATGGAATTATGCTTTCTACAGGAAATGCGACTTCAGGAGGTAATACGCAGAATAATTCCACATTGAATGAAGGTCAAGATAACTGGCTAACAGACACCGATTTAGAAACCGCTTTAGGAATAAACGGAACTTTAAACGCCACATCGATAGAATTTGACTTTACTTCAGTAGTAAATCAAATTCAGTTCAATTACATTCTTGCTTCAGAAGAGTATTTTGGGAATTTTCCTTGCCAATACTCAGATGGATTCGCATTTTTAATAAAACGAGCCGGAACAAATGATCCTTATACAAACATTGCGGTAATTCCTGGTACATCAATACCTGTAAATACCAACACGATTCACAATGAAATAGTTGGTTTTTGTAATGCTGAAAATGAACAGTATTTCGAAGGTTATAATTTAGGAGACACTAATTATAATGGAAGAACTTCTGTAATGACAGCGACGGCGAATATTATACCAAACATCCAATATCATATTAAACTCATTATAGCTGATCAAACGGATCAAAATTATGATTCAGCTGTATTTATCGAAGGAAATAGTTTTAATTCTACAGTCAATTTAGGCGATGATATTCAATCCTGTGCCGACACAATTCAACTCAATGCAAACATTGACAATCCTCTTGCAACATATACTTGGTATTTAAACAATACACTTATTAATGGAGCAACTCAAACGACTTTAGAGGTTGCACAAACTGGAGACTATACTGTAATTATTGAGATTCCATTATCAAACTCAACTTGCGTTATAGAAGATTCTATTAATGTGAGTTTAAGTACAACACAATCTGCTGCACCAATTACAAATTATGAAATTTGCGATGTAGGTTTAGATACTATTGAAACATTCGACTTAAGCTCTAAAAATAATGAAGTATTAGGTTCAGTTCCTCCGGGAAATTATGCGATATCATATCACTATACTCCTGCGAGTGCTACTAACAATACAACACCTATCAATACTCCAATTCAAAATTCTTCAAACCCACAATTTATATTCGTTAGAATTGAAGATACAGATTCGGGTTGTTTAGCTTTTTTAAGCTTTGAATTAATTGTAAATCCAATTCCAATCATTTCACAACCAACAGATTTATTAATATGTGATGATACCTCTGCAGATGGAATTACTGCTATAGATCTTTCTCAAAAAGACGATGAAATCACAAATTCTCAATCGAATTTAAACGTAACATATCACTTTACACAAGCCGATGCAGATTTAGGCTCAAATGCTATTTCATTGCCTTATACAAACACGAATCAGACTGAAACTCTATTTGTAAGAGTCGTCAATTCTCAAACTGGTTGTGTAAATACAACAACATTAAATATTTCGGTGTTAGATAATCCGGTTATCAATACAGATTCACATTATATTGATGCCTGTGATACTGAACACGATGGCTATGCTTCATTTGATTTAACTAGTATAATTGGTGAGGTACTTGAAGGATTAACAGGAGTCTCTGTTACGTTTCATGAAACAATTGGTGATGCTGAATCAGGTATTAATGCTATATCAAATGAAACCAACTATGACAACACTATTTTCGAAGAACAAGACATTTTTATAAGAGTTGAAGACAACACAACAGGATGTGCATCTATAACAACAGTTGAAATTCATCCAAACTTATTGTTAACGGGAACCAATGTTCAAAATTTCTCTTTATGCGATGAAAATAATGATGGCATTGACGGGTTTGATTTAAATAATGTTGCGGGTTCAATTATGAATGACATTGAAGATCTTAGCATCGTTTTTTATGAAACAGAAACCGACCGTGACAATCAAACAAATCCGATTGACGACACGCAACTTTATATTCCTACTAGTAATCCACAGACCATTTATATTACAATTAGTAGTCCAACATGTTTAGAGTTCGAAACAATCGATTTAATTGTAAACCCTGTTATTGAATTTGATTCCATTGGCACCGTCCCAGTTTGTGATTCGGATCAAGATGGGTTTACCTCTATTGAGCTTGCAATATTCGATGCTCAGGTAACTCTAGGTCAATCAGAATTTACAGTTACATATTTCGAAACGGAAGCTGATGCGACCTCAAATTCGAATGCATTACCAGCATTTTACACTAATATTAGTAATCCTCAAACCTTATATACTCGAATTACCTATAGCATTACTGGTTGTGCTGATACTAATGAATTTGAAATTCAAATTTTGGATGCTCCAATTACGGCAACACCGAGTAATATTATAATATGTGATAACGATCAAGATGCAATTTCAATTGTTGATTTAACTAGCGTAATTCCAGAATTGGTTACCGACACAACAGATAGATCCATTTCGTTTCATTTAACCTTATCTGAAGCAGATTCGAACATTAATTCTATTGTTAATCCAACAGCTTATTCAAGTAACACACAATCTATATTCGTTAGAGTGACAAATACTATAACAGGATGTCATGCTACTGAAAGCTTTGAAATTATTGTAAATACACTTCCCGTATTTATTCCAATAAGTAATTATAAAATATGTGAAGACACCTATGATGCCATAGGAGATTTCACTTTTTCGACTAAAGATACTGAGATTCTCAATGGGCAAACTGGCAAACAAACACTCTATTTCACATCCCAAATGGATGCTGATAATAGAACTAATGCTATCGATAAAAATAGTGCTTTTCAAAATACATCTAATCCCCAAATTATCTATGTTCGTGTAGAAAATTTAAGTGATTACGATTGTTTTAGTACTGCTTCATTTACAATTGAGGTCGGTGTAAATCCTGAATTTAATGAACCAACAGATTGGTTTGTGTGTGATACTATTGAAAATGATGGCTTTGATACATTTGATTTAACTCAAAAAATTTCAGAAATTTCCCAAGGCATTCCCGATAACTTAACGATTACATTTTATACGTCTCAAGCGAATGCCGAAAACAGCATTAACCCAATTGATTTGCAGTATACCAATACCGTAAATCCGCAACAAATTTATGTTCAAGTTGATAATGGTACCATATGTAATTCCATCACTAGTTTTGAACTAAATGTAATACAAGCGCCAGAAGCAAACCCTGCTCAGCCTATAATTTTATGTGATGACAATCATGATGGGATTGTTACTTTCGACTTGACACAATCAGAATTTGACATTTTAGATGTACGACAAGATGATATTGTAATCTCATATTTTGAGTCAGTTAGTGATTTGGATAACAACACCAATGAAATAACAGCACCTGAATCCTATACAAATCTAACTAATCCTCAAACTGTAT
Source organism: Flavobacteriales bacterium 34_180_T64 (assembly GCA_002162765.1). Taxonomy (GTDB): domain Bacteria; phylum Bacteroidota; class Bacteroidia; order Flavobacteriales; family Flavobacteriaceae; genus MAAR01. The sequence continues at coordinate 95,950 of MAAR01000009.1, read as the reverse complement.
ATGTTAAAATAGAAAATACAATTTCCAATTGTTATTTAGCGATTCCGCTAGAGTTACAAGTTAACCTCCCTCCGGCTATAAATGATTTTCAAACTCATGAGATTTGTGATAACGACACCAATAGTTTTGAGTTATCCAATATAGATTCGATACTTTTAATTGAAACTACAGATGTGTTGGTGTCCTATTATTCAACTCAACTTGATGCATTTGAACAAACCAATGCACTCAATTCAAATTACAATTATCAAACAAATAATGATACAATTTATGCACGTGTTGAATTTTCAACTACGCAATGTTACCTTATTTATCCATTTCAATTAGTGGTAAACAGCTTACCAATTGCGTATCAACCAAACGATCTCGAAGATTGCGACGATGATTTTGATGGCCTTCTTGAATTCGATTTTGTGCAACAATCAGTTGCTGTAATTGGAACACAAAATCCGAATAACTTTATCGTAACCTATTATACCGATGGCTTTTCTGCTGAAGAAGGTCTGAACGATTTAGGAATTACCCATGAAGCCTATAATGGAGAAACTATTTTCGTTCGAATAGAAAATGTGTCTACTGGATGCTATAGCCTAACACAATTTAATACAATCGTCCATCCAAAACCGATTCTTGAAATTGGAGATCAAGTAGTATGTTTGGATAATTTACCGTTACTAGTTAGTGCCAATACAAATAATACAGGAGACCTCTATTTATGGTCAACAAATGAGATTACACCTGAAATTGAAATTACTGAAATTGGAACCTATTGGGTAACTGTAACATCACCTTTAGGATGTGAAACCACTGAAGTTTTTAATGTGATAGAGTCAGAAGCGGCCATAATAGAAGTTACAGAAACTATTGATTTCTCAGATCCCAACAATATAGTGGTCACTATAAGTGGAATAGGTAATTATTTATATGTTTTAGATGATGGAGAACCTCAAGATTCTCCAGTTTTCGAAAATGTAGCTTTAGGCTATCATACAATTACAATTATCGATTTAAACGGTTGTGCCGAAGTAACTAAGGACGTAGTGGTTATTGACGCCCCTAAATTCATGACACCAAATGGAGACTCCTATTTTGATACGTGGCATATAACAGGTGTCGAAACCTTACCAGGGACAATTATTTACATTTTTGATAGATATGGTAAATTGTTAACTCAACTTACATCTACTTCTAGAGGTTGGGATGGCAGGTATAATGGTGCATTAATGCCTGCAACTGATTATTGGTTCCTTGCTGATGTAAAAAAGGGTGATATTGCTTTTCAGGTAAAAGGTCACTTTGCACTACGCCTTTAATCGTTATTTAAGAGCTTTAACATTCCATTTATCACATAACTACAAGGGTATTTGTATCTTTGTAGTTCGTAAGAATTGTATATGATTAAGTTTCTCCAAATTTTGTGTTTAGTATGCTCTACTGTGGCTTTAGGTCAAAATATTCAGGTAGATAGTCAAACGTATACGCCTCAAGAACTTATTGAGAACGTTTTAATCGATAGTGATTGTATTGAAAACGTAACGGTAACTAATGTTGTTGGTGGCGATTTCAATAATACGGATCAAAGCTATGGCTTTTTTGATGCCTCTGGAACTACTTTTCCTTTTCAAAGTGGTATTGTTTTGAGTACTGGAAGACTTATTAATACTCAAGGCCCTAATAATTCTCTAAGCGATGATGATGCACCAAATTGGTCGGGTGATTCAGATTTAGAAACGGTTTTGAATGAGTCAAACACCCATAATGCAACCATTATAGAATTTGAGTTTACTTCTGTTGCTTCACAAGTAAGTTTTAGGTATATATTTGCTTCCGAAGAATACCAAGAAAATAATGCTGGAACCTGTCAATACTCAGACTTATTTGGATTTCTTATTCGTCCAGAATCTGCTTCACAATACGAAAACATTGCGCTCGTTCCTGGAACCGATATACCCGTAAAAGTAACAACAGTACATCCAGAAATTGTTGGAGGCTGTCCTGCTGAAAATGAAACTTATTTTGGAAGTTTCAATGGTTCTGTTTCTCCAATTAATTTCAATGGTCAAACGGCAATATTAACAGCGACAGCTAATGTCATTCCAAATCAAGTGTATCAAGTGAAATTAGTGATTGCCGACGAACAAAATTACAGATATGACTCAGCTGTATTCCTAGAAGCAGGAAGTTTTCAGTTATCAACCGACATTGGTCCAAATCGCTTATTAGCGACTAACACTGCATTATGCGAAAACGAAATCTATACTCTAGATGCTACAGAACCAGGCACTTCCAACACCTATACTTGGTTTAAAGATGGCATAGAACAAGTATCTGAAACGAATCCAGTGTACGAAGTTGTTGATGCTGGCACTTATAATGTTGAAGTTACTCTCGATAATAATTGTATTGCATATGGTGAAGCAATTATAGAGTACTCCTTAAATCCAATTGCTGTAGATTCAATATTAGTTGAATGTGATCAAAATCAAGATGGTATTACTTTTTATGATTTATATGACGCGGTTTCTAACTTGACTAATATTGACGGTTCTTTATTCGTTTCAAATTTCTTTTATACCGAAACTGATGCAATCAACACTACTAATCCTATAGTTACTCCAAACAGTTTTCAAAATAACGCTCCTTTTCAAATCGTTTATGCTCGTGTTGAAAATCAAAATGGCTGCTATGCGATTGGTGAACTCCAATTACAAATTTCAAATAATATAGTAATAATTCCCGATTTGGAAGCATGTGATGGAACTGTAATTGATGGAGTTGCAAATTTCAATCTAAATGACATATCAGCGTCAATTCAGAATCAAATTCCTGTTGATGCTATGATATCATATTATGCTACGGAAGAAGATGCCTTTATTGAAAGCAACAATTTATCAGCTGATTATCAAAACACCTCTCCGAACTTGCAAACGATATTCGTTAAAATCAATAGTAATAATCAGTGTTTTGCAATTATCGCTACTAATTTAGTGGTACTTTATACTCCTATTCTCTTGGAAGGTGAAGCTTTGATATATTGTTTAAATCATTACCCTGAAACCATAACAATTTATGGTGGTGTCCAATATGATTCACCGAGCAATTACTATTATGAATGGTTACTAAATGGAAATCCTACTGGAGTTAATACATCGTTCAATGAAATCAATGAAATTGGGATATATACGGTTATTGTTACGGATCCAAATGGTTGTTCAGCCTCTCGGACTATTACAGTTTCAGGGTCTGATATTGCTATAATCGAAAACATATCAATTGTAGAAGGAGGTCAGAATAATACCATAACCATTCAAACTTCTGGAGAAGGATTTTATGAATATGCCTTAGATGAAATCAATGGCTTCTACCAGGGATTACCGGTGTTTTCTAACATTTCGCCTGGATTTCATACTGTTTATGTTAGAGATCGTAATGGTTGTGGAATAACGGAACAAATAGTTTCTATACTCGGATTTCCACAATATTTCACTCCTAATGATGACAATGTTCATGATACATGGAAAATTTATGGTGTCAATTCAGAATTCAATCAAGGCATTGATATTAAAATATTTAATCGCTATGGAAAATTATTAGCTCATCAAAATCATCTTAATAATGGTTGGGATGGAACTTTAAATGGCGATGTATTACCTAGTGATGATTATTGGTTTATTGTTACCTTAATTGATGGAAGAATCTATCAAGGTCATTTTGCGCTTGTGCGTTAATTGTTTAAATTTATAAGCCAGAAAACAAGCTCTTATAGTTGCTCAATGAAATTTAAAATCCAATCAGAATTTAATCCAACTGGCGATCAACCTCAAGCTATCAAGCAACTTGTTGACGGCATCAATTCTAATGAGAAATATCAAACTTTGCTCGGTGTTACTGGGTCTGGTAAAACTTTTACTGTCGCAAATGTGATTGAATCCGTTGAACGACCTACACTCGTTTTAGCTCACAACAAAACTTTAGCAGCACAATTATATTCTGAATTTAAACAGTTTTTTCCAGAAAATGCTGTTGAATATTTTGTGTCTTATTATGACTATTACCAGCCAGAAGCCTACATACCAGTTTCGGGAGTTTATATTGAAAAAGATTTATCTATAAACGAGGAAATCGAAAAAATGAGGTTGAGCACAACCTCTTCCCTTCTTTCTGGGAGGCGCGACGTAATTGTTGTCGCTTCTGTTTCTTGTCTTTATGGAATAGGAAATCCGGTTGAATTTCAAAAAAATGTGATTACGCTTAAGAAAGATCAAATCATTTCTCGAACTGAATTATTACATAACCTTGTACAAAGTTTATATTCAAGAACGGAAGCCGATTTTAATCATGGAAATTTCAGAATAAAAGGAGATACTGTAGATATTTTTCCAAGTTATGCCGACGACGCCTTTAGAATACATTTTTTTGGAGATGAGATCGAAGAAATTGAAGCATTCAATATTCAGACCAATGCTGTTGTTGAAACATATGACCGACTAACCATTTATCCCGCAAATATGTTTGTGACTTCACCTGAGGTTTTACAGGGCGCTATCAAAGATATTCAGGACGATTTAGTAAAGCAGCATGATTATTTTAAGGAAATTGGAAAGCATTTAGAAGCAAAACGTCTTAAGGAGCGAACAGAATTTGATCTCGAAATGATTCGTGAATTAGGATATTGTTCAGGAATAGAAAATTATTCACGTTACCTAGATGGTCGTGCTCCTGGTACACGTCCATTCTGTTTACTCGATTATTTTCCAGATGATTTTTTAATGGTTGTAGATGAAAGTCATGTCACAATTTCTCAAGTACATGCCATGTATGGAGGCGATAGAAGCAGAAAGGAAAACTTGGTAGAATATGGCTTTAGATTACCTGCTGCTATGGATAATAGGCCCTTAAAATTTGAAGAATTTGAAGCGCTTCAAAATCAAGTTATTTATGTAAGTGCAACTCCAGCTGATTATGAATTACAAAAGACAGATGGTGTATATATCGAACAAGTCATTCGCCCAACGGGACTTTTAGATCCAATAATTGAAGTCAGGCCAAGTTTAAATCAAATTGATGATTTAATTGAAGAAATTCAACAACGGGTCGAAAAAGATGAACGTACGTTGGTAACAACCCTCACAAAACGTATGGCTGAGGAATTGACGAAATATCTTGATAGGATTCAAATTCGTTGTCGCTACATTCATAGTGATGTCGATACACTTGAGCGCGTTGAAATCATGCAAGATTTAAGGCGTGGTGTTTTTGATGTTTTAGTTGGTGTTAATTTACTAAGAGAAGGCTTAGATTTGCCTGAAGTTTCATTAGTTGCAATCCTTGATGCAGATAAGGAAGGCTTTTTACGATCTGCGAGATCATTGACACAAACGGTTGGTAGAGCAGCGCGTCACCTTGAAGGTAAGGCGCTTATGTATGCCGATAAAATCACTAAAAGCATGCAAAAGACTATTGATGAGACTAACTATAGGCGCGAAAAACAAATTAATTATAACACAGAAAATAAAATTACCCCAACTGCATTAAATAAAAGTCTGAATAGCGCATTGGCAAAAAACTCTGTAAGTACTTATAGTTACGCGTTAGAAGCTGCTAAAGCTGCCGAACCCGAAAGTGAATATCTTACTAAAGGTGAATTAGAAAAGAAAATTCGTGAAAAACGTAAAATTATGGAACAAGCTGCAAAAGCATTAGATTTCTTACAGGCGGCAAAATTTAGAGATGAAATTAAAGCGTATCAAAATAAATTAGAACAATTAAAAGTCTAATTATATTGAACTTTAAATATATCTATTAAAAAATCTGGTGGCACTACTTTATTAGGGAAGCTTTCCATTAAATCCAATACTTTATTTATGGATTCATGACTTAGTCCCATTCTTAAGCCAAAGTTATGGAGTTTAACAAGTTCTTTACTAGAAATATCCTTCTCCAAATTCATTAATAATACGAGTCTATGAAACTGTACTATACGTTCACTATGACTCTTTAAATGCACATAGTTTACCGGATATTTAAATAGATAATCAAAGTCTTCTTTGGATATTTCTAATTGCTTAGCCACTCCAGAAAGAAATTTGTATTCAATAGATCTAATATTTTCGTCAGTTTGTGCAAAGGCGATCATCTCTGAAAGCAAGCTCAATTTTTCAACACGATTTATCATAACTGAGGGAGTTTTAATTTTCTTATTATAAAGTTAAACAGTTTATACATTACATAATCGTTGATTATTAGTGTCTCATCGAAAAATTAAGAGTAATTCATCGTACATTTCATACTTTCATACAAATATAAAACATATCTAACTGATTTTCAATTATTTACGTGATTTTTGCATTTCATCGATAATTCAGTAGTCAAAAAACATTATCGATAAAATACATTACCCTTATTCTCGAATTTTATGTACTTTCGTTTTTACAATTAATAACACCATAAAAAACCTGTATATCTGATGACTAATAACGATATATTTAAAAAACTGAGAGTCGCATTAAAACTAAGAGATGATGATATTGTTAAAATATTAGCGCTTGTGGATTTCAGGATTTCCAAAAGTGAACTCGGCGCACTTTTCAGAAATGAAGACCATCCTAAATATATGGAGTGTGGTGATCAAATATTGCGTAACTTCCTTAATGGTTTAGTTATTCATTTGCGAGGTCCATTGCCTAAGAAGGAAAAAAAATAGCCTATTATTATTATTCTTATATTTCTATCATTTCACTTTTTTTAGTGAAATGATAGTTATAAATTGCGCATTAAAGATATTTTTATCCGAAATAACATGTTGGACACCTCATTGGCCGTAAATACTACGGATCTATCAGAAGATAGAATTAAGTTATTGAACAAAAAGTACAATTTACTAACTGTTCGAGAGCGCATAAAAGAACTTTATATTGACTTTGCCGAAACCGATGTGATGCTTACAAGTTCATTTGCAGCCACTTCTGCATTTTTGTTAAAATTACTTTCAGATATTAATAAAAATCAGAAAGTCTATTTTATCGATACAGGATACCACTTTGATGATACACTTAAATATAAAAAAGAACTTACCGAACTTTATGGACTTAACGTTTCGTCAATAAGTGCAATTAAAGAAGAACACGACTTCACTACTCAGGATGAAACTTGGAGTAAAAATCCTGATTTTTGTTGTTCAATAAATAAGGTTAAACCTTTAGATTTAATAAAGACACATTATAAAGTTTGGATTTCAGGTCTTATGGAATGGCAAAGTGATCATCGGTCATCGCTGGATATTTTTGAAATGCGCAAAGGCATTTTAAAGTTTTACCCTTTATTAGATATTTCAAAAGAAGAGCGAGATGAATACATTAAGACACATGAATTGCCTTTTCATCCAATGGTCTCTCAAGGCTTTGGTTCTATTGGATGCAAACATTGTACAATTCCAGGGGATGATAGAAGTGGTCGATGGAATAACAATCCGAAAACGGAATGTGGCTTACATTTATAAAAAAAGTGCCTTACAATTTGTAAAGAGCTGTTAATATTCAAAAGGTATAATTTATTCTTCGATAGCTAAAGTTACTGGTATGATATATGTTTTACTTTTATCATATAATTCTACAATCGTTACACTTTTGTACAACCAACAACTCTAGCTTAACTTTCATTAAGATTGCGAACATAATTGCATAAAAAAAGGTGTAACGTTAAAACATTACACCTTTAAATATAGTATCAAAATTCTAAGACAATACAACTTGAACTTTATCTGCAGCTTCTTGAAACTCTACAGCACTCTGTACATCTAGTCCAGAATTATCAATTAATTCTTTTGCAATATCTGCATTCGTACCTTGCAAACGCACTATTATAGGCACAGAAATGGTACCCATATTTTTATATGCATCAATCACACCTTGCGCGACACGATCACAACGTACAATTCCTCCAAAAATATTAATTAGAATTGCTTTAACGTTTGGATCTCTAAGGATAATTCTAAAAGCAGCTTCTACCCTGGCCGCATCTGCAGTACCTCCAACATCTAAAAAGTTAGCAGGTTCGCCTCCAGCCTGTTTAATTAAATCCATTGTAGCCATTGCGAGTCCAGCTCCGTTTACCATACAACCAACATTACCATCAAGATCTACATAGTTCAATCCTAAAGCACCAGCTTCTACTTCTATTGCATTCTCTTCACGTAAATCACGCAAATCGGTATAATCCTTATGTCTATAAAGGGCATTATCATCTATAGTTACTTTGGCATCTACAGCCATGATTTTATTATCACTTGTTTTTAAAACTGGATTAATTTCAAATAGAGAGGAATCCGATTTCACATATGCAGTATATAGACTGGCTACAAATTTTGTCATTTCTTTAAATGCCAACCCTGACAATCCAAGGTTAAATGCTATACGTCGTGCTTGAAATGGCATTAATCCAACAGAGGGATCTATTTCTTCATTAAATATTAAATGTGGGGTTTCTTCAGCTACCGTTTCAATATCCATTCCTCCTTCAGTAGAATACATTATCATATTTCGACCCGTAGAACGATTTAACAATACAGACATGTAAAACTCACTCGTTTCAGTTTCACCTGGATAATATACATCTTCAGTTACTAAAACTTGATGTACACGTTTTCCTTCGGCAGAAGTTTGCGGTGTAATTAAGTCCATACCTAAAATATTTCCAGCAATTTCTTCAACCTCTTGTAAATTTTTTGCGAGTTTAACGCCACCACCTTTTCCACGACCACCTGCGTGTACTTGAGCCTTAATTACATGCCAACCCGTTCCCGTTTCAGCAGTCAATTGTTTCGCCGCAGCAACAGCTTCATTAACATTTTGAGCAACAATACCACGTTGGATTCTAACTCCAAAACTATTCAGTATTTCTTTACCTTGATATTCGTGTAAATTCATCTTTTTATCAAAAATTTTAGTGCCACAAAAGTAATCATACTTATGCTTTTAAGCAATAAATTTTAATACGGAATGATGATTATGATTAATTAGCTTTAAAATACTGGATTTCAATACAAGCATTAATAAAAATACTTCATAGTTTTGTCGCTTAATCTAATTTAGAAAAAATGGAAACAACATCCTTATTACAAATTGCTCAGGACTTTGGAAGTCCGATTTATGTTTACGATTCAGAGAAAATGATTTCTCAGTATAAACGGTTAACAACAGCATTTAATAAGGTCAAGAAGATTAAGATAAATTATGCAGCAAAAGCATTATCAAATATTTCAGTTTTAAAACTGATTGGGAGTTTAGGAGCAGGACTAGATACGGTTTCTATCCAAGAGGTAAAACTTGGGCTTACTGCAGGATTTACACCTGACAATATAATTTTTACACCAAATGGCGTTTCTCTTGACGAAATAGAGGTTGCGGCAAAACTAGGTGTGCAAATAAATATTGATAATCTTTCCATTTTAGAACAGTTTGGAACTAATCATCCAAAAACACCTGTTTGCATTAGAATTAATCCACATGTTATGGCCGGTGGAAACACTAATATTTCTGTAGGACACATCGATAGTAAATTTGGAATTTCAATTCATCAAATTCCACATATTTTGCGGATTGTAGAAAATACTGATATGACAATTAACGGCATCCATATGCATACTGGAAGCGATATTTTAGACATCGATGTTTTTCTTTATGCCAGTGAAATTTTATTTGAAACGGCGAAACATTTTAAAAACTTAGATTTTTTAGATTTTGGTTCTGGCTTCAAAGTACCTTATAAAGAAGGTGATATAGAAACTAATATTGAAGAGTTTGGAGAACGACTTACCCAACGTTTTAATTTATTTTGTAAAAACTATGGGAAGGAATTAACGCTTGCATTTGAGCCTGGAAAATATTTGGTAAGTGAAGCTGGGGTTTTCTTAACAAAGGTCAATGTTGTAAAACAAACAACCTCTACTGTTTTTGCACAAATTGATTCGGGGTTTAATCATTTAATTCGTCCGATGTTATATGGTGCACAGCACGAAATTGAGAACCTATCAAATAAAAATGGGAAAGAACGTTTCTATTCGGTTGTTGGATATATTTGCGAAACAGATACGTTTGCAAATAATCGAAGAATAAATGAAATTGCTGAAGGTGATATTCTTGCTTTTAAAAATGCAGGAGCATACTGTTACTCTATGGCGTCAAATTATAATTCAAGATATCGTCCGGCAGAAGTTTTGTGGCACAATGCCAAAGCACATTTAATTCGAAAACGAGAAACCTTTGATGATATTTTAAAAAATCAAATTGAAATACAATTATAGATTAAAAGCGTGGGTTTTAAACCCCACACTTTTTTCGTCACTAATACCTGACAATTTACAACTGAAAAATCAACTAATTTTAGTATATTTATATATCCGCATCTTTTGTATCATACGTTTTAACTACTAATTAATATCTTGACATTATGAAACAATTAATTCTATTAGTGCTTACTGCTACACTACTCTTTGCATGTCAAAACAACAAAATTCGATATACTCAAGACTCTGAGGAAATTGAAATTGTTAAAGCTACGATCAATGATTATGATTATCAAGAATGGAATAAATTGGTAGAACGATATAATGATACAGCACAAATATTTTACAACTCCAGAAAAAATATTTTACTACCACCAGACTTACCCGAATATCATCAAAATAATGATCTAAGTTTTTCTACGCGAGCTTTTGAAGATGAGTATAGAGAGTATGAAATGATTGAAGATAATAACGGAAAAAGATGGGTTAACTTTTGGGGTTTATGGAAAGGTAATCTGGCAGCAAACAATAAGGAAATAGTAATCCCTGTACATATTACGTATCAATTTGAAGATGGAAAAATAGTAAGGGAATATGGGTATTGGAATACATCTGAACTCACCTTAGAATTGCAAAAAATTCGAGATGATTTTATTGAATTAGAAGAAGCCACTCAGGATGTTGCTGAGATAGAATGATTCCATTATTATACGCATTATAAATTCTACATTTTTGGTTTTTATTAACATTTATTAAAAATTAGTATCTTTAACATTCTCTCAAGTCTTTTTGATAGCTATATATAAAAGATTAATGATTAACAAACTAACCTTAATGCTTGCATTGTGCTGTGCATCATTGAATGTTCAGGCACAAAACTCAACAATTGTTGAGCTCGACACCTTAATTATTTGGTTAGAACAACATATTGACAATTCAAAAGATTCCACATTAATTTACAAAACGGCGCATAAAGCACTAAAACTATCTAGAAACAAAAGCCGTAAAAAATCATTAGCCAATTCTTATAGATATTTAAGTATCTACCATAAAGAATATGCTCAAATCGATTCGTCTTTATACTATTTAAATTTAGTTAAAGATATTTATGAAATTAATACAGACAAAAACGCATTAGCGACTACCCTTTTAGAATTAAAAACACTTCATAATTTAAAAGCTGAGTACAACGAGTCAATGACAAATGTTTATGACGCATTAGATATTTATGAATCTATGGACGATCAAAAAGGCATCGCCATTTGTTATGCACATATTTGCGATTTGCTATATTATGAAAACCGATACCAAGAAGGTATAAATTACTGTGACAAGGCAATTAAAATTCAAGAACAACTGAAATTAGAACAAGACTTAGCCTTGTCATATCGATATAAGGCAGCAAGTCAATTATTTTCGGGAGCTAATTTAAATGATGCCCTTCTGAATATCAACAAAGCAATTAATATTTATAAAAAAAACGGAGAAACTGGTATTCTAAATATGACAGCTATTAATTGGCGTGGGAATATATTAAAATATTTAGAACGATATAATGAAGCCATTGCTGATTATCAACACAACTTTGATACTTCCAAGAAGCTAGGTCAAGAGCGTTATTTAATCCCTTCGTTAGCAAACATTGGACATGTTTACATTTTACAATCCAGATATCGTGAGGCGCTACCTTATAATCTTCAAGCTATTGATTTAATTAAAAAAAGTGGGCGAACACGAAATCTTTGGGAAAATTATATGCATGTATCAGACATCTATAAAGCCATGGGGAATTATAAAAAAGCTTTAGAGTATTACCAATTATATACCATGGATTATGATGAATACCAAGAAACAATAGTACAAACCATGGAATCTGAAGCACAGATCAAATATGAAACTGGTAAAATGAATGCCACTATTTATTTTCAGGATGAGAAAATCGCTCAGCAAAAGCAAATGCAAATATTATACATAGGTATTGCAGCATTATTGGCTATCTTTTTAGGTCATTTCTATTTTAGTATAAAAAGTATTCGTAAAAAACGATTGGCACTCATTGAACTGAATAAGGAACTTGATGCTAAAAACAGTCAAAACGAAATACTATTAAAAGAAATACACCATCGGGTAAAAAATAATTTAGAAATGGTCAAAAGCCTGATAGCGCTACAATCTGCAAAATTAGAAGATTCAGTTTCAAAAGACGCCATGCTTTCCAGTCAGAATAGAGTACAATCGATGGGCATTATTCATCAAAAACTCTATCAAGGTGAAAATTTAGGATCCATAGAAATGAAAGATTACTTTATAAATTTAGGGGAAGGTATTCTCGATACATTTAATGCTGAAGAAAAAGTAAAAATTGAATGTGCTATGGAAAACTTAGAACTAGATGTCGATACCGCAGTACCAATTGGACTAATCGTTAATGAATTGATTACCAATTCTTTAAAATATGCGTTCCCAGAAAATAAAAAAGGTAATATTAAAATAAGTTTATCCCAAAACGACCCTGAAACTTTAACTTTAAAAGTAACTGATAATGGAATTGGAAAAATAAAAGGTCTTGCTCCAAAAGGAACCGGATTTGGCACTCAACTCATTAAACTTTTAACCCAACAACTAAATGGTGATATGGTAGAAACTTTAGACAATGGCACCTCAGTTTTATTTCAATTTAAATTAAACTCAGCGGCATAAACATGGAAAAATTAACAAAAATATTTATTGTTGAAGATGAAATGATTATAGCGGCAAACATTTCACTACAATTGTCTTCATTAGGTTATGAAGTTACAGGAATAGTACCAAGAGGTGAAGAAGCATTAATTCATATAAAAGAGAATCTACCAGATATCGTGTTATTAGATATTAATCTTAAGGGAAAATTAGATGGCATTGAAACTGCTAAACTCATGCAGAAAGATTATAATATTCCCATTATCTATTTAACCGCTAATGCAGACGATGACAATTTTAATAGAGCAAAATCTACGCGTCCTTATGCTTTTATTTCTAAGCCTTTTAAAAAATTAGATCTGCAACGAGCAATTGAACTCGCCGTAACCAGATTGAATTCTGCATCTTCTAAGACCAGCCCAATTGAAACCGAAAAAGAACCACCTTTCATTTTAAGCGATTGCATTTTTGTGAAACATCATGAAAAAATGATTAAAGTGGACATTAAAGATGTGCTTTACATTGAAGCTGAACGAAACTATTGTCGCATATACTCCAAAGACAAAGAATACTTATTGGTAATGACTTTAAAAGATATGGATGAAAAACTACCCAAGGAACATTTTATAAGGGTACATCGCTCCTTTATCATTAATCTATCTCAAATAGATGAAGTTGCCATAGGACATATTGTAATTGCAAAAAAAGCGATACCTGTTAGCAAGACTTTAAAGGAAGAATTACTTAGAAGGCTACAAACTATCTAATACACTACGCCACATTTCCTTATAATTTTTCGATAAATAAAAGTATATACTCGGACAAGAATTCTAGAGCTTCGTCCTAACTCAATTGGATTTTATTCTGATTTTCAATTCCTTAGAGCAACGAATCGTTATTGATTCCTAATTATTAACCATTTTAACATAAAGCTATTAATTATGAAAACCTTAAAGATTTCAATTCTATTAATATTAGCATTGATGCTAACGCCAACTATTTCAATTGCTCAAGACGATAATAATCAAGCGTTTTGGATTCATGAAGATCAAGTAAAACCATCTATGATAGATGAATATGAGAACCTTTCTAAAGCATTTAATGCAGCCTGTGCTAAGCACAATTTCGAAGGTTCATGGAACGTAGCACAGCTATCAAATGGTAAATTTCTAAGTATTACAGCCATTGAAAAGCTAGCAGATATTGAAAATTTCAGCATGGCTTCCTTGTCAGAAAAAATGGGTGAAGAAGATTATAAAGCGCTTTTTGACGGCTATGATAAATGCTACGATAAACATGGAAGTTATGTTGTTATTAGGAATAATGATTTATCATATATGCCAGACGGAATGAGCACAGTTCAAGAAGGATTGAACTACAGAAAATGGCATTACATTCATGTGACACCTCAGAACAGATCTGAAATGGCCAAAAACATGAAAGCTGTAAAGGAACTTTTTGTAGCAAAAACATCTAAAATGCACTATCGTGTTTACATGAATGGATTTGGTCAAATCGGAGATTATTTCTTGGTAGTCGTATCTGCAAAAGATGCCGAAGATTATGCTAAAAGAGCTAAAGAAAACCAAGCCTTACTTGGTCCAGATTCTAAAGCTACATTTGATGCAGTTTTTAATCTAGCTTCTGAGTATGAAGAAATCACTGGCGCTATGCGACCTGATTTATCGTATTCACCAAAACAATAACCAACCATCCTAAACCTGCCGTTTACGCGGTAGGTTTTTTAAACTAATTAAATGAAGAAATTGATTTCACTCGGACAGCGCATAGTGCAAAACCAAGAAATTTCATATCTCGCTCAAAATAGAAAATAATTAAACTTACAGGTAGAAAACGTTTTAGGGAGAGAATTTGGCAATACATCATTATTAAGCATTTTGTTTAGTGTTTATTTTTTTGAAATAGTTAATGCTTAAAGATATTGCCAATCTACCTGTTATTTTAAAATTGAATAGTCTAATATCGAATTCAATTTCCGATGAAAAAAGTAGGCATCATATTTAATTCAGGATTTATAGAAAGTGAAATTCCTAAGCTGTTTTTAGATCATAATTTTGACGTAAAAGTATCAACTACAGATATTTCTAAAAAAGAATGGTTTGAACAC
This sequence comes from Flavobacteriales bacterium 34_180_T64, assembly GCA_002162765.1. Classification (GTDB taxonomy): domain Bacteria; phylum Bacteroidota; class Bacteroidia; order Flavobacteriales; family Flavobacteriaceae; genus MAAR01. The sequence continues at coordinate 80,861 of MAAR01000009.1, read as the reverse complement.
CTAATGGAATTAAATAACGCAGATCGACTTCATATTTGTGAATTAGATGAAACTGTAAATACGGAAGTACAAAAATTCTCAGTGGGTTGTGACATTATTGTGCATTCAAATAATTTCAGTGAAAAAGACTTAGACAACTACTTATAATCGGAATACATCCATAATTTATATCTTTATAAATCCTTCCTCACGTCAACAATCAAAAAATATGATATTAGTTAAATCAACACGAATTGAATCCATTGATATATTGAGAGGTGTTGTTATGGTAATCATGGCATTAGATCATGTTCGAGATTACTTTAACTATGGTTCCTTTTTTATAGACCCAACTCATATGGATACGACTACGCCGTTCCTCTTTTTTACACGATTTATAACGCATTATTGCGCACCAGTTTTTGTGTTTCTGGCAGGCACCTCTTCATTTTTATATGGAAGCAAAAAGAACAAAGCGCAACTCTCAAAGTTTTTATTTACACGAGGGCTTTGGCTTATATTTTTAGAAATAGTGCTTAACAACATCATTTGGGCCTTTGATCCAACATACAGCTTACTCATATTTCAAGTTATTTGGGCCATAGGTTTAAGCATGGTAGTGCTTTCTGGACTAATCTATCTTCCAATAAAAGCGCTTCTAGGTATTGGCATCATACTAGTTGCTGGACATAATTTATTGGATGGTATTGTTATGCAAGGCTCTAGTTTTAAATCCATTATATGGTATATCTTACATCAACAACAATTTTTATCAGTAGGTCCTGACAGAATGATTGCTTTTGTTTATCCTATAATTCCATGGATTGGTTTAATTGTTTTGGGATATTGTTTTGGGACCTTTTACAAGTCAGGTTTTGAAGCATCTGTACGAAGAAAATGGTTATTGAGAATTGGCCTTGGTAGCATCATATTATTTTTTATAATTAGAGGTTTTAACGTTTATGGTGATTTGGTACCATGGACAACTCAGAAAAATACAACATATACCATACTATCGTTTTTCAATGCTGCAAAATACCCGCCATCATTGGTTTATATTTTAATGACCATCGGGCCTTCATTGCTGTTTTTATATGCCATAGAATCCGTAAAAAACAGATTCACAAACTTTTTTTTAGTATTCGGTCGTGTTCCGCTGTTTTATTATTTTTTACATGTACTTGTTATTCATGTATTGGCTATAATTGTAATGGTTATTTTTGGAGGAGATTGGCGAGATATGATCTTGACAGCTACAGATTTCATGACTGCTAAACTAGCCACTTATGGGTATTCACTTTGGGTGGTCTATATTGTTTGGATAGGCGTCGTCTTGTTGCTCTATCCCATTTCTAAATTCTATATGAATTACAAGGCAAATAATAGAGACAAATGGTGGCTTAGTTATTTATAAATATCTCATTTAAAATGAAACATAAATTATTTATTACTCTATTATTAATTACTGTTTTTAGTTGCACTGATCCAAAAATAAACTGTGAAATCAAGACTTCTGAAGGCTCAATTTTTGTCGAATTATATCCAGAAAAGGCCCCGAACACGGTTTCTAATTTCACGCAATACATTTTAAAAGACGCATATAAAAACTCAAGCTTCTTTCGGGTATGTACTCTTGAAAATGAAGCAACTAGAGATATCAAAATTGAAGTAATTCAAGGTGGAGATATCCCAGACGAATTACTGTTTCCTCCTATAGATATTGAAACCACCGCTCAAACTAAAATCAACCACAAGCATGGTACCATTTCAATGGCTAGAGACACGCCTAACACAGCTCAGAGCAGTTTCTTCATTTGTATTAATGATCAACCAGAATTGGATTACAAAGGAAAACGTCATCCTGACGGACAAGGATTTGCCGCATTTGGGAACGTCACTAAAGGCATGGATGTTGTGCTTAAAATTCAATCTTTTAAAAACAAAAACCAGCAATTAACAGCTCCTGTCGTTATAAAATCAATTAAAATACTTGAATAGACCCTATACTCTTTTTACCTAAGCTGGGACAAGTAAAATTAACTCACGAATATATACTACCTTTATTGAACGCAGCTAATATTTCAATTATGAATGGGTTTGATATTGTTATGGTAATCGCCATTATACTCTTCGCGAGATTAGGAGTACGATTAGTTACAGCTTATATCAAAATGAAAAAAGATAAGGATAAAAAATAGAAACAATTAAAAGTGAGAATTATAGAGCTCTGATCACTCAATAAACTGCGATCTCCAATCTCTATTTTTTAATTTTTTGTTGTTTTTAATGGAATGTTTAGCCAATAAGTAGATATATCTTCTGATTTATTAATGACGGATTTTTTTAAATTGGTTTTTTTATTTACAAATCTCAGATTATTTGGTAGAGGTTTATTTTCAAATACTTCTTGTATAAACAACTCTCTAAACTGATTAACTTCTAATTCTGAAACTCTACCTAAGGGTCTACTAGCCACATCTTTTATGTTCTTAATTTTATACTTTAAGTCTTTTATAAATCTATCATCAATATTTACATTCTCCGGAATAGCACCTTGAATCAAAGCGATTTTTACTGTCTTTGCATCAGTTAACACTACGTCGCTTATTTTTAATTTCCTCTTTCTAAATATAAATCTAAAGTCCTTGGGATTGAGTTCGCTATTCTGGTTAATTTCATTATTAAATCTAACATAAAACGCATTTTCAGAAGCATCAAAACTCACATCTTCTATTTTAAAGCTATGAACGTTTTTTACTTGAAATCGATTATTGAATGAAATATAATTTAGATACATTTTATTACGTTTCGATACATATTCAAGACGCACTGAATAAAGTGGATCCTTTTTACTCAAGCCGAATGCATTATATTCGAATTTATGAATAGCAAAGCTATCGTAAGCGATATAAATAGTACCTTCAGCCGAATTCTTAACGCCAGCTATTTCATCGATTGCTGAAAACTTAATCTCATAAATAGGAATGTCATCTAAATACATTTTTCTGATAATCCTAAACTTGTGATTGTAAAGAAAATCATCTTTGAAACGATAGACAAAAGAAAACGAATTGTTCGCATTATTGCGTATTGGATTATGAACATTAAGAATACTAAGTTCATTCCCTCCTAAAGGTGAAATCGTAGCATCTTTTATGTACTTACTGCTCTTCTGGTTATAAGACATCGATAAAACAGAATCCTGCGGGAAATCAATATTGCTAGCATATGAATACAAAGCAGTTTGATTGCTGGAATCAAATATTTTACTCGTTTGAAATCCAGCATCAAAAACTTCTAAAATCCCTTCATTTAAATTCACATATGATTTGTCTAACAACTGATAATCCCTATAATATGCGATGTAAGAATGCGAATTCGTCGGGTAATTTAAGCGCATATTACTAATCGCTTTTGCTACAATTTTCCGTGCTGGAATAAAGTTCTTTTTTCGAGATCTTTTATTCGTGACAATCGTAATTGCATTAAGAGCTTCCAACTTAGGCTTTAGTTTAATAATATTAATTTCGCCATCCAAAAGAGACGTGACCTCCAAAATTTTTGACTCATATCCTATAGATGATATAATTAAAACATCTTTTTGCTGTTTGTATGTATAAGGCAACCTAAAATAACCATCTTCATCAGCTATAACGCCATTATTCCTGTCTTTAATACTTACCGTAGCAAAAACAATTGGTTGTTGAGTTGATTTATCCAGAACTTGACATAAAATATCTTTGTCTTGAGCCTGTATTGAAACGGATGTCACCAAACCAAAAAAGAAAAAGACTACTATCACGCGTTTAAACATATCGAATCTTATTTTATTTTAATTGTTTTAACCTCCGATACAAAAACTTGATCATTAGTCATCCCTTCAACAAACAATTTAATTTCTGTAAGCGCTTCACTCAAAATTTTAATTTCAATTTCACCATTTTCATTCAATTGAATAATTGGAAACCAATCTATAATCCCATATTCGTTAAAGAAGTCGCTTGTTTTAGAAGCATAATTTGGGATGTAAAATGTTTTCGCCACACTAAACTTTAATGGAATATCATATTTGGCAATAGCCGAAGGTTTTCCGCTATGACTGACCTGGTAGTTGGGTTTTGTTTTAATTCTTATTAAACCAGCACCTCCAGCCTTCATTCCGCCACCAATTCCGAATTTATTAACTTCAATATAATCGATATTATCTAAAGTTAAAGAACCAAGAATAGTCAAGTCTTGTCCTAATAACATACCATCTAAGTACACAACTGGTACTGTCCCGCTATCTTGATAAGATGTTACATGATCGTCATCCGATGGTTTTCTTAAAGAACTATGCTGACTATTATTTACAACCTGATCGCCATTGACTGTAGATATCACATCTACCGTACGTGATCGTATACTATTGGACAAATTATTATAGATCTCAAATTTACCTGGTGTATCATAAACAGTGTATCCTTTGTCTCTTAAATAACGAACAAATGTTCTATACCGCTTAATTAGAACTTCATCAATTTCTTCTACCTTTCCAATGCTTCTATTTTGAAGTTTTTCAATACGAGAATAGGCTTTCTTTTTTGTAAGCACAACTTCATCCAACGCCTCTATCTTCTTCCAATGAAGGATATTATTTGAACCTATCTCTTGAAGGTTATAATCAGAAACATCATTCCGAAGAGGTTTAAATAAGGTTTCAATACTAGGAATGCCAATAGGCTCGAATCTTAAATTCAAATTAGGTTTTGATACGTGTCCTTGAGAAGAAATTTCTCCTACTTGGATTTGCTCATCATTCACCGGAAACAAACCAGACATTGTAAATGATCTGTTATAATGGTCAAAAGACACTAATTTTGATGAATGATTTAAATTAGGATATAACAGTAATTGCTTATGATCATTTCCAACAGCATTCATGGTAAATGTAATACCGTTTTCAAAGTCATAATCATAGGATGGTGGATTTTGAAAAATAGTATCCCAATCATAGCTACTCCATCCTTGCGTAAGTAACAAATTATCTAAATCGAATTTTTTCTTTGGTGTTACCTCTGCAAAATAATATTGTGCTTGTTCTATATATCCTTTTACATAAGGCTGTAGTAATGTATATGAGGCCAAGTTATGATGATGTGTATTTGTCCTAGTTTGAGAAGGCAAAACCGATACGCTAAAGTTATTTAATGATGTTGCTTGTATGTTTTTATACGGTAATATTATACGAATTGAATCGTTTGCTGTTGTCACAACAGGTGCATCTGATGTTTCAAACTTAAAACCTGCATAATTAAAAAACTGTCGTTCTAAAATAGGATTGTTATTCCTATCTAGAACCGTAAAAATATTAATCCCAGAAAACAAATCACCGACTGGAATGACCTGAATAACCTCAGTTTTGTCGTTGAACTTAAAATAAGTCTCCTTAATACTATTTCCATTGTGGATCACTAATTTATAAGCTTGCCCCTTTATATTTAGTAAGGTTGACGCATTCGTTTTAAACGTTATTCCCAACTTTCCTTTTAAATCTAAAACGCTCATAGCAATACCTTTTGACTCGACATTTTTAATAGCCACAACATGTTCTTTACTATCATAAATAAATTTAGCAGCATAGGTCTTATTTGGCTCGGGATTTAAATTAAATCGACCAACTCCCAGATGATTCACTTTAAAAGTAGTTATTGTTTCATTTGCAGCATCAACTATTTCACCTTCTATTAGTGGCAATCCCAATCCAAAGCTGTTTTTAATAACAACACCAACTGTATTATTTACGTCTGACAATAAATGTCCGCCTTCAGCAAGAAATTGGATATTGATATCATTTTCCTCAGGTATTTCGTTAGAAATTTCAACTTCAGGATCAATAATTCGAATGGACTCAACAAAAAAGTTTTGCTCTTCAAAATTTTTCATCCAATTGGTATAGGCTTTAATTGTATAGTTACCAGACGAAAATGCATCATCAAGTTCAAAGTCACTTATAGCTATTCCATTTTCAACAATAACCAATTTATTTTTGATAACGAAATCATCTGAATCAGAAATTGAAATGTATAAATTACTTGTTTCTGTAGAAAATTGTTTGGTGTTTTTATCCAGTATATAAACTTTTAATCCTATAGACTCTCCTTTTATAAAAGTCGATTTATTTAAATGAACATAGGCCAGTTCTCTATCCATTTCAACATAATCTTCATACGCTGATATAACATCCTGACCTGAATTATAATTTTGTGCGAATGACAATTGTATACATGCCATACAAGAGCAAACTGCGAGTTTAAATTTTAAGTGCTTCATATCATAATATTTTTTAGCGAGGAAACCTCTTAATTAAATAATAGCTGAGGATAATTTTATTTATTTCAGATTTTGGTAAAAAGTAAGACCGTTTTTATATATATCATAAAAAGCAAACTCTTTGGTGTTCCATTGGGTTTCCTTTAGTATTGTAGATTCATGAAAGGCTTCTTTAGCTTTAAATTCCTCAAAAAGATCTTCAATATTTTCCGTAACGATGCGAATCATAGGTGTATTAAACGAAGACTCCCATTCTTTCGGATCATGCCATTGTAAATGGAGCTCTATATGGTCTCTTCGTATTCCTGCATAGGTTGGATTTTTAGAATCATCTGCAAATGCAATTTCAAATCCAAGTTTATTGGTATAATAAAATAACGCCACAACCACATTCTGAACAGGAAGTATTGGATGAATTTGATGTAATATGCCTTTTCCCATTATTCCCTTATTTTACCGCTAAATAGACTGGCTTTAGAATTAAAAGGATTACCTGAAGATCGTCTTAACAGCACAACTTGTCCACAATGCCATACGGCATCCTCAATTGGTCCATTAATAGTATTCCAGAATGGGAATTCTCTAATACCCTTTTCACTCTTAAATACAATATTAAAGTCTGAAAGGTCTTCAGCTAGTCTCAAAATATCAGCAGCTGTTCTAAAATTAATGAGTGTTTGCTTACGCATTGATTCATAGTCAAGTTCTGGTTGATCAATACTTCTATCATTTGGTTGTTTCAGAGCGGCATTAACGATTACTCTAGACAATCCAAAAACATGAGCGATAGTTTCTGAAGTGGTTCGTGCATCTTCATTAGGTTTAAAAGTCAAATCCTCAGGTCTTAATCCTTCGGTTGCCCAATAATATCTAAACCCTAATCCATCTATCATTCTAGCTGCAACAGTCCCTGCGGTATAGTTTTCTGATGCTTCTGGGATTTCATAATATGGCAATTTTTCCATGTTTTCATCTTGTGCATTAACCTTCATTAATGTAAGCAAGACAATAGCAAGTATGTGAATTTTCATTCTATTAATCTTTTAATTGATCTTCCGTTGTTATTGTTGTTGTACCATATTTATCAAATAAATACACCAAAGCTGTCATTGTAGCGGCACCTAATTCTAATTCCCTCTTATTTACCGCGTCAAAGGTATCACTACTCGCATGATGATGATCAAAATAGCGCTGCGTATCAGGACGTAATCCAGCCAAAACAAGACTTTCATTTTTAAGAGGACCAATGTCTGCTCCTCCATGTCCCTTTTCAAAATAATGAATTAAATAAGGCTTAAATAAGGGTTGCCACTTAAGTACCTTATTAAAAACGGCATCACTACAGTCGAATGTAAATCCTCTTGGTGTAAATCCTCCGGAATCACTTTCTAAAGCAAACACATGGTTCTCTCCTTTTGATTTTGCTACTTCTGCGTATTTTTTTCCGCCTCGCAACCCATTTTCCTCATTCATAAACAAAACAACTCTGATACTACGTTTCGGTTTAATTCCACTTTCCTTAAGTAATCTTAACACATCCATTGATTGCACCACTCCTGCGCCATCGTCGTGTGAACCGTCTCCCAAATCCCAAGAATCCAAATGCCCACCAACTACAATGTACTCATCGGGAAATTGACTTCCTGTAATCTCACCAATAACATTGTAAGATTGAACGTCCTTAAACTGTTGGCAATATTGGCTGAAATAAAGTTTAATATCTTTATTCAAAGCCAACATACTACTCAATACTTCTGCATCATTAGTGCTAATTGCCGCAGAAGGAATTCTATTTTTAGTTGGCAAATCACCATAACTCATACTTCCTGTATGAGGAAAATCATCTAATCGTAAATTCATAGAACGCACAATAACACCAATTGCACCATACTTAGCAGCTTCCTTTGCGCCAGAGTAACGTTGGTCAACACAACCACTATAAGATTCAAACGTGTTAATTAAGTCGGCCTGCATTGGTCGATTAAAAAACACTATTTTCCCTTCAATTATTTCGCTTCCCAATGCCTCTAAATCTTCTTTGCTCTTAACTTCAACAACGTGCGCTTTTACACCTCCATTGGGAGTCGCTATTGAACCTCCTAATGCACAAATATTGACACTTGTGGTTTTACCAGGCGACGTCTCTATATATGCAAATTCAGGAGCTCCTCTTACCCATCTCGGCACCATTACTGGTTGCAACCACACCTTGTCTAGACCTAATGAATCTAATTCTGCCTTTGTATAAGCAACGGCTTTTTCAGCATTTAGTGAACCTGAAAGTCGTCCTCCTATTTGATTCGATAAATAATCGAGCCATTCGTAACTCTTCCCATTTGTCAGAGCTGTGCTGTAAATTGTTTTAAAATTATCAGCATCTGATTGTGCTGAACAGTGAAATGAAATAAGAATACTAAAGAGAAAAATGAGTTGCTTCATAAATGGTTTTATTTTCAAGCATTAAATATACCATTTATAACACGCAATAAATTAAAAAGAAATCATAAAATATAGGTCGAAAACTACTATTCGTTGTTTAGTTCTTTCTTATACAATTCAATATTTGCTTTAATATCATCATCGAGTTCGGGTTCTTCTATATCTGTATATTGCTTAAGCGCATCATACATGATCTTTGAAACCATATAACGCGCTGACGGCTTGTCATCAGCCGGAATTACATACCATGGCGCATGCGGCTTAGAAGTTCTATTTATGGCGTCCTCATAGCAAACTTGATACGTACCCCAGAGCTTACGTTCCTTTAAATCTCCTGGTGAAAACTTCCAGTGTTTTTCTTTTTTTTCTAAACGACGTAGCAATCTGGTTTTCTGTTCCTCTTTTGAAAGGTTTAAAAAGAACTTAAAAATAATAGTCCCATTATTAGCGATGTGCTTTTCAAAATTGTTGATTTGCTCAAATCGTTCATCCCAAAATGAATCATTGATATCATCGACCGTATGGACCGTCGGAATATTTTCTCCTAGAATATAACCAGGATGCACACGAGTTACCAATACATTTTCATAATGTGTACGATTGAATATACCGAATTTACCACGAGCAGGTAGTGCGATGTAATGTCGCCACAAATAATCATGATCTAATTCTAAGGATGTAGGAACTTTAAAACTATGCACTACAACTCCTCTCGTATTAAAATCTTTAAAAACTTCCCGTATCATACTATCCTTACCCGCTGTATCCATACCTTGTATGCAAACCAACACGGCATACTTACCATGGGCATACATGGTGTCTTGTAATTTACCAAGTTTTTTACGAATACGTCTCAGTTCATCTTCCGCATGGTCTATAACGACGTTAGTGGTTGAATCTTTTATGTTGAATTTTTGGGTGACTTTATAATTTTCCATTTCATACTTTATAAGTATTAAATATATAAAATTGCTATTGATTTTAACATTTATGTCATTAATAGTTTTAATCTCAAAGCGCTTATTTGCTAAATAAATTGTTGTTTTTTAGCACAAAGAAACAAGACGATGAATAGAACAGTTATCATACAAGGAAGCTCAAGAAGCAAAGGAGATACCCATAAAATAGTGGAATATATTAGTTTGAAATTAGACGCCGATGTCATAGATTTAAACACTAAAGTCATTGGTCATTATGATTATGAATATAAGAATGCTGACGATGATTTTATAACAGTAATGACAAATATCATTGAAAACTATGACACATTAATTTTTGCAACTCCCGTGTATTGGTACAGCATGAGCAGTATCATGAAGGCATTCTTTGATAGAATTTCAGATTTATTAAGAGTCCATAAAGACACAGGACGTCAACTACGTGGTAAAAACATGGCCATGTTGAGTTGCAGTAATTACAATGATTTGAATACCGCCTTTTCAATGCCATTTAAAGAGTCTGCGAAGTATTTAGGTATGAATTATTTAGGTGATGTACATACTTGGATTGAAGAAGATATTATTACTGATGAAGCAAAGCAAATCATTGACACCTATATCAAGCATATAAAAAAAGCGATGTAAACCATCGCTTTTCATTTTATTTAGATGCAAACAATTTGACATCATTTTCACTGACTTCCTGTTCGCCTAAAATAATTAGTCGCTCTACCACATTACGAAGCTCTCTAATATTTCCCGTCCAATCATATTCTTGAAGCAATTTTACAGCTTTGTTTGAAAACGATTTTTTAGATGTCCCTTGTTCATTAGCTATCTTATTCGAAAAATGCTCTATCAATATTGGAATATCTTCTCGTCTATCGTTTAAAGCAGGAACCTGAATTAAAATTACCGCTAAACGATGGTATAGATCTTCTCTAAAACGACCTTCCTCAATTTCCTTTTTAAGATTTTTATTGGTAGCTGCTACGACTCTTACATTAACTTTAATGTCTTTATCATTACCAACGCGCTGAATTTTACTCTCCTGTAATGCTCTTAAAACTTTTGCCTGAGCCGACAAACTCATATCACCTACTTCATCCAAAAAAATAGTCCCGCCATTGGCAGCTTCAAATTTTCCAGCTCTATCTTTCACAGCACTCGTAAATGCACCTTTAACATGTCCAAATAATTCACTTTCAATTAATTCAGAAGGAATTGCAGCACAATTGACTTCAATTAATGGCCCTTTTGCACGTTCACTTTTTTGATGTAACCAATGTGCAACAAGTTCTTTTCCAGTTCCATTTGGACCTGTAATTAACACTCTAGCATCTGTAGCTGAAACTTTTTCAATCATTTCTTTTATATGAGAAATGGCCTTGCTATTTCCAATCATTTCATAATTCTTACTAACCTTCCTTTTAAGCATTTTGTTTTCAACAACAAGCTCCTTTCTATCTAAGGCAATACGAACCGTATTTAGTAAGCGGTTTAAATCTGGTGGTTTAGATATATAGTCAAATGCACCTAAACGCATTGTGTTGACAGCTGTATCTAGATCGCCATGACCAGAAATCATAACAATAGGTATTTCAGGTTTTATTTTTTTTACTGCTTCCAATACTTCTACACCATCCATTTTTGGCATTTTTATATCACAGAGTATAAGATCAAAATCTTCCTTTTTTATTTTCTCTATTCCAGATAAACCATCTTCAGCTTGATCAACTACATAGGTATCACTTTCTTCAGAAAGAATTTTAACTAAAACTCTTCTTATTGCTGCTTCATCTTCTATGACTAGTATTTTCGACATATTTTATTTATTTATTTTGAATATGCACATCGCGCTGTGGAAACGGAATAGCGATATCATTTTCTTTGAATAATTCATTTATTTTAAAACGAATTTCACTTTTAACGATACTGGCTTCAAAACTATTATTGATTGTAAATATTATTTTAAAATCTAAAGAACTATCGCCAAAATCTGTGAATAAAACCAAAGGTTCGGGTTTATCTAAAACCGATATATTCGAATTCGCAGCATCTATTAATAATAACTTCACCTTTTCAACATCTGTGCCATAAGCAACTCCTACACTAACATTTTCTCTAGTAAGTATTCCATTCTCCGTCCAATTATATAATATTGAGGTCAAGTATTTATGATTAGGGATGACCAATACCTTATTATCAATAGTCACCGCTCGTGTTGTTCTTAATTTAATCTCGACTACACGTCCAACTTTCCCATCAATTTCAATAATATCTCCAGCATGAACCGATTGATCCACAAGTATAAATATTCCGGAAATTATATCCTGAAAAAAAGTTTGCAACGCCAAACCTATACCAACCAATAATGCCGCTGAAGCAGTCAAAAGCGCTGTCAATTGCACGCCCATATTCTGCATTGTGATTATCAAAACAATTAGGTAAATAAAATATCTAGAAAAAGAAAAAACAGATTTAAACTTTGGTTTATCGTTAGTTGGTAGTTTACGAGTAACGAGATTCTTCACAACTCTTAACAGCACTTTAGTTAAAAGCATTACGACCAAAACAATGAGTATGGTGCTTACCGTAATATGGATATTTTCACTGAATTGGAACTCATAATTTAAAAACGCGTTTATTTTATCCATGGATTAATATTTTAACCATTTATAGAGTTCTTTATAACTTGGTTTTTTACCATACATTAAAATACCTACTCTATAAATTTTTGCTGCAAACCAAACTGTAAACATAAAGGTACCAATTAATAGTACTAAGGACAAAACTTGTTGCCATATCGGAACACCAAATGGAATTCTCATTAACATCACCACAGGAGATGTAAACGGAATGAATGAAAACACAGTGGAAACGGTTCCATGTGGATCTTCAATAACCGTAAAAACACCAACATAAACAGCCAGAATTAAAGGCATTAATATTGGCATCATAAATTGCTGCGTATCAGTTTCATTGTCGACAGCTGCACCAATTGCCGCATATAATGAACTGTATAATAAATAGCCTCCTACAAAAAAGAACAAAAATGCAATTAACAAATTAGCAATAGGTAGGTTGAAAAATGAAGCCATAACAAGTTGAACTTGATCTTGCAATTCTGGTGTTTGCAAGGCTTGTTGCATTAATTCATGCTGAGGCGTTTGGATTTCAGTGAAGTTGATGTCAAAAATAGCAGAAACTACAGTCATCATTACGCCACCAAGTATCACCCAAATAATAAACTGTGTGATTCCTGCTAATGAGGTTCCTATAATTTTCCCCATCATTAATTGGATAGGTTTTACTGAAGAAATTATTACTTCAATGATTCTACTGGTTTTTTCTTCAATAACACTACGCATAATCATATTGCCATAAATAATAATAAACATGAACAATAAGTATCCTGCAATACCTCCGAATGCAAGTTTCAATATATTATCAATTTTGGAAGTCTTCTCTCCTGTAAATGTTTCCTGGTTAATTTCAATTGATGTTTTTGACGATTTTATCATATCGACATCCACACCATTTTTCTGTAACTTTAAATCGGTTAGTTTTTTTTCAATTTTGCTTTCCAGTGCAGAAATTAAGGTCAAAGATGGCGTATCTTCTGAATAAAACTTGACGCTACCAGAAACCGCATCAGCCGTTTCAGCTTTTGCAATATACAACAACCCATAATCTTCCTTCGCCTCAACCATAGCCTTGGCTTCATCTAATGTAGTATTGCTTAAAATAGTATATGTAGTATGTTCAGTGTTTTTAAATATTGGACTCACCAATCCGGTTTCGTCCAATATGTCTATGGTTCGTTCTTTGTTATTATTGAGCTGTGTCAAATAAGCCACAACTGCGATAAGCGCTATCATAATTAAAGGACTCAAAACAGTCATTATAATAAACGACTTATTCTTCACTTTTGTAAGATATTCTCTTTTTATAATGAGGGATAAATGATTCATTCTAATTATTTTTTACAGTTTGAATAAAGATATCGTTGGCACTAGGTATCACTTCCACAAAATGGTGCACTTCTGCTTTTGAAGTTAGAAATGACAGTAAATCATTTGAAGATTCATTTGTTGATAATTTAATATTAAGTTTTAAATCGTCATTTAAATTTCTGAATGTAGCTGGGAAAATATCAAACTTATCCTTGATAATCTTTGTCACTTCATCGACATTAGGGGTTTGTAAACCAACTTCAAAAGTATTGGTTTTAAAACCACGTTTAATATCAGTTAATTTCCCATCTAATACTTTATTCGACTTGTGAATTAAAGCAATATGATCACATAATTCCTCTACAGATTCCATGCGATGCGTTGAAAATATAACTGTAGCACCTTCATCTCTAAGTTGCAATATTTCATCTTTAATCAAATTCGCATTTATAGGATCAAAACCAGAAAACGGTTCATCAAAAATGAGTAATTTTGGTCTATGAAGCACAGTTACAATAAATTGTATTTTTTGTGCTTGGCCTTTACTTAGCTCTTGAATTTTTTTATTCCACCAATCACCAATTTCTAATTTATCAAACCAGTATTTCAAACGTTCCTTTGCTTCTTGCTTAGAAAGCCCTTTGAGTTGTGCTAAATACAAAGCTTGTTCTCCAACTTTCATAGACTTATACAAGCCGCGTTCCTCAGGTAAATACCCAATATCTTTAATGTGATGTGCTTGTAAAGGTGAACCATCCAAATGAACGTATCCTTCATCTGGCATTGTAATTTGATTGATAATTCTAATCAACGTGGTCTTCCCAGCGCCGTTAGGACCAAGCAAACCAAAAATACTGCCTTGAGGCACGGCAATTGATACTTTATTGAGCGCTCTAAAGTCTCCAAAATTCTTAGAAACCGAATCAACGACTAACAAATTATTCATAAATTATTTGATTGAAACATTAAGGTATTAGTTGGGTAAAGATATTAAATGTTACATATTAACCGCTACAATCCAATTATAAAACTCGAATTGAAAATACCTAAAAACAAAACCCACCCTTAATAAATCAAGGATGGGAAAAAATTGCTATGAAAAAGAAAAATTACCACTAATATGAATTAGTGATATTCAAATATAGTGAATTTTCTCAAATTAACACTTTATTAAGAAAACATATCTTTCACTTTTTCAAAAAACGATTTATCACCATGTTCAGGCTTAGGCACAAAGTGTTCGTCATTTTTCATGTTCTCGAAAAACTCCTTTTGTTGCTTGTTTAAAGTTTTAGGTGTCCACACATTTACATGCACCAATAAGTCTCCTCTACCGTATCCATTTATGCTAGGTATCCCTTTTCCTTTTAAGCGTAAAATTTTACCTGATTGAACTCCTGCTTCAATCTTAATTCTTACCTTACCTGTAACAGTATCAATCTCAGTAGAATTCCCCAAAACAGCGTCAGGCAAGCTCACATATAAATCATAATGCAAGTTATCGCCTTCACGTTTTAATGTTGGATGATCTTGTTCTTGAATAGCAACTAGCAAATCACCAGATACACCATTTCCAGGAGCTTCATTTCCCTTTCCATTTACCTTCAGCTGCATCCCTTCAACAACACCAGCTGGAATTTTCACCATAACGGTTTCTTCCGCTTGCATCAATCCTTGTGCATCCGCGTTATCTCCTTTCTTGTCAATACTTTGTCCAGCTCCACCACAAGTTGGGCATGCGGCAGCCGTTTGCATTCTACCTAAAATAGTATTGGTTACTCGAGTTACTTGTCCTTGTCCATTACATGTTGAACATGTTTTAAATGTCGTACCAGGCGCTTGAACTTTACGTTTTACTTTAATCTTCTTTTCTACACCATTAGCAATCTCCTCTAACGTTAAGGTCACTCGAATTCTAAGGTTAGATCCCTTTACGCGTCTTTGACCTCCCCCACCTCCGAAGCCACCTCCAAAGCCAGAGAATCCGCCTCCGCCTCCAAAAATATCACCAAAATGACTAAAGATATCATCCATGTTCATTCCGCCACCACCGAAACCACCTCCACCTTCAAAGGCTTGATGACCAAATTGGTCATAACGTGCTTTTTTATCGTCGTTGCTCAGTACTTCATAAGCCTCAGCTGCTTTTTTAAATTTATCTTCAGCCGCTTTATCATCTGGGTTCTTATCTGGATGATACTTCAAAGCCATCTTACGATACGCTTTTTTAATCTCTGTAGCAGAAGCGCCTTTGCTAACGCCTAATATGTCGTAATAATCTTCTTTCATAATTTATTGTCCTATAACCACTTTTGGAAAACGAATCACCTTTTCTCCAAGCTTATATCCTTTTTCTATAACGTCAATAATCTTTCCTTTTAGATCTTCTGTTGGAGCTGGAATTTGCGTAATCGCCTCATGGTCATCTGCATTAAACACATCACCTTGAGATATTTCAACTACTGACAATCCTTTTAATTCTAACGTTTTTAATAATTTTTGATATATCAATAGTACCCCTTTACGTAAATCTTCAGCTTCTTTGTCTTCATCAATATGCGCCAAAGCACGTTCAAAATCGTCTAACACAGGAAGCATTGCTAACACAACATCTTCACTAGCGGTTTTAAACAATTCAATACGTTCCTTAGCCGTACGTCTTTTATAATTTTCAAATTCGGCAAATAAGCGCATAAACTTATCTTTCTCTTTTGCTAAATCCTCTTTCAATTGATCTTCAACCGTTAACTCTTCTACCTGAGTTTCATTATCTAAAATTTGCTCTTCTTGCACGTCTTCGTTTTTTAGGTCTTTATTTTTTTTACTCATGTTTGAACACTTTATTAAATCTTCGATTTATGGTTTGCAAAAGTACTGCCATTATTATTAAAATGTCAAAATGTCACGAAATAATTTTCATGGATTCTCAGTGTTAAGTGGACATTTATTATTTTTGATGGATATAAACAAAAAACACTAGACCTATGAAAAATAGATTTTTAACCATTTTTACAATTTTCGCTATAGCTACCAGTATAGTAAGCTGTAAAGACAAGGCTCAAGAAGCCAATACAAGTGAAGCAGAAGCAGCAACGGTTTCAGAAAGCACATCCGTAAAATACTCGGTCAATACATCTGAATCATCAATTGCATGGAAAGGGTTTAAGCCAACAGGAACACATAACGGGACAGTAAATATTGAAAGCGGTGTTTTTGCTACTGAAAAAGGACAATTACAAAGTGGTACGTTTTTAATTGATATGAAATCTATTGTATCTAATGATATGGAAGAAGGTGAATACAAAACCAAATTAGAAAACCATTTAAAAGGGACTGTTGAAGGTAAAGAAGGTGATTTCTTTAATGTCACGAAATTTCCGACAGGTGCTTTTGAAATTACGGGTTCTGAAGCTATGGAAGGTGGTAAAACCAAACTTTCAGGAAACTTGGCTTTAAAAGGCCAAAAACATAACGTCTCATTTCCTGTAATGATAACTATCGAAGGTGACATGATTACAATTGCAAGTGAAGCCTTTACTATAGACAGAACAAAATGGGACATTAACTATGGCTCTAAATCTGTATTTGATAATTTAGGAGATAAGTTTATTAATGACGACATGGAATTACAAATTACAGTGAAAGCAAAGAAAAAATAAATCTCTAGCCACTATAATTAAAAACCACTCAATTAGAGTGGTTTTTAATTATAGAATGCAAGCAATGTTACAAGTTTACTTTCACAAATTAAAAAGGTATCTTCGTCTAAATGCCGATATAAATATATTAACAGAGAGCATCTCAATCATGTCTCTAATTTAAATATATGCTTGTAAAAAAAATCCTTTCAAAAATTATTTCATTTATTACATCTTATCCTGCCTTTAAAAAGCAATTAAAAGGCTATAAAGGAGTTGAATATCCAGATAGCAAATACGTTGTAATTAAAATGTCAAATTCAAAAATCCACGGTCGCTATTTTTATACTTTAATAAAATTTTTCTCTCTTTCAGGTTATTCGATCTATTTTCCTGATTTAAACTGGACCTATTTCAGGAAAAATTTTCACAATAATCCGCATTCAGATTATTATCAATTAATATTTAAAGAAAAATTACTTGTTTTTAATGATCCACCAATAAAAGCACAAGGAATAGTTAATATTTGTAGTAAAAAATTAAGTCCAGATTATTTTTCTTCTATTCATTTAAAAGAGAACACTTCAATAAACTCCTTTCACATACCGATGGCTATGCATCCTTTATTTTATCATAATAATTATTGGAATGAAGACTTAGACTTACTGGCGAAAAGAAAGAAATCTATTTTTATGTCTGGTAGTTTTGATCCAACTGTATATTCTGGAATTAAGAATACTCCCTTTAAGATTGAAAGCAGGTTAGAAGTCTTTGAGTATTTAAAAAACAAAAAACTTCTTAAAAATATAGATCCCGAAGAAGACCTAAACGATATTTTAAAT
Organism: Flavobacteriales bacterium 34_180_T64; assembly: GCA_002162765.1. Classification (GTDB taxonomy): domain Bacteria; phylum Bacteroidota; class Bacteroidia; order Flavobacteriales; family Flavobacteriaceae; genus MAAR01. Next base: position 62,757 of record MAAR01000009.1, on the reverse strand, counting down.
AAATCTAGCGATTTCTCATGCATTATTTTGGATAGTAGAAAAACACCGATTCCCATGCAAGATTTAAGACAATCGATTAATCAGTTTAGTTTTTATTTAGCACTTCCTGGTGTTATAATGCCCTTGTGTCATAACATAGTTGAAGCATTATCGGTAGGAACAATACCTATTATACATATTAATTATGCCAAACTCATGACGCCTGAATTAATACATATGCATGATGCTATTATATATGAAGATTTAGATGAGCTAGAATACTGCATTAATTTGGCTTATAACATTGATGAAGAAACCTTAAAAAGCATGCAAAAAAATGTAATTAACTACTACAATTTAAATTTAACGCCAAGTGCTGTTATTCAAAATATCACAACTAATAGTTATGATGTATTATATCTTCAAGCTGAGCATTTAAGCGTAGAAATACTAGAAAAAAACTTGAGTTTTAAGAAAATTGTTAATACATTAAAAATCATTACAATAGCATTAGTTCTAAATTTAATTATTTAGAAAATGACATGTATCTTATTTGAATAGATGATCAACTTTCAATGCTTTTCGTTAAACAATAAGAGGCCTAAATAAATATATAGAAATCGCTCTATTTAGAAAGACTTTTTTTTGAAATTTACGTAACGTTACGTATTTCATTTAACTTTATTAAGTATTAATTTTGAGACACTTAAGTCACCTATTAATACTTAAACAAATTATGAAAAAAAACTACACATTAAAATTTTTACTATTTTGTCTATTAGCATTAAACGTCCAAGTTTTATTTGCTCAAAATCTTGAAGATTTTGAAACAGATCCTGCGGGATCATCTTCATTTGTTAATACCGGCTTAACATTCAATTTATCGAGTTCTGTTGGAGAAACTTATAATGTTTTTGAACACGGATATTTCTCAGGAGGTTCTTCAGACTCCTGTATAGGATGTGGCTGGAACGGAACAAGTATTGATCAAAAATTTATTGACAATACAGGAGATACCGATCACAATGGAGAAGATAATGGCAGTAGTTTTACAATTACAACCGCAGGCAGCGTTGATATAGCGGTCAATTCGCTATATCTTTTTTGTTCAACTAGAGCTATTGGTGTACATTCAGGAGATGTTACATTTACAGGTATAAGAAATGGAGTAATTCAATACTTTTTTACAAAGAGTTCTGGATTTGCTAGCCCAACAACTTTTACTCCTAATAATGGCTTTACATTTATCGACTTTGCTACCGAAGGAAGCTCAGATTACTCTTTGGTAAAAATAGACGAATTAGTTATTGATAGTACTGGCAACTTAGACTATATGGCTCTTGATACCTTTAGTTGGGTTTTAGGATCTACTTTATCTATCGACGATGCAGATTCGCAAAACACACTAAGTGTTTCTCCTAATCCAAGTACAGATGTGCTTCACATTAATGGTATTCAAAACTCAGAACACTATTCGATTTATTCAGTTTTAGGCAAAGAAATTCTTCAAGGACGAGTTTCTGATAATGCTCCTATTAGAATTAAACATTTAGATAGCGGTATCTATTTTATTCGTATAGGCAATCAACTTACAACGCGTTTTATTAAACAATAGCGTTCTAAAACAACAGATAATTATATAAAAGTCGTTCTAAATAGAACGACTTTTATATAATTATCTGTTAATTTTCTCATTAGAAATCACTAATTTAGTATAACTACATATTCCATATTAACATCAATTTTAATATGAAGAAAACTTATATAATAAATATATCTAAAATCATCAAAAAAGTTATCTTTTTTCTATCTTTTATTAGCTTATGTATGGAGTCATCAGCACAAGATATTGGGGATTTCACCTCTGTCGAACCTTTAGTTCAAAACAGTGATTTTGTTATTCCATCCACCCATATATTTCAAAAAATAATAGAAGCTGGCGACCCTTTAACTGAAGGAGGGGTACTTCCAATAAAAAATGATTTCACGGGTTATGTACCGATTAGTGGTAGTAGTGAAAATGGATTTTTATGTATTAATTCAGAAGACACTCCTGGAGGTGCAAGTATATTGAATATCAATTTTAATTTGAGTTCCGATTTATGGGAAACTACATTATCTCAAGCTATAAATTTTGATGGTGTAGCCGGAACAGCAAGAAACTGTTCAGGCACTATAACACCGTGGAATACATTTGTTTCTTGTGAAGAACAAATATCCACAGTAGATTCTAACAATGATAATTATTATGATTTAGGATGGTGTGTAGAAATAGATCCAGTTTCGAAAACGGTCATTGACAAAAGATGGGCATTGGGTAATTTTAGACATGAAAATATTGTTGTTCATAGCAATCTGCGAACAGTATATGAAGGAGCAGATTCAAACCCTGGTTATTTATATAAATTTGTAGCTAACAACGTTCAAGATTTAAGTGCTGGAGATCTGTATGTGTATAATGGTTCAAAAGATGGACCAGGTAATTGGATTCTATTAAATAATTCAACACCTTCTGAACGAAATACTGTCTTAACTCAAAGTGCGGATGTTAACGCCACAGTGTTTGATGGAATTGAAGATGTTGAAATTGGACCAGATGGTTTAATCTATTTTGCAGTTAAAGGAGAAAACCTAGTATATCGTTTTCAAGATTCAGATCCAATTTCTGGGACATCGGTTCCAAATATGGAGCCTTATGTAGGCAATACCTCGTATGATATATCGTATGAAAATGGAACTTCAAGTGCTACTTGGGGTTACGGAAATGATAATTTAGCATTCGATGGACAAGGTAATTTATGGGTATTACAAGATGGAGGAAGAAACTATATCTGGGTAGTCGAGAATGGACATAGCCAGGCAACTCCACTAGTTCGCGTTTTTGGACGCTCTCCCTCTGGATCTGAACCCACAGGAATTACGTTTTCACCTGACTATCGATTTTTGTTCATATCTTTGCAGCATCCTAATATAGAGAATAGTAGCTCTACTCAAATTGATGCCGCTGGAGATATTGTAGATTTCAGTAAAGGTATTTCATTAGTAATTGCAAGAAATGAAAATTTAGGAAATGGGACTTTGGGTCTAAATGATTTCTTAATAAATGAACCTTTGCTCTACCCAAACCCATCAACTGGAAACTTTAAGATTGCATTGGATAAATCATATTCAGAAATTGAAGTATTTGTATATGGAATTAACGGTCAATTAGTCTTAACCAAGGACAAAATTCCTCCCTCAATTGAAATAATTAACATTGATTTGTCAAATCAAAAACCAGGTATTTACTTTTTCAATATAAAATCCGAAGGTAAAACGACACGAATAGTTAAGGCTATTAAAGAATAATTTAAAGCTCATTATTTAATTAGAAGCTCATTCAGTGCGGGCGGTAAATGGTGATACTTAAACTCAAAACCTTTATCTTCTATGGTTTTAGCTGACACACGTTGACTTTCAAATAACAAACTATGCATTTCACCCAAGGCTAATTGCAATACGAATTTTGGTGTGTTTGGTAATAACATAGGACGTTCTAATTGTTTTGCGATGGCTTTTGTGAGTTCCTTATTGGTGACAGGATTTGGTGCTACACCATTAAATACACCTTCCAATTGATACTGTTTTACAAATAAAAAGAGACGTGCTAAATCGGTAACATGTATCCAAGATTGCCACTGTTCTCCAGAACCAAAGGCTGCTCCAACACAAAGTTTTATCGGTTTCAACATTTTCTGTAAAGCACCTCCATCTTTAGCTAAAACCATGCCTATTCTAATTTTTGAGGTTTTAATTCCGAGCGTTGCAAACGTATCGACTTCCTGTTCCCATTGTTGCGTAACTTGACCCAGAAAACTATCAGATTTAAGATTCGTGTCTTCATCATAATAATTGGTACGTGAATCGGGATAGACACCAATTGCTGAAGCAGAAATTAAATGCTTAATTTTGATTTGTTCCTTGACTATTGTTTCTCTAAGTAATTGCAAAGATTGTATTCTGCTTTCTAAAATGACTTTCTTGTAAGTGCTTGTCCAACGCTTAGAAATGGATGCACCAGCCAAATTGATAATGGTATCTACACCTTCAAAACATTTACTATCAATTTCACTGGTTTTTGGGTTCCAGTAAAAGCCTTTGTAATGTTTTGACACACTCATTTTTGTTTTTGAGGTGGTTAAATAATGTACATCGATTTGCCGTTGATAACAAAGCTGAACAACAACTTTACCAACTAAGCCTGTAGCTCCTGTAATGAGAATTTTTTCATTCATTTACAAACAAAGTTACATAAGGACACCATCATAAATATATTTATTAAGAGCATTTAACTTCATGTTAAGTTAAATTATGAAAGTGCTTCAATGCATATCAGATTAAACACTTTTAATAGCGCGTAGCATTTCTCTTTTCCCAGGTGGTCCTTCCAAGCGTTCTACAATAAATCCTACCGCTTGCATGGCACGACGTACGCTTCCTTTTGCAGAATATGTCACTAAAACACCTCGATTCTTAAGGGCATCAAACATAATTTTAAATATAGTTTCCGTCCAGAGTTCGGGTTGTACACGTGCACCAAAAGCATCAAAATAAATAAGATCAAAGCTGTCTTTTTGATCGATATCTTTAAAGTGTTTTTGTTGTTTTGTGAGATTAAAATATGGGGTAATCTCATGTCTGCTTTCCCAAGTTGAATCATGCAACGAAGAAAAGATAGCTGCATCAACATGTAACTCTTTCACATAGTTGAGTTGTCTTAACTCTTCTGACTTTACAGGGTAGGCTTCTATTCCAACATAGTCGATATTAAGGTTTAATTGTTCCGCATGCATTAACGTAATCAATGCATTGAGTCCCGTGCCAAAGCCTATTTCTAAAATGGAAAGGGTATCATTTTCGGCACATGAAAAAAGCAAACCCTGTTTTATAAACACATGATTTGACTCTTGTATGGCACCATGAACAGAATGGTATTGCTCATCCCAATCTTCAATTTGTATGGTAGTTGAGCCATCTGCTGTAGTAATGATTTTTCTTTGCAAACTTTTTATTTAATGAGTAACTTTTTAATCTTAGGAATTGGCCCTGTGCACTCCGTTTTATGACAAGACAGACATAGATTTATCGCATTGTTATAACGTTCGGTTACAGACAACTGAGAATCTTCAATAAACACTAGCTGCTCAGCATCAATAAATTGACCTGAAAACTGTTCAAAAGTCTCATTCCTCGATTTTGAATCAGAAAGTTCCGCGGTATGAATGTTTAAAAATTCTCTTGGAAATTCAGTTGGAGTTTTCCCCAGTTTAATATCCTTTTTGAGCTGTAGGTTATAAGCATACATTGCCTTCATCAATGTAGTCATTTCAGATCCTTTATAGACCTCATAGGTTTTTGTTCCATCAATTATGGTCGCTCTTTTTTCAGATGAATTACAACTGAATATTACAACGAATACACATAAAAAACCAAAAAACTTAAGCATTACTCTTCTTTTAATAAAACACCATCAGCTTCAAAAGAAAAGGTCTTTTTCGGTTCTGTGATCTTGGCAATTTCTTCAGGAGAATCACCAGCATCCTCAGCATAATGACGTAACTCATCTACTGGCACTTCATTAACATAAGCCATTCCATTTATTACAACTTGCTTTCCTGCAATATCCTTAGGCATAAAAAAACCATAATCTTTAAACTTCACCATAGCTTGTTCACCATTCTCCAAACTCACCTTCATCCAGCAGCCTTTAGCTTGGCATACTTCATCGACGATTGCAATCATTTTTGAATTTACTGTATCTCCAACTTTCATACTTTTGTAATGTTCTGCCATACGATTAGCGGCTAAAGCATCGGCATCGTTAATTTCCATACCGAATGAAGCATAGGTAATTTCTTTAGTGTCTTGAGCGCTCGCTTCTTTGTCTTTATCATTTGACTTACAAGAAAACGCAAGAGAAACAACTAAAATTAGGGCTAAAAAATTCTTCATGATTTAAGATTAAAGGTTAAAAAATAGAGCCCTAAAGATATGGATTTTTTAGGAAATCTTTATGTTTTTTATGCAACGAATATTGAGTATTTTTGCAATAGATAAAAAATAGAATGACAAAAATTTCAACTTCCGAAATCGATATAGTAAAATCAGAAACTTCTAAGATCCATGATGTAAATTTCAAGGACCTCTCATTCGGTAAAACGTTTACCGATCATATGTTTTATTGTGATTTTGAAAACGGTGAGTGGCAGCAACCAAAAATAGTGCCATATCAAGCCATGACTATAGAGCCTTCAGCACGTGTATTCCATTATGGACAAGCTGTTTTTGAAGGCATGAAAGCCTATAAAGATGATGATGGAAACGTATTTCTGTTTAGACCCGAAGACAACTATAACCGTATTAATAAATCGGCAGCGCGTTTGGCGATGCCTGAATTTCCAAAAGAATATTTCCTTAATGGCTTAACAACGCTTTTAAAAATGGATAAAGCTTGGGTTAAACCTGGCAAAGGGAACTCACTTTATATACGCCCATTTGTAATTGCCACTGAACCTGCCATTTCTGCTTCACCTGCTGACACCTATAGATTTATGATTATCTGTTCGCCAGCTAAAGCTTATTATACAGATAAAGTACGTGTTTTGTTTGCTGAAAAATATAGCCGTTCGGCTGATGGTGGTGTTGGATTTGCCAAAGCAGCTGGAAATTATGCGGCACAGTTTTATCCAACAAATTTAGCGCAGCAAAAAGGATTTCAACAAATAATTTGGACCGATGCCAGTACACATGAATATCTTGAAGAAGCTGGTACTATGAATATATTTTTTAGAATTAATGATACGCTTGTAACTGCACCAACTAGCGATCGTATTTTAGATGGAATTACTAGAAAAAGTGTGATACAAGTGGCTCAAGACGATGGTATTGACACAGAAGTAAGAAGAGTAACAGTATCAGAAATTAAAGAAGCCGCGATAAATGGGTCTCTAAAAGAAATATTTGGTGCAGGAACAGCTGCCGTAATTAGTCCAATTTCTGCTTTTGAACATGGTGGTAAGGTTTACGATTTACCAGACATACCAAATTCTTATGCTGATGTTATTAAAGATCGAATATTAAGTATACAACACAATCTGGCCGAAGATAAACATGGCTGGAGACATGAAATAAAATAAAAAAAGAAGCCAATTGGCTTGTTTTTTTTACTTACTTAGTATCTCTTCAATATTTGGTTTGAAATAATTTGGTCCTTTAAGCACTTTCCCATCTGCTCTGTATATTGGCTCACCGTTAGCATCTAACTTACTCATATTACTACGTTGAATTTCGTCAAATACTTCTTCAATCTTATGTTGTAAACCATGTTCAATAATTGTACCGCACAAAATGTAAAGCATATCACCAAGAGCATCCGCGACCTCAACTAAATCATCAGTGTTAGCAGCATCAAGATATTCTTCATTTTCTTCTCGCATTAACTTATATCGTAGCATGTTTTTATCATTCCCTAAACTTGCTTTTGGCGTTTCTCTAAACCCAATTTTAAAGGCATGATGAAAGTCTTTAACAGCTTCTATTTTATTCTTCATTTTAAATGTCTTAATTTTGCATAAAAATAGCTATATGTTTACAAAAGGTCAGTGGGTTTTTGGAATTTTATTTGCGATTGCATTTATCGTCGCATTAATTTACACCTATCGCAAAGATTTGAAACTTCACCGAAAATATTATAAAGGTAGTATTTGGGTGCTGATCGCCTTTATTTCCTTTATACTTATGATTTACGCAATTAAATATATATTTGTATAAATTTGCTTCACATACACCAATTTAAATTGTTTATACCTCATTTTCAACGCATTAAATAGAATTTAAATTTTATTATCTTTGAATATACATCAATTCATTAATCATCATGAAAGCATTTAAGTACATCTTATTTTTAGTGCTAATTCTTATTATAGGCTTATCCATTTATATTGCGGTGCAACCCAATTCTTTTGAAGTTAAGCGTACCAAAACAATTCAAGCGCCAGCAGCAGTAGTTTATAATCATGTTATTGATCTTAAAACTTGGGAAGCTTGGTCATCATGGGCTGAATCTGATCCAAATTTGATAATTACACTTTCTGATCAAACCAGTGGCGTTAATGGTTCTTATTCTTGGGAAGATAAAGATGGTGTAGGCACTATGAAAACCGTAGATGCAAAACCAAATACGTTTATTCAACAAGAAATGCAGTTTGCGGACTTCCCAAAATCGGACGTGTCATGGGAATTGAATACCAATGCTGAAGGCACCACAGAAGTAACTTGGACTATTGCCGGAAATGATCTTCCTTTTGGATTTAAGGCTTTTGCGTTTATTAGCGGTGGTATGGAAAAACAAATTGGACCACATTATGAACGAAGCTTAAATAAACTAGATAGCATCATCGTGGCAGATATGAAAACCTTTGAGGTTAAAATAGATGGCATTACAAGGCACAGTGGTGGGTTTTATTTATACAATACCACCTCATGTAAAATGGATGATTTCAAATCTAAAATGCAAGAGATGTTGCCAAAAGTTGGCGATTATGTCAAGAACAATAATATTAGTACAGCAGGAATGCCTTTTATAAGTTATCACAAATGGGACATGCAGAATAATAGTGTCATGTTTTCATGTTGCGTACCAATAAGCGCTCAAGTTTTAACAACAGAAAGTGATATACTCACCGGGCAACTAAACCCTTTTAGAGCCGTGAAAACGACATTAAAAGGAAATTATGAAAACCTAAAGGTCGCTTGGGACGCTACTATGAGCTATATTCCTGAGCATAATTTGGAGTTTACAGAAACTGGCCCGATGCTCGAAGTATATCTTACAGATCCGATGAATACACCAAATCCAAAAGATTGGACCACAGAAATTTATATTGCCATAAAAGAATAGATGAAGAACCTCATAATTGTATTTATTGGTGGTGGATTTGGTAGCGTATTGCGCTACATTGTTGGGAAATACCTCAATAGTGCAGAAACAGGAATTCCTTATGGAACCTTTGCCGCCAATATAATTGGCAGTTTACTTATCGGAATTATTTTAGGTTTAGCTGCGAAAAATAACACCCTTAGCTCAAATCAAACCTTGCTTTTAGCTACAGGTTTCTGTGGTGGTTTTACTACTTTTTCAACATTTGCCTATGAAAATCACATACTCTTAAAATCAGGTGACTTTACTAGCTTCGCCATTTACACAATCGCAAGTTTTGTGATAGGATTTTTAGCCGTGTTTTTGGGTATGTTTCTTGTTAAAGCTTAGTGTTTATCAAAAGCCTTTACACCAGCTCTTACTTCTATATCTAAATAATTTTCTCGAGGAACAATAGGGCAAGAATACTTTGCATTATAAGCACAATACGGATTATAAGCCGTATTAAAATCTATAGATATATTATCGTCTTCAGGAATACGACATTCAACATAACGTCCACCACCATATGATTCCTCACCATTGGTATTATCTAAAAAAGGTAAAAAGAGATAATCTTCATAACCTTCCTTTTTTAATAGATCTAAGTTTTGATAAATATTCAATTGATATGGCTTGCCCTGAATTAGAAATTCAACAATACCATATTTGACATAAACGGGAAGTCTGTCAGTAGTCGTTTTCATTTCAAAAGGTTCCTCATCTGGAGTGCGTACTAGTTTAGCAGAAACCACATATGTCGAATCAAACTTAAAAAAATCTAGTCCTTTAAACGATTTTCTATCTTTTTCTTTTAAAGGCGAAGTACGTGCGTCTTTATAGCTCGCATTCATTTCTAATTGAAATTCAGTTTCACCAGGAAGTGGCTCTTTTTGTTCCGAACAACTATACATTAGAATCAACAAAAAAACTAGAAATACATTTTTCATTTTTTATTATTTTTAAACTCAAAAATACAACTTATACTTTTTTTTCATAGTTTTGAACCGAACAAAATCAAAAATCATGCGTAATAACGTCAGAATTTATAAGCAACAATGGACCACATATAGTAGGTGCTGGACGACTTATATATTATGACGATATTATTATTTAATAATACAATATGTAAAAGTCCAGCTGTAAAGCTGGACTTTTTATTTTTATACCAATCAATCATCAAAATGAAAACACTATTTAACAATTACATCAATACTTTTAGAGGACTCTCTCCAGAAGTTTGGTGGCTCGCTTTAATTACATTAATTAATAGAGCAGGAACTATGGTTATACCATTTTTGTCTTTGTACCTCACAACAAGCTTGAAATTCACATTAAGCGATGTTGGCTGGATCATGACTGCTTTTGGATTAGGATCTGTTGTTGGTTCTTGGCTAGGCGGGAAATTAACCGATAAAATTGGTTACTATTTATGGTTTGGAGTTTACTAACTACAGGTATACTGTTTATTGGTATGCAATTTCTAGATACGTTTGAATCCATATGTATTGGAATATTTTTAGTTATGCTGGTTGCAGACATGTTTAGACCAGCCATGTTTGTAGCATTAAGCATCTATAGCAAACCAGAAAATAAAACACGATCTGTAACATTAATTCGACTAGCAATTAATCTAGGTTTTTCTGCAGGACCTGCTGTTGGTGGAATTATCATTACGACTATGAGTTATGGTGGACTGTTCTGGGTAGACGGTATCACATGTATACTTGCTACTTTATTATTGATAAAAGTACTCAACCCGAAAAGTACAACTGCTCTCGATTCTGTCATTAACGAGAATCCGAAGTCTGCATATAAAGATAAAGCCTTTTGGATATTCCTGGCATCAATGACGTTATTCGGTATCATCTTTTTACAATATTTTTCAACTATGCCAATCTACTACAAAGAAAGACATGCTCTTTCTGAATTAGAAATTGGATTGCTTTTAGGACTCAATGGACTATTTATTTTTTTACTAGAAATGCCATTAATTAAATGGTTAGAAGATGGAAAATATACTAAATCTGGATTAATGCTATTTGGAGCAATTCTAACCGCTGCTAGTTTCTTAGTACTAAACACAACAGGATGGGTTGGTATATTAATTGTTGGAATGTTCCTTATGACTATTGGAGAAATGATTGCTTTTCCATTTTCAAATGCCTTTGCAATGCAACGCGCTAAGCGTGGGAATCAAGGAGAATATATGGCATTATATACTATTTCATTTTCTATAGCACACATTTTCGGACATAATGCAGGACTGCAAATGGTAGATCGATTAGGATTTGATATTACTTGGTATATTATGACAGGTCTTGGACTTGTTTGTATGTCATTATTATATTATCTTAAGGTATATATGAAATCTCAAAATCAGAAACAATGAGACTAAATCAGATTACTATTCCATCATTGAATGTTGAAAAATCAGTTAGGTTTTACAATACCTTGGGATTGCAATTAATCGTTGATGCAATGCCAAGGTATGTGAGATTTGAATGCCCAGATGGAAATAGCACATTTTCAATTCACAATGTTGAAACCCTCCCAATTGGTAATGCTATTCGAATTTATTTTGAACATGAAAATCTGGATGAATTGGTGTCACAACTCAAAGAAAAAGGTATTATATTTACATCAGACCCAGAAGACATGTCATGGTTATGGCGTGAAGCGCGTTTAACAGATCCCGATGGCAATAATCTAGTTCTATATTATGCTGGTGACAATAGAAAAAATCCACCTTGGCGAATACCTTAATTATGAAAAAACTCGTTTTTATATTTGGCCTATTTCTCTTTTTTAACTGCAATTCATCCATAGAAAAAACAGACGATTTAATTCTAGACCATACACCTAAGAAGGCATTCCCAGAATTAAAACCTGAACGTTATAATGTGGCATTTTTAGTCATGAATGGTGTTTATAATACAGAACTTACAGCACCATTTGATATTTTTCAGCATACTATTTTTAGAGATAGTATTAAACCCATGAATGTCTTTACAGTTGCCAATACTAATGACCCAATTACAAGTTTTGAAGGCATCCGATTCATTCCTGATTTTAATTATAAGACTGATGATTTGCCAAAAATTGACATTCTTGTCGTACCTAGTGCAGAGCATCATTTGGATTCCGATTTAGAAGATGAAGATATGTTGAACTTTATCAGAAAAGTAGATCAAGAGGCAACTTTCATAACTTCACATTGTGATGGCGCCTTTGTACTTGCAAAAGCTGGAATTCTCAATGAATCTGTGTCTACAACCTTTCCAAGTGATATTGACGCTATGCGTGAAATGTTTCCAGATCTCGACATAAGAAAAGATGTGCTTTTCGTCCATGACGCAAAATACATTACCTCAGCTGGAGGCGCTAAAAGTTTTGAAGCCGCTTTGTATCTATGCGAATATCTTTATGGAAAAAAAATTGCTCAATCTCTGGCTGGAGGATTAGTAATAGATTGGAATTTAGATGAAATACCTCACCTTGTTATTGATAAATAATCTTATTTCAGGGGCTTTACATCATTATATTTCACAACTTGAGATAATACAATTTGTGTTTTTGTTTCTCCGTATATAATGAGTTGATCAATAAACAATTCCATATGTTTTTGATTTTTCAAGACGACTTCCATCACAATATTTTCATTACCCGTTATGCGATAACAATTTATGACCTCATCATAGGTTTTCACCTTCTCTAAAAATGGCTTAAGCATGCCCATAAAAGCTCTTAATGTAATAATTGCCTTAAGTTGATAACCGGCTTCAAAAGTTGAAACCGACGTGTGATATCCCTGAATAATCCCAGAGTCTTCCATTTTTTTAATGCGTTCCGAAACAGCAGGAGAACTAATACCAACCTGTCTTCCAATTGCTGCATTAGATTGCCGAGCATTAGCTTGCAAGCACTTTAAAATCTTCCAGTTTAACGAATCTATACTCATTTAAATAAAATTAACTAATAATATTTAATTATTAAAGCAAATATAGTGATTTACTTTAAATTCGATAGTCAAAATTAATTACTTGTGATTAAATTTGATGAATTGCTATTAAAAATGATTTATCATATTCCATCTCATATGTCAGATTTGCCTGTTTATAAAAAGGCAATGGATATTATTGCTTTATCCCGAAATATTTCTTCGTATCTAAATCAAGATCTTTCAATTCTTCAAGAGAACGGTAGCGAAGATGAGAATATTTATTTTTCAGGCGATATTGTTCAGCAATCCTCTTCATTAGCACCAGAAATTTTAAATGCCGAACGTGAGCGTTTTTCTGATAGAAAACACAAGCATATTGCGTCGGTAGAGAATTTGACAAATTCATTATATAAGAATTCCTATCGCCTAGAAAAGTCAAATAGTGATGGCAAAGATTTCCTTCCAATACTGAGACGCGAGCTAAGAAAATTTAAGCAATTACAGCGTACCTGGATGCTTACACTTTAAGTAAATTACATATTTCGTCTATACTGACCACCAACTTCAAATAAAGCAGACGTAATTTCACCTAAAGAGCATACTTTACAAACATCCATCAAGGCTTCAAAAATATTCTCATTATGAATTGCTTTATGTTGTAAATCTTTTAGTAATGAGGCAGAATCATTAGCTTTATGTAGATTCTCTAAGGTCTTAATTTGATATTGCTTTTCTTCCTCAGTTGCACGAATAACTTCCTTCGGAATTACCGTTGGAGATCCTTTTGAACTTAAAAACGTATTTACACCAATAATTGGGAAATCTCCATTATGCTTTAAAGTTTCATAGTATAAACTCTCTTCTTGTATTTTCGAGCGTTGATACATCGTTTCCATTGCGCCTAAAACACCTCCTCTTTCAGTAATTCTATCGAATTCTGTCAACACAGCTTCTTCTACTAAATCTGTCAATTCTTCAATAATAAACGATCCTTGAATAGGATTTTCATTCTTGGCAAGCCCCAATTCTTTATTAATAATCAATTGGATAGCCATTGCACGACGAACGGATTCTTCAGTTGGCGTTGTAATGGCTTCATCATAGGCATTTGTATGTAAAGAATTACAATTATCATATATAGCGTATAATGCTTGAAGCGTTGTTCTAATATCATTAAAATCAATCTCCTGAGCGTGTAAACTTCGCCCTGAAGTTTGTATATGATATTTTAGCATTTGCGCTCTTGCATTGGCACCATATTTATGCTTCAAGGCTTTAGCCCATATTTTTCGAGCTACACGTCCAATCACAGCATATTCAGGATCAATTCCATTCGAAAAGAAGAATGATAAGTTTGGTCCAAACTTATTAATGTCCATTCCTCTACTCAAGTAATACTCTACATAAGTAAAACCATTCGCTAAAGTAAACGCCAATTGTGAAATTGGATTTGCACCCGCTTCAGCAATATGATATCCTGAAATTGAAACCGAGTAAAAATTGCGCACATTGTTTTCGATGAAATATTCTTGAACATCTCCCATTAAACGTAATGCAAACTCTGTTGAAAATATACAGGTATTTTGTGCTTGATCTTCCTTTAAAATGTCGGCTTGAACGGTCCCTCTTACTTGGGCAATGGTATTTATTTTAATATCCAAATACACATCAGCTGGTAAAACTTGATCACCAGTAACACCTAACAACATCAACCCTAAACCATCGTTACCTTCTGGTAGATCTCCATTATATTTTGGGCGTTCAATTCCTTTGTGTTTATATATTTTAGTAATTTTCGATTCTACTTCCTTTTCTAATTTTTGCGCTTTGATATACAATTCGCATTGCTGATCGATTGCGGCGTTCATGAAAAACCCTAGAAGCATTGGAGCAGGACCATTTATTGTCATACTCACAGAAGTCATTACGTCTGCTAAATTAAATCCAGAGTATAACTTTTTTGCATCATCTAAACAGCATATTGAAACTCCTGCATTTCCTATTTTACCATAGATATCTGGGCGATGATCAGGATCGTTCCCATAAAGCGTTACACTATCAAAGGCTGTAGATAAGCGTTTTGCTGGCAATCCCATACTCACATAATGAAAACGTCTATTTGTACGTTCAGGACCACCTTCACCAGCAAACATTCGAGCTGGATCTTCACCAGTTCGCTTAAATGGATATAATCCAGAAGTAAACGGAAATTCTCCAGGTACATTTTCTTGTAAATTCCATCCTAAAATATCTCCCCATGCTTGATATTTCGGTAAAGCTACTTTCGGAATTTGAGTATGTGACAACGACTCTGTATGCGTTTCTATTTTAATTTCTTTATCTCGAACTTTAAATGAATAGATTGGGTTTTTGTATTTATTGACTTTTTCATTC
Source organism: Flavobacteriales bacterium 34_180_T64 (assembly GCA_002162765.1). GTDB lineage: Bacteria > Bacteroidota > Bacteroidia > Flavobacteriales > Flavobacteriaceae > MAAR01. Next base: position 47,485 of record MAAR01000009.1, on the reverse strand, counting down.
CATCCCAAAATCACTTCCCAATTATAAGGATCTAGATTTAATTTTACACGATCAAATTCCCCTAAAAGTAATTTAACAAAATCCTTATTTTCATCAACTTGAATAGTTTCAGACGCAATTCCTGATTTATCTAAATCTGGTAAAACACCAACTACAGATTCTATGGTTTTATAAATGCCATATAATTTCTGTGCGACGTCAACTTGCTCCATAGCTTTTTTATCATAGGCTCTATTACTTTCTGAAATCTCTGATAAATAACGTGTTCTACTCGGAGGAATTACAAAAATTTTCTCACTCATTTCATCCGAAATCTCGAATGTTGACTTTAGATTAGATTTTGATTCTTCATTTAACTTATCCATAATTGCTTTATACAGCGTATTCATTCCTGGATCGTTAAATTGAGACGCAATTGTACCATAAACTGGTAAATCTGCTTGTGGTACATCCCAAAGATTATTGTTACGCATGTACTGTTTTTTCACATCACGCAACGCATCAAGAGATCCTCGCTTATCAAATTTATTGATGGCGACTAGATCCGCAAAATCAAGCATGTCAATTTTTTCCAATTGCGTTGCTGCACCAAACTCTGGGGTCATCACATATAAAGCCACATCAGAATGTTCTATAATTTCGGTGTCAGATTGACCAATACCAGAAGTCTCAAGAATTATTAAGTCGAATTCTGCTGCTTTTAAAACTTCTACGGCTTCGTTGACATATTTTGAAAGTGCTAAATTAGATTGACGCGTAGCCAAACTTCTCATATAAACTCGAGGTGAATTTATGGCATTCATACGAATACGATCTCCTAAAAGTGCACCTCCTGTTTTTCGTTTCGAAGGATCTACTGATACTAACCCAATTGTTTTTTCTGGAAAATCGATTAAAAACCGTCGTACTAGTTCATCTACTAATGATGATTTCCCTGCGCCACCTGTTCCAGTAATTCCAAGCACAGGCGTTTTAGAGGTTTTATTTTTGTTATGAATTTTTTCTAAAGTCTCTTTAGCTATATCTGGAAAATTTTCTGCAGAGGAAATCACACGAGCAATTGCCTTAGGATTCTTTTCTAAAAGATAATTTTCTTCTCCATTTAAAGCATCACCTATAGCAAAATCAGATCGCTGTACCAAGTCATTTATCATGCCTTGCAATCCCATTTCACGTCCATCATCGGGCGAATAGATTCTAGCGATTCCATAATCCATTAAGTCCTTAATCTCAGAAGGTAAAATGACACCACCTCCTCCACCGAAGATTTTTATATGTTCAGCGCCTTTTTCTTTAAGCAAATCATACATATACTTAAAATACTCATTATGTCCACCTTGATATGATGTTAAACAAATAGCATTTGCATCTTCTTGTATAGCTGTATTCACAACCTCTTCTACACTTCTGTCATGTCCTAAATGGATCACTTCAACTCCAGTAGATTGAATTATACGTCGCATAATATTGATGGAAGCATCATGACCATCAAATAATGAGGCAGCTGTTACTATACGTACTTTATATTTTGGCTTGTAAGGTGTAATTTGTTTCATTGATAAAAAAGTAAACTTTTAGAGGCACAAATTTACGGAATTTTCAAAGTTATAGATCAGTTTTTCAGAATAGTTTAAAATTTACCCTATGTTTTGAATTCCAGATTCATAAAAAGATTTAAAGCTCAAAATTGTCGCCTTCTTTCGCAAAATTGAATCCTAATTTTTGAATACTATCCTTTAAACGATGTGTATTCAAAAGCGTTGGATTGGTATGATTAAAATGAATAAAATATATTTTTGATTTAGTGTCTAGGGTTTCATTTTCAAATAAGGCAACTGTTTCATATGTAAACGGATGTGGAATTTCATGCATCGGCCTTGACACTTCACCATCCTTAAAAAAAGAGGCGTCTAAAAATGCATAATCTACTTTTTTCACTTCATCTATTATATTTCTTTTCCATACCTGCCATTTATTAATATCAGGAATAAATAAAGCGGTTTTATGGATTCCTTGAATTTTATATCCAACGGTTTCCGATAGTTCATCACGATGTGGCACCAAAAAAGGAGTCACCTTTAGCTGTTCATTTAATATTATGGTAGAATCAGCATGAATACTTTCAATTTCAATATTCTTTAAAGCAACCAATTGACTCCATGGTTCATTTTGTTCGAGATAACGTTTCATTCGAGGCATCGCGTAAACTGAAATGTTTTTTCCACCAAGCGTCTCTCTTCCAAAATGCATTAAACCTGTATAATGTCCGATATGCGCATGCGTTAAAAACACACCATCAATCAGACGGCCATTATCAAGATGTTTAGATTTTAAAATATGAGCTTGCTCGACAATATCGGGCGTAGCATCAAACAACCACTTCTTGTCATCAGTCTTATCAACCAAACCAATACAAGACACCATTTTTTTAGGTTCCAATCTATCATAATATAACTGACAACACATCTTATCACAATCAATTTGCGGATAGCCAGCATCCTGTGCGATACCCAAAATTGTAATATAATGTTTTAAGTTTTCATTTGTTTTAGATTCAGATTGAGTCTTGCAACCTAAAAAAATAATACTCAAGCAAAAAAACAGGAATGGTATTTGAATAGCTCTCATTTGTATAACATATCTTTGTTAAAGATAAAAAACCCAAAACTATGATTCGAAAATTATTAATGATTCTTCTAATATTCAATTTAACAGCATGTGCTGAACTGCAAGGTATTGTGGATCAATTACCACAAGGAAGCATTTTGAGTGAAGCCGATATGGCATCAGGACTACGTCAAGCTTTAGATCTTGGAATTGACAAGCAAGTGAGTAAACTCACCAAAAAAGATGGCTTCTTTAAAAATGAATTGGTGAAGATTTTACTGCCTACTGAACTTCAAAAGGTCGATAAAGCTTTACGCGATATTGGTTTAAGCAATCTCGCAGATGAAGGTTTAAAAGTGCTAAACAGAGCAGCTGAAGATGCAGTAAGTGAAGCCACTCCAATATTTGTGAATGCAGTAAAAGATATCACATTTACCGATGCTAAAAATATTCTGCTTGGATCTGATGATGCTGCAACCCACTATTTAACAGGTAAAACCGAAACTGCTTTATATAATCAATTTCATCCCGTTATCAATTCATCCTTTACAAAAGTTGGTGCAGACCAAATTTGGGAAGGATTAATTAACAAATACAATAGTCTCCCTTTTACAAGTAATGTAAATTCAAACCTAACAGATTATGTAACTGGTGAAGCTCTGAAAGGAGTATATACTATGATTGCAGTTGAAGAAAAAGAAATTAGAACTAAAGTATCTTCGAGAACGACCGCACTATTGAAAAAAGTTTTTGCACTTCAAGATTAATTTTTGAAAGGCTATATGTTAAACCGAATAGCGAGCTATTCGGTTTTTTTATACAAACCATCAAAGGCAACAGTAATATCTTTCCCATTAGTAATAGTTTCCCAATATTGTCGCACTGATCCATCTTCATTCAAGGTCCATGTAACCCGATGATAAAAAGGCCGACCCTCTTTATTTTTTTCTTCATCCGTTTGAAGAATCATTTGGTTAGCAACACGATTCCCTTTTAAATGTAGGCTACCTCCCTGATTATCTATCCAAAGTTGCTCCCATTGTTTTGCCTTATTATTATAAAAATTAGTGCTTGTTCCTGTGAACTTACCTTTAGCGCTTTTCCAATTTTCTCTTAAAATACAATTGTCTTGTATTTTATCAATAACATTAGTTCCAGCAGCCGTTCCGTCAGGATTGGTTACGGTCCAAGTGCCAACCCAAAAATCAAATTCAGAATTCTTGTCGGCACAGCATTTACATGTATTATTTTGAGCGCTTAAAACTGTAGTAAATATAAGTGCAACTACGAGTATATTTTTTTTCATAATAAAGTTAATTAGTCCTTTAAAATTAACAATTTAGAATTAATAATTAGCTAACAGTAACATAACATTGGATATAATATTAAATCTCATATTTGCATCATAAGCTATCGCTCTTCATGCTTTAAGTTTTACATTAGTTAGTTATAAAAAATCGATCAATACTTTAGATCGATTTTTTTATTAACAATACTTCGTATTAACTTGCTGTTTAGCAATATTTTAAATATCTTTAGTACTCAACGCTAGGGTCATGAAAGAATTTTCTGAAATAAAAAAGCACCAACTCAGGCTTCAGAGACGCTATAAGCAACTCATTGAAAAAGCTTATAATTTACGTCAAACGGATCATGCGCAAAGTGATATTTCAGAATTCAAAGCGATCAAGTTGCTGGAAAAACTAAATAGACTTAAATACTTAAACAGAGACATACCACAATACGAAAATAGCAATTAGAAGGCACTATTAGATTGGTTCTACAAGCTCATAAAATTATTAAATTTAGAATATAGAGTAACCGAGATTTAGAGACACTGAAGACGTGTATTCTGCTTTATAAGGTAACAGACCATTATTTAAAATATCTCTAACTAAGGCATTTGATTAAAGTGTTTTACATGAAGCACTTTAAAGTAATCAAAGGCTTTTAACAAGCGAGATCCATACCAAGAAAAATACTCACCATCAACTAAAATTATTTTAGCCTTCATAGCATATTTACGTAGTTCAAATACATGATTAGCTTTGAACGGATACGGCTCACTAGACAATAAAACAACGTCAGATTCCAGAAGGCTGTCAAGTTTAACCTCTGGGTAACGCTCTAAGTGTTGATACGTGTTTTCAAATTTATTTAGTGCTAGTATTTCATTTATAAAAGTTCTATTAGCAGCCACCATCCAAGGATCCTTCCAAATAAAATAAGAAACTTTTATTAGGGGTCTCTCTTTTATAAAATCCTTAAAATCAATAATTTTACTTTGAATATTTTCAACAAGAATCGATGCGATTTTTTTCTTAGAAAACATTTCTCCATACATTGAAATCAACGCTAAGCAATCATCGAAACTATCAATTACACTAATATGAACTGGCGCTATCTTCTCCAATTTTCGGATTATTTCAATTGTGTTTTCCTCTTTATTACAGAGGATAAGTTCAGGGCGCAGTGCTTTTATTTTATCATAATCAACCTGCTTTGTTCCGCCAACAATAGTTTTGTCTTTTTTCAAATGAATAGGATGCACACAAAACTTTGTGATTCCAACTATCAAATCCTCGATTCCTAAATCTACAAGTAATTCAGTCTGACTAGGAACTAACGACACAATTCGTTCCGGAATGCCGTTAAGAATAACAGGTCTATTTAGTTGATCTATAAATGTCATATTTAATCATTTAAAATATGGTTTTCTTAAGTCAAAATCACTTCCATTTGACGTTGTAATTCTTCAGCTTTTTCGGCAGCTGCAAAAGCAAAATTTTCAGATTTTGAAGCATAAATAATACCACGAGACGAATTGATTAGTAATCCAACTTGATCATTCATACCATATTGACATACCTCTTGCAAACTTCCACCTTGAGCTCCGACTCCTGGAACAAGTAAAAAACTATCAGGAATTAACTGTCTAATTTCCGTGAAATATTCAGCTTTTGTAGCACCAACGACATACATCAAGTTTTCAGAATTCGTCCATGACGTAGATGTTTCAATTACATGTTTATACAATTCTTTTCCATCCACAAGATTCGTTTGAAAATCAAATGCACCTTGATTGGAGGTCAATGCTAACATAATGGTATGCTTATTATCAAAGGCCAAAAATGGCTCAACAGAATCCTTTCCCATATAAGGCGCTACCGTCACACTATCAAATGCCAAATCTTCAAAAAATGCCTTCGCATACATCGTGCTCGTATTTCCAATATCACCTCGCTTAGCATCGGCAATTGTAAAAATCTCAGGGTATTTTTCATTTAAATATGCAATGGTTTTTTCCAGTGATTTCCATCCCTTTAATCCATAAGCTTCATAAAATGCCGTGTTCGGTTTGTAAGCCACACACAGATGATGTGTTGCATCAATAATGGCTTTATTAAATGAAAAAATAGGATCCTCTTCTTTTAAAAGATGCTCTGGAATTTTATTTAAATCAACATCTAATCCAATACACAGAAATGATTTCTTAATTTTAATTTGGTCAATAAGTTGTTGTGTTGTCATGGTCTAAAAAAAGCCTCATAAAGAGGCTTGGTATTAAATATGTTCGTCGCTAGCTTTTAACTTTTCAGTATTTTCCGCGAGTTGTAATTCATCAATTATTTTTTGAATATCACCATTCACAATGTTTTGTAAATCGTATAAAGTCAAACCTATTCTATGATCTGTAACCCTTCCCTGAGAATAATTATAGGTTCTAATTTTTGCACTTCTATCTCCAGAACTCACCATTGAACCACGTCTTTCAGCATCTTCAGCATTCTTTTTAGCCAATTCCATTTCGTATAAACGAGAACGCAATACCTTAAATGCCTTTTCTTTATTTTTGTGTTGTGATTTCTGATCTTGACATTGCGCCACCAAACCTGTTGGAATATGAGTTAAACGTACAGCGGAATACGTTGTATTTACAGATTGACCACCTGGTCCTGAAGAACAGAAAAAATCAATTCTGACTTCCTTAGGATTAATCTCAACATCAAACTCTTCAGCTTCTGGAAACACCATTACTGTAGCTGCACTCGTATGTACACGCCCTTGAGTTTCTGTTTGAGGTACACGTTGCACACGGTGAACTCCAGCCTCAAATTTTAAAGTTCCATAAACATCATCTCCAGTAACTTCAAACTGAATTTCTTTAAAACCACCATTAGTTCCTTCACTATAATCTACAGTATCAACTTTCCAACCTCTACCTTCACAATACTTAGAATACATTCTAAATAAATCACCAGCAAAGATACTAGCTTCATCTCCACCTGTTCCAGCACGTAGTTCAACAACAGCATTCTTAGAATCTTCTGGGTCTTTTGGAATAAGAAGTACTTTGATTTCTTCTTCTAGTTTTGGAATACCTTCTTTAGCTTCATCAAACTGCATTTTCGCCATTTCAACCATTTCCGCATCACTACCATCCGCAATGATTTCTTCTGCCTCTTGAAGGTTGTCAGAAAATTCAATGTAAGCCTCCCGTTTATCCATTAATAAACGTAAATCTTTATATTCTTTATTGAGTTGAACATAGCGTTTTTGATCTGTAATAACATCTGGCTGGATGATTAAATCGCTAACCTCATCAAAACGCTGCTTTATGATTTGTAATTTCTCTAACATTTAGCTCTAAAATTGTCTAGCAAAAATACGATAATTTATGAGTTTTCAATGCGAAGAAATACTTACATATTAACAATGAGAAATAAAAAGAAGCAAATCTCGTTTATGATATCATATGCAACATTTCCTAACTATACTTGCATTTTACAGACCTTTCGTGATATGGTCATTTGTTATTAATGCTTTGATTGGGTTTTTTAATCCGGAAATAATCCCTGCAATTATAACAAAACTATTTCTTACGATTTTTGTATGGTATTTGGTTACTGAAACTAATGCCAAACGAAAACTTGCATTTTGTAAAAATCTTGGAATATCAACATTGAAGCTGTTATCGATTTTGTTTATTGTAGACATACTATTAACGATAAGTTTTCTTGTAGTATTCAAGGAATTTACTTGATAGCTAATTTTTTGAATTGAAATCTATATTAAGATTAGAACAATAATCACAGACAAAAAGAGACACCTAAACAGCGTCTCTTTTATAATTTAAAATGATCGCTTAAATTAGCCACACTTCGATGATCCACAATCTTTACAAGTCAGGCAACCTTCCTGATAAATTAAATTCTCTGAATCGCAATTATCACAACTTTGTCCCTTCACATGAGTCCCGTCTTCAACATAACGCTTTAGAGCACGTACTACCCCATTTTTCCATGTGTTTATTGATGCGCTATCCAAATGTAAACTATTAATTAAATCTACAATTTTATCTATTGGCATTCCATGACGAAGTGTACTTGATATGAGCTTAGCATAGTTCCAAAACTCAGGATTAAACTTATGAGACAATCCTTCTATCGTGGTTTTGTACCCTCTAATATTTTTATACTGAAAATCATATCTGGAGTTACCATCTTCATTTTTGCTTTTTATAATCAGACCTTCATTAACCCAACGTGGAATTAAAATACCATCCTCGTCATCGGCAGGACCCGTAAAAATTTCATAAGGTTTACCTTCAACTACGCCAATAAATGCAATCCATTTTTCTTTATTATTCTGAAAGCGTACCACATCTGCATTTAAAATCTGAGGCCGTTTTTTAGGAAAAGCTGTTAATATATTTTGTGAATCTTCTGTTTTCTCGTCATTAGCAATTAATACGCCAGAACGAGAACCATCTCTATAAACGGTTACCCCTTTACATCCAACCTTCCAAGCTTCTAAATATAGTTTAGCAACTAAAGATTCACTCACATCATTAGGCAAGTTTATAGTTACACTAATTGAATGATCAACCCATTTTTGAACGGCTCCTTGCATGCTTACTTTACTCAACCAATTTACATCATTGGATGTAGACTTATAATAAGGTGACTGTTTTACAAGTTCATCTAACTCATTTTGAGTAAAATTTCTAGAAACATCAATACCATTTACTTCCATCCATTGTTTAAATTTATGATGAAATACGACATACTCTTCCCATGAATCTCCAACCTCATCTACAAAATCTATGCGTACATTTTTGTCATTAGGATTCACTTTTCTTCGACGTTTATACACAGGTAGAAAAACAGGTTCTATACCAGACGACGTTTGTGTCATTAAACTTGTAGTTCCAGTTGGCGCTATTGTTAGCAGTGCAATATTACGACGACCATGTTCTAGCATTTCATAATACAATTTTTCGTCAGCATCCTTTAAACGAAGAATAAATGGATTGTTTTTTTCAAGTTCGGCGTCAAATACATCAAATGCACCGCGCTCTTTTGCCAAATTCACAGATGCTCGATATGTTTCTATTGCAATTGTTTTGTGGACTTCTACTGAGAATTCATTTCCTTTATCACTTCCATATTGAATTCCTAAAGCAGCAAGCATATCACCTTCAGCTGTAATACCAATCCCAGTTCTTCTGCCTTCTTCTGCTTTTCTTCTAATATTTATCCAAAGATTTCGCTCGGTTGATTTAACATCTTCAACTTCCGGATCGTTATCTATTTTTCTGATAATAGCATCAATCTTTTCGAGCTCAAGATCGATAATATCGTCCATAATACGTTGTGCAGCCGATATGTGATTTTTGAATAGCTTAAAATTAAACGATGCTTGTTTAGTGAAAGGTTTTTCGACATAAGAAAATAGATTGATTGCCAATAAACGACAAGAATCATAAGGGCATAAGGGAATTTCTCCACAAGGATTTGTCGAAACTGTTTTATAGCCAAATTCGGCATAGCAGTCAGGAACAGACTCATTGATAATTGTGTCCCAAAATAAGATTCCGGGTTCCGCAGACTTCCAGGCGTTATGTACAATTTTTTTCCAAAGTTTATTAGCTTCAATTGACTTTGAAACTTTAGGATTATCACTAAACACCGGGTATTTCTGTGTATAGCTACTATTTGATTCTACAGCTTTCATAAATTCATCATCAATTCTTACCGAAACATTAGCTCCTGTAACTTTTCCTTGCTCTAGTTTAGCATTAATAAAATCTTCCGCATCGGGATGATTAATTGATACCGATAACATTAGCGCACCACGTCGACCATCTTGAGCCACTTCTCTGGTAGAATTAGAATATCGCTCCATAAAAGGAACAATTCCGGTAGATGTTAAGGCTGAATTCTTAACAGCCGATCCTTTAGGTCGTATATGAGATAGATCGTGACCAACACCACCACGACGTTTCATAAGTTGCACTTGTTCTTGATCAATTTTCATAATACCTCCATAAGAATCTGAGGCGCCATCGTTACCAATCACAAAACAATTTGAAAGTGAAGCAATTTGAAAAGGATTCCCAATTCCAGCCATTGGGCTTCCCTGTGGCACTATATATTTAAAGTCCTTTAAGAGGTCAAATATGTTTTGTTCTGATAATGGCTTTGGATAGCGCTTTTCAACTCTCGCAATTTCTTTAGCAATTCTCGCATGCATATCGTTTGGAGTTAATTCATAAATATGTCCCTGAGAATCTTTCAGTGCATATTTATTTAGCCATACACGGGCGGCTAAGTCATCATTCTTAAAATAACCTAATGCGGCCTTAAATGCGTCGTCTTGAGAATAGGTTTTACGAGGAACTGTTGTGGTGTTAACTTTCATTAAGTGGATGGTTTTAAATTAATTTGATTGGCTTATTTCTTGATATAAATAAACCAAACAATTACAACTTAAAACATGATAAATATCATAAAGTTCACAACACATAATAGTCTATCTACTCACTATTAGCGTATTACGAATTTATCAACAAGAAAAAGTTAACAAAAAGTTCAACTTTATTTTAGCATAAAATCTACAAGCTCACCAATACTTAGCACCTATTTCCATTGAACTTTCGCTCCTATAGCCTCTTGTTTCTATCGTTTTTAACAACTGAAGTAGTTTTAACTAATAATTAAAAACACCAAATTCGCTTTTAATCGTTAGTTTTTTTGTTTCTGAAGATGCTACACGCCCAATAATTTTAGCATTCACATTGAACGATTTCGAAATTGAAATAATATCTTCAGCAATCTCTGGTGACACATATAGCTCCATACGATGGCCACAATTAAATACCTGATACATTTCTTTCCAATCTGTATTAGATTGCTCTTGTATTAACTTAAACAGTGGTGGAATTGGAAACATATTGTCTTTTACAATATGTAAATTATCAATAAAGTGTAAAATTTTTGTCTGAGCGCCTCCGCTACAATGGACCATCCCATGAATGTTGCTCTTATTAAATTTGGCAAGAATAGCCTTTATAATTGGCGCGTATGTTCGTGTAGGAGAAAGCACCAATTTTCCAGCATCAATTGGAGCATCTTTAACCGTATCAGTAAGTTTTGTTTGTCCTGAATACACAAGATCTTCGGGCACAGATGCATCAAAACTTTCAGGATATTTTTCGGCTAAATATTTATGAAACACGTCATGTCTAGCTGATGTCAATCCATTACTCCCCATTCCTCCGTTATAATCATTTTCATAAGAAGCCTGACCAAAACTTTCCAAACCTACAATAACATCACCAGGAGATATATTAGCATTATCTATTACATCGTCACGCTTCATTCTGGCCGTAACTGTGGAATCCACGATAATCGTTCTAACTAAATCACCAACATCAGCAGTTTCACCTCCTGTAGAATGTATAGTAACTCCAAACCGCTTTAAATCCTGAATTAAGTCTTCAGTTCCATTAATAATTGCAGAAATCACCTCACCAGGAATTAAATTTCTATTGCGTCCAATAGTAGAAGAGAGCATAATATGATCTGTAGCTCCAACACATAGCAAATCATCAATATTCATAATTAAGGCATCTTGTGCAATACCCTTCCATACCGATACATCCCCAGTTTCTTTCCAATACATATAAGCCAAAGATGATTTAGTTCCAGCTCCATCGGCATGCATAATTAAGCAATACTCATTATCGTTGGTCAGATAATCTGGTACAATCTTGCAAAATGCTTTTGGGAATAATCCTTTATCAATGTTTTTTATGGCATTATGAACATCCTCTTTTGATGCAGAAACACCTCTCTGTGCATAACGCTTGCTTATATCTTCGCTCATGAAACTATTTTGAGCCACAAAAATAAGGATTGTTATTTATTTTTTGATGTTATTTTTCTTATGAATTATTGGATTAGAACTAATAACAGTTTTCTTCCCTTTCAATTGTCTAGCTTTTCTATTATTCGTACCAATATAGAAATTAATACCGAATGTCACTCTCCAATAGGCATCATCGGACTCACCAAAAACAAACCCGTCAAGCTCATCTGTAAATAAATAATTATAATCTGCATATAGCTTAATACCAAAACCATTAGAAACAAGGTATTCAATCCCTGCACCTGCCTGAGCTTTCATTTCAGTTTCTTTAAAATAATTCGAAACATTATATCCGCCACCCGCGAATATAAACGGTGTAAACTTATTATGAGGCAACACTGTGCATTCTAGATTTAAATCAAAGGACATAAATCCTTCATTGAACAGGTCTTTATGCGCTAGGTTAAACTTATTATATCCGAAGTTGATATTTAGATGAGGAAATAAATACCTCTTGTAGCCAATGTGGCTAATAAATTCAAACATTGCGTCAGGGAAATCTCCATTTATTATCGACGTTCCAAAAGCTACATCTATTACATTATTGCTTCGGTACTCGTTAAATTTAGTGTTTTTAGTTTTTGGTTGATCTTGATATGAGCTGTCACTATTCTGACAAAAACTGTTCAACGTAAAAAAAGTCAATACGATTAAAGCCAAGGCTTTAATATTAATTGTTTTTGCTATCATCAATTTTAATATTAATTAAACTTCATTTAATTAATAACAAAAGAGAATTAAAGTTCAGATTTGGGATAAACCGTGTTACAATATAACAAATTAATAATCAATTAGTTAAAAATTTTAAATTCGAATATTCATTTATAAAAAAAAAGACAAATGAATATTTTATAATTCATTTGTCTTTCATAGTTTTAAGAATCAATTTTAAAAACCTAAAATCCCTAAAACTGGTTTTTGTAAGTGTCAAAAAATCTTTTACGATTCTGCATGAATTCCCATTTCGGATTTAATAACATCATCTTGTGAAAGATTTTCTTTGACATCATTAGAATCATCTTGAGAGAACAACAAGGTAGCGAACATAAGCGCCGCTACACTTAGTAGTAACTTCTTCATTTTTACAAATAATTGATTAATAGCATTACAAATTTACTAAAATAAGTTACTGATTATTAAGCTTTAGCCACATTTTTTATGACAGCAACTTGAATTTTCGATTATTCGTAAAATAATGCGACGAACTACCTTCTTTGAACAATTTAGATACGTAGGTTTACGTATGTTTTGGATCAATCTTAAGAGAGAATCAACAAAAAAGCCTCTAATTGATAGAGGCTCTTGTAGTAAACAGCGTACAAATTACTTTGTAAACAGCAATTCTCTATACTTTACTAATGGCCATATTTCGTCGTCTATTAGCAATTCTAGTTTGTCTGAATGATATCTAATTTTGTCAAACAAAGGCTTAACTTTATTGCAATAAGCACTAGCTTTCTTCTCTAAATCTTCTACTTTATTTGCCGTTTTTCTTTCATTCGTCATTTTAGTAACATTAGAATTTATACCTTCAATATGTGCAGATATTTCTTCTATTAATTTGAGTTGTTCATTTGCTAATTTCTTAAAAGATGCACCATATATTTCTTTCAGTCCTCGTACATTCTCTATTAATACATTTTGATATTTAACAGCTGTTGGTACGATATGATTACGAGCAATATCACCTAAAACTCGACCTTCTATTTGAATTCGTAAAACATACTCTTCAATTTCAATTTCATATCGTGATTCAACTTCAACTTTATTCATAATTCCCAATTCGCCAAATAGACTTATGGCCTGTTTAGACACTTTTGCTTTAAGAGCTTCGGGTGTTGTTTTATTATTACTTAATCCACGTTTTTTTGCTTCTTTCTCCCAAGCTTCTCCGTATCCATTTCCTTCAAATAATACGTTTTTTGATGTTTTAATATACTCTCTTAGCACATTAAAAATAGCATCATCCTTTTTCATATCTTTTTTATCGATAAGTCCATCTACTTCAGATTTAAAATCTATCAGCTGCTTGGCAACTATCGCATTTAAAACAGTCATTGGATTTGCACAGTTTGCTGTAGACCCAACTGCTCTAAACTCAAATTTATTTCCAGTAAATGCAAATGGCGATGTTCTGTTCCGATCGGTATTATCCAAAAGAACATCTGGAATCTTCCCTACTACGTTTAACTTTAAATCTGTTTTTTCTTGAGGTGATAATTTACCATTAGTAACATGTTCTAATTCGTTTAAAACATTTGTCAGTTGCTCTCCAATAAAAACAGAAATAATTGCAGGTGGCGCTTCATTAGCGCCCAATCGATGGTCATTGCTTGCTGAAGCAATAGTAGCTCTTAGAAGTTCCTCGTTATCATATACAGCTTTAATGGTATTAATAAAGAAGGTTAAAAACTGTAAATTACTCATTGGTGTTTTCCCTGGCCCTAAAAGATTGACTCCAGTATCCGTACTCAAACTCCAATTATTATGTTTTCCGGATCCGTTTATACCAGCAAATGGTTTTTCATGAAATAAAACTTTAAAGTTATGTCTAGCAGCAATTTTATCCATTATATCCATTAACAATGAATTATGATCAACTGCTAAATTAGCTTCATCATAAATTGGCGCCAACTCAAACTGATTTGGTGCGACTTCATTATGTCTTGTTTTCACAGGAATTCCAAGAAGCATACATTCAGTTTCCAAATCGCGCATATACGCCATTGCTCTGTTAGGAATTGTACCAAAATAATGATCATCTAACTGCTGGCCTTTAGCAGGAGAATGCCCAAGCAATGTACGTCCTGTTAAAACAATATCAGGCCTCGCATTTGCCAAGGCAATATCTATCAAAAAATACTCTTGTTCCCATCCTAAGGACGCATTTACTTTTTTTACATTTTTATCAAAATACTTACACACTGCAACCGCAGCATTATCTACTGCATGTAACGCTCTCAATAATGGTGTTTTATAATCTAATGCCTCCCCTGTATATGAAACAAATATTGTTGGGATACATAATGTCGTTCCATAAATAAAAGCTGGAGATGTAGGGTCCCAAGCTGTATAACCACGTGCTTCAAACGTATTTCTAATACCTCCATTTGGAAAACTTGATGCATCAGGCTCTTGTTGCACAAGTTGACCTCCACCAAATTTTTCAATTGCCAATCCATTACCAATAGTTTCAAAAAAAGCATCATGCTTTTCTGCTGTTGCACCCGTTAAAGGTTGAAACCAGTGTGTATAATGTGTTGCGCCTTTAGACAACGCCCATTCTTTCATTCCCGTAGAAATGTGATCAGCGACACTTCGATCAATTTTAGATCCATTGTGAATGGCATCCAATACACTTTTATTGGCTTCATTTGTCAAATATTGACGCATGGTAGCTTCATTAAATACGTTAGCACCAAAAATAGCAGAACGACGTTCTTTTTCTTCAATAGTAACAGGAATTCGAGTTAATGTTTCCTTAATTGCGTGAAATCTTAATGTTGACATGATATTATTTACTTATACATTAATTATTATAGGGCAAAACTATTAAAAAAATATAATATAGCTTACTTAACCCCATTTTTTTTAGGGTTACTTGTCAACATTTCATCAAAATACAGCTAGCAACCCCTAAAATTGCGATTTAAAAGTAAGAAACAAGAAAATTCCATAGGCAGTCACCAGCATTAATCCTTTGAATCTACTAATTTGATAGCGTTTAGGAAGAAAAATTAGTGGCACAAGGACTCCAGAGAAAGCAAGCATCCAAAAAATATCATTGGTTAATATTTGAGATTCAGTAACAGGAATAGTTTTTATAATTGAAGTCAAGCCCAGAACAGATCCAATATTAAATATATTTGAACCTATCAAATTCCCTAATGACAATGCCTTTTCTTGTTTTGCCACGGCAATAACTGAAGCGGCTAGTTCTGGAACACTTGTTCCAATAGCAATAACAGTTATGGATATTACAGCATCACTAACACCTATAGCTATTGCAAGTTCTCGAGCGCCATCTACCAACCATTCAGAACCAAAATATAATGCAACTCCACCTATAAGTAGCCAAATAAATATTTTAAAATTGGAAACTGTCGTTAGCGTATCATCTACCTCATCCATAATTTTGTCCTTCTTAGAATTACGAATGAGTATAATTAAAAATAAAATCAAGCTTATAAATAACGTTAATCCCTCTCCTGCTGTTAACTGGTTATCATTACTTAAAAAGTAAAAAAGAGCAATCGAAAACAACATCATCGCAGGCCAATTCAAATTAAAAAAGGATTTATCAACTCCTATTGCACCTATTAAAGCGGTAATCCCTAATACCAAACCTATATTTGCAATATTCGAGCCTACCACATTGTTAATCGCTATTGCTGGCGCACCATTTAAAGCGGCATTTAAACTAACTAAAAGCTCTGGTGCTGAAGTAGCGAAAGAAACTACAGTCATACCAATTACTAGTTTGGAAATACTAAATTTAAATGATAGTGCCACCGATGAACGTACGAGAAACTCACCTCCTACAACTAATAATATCAATCCCAATACAACCCAAAGTACACTCATAAATCTTCTTTTCTGCACCAAAATGAAGTTTATGATGCATTTAAAACGCGAAGATAGTATTTCCTTTTATTCTACAATAAAAACTAAATATTTCGTTAAATAACTATTAAAACAGTTGTATAACTATAAATTTAGTTATAAGTTTGAATTCTTAAATCATTGCTATTTAACACAACCACAAAAGACCTTACTCTATGCAGAAATTAACAAATAAAGAAGAAGAAATCATGCAGGTATTATGGAAGCTTGAAAAAGCCTTTGTAAAAGATGTCCTTGCTGATATAAAAAATGACAAACCTCATTACAACACTTTATCAACCATAATTAGGAATTTAGAAGACAAAGGATATGTTGGTTACAATGCATATGGAAAGACACACCAATATTTTCCAATAGTAAGCAAAGAAGCGTATAAAGAGCGATTTATGAATACTGCCATTGAACATTATTTTAACAGTTCTTATAAAAATGTCGTTTCTTTTTTCGCAAAAGAAGAGAAAATAAGTGTTGCCGAATTAAAAGACATAATCTCATTAATTGAAAACAAGAAATAGCTATGGAATTTTTACTAAAGTCTTCTGCAATTATAGTGATTTTTTATTGTTGTTATAAATTGTTTTTACAAAACGAAACTTTTTTTGAATCCAATAGATGGTTTCTACTCGCTGGATTAATTACGTCTGTAATTATTCCATTTGTGGTAATTCCAATTTATATAGAATACACGCCACAACCTTTGCACGATATCGTATTTAGCACTTCTAATGAAGGAATCACTTCAGTTTCAAATGACAATATCTTTACAGTTTTCACTGCACTAAATCTTATTTACATCTGTGGTGTCATTTTCTTTTTCGGAAAATTATGCATAGAATTTATATCGTTATTACTATTGATCAAAAAACATCAGCCCGTAAAAAAGGGGCGCTATTCTTATATTGAAACTCGGGCTGAAGTTGCTCCTTTTTCGTTTTTTAAATGGATTATTTATAATCCTAAACAATTCCAAAAGAATGAATTAGAACACATTATTGCTCATGAAAAAGTACATGCCATGCAATTTCACTCTTTAGATGTTATTATCAATCAGTTTTTATGTATCGTCTTTTGGTTCAATCCATTTATCTGGTTCTACAAAAAAGATGTCCAACAAAATTTAGAGTTCATTGCAGATCAGAACGCTCAACAAGTTTCTGAATGTGATAAAAGTTATCAATTGGTCTTGCTAAAATCGAGTATACCAAAACATCAATATATATTATCCAATAATTTTTACAATTCATTAATCAAAAAACGAATCATTATGTTACACAAATCAAAATCAAACAAGTTAAATTCTCTTAAGTACATATTAATAATTCCAATATTGGCTTTATTCTTAATGAGTTTTAATACAAAGGAAATCTTTGTAGAAAAAGAAATTCCATTATCAGAAAACAAAATAATTGAGGACGTTTCCTTTGGAGAAGAACTCAACGAAGTATATGACGAAATAGCCGACTCCAAATCTGAGACTACAATAAAAAAGGAATCAAATCAAACTAAACAAGCAAGCAAAACATCTGTAACTCCTTCTATTCGTAATTCACAAGAAGCAAAAAGCGTCTCTACTATTGTGGCACAAAAAACCACAAAAGTACTGCAGTTTGGAGATGGAAACATAGAAATGACTTTAATCACTAAAGATTTCACAGATGCCGATTTTGAAAAGATCAAAAAGGAGTTTAAATCAAAAGGAATCACTGTAAAATTTAAAAGCATAAAACGCAACAAGAATGGAGAAATTACGGCAATAAAAATTGACGTGGACTCAAAAAAATCCAATGCCAATTATAGCATTAGTACAGATAAAGCTATAAGTCCTATTAAAATCACTTTTGGTGATAATGGAAATAACATTTCTATTGGCAACGCACACATGGTTCATAGTGGAGATAACGACTTTCTTTTTAAAACTAAAGATGGCAAGCATACTGTTCATAGATCTGGAAGTGGAAACAATGTATATGTGATTTCTGACGATGATGATGAACATGAGCATGAGCATGAACATGATGGAAAAGCTCATGAAGAAAAGATAATTATAAAACGAAATGGCAAACATGAAAATATTATTCGCAGTAAAAATGTGCATGTAATTTCAGGAGATGATAATAAAAAAGTTGAAATTATTATAGATGGTGAAAATGAGCTACATGAAGACAATGATAACAACGTATTAATTCTTAAAAGCAATGGCACTACCTGGACTCACGATGAGAACAATAATATCACACTGAAATCTATAGGCAAAAATAAGTCCATATTTCTTACAGGTGAAGACCATGAAAACACACTGTTCTTTTTAGATGGCAAAGAAATCTCGTCTAAAGATCTAGAAAAATTAGACACCGATACGGTTGATAAAATTGAAGTTCTAAAAGGAGATAAAGCCACTGAAAAATATGGCAAAAAAGCCAAAGATGGCGTGGTATTAATAACCACAAAAAAGAAAAACTAAATGATATTATAAAAACCCCAAACAGACATGTTTGGGGTTTTTATTTTTAATTAAGCTTATTCAATTACTATTCTCTTAACTATCGACTTGCCTTCAGAAACTATTTTAAAAAGATAAACACCTGACGAAAGCTTCAAATCTAAATAGGTATTACTATCTGGAAAGATTGTTTCTAATTTTCGTCCTTCTAAAGAAAAGATCTCTATTTGAGAATCATTTGGTAAACCTTTTATATATATCCTTCCTGAGGACGGATTTGGATATAAAATGACATCTTGCGTACTAAAACTATCGAGCGCTAGAGGTTGAACCCATGGATCTCCAACATTCACACCCCAAATATACTCAACCAAGTCTGGCTGATCTATAAATGGATTTCTATTAAATTGCCAGTTGTAGACTACATTATTCCTATTCATTTCATAATCGTCTGGAGGATCATTTCTATGCCAATCCAATAATGTCACCAAATCTCCTAACTCTCCAGTTGTTCCTTCCGGAAAACCATTTACGACTTGCAAACCATTATATCTAATTTCCATATACAACACACTTCTTGCAACATCGCCATAAAAACTT
Organism: Flavobacteriales bacterium 34_180_T64; assembly: GCA_002162765.1. GTDB lineage: Bacteria > Bacteroidota > Bacteroidia > Flavobacteriales > Flavobacteriaceae > MAAR01. Next base: position 28,002 of record MAAR01000009.1, on the reverse strand, counting down.
CCTTGTGTTGTAAAAGGTCCAGTATATTGCCCATAATGCTGATTATTTCTAGTGCTATTCTCAGGACCATCAGCCGCTCTCAAAGCATGTGCATCAGAATTTCCGTGTCGTAATGAATCCGCTTTAGTCGTCCAAAACACATCTACTCCATCGGCTATTTCATCTTCTTCAATATCATTAAATCCGCCACGAGACCTAGGAAACGTATGCTCTCTATTCCACTTTCCTGTACTATTGGAGGTTGTTTGAAAATCCAATTTTGCGCGACCTTCTTCAACATATAATAACCAAACTTGATTACTATTCGCAGGATTTTGATCGGCTTCTTTAAGAATATCAACGACGTCGGCATAGGTCTGTGCTCTAACACTATTTGGATCAGCAATAATATCTTGCAATGCTTGCCTTAATGCTGCATCTGACAGTCCGTCTAGACTATTATAATATCCCGATGGCTGCGTACTATTCACAATACCAAATGTAGGATTCGTTGGAATACCATAAGGCGCAATAGTAAAGTCGTTATCAACTACTCTAACTTTTATATTACCATTCGCTGGAATAATCGGCTCTACTAAATCTAACATTTTAATGATGAGCACCTCATCACCTTCATTATTTACATCGTCATTTAAGGTTATTGTTGTGCTTGTTGCATTTTGGCCGATTGGGATTGTTAAGGACGTTAATCCGGAAAAGTCTGAGCTATCAAAACCCTCATTACTCAAACTAATATTAAAATTCAAATCTGAAGTCACATCAGTATCAGCTGTAAAAGTGATATCAAACGTTTCGCCTTCGTTGTACTGAAACTGTCCTACGGAAACTGTTATTGCATTAAAAATAACGCCACTGCCATCATTGAGTTGCCTTGGGGTTGGTGTTGTGGAGGTATATGTACCATCATTATTGCGTTGAATGGAATTCGTATTATTACTAGAGCCTTCATTTATTTGTTCAGTTTCACCAAGTAGTGCCATTAAATTTGCATCGTTAGAGTCACTGGTATCATAAACTAAGGCATCAATTAAATTGGTCGTCGTAGCGAGTGTGCCTTCAGGAAAATCAAAATCACTCGCCTGATAAATGGCAACTGCATCTGCGCCATTTTGAATAACATTTTCGGGAATAAGAAATTGAGGGAATGGAATTACAGAAGCACTACCTATTAAAAACAATCCATTTACATCAGTAGTAAGGCCATCTAAATCAATCGTAAAATAACTACTATCTCCGCCTGAGCTTGAACCATTAAAAAACACAAGCACATAACCGTCCATTGTAAAATTTGGCACATCCGATTTGAGTTCTACAAACTCCTTATTATCAATGCTAGGTGTATCACAATCTAACTCGTTAATAACAATTTGTCCAAAAGACATGAGACCTATCCATTGAAACACGAGTATGGTAATAATATTTTTCATCAAGAATTATTTTAGCAAATGTACATATTAAATTATTTGATGGCTAAATTACAGTTACTAACAACCAAAACTGGGCTAAGAAGCCATTCTTGGCACCTATTACTTTTTTATTTTCTAATTACAAGAATGATGAAATCGGCAAATAAGAGCATTTTTAAGACTTAAATTCCCTTGGTTTAAAAAAACGAACACAAAAACCCCCTTGAATTGTTACTTATTGATACTATTAATCTGCTTTATTATTACATATTTCAATTCAATTGAAGGCAGTTGTCGAAAATATGAAATCAATACTATCTTTTTACTTACAATATCATATTCAATTCTATTAATTTATTAATAATTCCTTGGAAGAAGGATTCCCAATCATATATATTGAAAACTCAATCAAACAACGAAGTATATTATTAACCCTTAAAACCAAAAAAAATATGATGACATTAGCGAAATTTTTTATCGATGTTCTTTCTTCAATTTTATAAAAGAACACCAAACAACCATCAGAGAGCATTAGAAAAATGTTCTCTTTAATTTTTATATTTGTACCAACCGACTAGATTCAAATATAATTATGAAAAAGAAAGCATTCAAACTCCTAGCTAAATTGAACAAAATTATATTACCAAGTTACACAAAACAACGCTTAGATTTAAGTAAAGCATCAAAAGTACAAATGGCCATTTTTGGATGGAAAGTGTATGTTACGAAAAATGCCTTGGATTAATTGGAATCGTTCCGCTTTGCGTTTTATTAGCCAGAAATAATACCCTCAAGTATATCTCCAACAAAATATGAAACTGTTGCAGCGATAACTCCTAAAATTAAAGTTTCTAAAATGCCTTTAATTTTACTCGTTTGAGTCACATAGGTTTTCAAAAAGCCAATAAAAATAAAAGCCATAGATGTAAATACGCTAGTCCATACAAATAGATTCCCTGAAAAACCCCAAGTAAAATCCCACACGTATATTGTTAGTGGAACTAGTCCAATTAATATGAATGATAAATATGTTACAAAACCCATCATAAATGGTGATTTTGTTTCTTCAGTCATCATAAGCTCATCTTTCATCATCACATCTACCCATCGATCTTTATCATCAGTAATAACATCAACCACCTGCTCTAACAACTCACCTTCAAAACCCTTTGCCTTATAAATATCTACAATTTCCTCACGCTCCTTTTCTGGTAAATTATCGACTTCCCAATATTCAATAGCCTTATGCTTATTGTAATTATCCTTAACAGATTTCGTGGAGAGATAAGCACCCACTGACATTGCAAAACCATCTGCCAGTAAATTAGCAAAGCCTAGTATGATTATAATTTGATTACTTAGTCCTGCACCAACAGCACCTGACACCACAGCAAAAGTAGTTACTGCTCCATCGATACCACCATAGACAAATTCGCCTAAATACTCTTGGTATTTATTAAACCAACCGTCATTATTATGAATCTCGTGTTCGTGTTTTTCTATTTGATGATTCGTCAAAATATTAATTATTTTAAAATGAATATAATTAAATTAAACCATCAAATTAGAACTACACAAGATAGTATCTTAGTGATTAATGTTAGAAGTCAATTTTTAGAAGTCAATAAAAACGAAAAAATCCATTACTTGCGTAATGGATTTTCTACTATAATGTGACCTCGACAGGATAAGAGCTTTTGACAGAGCTCGTCATTCTAATGGCAAACCAATTAAAAGGAATTTGAGATTAATGCAACAAATTAATAAAGCTGAACGCTTTATAGGTCCTGACATAGAGTGATTCTTAAGCAATAGAGATTACTATTCATAAAAAGCATTCCAAACCATTTAAAATCATATAATTAGTGACTGAGATATTTGGAATATCTAAATAAAATTCCTATATTAAAACCTTACCAAGGTCTCAATACTCTACTCGTTAATACTATCCCTTCTTATTTTATGTAAATCTGTTTCCATAAAACCTTTTGGCAACTTTCATCTCCACAACGAAGTAATAAATTATAATTTATAGCAAATAATATTTATTAACTAAAATCAATTAATTATGAAAACTTTGAAATTTAAGTCGAGACTCTTATTTAGCTGTCTTGCAATGTTTGTATTCAGTACTGTATTAGTTGTTAGCTGTGATAAAGAAGATATTCTTGTCGAACAGCAGGAACAGGGAGCCAATGATTACGTTTTACAAAATAGACCTATTAAAATTGATGTCTGTCATTATTCAGCTGATGAGGACCAATGGAAACTCATTAATGTATCTCCAGATGCTTGGGCAGATCATGTGTTGCATGGTGATGTTCGTTTGGACGATCAAGATGGTGATGGTTATGTGCCTGATAATGAATGTGGAATTGGCCCAATGGGAGACTGTGATGACACCGATGCTACAGTAAATCCAGGAGCCGAGAACTGCCTTTGCCAAACTAACTGTTCATCTGCTGATCTAGATTTATATGGTCCTTATTTTGGTTTGAATTATTTTGAGGATTTTGATGGATTTGGAAATCCAGCCATTGCATTAAATAGAGACATTGGGGTCTTTGGGGTAGTTCAAGTAGTATATAGCCTTAATTTTCCAAATGAATGGGAGTTTGTAGTTTTTGATGAAGCCTTTGATTGTCTAAATCCTCCAGGTTTACCTTGTGATGACCCTAATGTTTGTCCACACGCTATGACTATTTCGGAAGAGGATGCCCTATGTTTAATTGAACAAGCCTTGTCATTAGATCTCCCCTTATTAAGAACGAATGAATTAACTGCAGATAATGTAATAAAAAAATTATAAGATAAATAATAATCTTTGAGTTTATATTTAAGCCCTATTTCGATAGGGCTTTTTCTTATTTCAAATGGGTGTTTTTCCTTTTTTATATTCATATGGATATTACAATTTAGTATTCTAACCATTAGGAAGAATTAGTCAATTTGAATTGGAGATAAAATCGACTTCTCATATTTAATTTCATTAGAAGACTATTGCTTAATTGTAATGGTCTTTTTTAGTTAAGAGAATTTAATATAAGTATATACACTTATTGTACAGGGATTATCCTAAATACATAGAAACATTATTAAATGGCGTTAATGCTTCATTATTAAATTATTTAAGAGGTAATCAATCTGTTAAGGATGACATTATATGGTAGTTAAATAAATGTACTTATAATGACCATATACGAATTTAACGCTCTAACCCATGAAGAAAAACAGCCTTTATTCATAATAAATGGGCAAATTGTAGGCAAATGACAAAATCAAAAAAGGTTCCAATATCTTGAAACCTCTATAAACAGTAGTGATCTCGACTGGATTACTTATGATAAGCCTAATAAAGCTCCGCTTTGAAAATTAAAACTCTGTATTCTAATTGAGCCTTTATAAAAAAAATTAAATCGACAGCATTACAGGATTACCTTCGGTCATCCTTAATGATCCGCTTTGAAAATAAATCCAACAAAAAAACGCTCAAGCAAGCTTGGCGTTTTTTCTAATGGATTTATTTATTCGTGACCTCGACTGGATTCAAACCAGTAACCTCTTGAGCCGTAATCAAGTGCGCTATTCAGTTGCGCCACGAGGCCTTTAATTTCGGATGCAAATATAAGACTTTTATTAAAAAACTACCAAACTATTTATTTCAAAATTCAAAATTCTTATTTTTGCCCGCTTTCCTTTCGTAACTTTATTTACAAACGGAGCTCATTATACGTCATAAATTTACATGTCAAAAAAAAACTATGGATAATATATTACAACCATGGCCTTGGTATATCAGTGGTCCACTTATAGCTTTCATCATGTTTATCCTCATTTATTTTGGAAAAACTTTTGGAATGTCTTCTAACCTAAGAACGTTTTGCGCAATAGGAGGTGCTGGTAAAAAAATAGAGTTCTTCAATATTAATTTGAGAGATCAACGATGGAATCTTTTAGTTGTCCTTGGCGCCATTATTGGTGGATACATAGCTCACTTCTATTTATCTGTTCCTACAAACATCGATTTAAATCCAGATACCGTTAAAGAACTATCAGAACTTGGTTTCGAAAATGCCGGAAAAAGCCTATTGCCATCTGAACTCTATAATTTGGAAGCATTGTTAAGTCTCAAGGGGCTGAGTATTTTAATTATCGGTGGGTTTTTAGTTGGTTTTGGAACACGTTATGCTGGAGGTTGCACCTCTGGTCATGCAATTACAGGTTTAAGTAGCTTACAACTTCCTTCATTAATTGCAGTGATTGGTTTTTTTATTGGTGGGTTAATCATGATCCATTTAATATTTCCATTAATTTTTTAGATCGTTACTATGAAATACTTAAAATATTTATTGGTTGGAATTATCTTCGGAATTGTACTCGTAAAATCGGAAGCCATATCTTGGTACCGCATATATGAAATGTTCAAATTTGAATCTTTTCACATGTATGGTATTATTGGAAGCGCTGTAATAACAGGAATCATTTTATTATTACTCACTAAAAAACTGAAATTCAAGAATATCAATGGTGATGTCATGTTAGTCCCTAAAAAAGAACGAGGACTTATTAAGTATATCGTTGGTGGTTCAATATTTGGGCTCGGATGGGCTTTATCGGGTGCTTGCCCAGGTCCAATGTATATATTGGTTGGAACAGGAGCTTTTTCGATTTTGATTGTCATTCTTGCTGCAACTTTTGGTACCTTTGTATATGGCATTTTAAAAGACAAATTACCTCACTAATTTAAAATGTAACAATTATCACATTAATGAATTAGATTACAGTATATCTTTGTAATCTCAAATAGTTATGAAAATGAAAATAGAGCAAATATACACTGGCTGTTTGGCACAAGGTGCCTATTATATAGAATCTAATGGCGAAGTTGCTATTATAGACCCACTACGAGAAACTCAGCAATATGTTGATAAGGCGAATTCTGAAAATGCCAAGATTAAATATATTTTTGAAACTCATTTCCACGCTGACTTCGTTTCTGGACATGTTGATTTAGCAAAAAAAACGGACGCTAAAATTGTTTTTGGCCCTGGAGCTAATACAACCTACGAAATCATAGCTGCTACAGATAATCAAGAATTTAAGCTCGGCGATATCACCATTAAAGTTTTACATACACCAGGCCATACATTGGAATCTTCAAGTTTTTTATTAATCGATGAAAATGATAAAAACCATGCTGTTTTTTCTGGTGATACTTTATTTTTAGGCGATGTTGGTCGTCCTGATTTGGCAATAAAATCAGACTTAACTAAAGAAGACCTAGCTGGTATGCTTTATGATTCATTGCGTAATAAAATTATGCCACTTGCTGATGACGTAATTGTTTATCCTGCTCATGGTGCAGGTTCTGCTTGTGGAAAAAACCTTAGTAAAGAAACTGTTGGTTCAATTGGAGATCAGAAAAAAACCAATTACGCCTTACGAGCTGATATGACTAGAGCTGAATTTGTGGAAGAAGTTTTAGATGGTATTGCACCACCTCCTCAGTATTTTGCTAAGAATGCTATGTTAAATAAAACAGGCTACGACACTTTTGAGAACGTTCTGAAAACTGGAAATATACCTTTGGATCCTGAAAATTTTGAAGCCATAGCAAATCATGAAGCTGCATTAGTTTTAGATGTTCGCCCTGAAAGTGAATATATTAAAGGCCACATTCCAAATTCAATTTTTATCGGTCTTCACGGAGGCTTCGCTCCATGGGTTGGGGCTTTAATAACTGATTTGAAACAACCTATCATATTAGTCGTTCCAGAAGGCAAATCAAAAGAAGCTGTGACACGTTTATCACGTGTTGGCTATGATAATACCCTAGGCTATTTAGAAGGAGGCATTGAAGCTTGGACGAATTCTGGTCGAGAAATAGACACACTTGAATCTATTTCGGCCGAAGCGTTTGCTAATAGAGTTAAAAATCAAGATATAAATATATTGGATGTTCGAAAAGACGGCGAATTTAAGGCATCACATCTTGAGAATGCGCAACATTTCGCTTTAGACTTTATTAATCAAAAAATGAATGAAGTTAGCAAAGAAAAAACCTATCATATTCATTGTTTAGGTGGCTATCGTTCGGTAATAGCAGCTTCGATACTCAAAGCTAGAGGATTTAATAATTTAGTCGATGTTGCTGGTGGATTTGGCGCCATTAAAAAGACAGATTTACCTATTACCGATTTTGTTTGTCCGACAACATTATAATCAAAAATGAACACAACCCTAGAAATACAAAACTTAAAATGTGGAGGCTGTGCCAATACAATTAGAACGCGGTTAGAAGAATTAGGTGATGTTGACTCAATTACAGTTAATACTGATGAAAATTCGGTTTCATTTGATTATAAAAATGACTCAAATATAAATGAAGTCAAAGTACTATTGTCTAGATTAGGGTATCCAGTTCTTGGAGAATTAAATCCACTTACTAAAAAGGCAAAATCATTTGTGAGTTGTGCTGTTGGTAGAATGAAAAACTAAACAATTTCAGCACTTAGTCCTGCTTCTAATAGCATAGAACATCTTGGTTCTAGCTCGTCATATGATCCAGTTTTTACAGTACATTTTCCCTTATAATGTACGATTATCGAACATTGTTCAGCCTGTTCCGGCGTATGATCGCAAACATAAATAAGTGTATCAATAACATAGTCAAATGTATTCACATCATCATTAAACAATACTATTTCATTGTTTTTTAAAATAGCTTCATCTAGAAGTACATCTTCAGATGTTTTTTCTCTAGTACTCATCACAACTTTCATTATTCCTTTCTAAATTTAAGGGCAACCCAATGATTCCTTTCTAAAGTTTCAACGTGATTTAGGTTGTACTTATTACATTCATTCGTAATAATCGTTATATCATCTTTATAAAATCCACTTAAAAGTAATATTCCATTTTCATCTATACAAGAAGCATATGTTTTTAAATCATTAAGCAATATATTTCTGTTAATATTGGCAATTACAATATCATAAGATTTACCATCTAACAAACTTGCATCACCTTCATAAACAGAAATACGACTGCAATTATTCCGTTGCACGTTTTCTAGACTATTTAAATAGCACCAATTATCAATATCAATAGCATCAATAGCATTTGCACCTTTAAGCTCAGCAAGTATTGCAAGAACACCTGTACCACAACCCATATCTAAAACCGATTTATCTATAAAATCATTTTTCAATATATGCTGAAGCATCATATGAGTAGTTTCATGATGCCCTGTACCAAAACTCATTTTTGGCTCAATTATAATATCGTATTTAGTATTTGGAGTAGCATGAAATGGTGCACGCACTGAGCATAAATCATCTACTTGAATAGGATTAAAGTTTTTCTCCCACTCCGCATTCCAATTGGTTTGTTCTATTTCATTGAAACTAAATGTAATTTCAAATTCATCCGAATTTAATATCTGAATGTCATCCAAAATATTAGCATTCCATTCGTCTTTTTGAATATATGCGGTAACGCCATTATCAGTCTCAACAAAACTTTCAAAACCAGCATACCCCAATTCTGCAATTAATATTTCAACTGCCGGCTGCAATGGTTCTACTATAAACTCATAACCGATATATACTAAGTCTGACATTTTATTTCTTAAAAGGCGTTAATAATAGCAAAAAAATCTTCAGCATTTAAAGCAGCACCACCAATAAGCCCACCATCAACATCAGGTTTCGAGAAAATCTCTTTGGCATTATTAGGTTTAACACTTCCTCCATATAATATCGACGTAGCATTCGCCACATCTTCACCATACGCATCAAACAATGTCTGTCGAATAAAGGCGTGCATTTCTTGTGCCTGTTCCGGGCTTGCCGTTTCACCAGTACCAATAGCCCATACAGGCTCATAAGCCAAAACTATATTCTTAAATTGCGATGCTTCTAAATGAAAAAGTGCATTTTTAATCTGGTTTTCTACTATGTGCTCATGATTCCCAGATTTACGATCTTCCAGTTCTTCACCAAAACAAAAAATAACATCCATTTTATTTTCCAAAGCTGCATCTACTTTCTTCGCTAACAAATCATCTGATTCATTAAAATAAGCACGACGTTCGCTATGTCCCAATATCACTGTTGAAATCCCTATACTTTTAAGCATACGCGCACTTACTTCGCCTGTATAAGCACCATGATCTGCAAAATGCATATTTTGAGCAATAACTTCAATATTAGTTTGCCGCAATGCCTCAAAAGCAGGCCAAAGATTTGTAAATGTAGGCGCAATCATAACCTTAGCATCAGAAGTTAGTTGCTGTGCCTTTAATTCGGTGATTAATGCTTCTGTCTGAGGCAAATCGTTATTCATTTTCCAATTCCCAGCTACTATATGCTTTCTCATTTTTGATTTTTTAAATTATTGAAGTTTCACTTTAGGGTCCAACCACACATAAATGATGTCTACAAAAATATTGATAATTATGAAGACTAATGCAATTATTAATACAGAACCCATAATTACAGGTAAGTCTAAAGTATTCAATGCATTAACTATTTCTTTACCTAGTCCATTCCAGCCGAAAATATATTCGACAAAAACCGCTCCCGCCAGCATGGAAGCAAACCAACCAGAAATGGCTGTAACAACAGGATTTAAAGCATTTTTAACAGCATGCTTTTTAATAATTTGGAATTCGCTAAGCCCCTTCGCTCTTGCCGTTCTTATATAATCCTGATTGAATACTTCTAATAAAGAATTTCGCATCAATTGTATGACAACTGCTAAAGGTCGAATACCCAAAACAATTGCTGGAAGTATGAGATTTTTCCATTGAATTGAAACGGTTTCACCAAAATCATCCAATTCATAAAGGCTTCCTGTCATTTCTAGATTGGTATATTTATGAAGCACATATCCAAATAACCAAGCGAACAAAATCGCACTAAAAAAAGAAGGAACGCTCATTCCTAATGTACTAAATATTTGAATGCCTTTATCTAACCAACGATCTTTAAATAATGCAGATACAATACCAAGTAAAATACCAATTATAATAGCAATCACAATAGCAGAAACGGCGAGTACAAATGTGTTTGGTAAAGTTTCTCCAATGACCTGTGATACGTTTTTTCCTTGCTTTGTAAATGATTCTCGTAAATAAGGAAACTTTAAAACAGTTGTAGTATTCCCAATAGAAAATAAAGTAGCATGTGAATATTTCCCAGGCCTTAAATATGTATAATTACTATTGTCTTTTGAATGCAATGAAACTGGCGATAAGTCGTTTAAATAATATAAATATTGAGTTGATAAAGGTTTGTCAAAACCATATTTCTGTTTTACAATAGCCAATTGTGTACTATCCTCATTTTGACCAAGCATCATTTGTGCTGGGTCTCCTGGCAATACATTGAATAATAAAAAAATAACAGTAATTACTCCAAATAACGTGAGTAAGGCATAAAAGGCTTTATGTGCAAGATATCTTATCAAAAATCACAATTCTAAATCGTCAATATCATTCCAGTGTTCTTTCTGAATAATAGTGCCTTTATTTAATTTAATAACGCCAGGATTAGAGCGTACAATTGTTTTTATCACTTTTTCATCACACAAGTAAAACTCAAAATCCAAATGATAATCATCTTTTATTTGGGCTTTAGCATCAGCACCTGACGACGTTAATCCTATAACTGTATATCCCTTTTTGGTGGCTCTTTCAGAAAATGCTTTTAATTTTTCAAGACCTTCTTGCTCGGCTTTCCTCAAATCAAACATCGCAATGATTATGAGGTTTTCTTTTTCCAAAAACTCTTGAGTGACATCATCTTCATCAGATTCGATAGAAAAATCTTGGATTGGCGGAATGTAGCCTTCATCAATTGTTTTAGTATCTACCCCAATATAGTCTCCATCCACAGAAGGATAACTTCCGTTCGTTTTAAACACTTCTTCTTTCCCATTGACATTAAATTTCCATTTATACTCAACTAATGGTTTAGCTGCGTTTTCTGGAATGCTCATTCCTTCTTGAATATTTTTACCTACTTCATAAGCTCTAAAATCAATAGCAGGCAAATGCATGAGTACATAATATGCAAAACTCAAACAAGCAACAAATGTTAGTACCGAAGCTATTGAGAGTCCTATTTTACTAAATATAGGTTTAACATGTTTTATTCCTAAAAATATAATTAGAATAAAAACTAATAAAATGAGGTCTTTCGTAAAGCTTTCCCAAGGGGTCAGCTTTAAGGCATCCCCAAAACACCCACAGTCTTTTACCTTATCAAAATACGCTGAATAGAACGTAAGAAATGTAAAGAATACAATCATTCCCAATAAACTCCAAATCGTGAATTTAGGTTTATATCCTAAGAGTAAGAACACACCCAAAACTACCTCAAAAACGACTACAAAAACAGAAATCATTAAGGCATATGGCTCCAAAAAAGGAACATTTAAAACATCAGTTCCGAAATACTCTTGCAGCTTATAAGAAAACCCTAAGGGATCATTAAGCTTTATGAAACCAGAAATAATAAATAATGCACCAACAAATACTCTACTAATACCTACTAATATTTTCATTTTTTTATTTTTCGTTAAGATGAATCAAGGCAAAAACTGCATAATTAATCATATCCTGATAGTTAGCATCAATACCTTCACTTACCAATAGTTTACCTTCATTATTTTCAATCGATTTTACACGCAATAATTTTTGTAAAATCAAATCTGTCAAAGAACTCACTCGCATATCTCGCCATGCTTCACCATAATCGTGATTCTTATCTTGCATTAATTGCTTCGTTATAGACACATGCTGGTCATATAAAATAACCGCTTCATCCACTGATAAATCTGGCTGTTCAACAACTCCCTTTTCCAATTGAATCAAAGCCATGGTGCAATAATTGATGATTCCAATAAATTCACTCCCCTCGCCTTCATCAACTTTTCTAACCTCATTTTGCTGCAAACTTCTAATGCGTTGCGCTTTTATAAAAATCTGATCTGTCAATGATGGTAACCGTAGTATTCTCCAAGCACTTCCGTAGTCTGTCATTTTGTTTATAAAAAGACTTCGACAGGTCTCAATTACCTCGTCATATTGTTTTGAAGTTTCTTGCATTTAATACATTTTATTTTGCGTAAATTTCGCATAAATTAATCGAATTTAAAAACTTTAATAGCATTGATATCATTTTGAAAAAAACCATCAACTGCAACCAACAACTTATAGATCTTAGCACTCCAAAAGTGATGGGGATTTTGAATGTCACTCCAGATTCTTTTTACGACGGAGGAATGTACAAAAATACGAGTGAACTTTTATCTCAGGTTTATATTATGCTTAAGGAAGGGGCTACATTTATAGATGTTGGTGCCTATAGTTCCCGCCCAAATGCAGAAGATATTTCTGAAAACACCGAGCTTAAGCGAATACTTCCAATAATAGAACTTATACTAAAAGAATTCCCTGAAGCTCTTTTATCTATTGACACATTCCGAAGCAAAATTGCTAAAAATTGCATTGAAGTTGGAGCCAGTATCATCAATGACATTTCTGGAGGTAAATTAGATAAAAATATGCTTCAAACGGTTGCCAATCTTCAAGTGCCATATATTATGATGCATATGAAAGGTACACCACAAAATATGCAGTCTCAAACTGGATACGATAATTTAGTAAAAGACATCCTGTTTTATTTTTCTGAGCGAATTGCTGCAGCGAGAGCATATGGAATTGTGGACATTATAATTGACCCAGGCTTTGGATTCGCAAAAACCACAGCACATAACTATGAACTATTGCGTCAACTTGAAATTTTAAAAACGCTCAATCTTCCGATATTAGCTGGCTTATCGAGAAAGTCGATGATTTACAAACCACTAAAAATCAGTGCTAAAGAAGCGCTTAATGGGACGTCGGTTTTAAATACGATAGCCTTACAAAAAGGAGCTTCAATTTTAAGGGTTCATGACGTAAAGGAAGCCGTAGAATGTATCACATTACTAGAACTATTTAAACCTTAATCAATGAAATATATTTTTGTTAGTCTAATCCTAATTTTCTGTTCTTGTTCAAATGAAAAAATTGTACAACTTCCAGAAATTTCAAATTCTAATATCACTGAGGTTATAGATGTATCAGCCGCTTACCTTTTTTATAATGAAACCGTAGCTGATAGTGTTGAATTGAACAGAAAGAACCTAATAGGTACCACAAACTGGCTCGTTAATGTGGATAAACGTTTAACTTTAAATCAGGCAATTCCAAAAATTAAATTCTTGCAAGACAAAAAACGCAATGCAGAAATGCATAAAAATGAAGCCGCTAAAAATTATTATACATGTCATGATACAAGTATTAGTAATTTAGGGTTTATCGAGTTTACGGATGTTATTTATCGCGATTGGATTCCCGGAGAAAGCATTCCAAAGCTTGACAGCTCTAATCATCCAGCCACTATTGGATATCAATTTGATGGAAGTATTCGAATATTAAATCCTGACACCGAAGCGATGCATTTCGAAACCACTTTAGAAGAATTAACAGAGCATTTAAAAACCATGGACTCTCTTAACGATGTTATTCATCTTAATTTTGATAGGAGCATAAGTTTTCAGCAGTATATAAGCTTAAAATCAAAGCTCGCTAAATTTAAATTTAAGCACGCTAAAATAGCTAATGAAGAGTTTATTTTCAATTAAGTATATTTTGTTAAATTTACACAAACACCTCAGCCTTGGATAAATTCAAATTTTGGGATTTTGGAATTGTAGACTTCATAGATGTTTTTCTTGTGGCTATTCTCCTGTATTATGTTTACAAACTTGTAAAAGGTACTGTTGCAATCAATATTTTTATTGGTATTATTATAATTTATTCAGTTTGGAAACTCACTGATTTTTTGCATATGCAAATGCTGCATAACATCTTCGATGGATTCATGAAAGTTGGTATTATCGCTTTAATAGTTGTGTTTCAACCCGAAATTAGAAAATTTTTATTGATGGTAGGCTCAACTAATTTAAGTGGAAGAGGGAAGTTTTTTGGTAAAATGAAATTTCTAAAATCAGCTGTTGAAACAGAAACAGATGTTATGGCAATAATCTCTGCATGTAAAAAAATGGGCGCTTCTCAAACCGGAGCATTAATTGTATTAGAGCGCAACAACAATCTTGATTTTTTAATTAGTACTGGTGACACTATGAATATTGCGGTTACTCAGCCTATAATTGAAAGTATATTTTTTAAAAATAGCCCTTTACATGATGGTGCTATTATAATTGAAAATAACATTGTTAAAGCCACACGTGTCATTCTCCCAATAAATAACGAAAAAAACATACCTCTAAGATTTGGCTTACGCCATAGAGCTGCTGTTGGAATTACCGAAAAAACTGATGCCTTGGCTATCGTTGTGAGTGAAGAAACAGGACAAATATCTTTTATAAAAAATGGTGAATTTGTAATGTTTAAAGACGCTTCAGAATTATCTGAAATGATTAAAACTGATTTAGCTTAATATGGTTTGCAAAAACTGTCAGACCGAATTGCTCTCAAAAAGCGATTACTGCAATACATGTGGAGGAAAAGTAATACGAAATAGACTCACTATTCGAAATCTTTTTGAGCATATTAGCGAGACGTTCTTTAATTACGATAACAAATTATTACGCACGTTTATAAACCTCTTAACAAAACCGGAAGATGTAATTGGTAGTTATATTGCCGGCGTACGTAAGAAATATGTCAATGTAATAAGCTATTTTGCTTTAGCCATTTCTATTACTGGATTAGAATATTTTATTTTGAATAAATTCTACCCTGAAGCTATAGATATTTCAGCGCTAAGTGCTAAAGGGCTGGAGAGTTTTACCAATGACATTATGATGACGATTCAAGAATACCAATCGTTTGTATTGATGGCATTTATACCAATTTATGCGATAATTGCTAAAATAGTCTTCTTTAATCTTAAGAAATTTAATTTCACCGAGCATCTGGTGATTTTCATGTTTATCACTGCGCAACTGTCAATTGTTGGTGCTTTTATTGTGATACCATTTGCAATGTTTGGTATCAAAATGGGTTCAATTAGTTTATTCATTCTTGGTTTTCAATTGTTGTATTCGGCCTATTGTCTAAAACGATTATATCAATTGAGTTTTAAAGGCATCGTATTAAGAACGTTATGGTTTATTGTCGTCTTTTTCGTGTTATATATTATTGCAATTATCGCTGTGTTGGCAATTTTATTTTTCACTCAAGGCCCTGAGTTTTTTAAAGAATTAATAGAAACACAACGCGCAACATCAGAAGCTGTAAAATAAGGAAGTCTTAAGCGACTTCAGATTTTATAAACTGCACTTCATACAAGTTTTTGTAATGACCATCCGCCTTTTTAAGAAGCTCTTTATGTGTTCCTTTTTCAACAATATCTCCAGCATCCATAACAATAATTTGATCTGCTTTCTGAATGGTTGCCAAGCGATGCGCAATTACAATTGACGTACGCCCTTTTGTGATTTTATCAGTCGCATCTTGTATCAATTGTTCAGAATATGAATCGACAGATGATGTAGCTTCATCCAACACTAAAATACTAGGATTCGTAACATAAGCTCTTAAAAATGAAATCAATTGGCGTTGACCAGACGATAGCATTACGCCTCTCTCCTTTACATTGTAATGATAGCCATTAGGCAAACTCATAATAAATTCATGAATCCCAATATCTATTGCAGCTTGTTCGACCTGAGCTTCTGTAATTTCTGGATGATTTAAAGTGATATTATTTAGAATCGTATCTGCAAATAAAAACACGTCCTGCAAAACCACAGCTGTTTGCGCTCTCAATGACCTTAAAGTCAATTCTTTTACATCTTGACCATCAATACAGATACTTCCCTTTTGAATATCGTAAAAACGGTTTAACAAATTAATAATCGTTGATTTACCTGCTCCTGTTGCTCCTACGATAGCGATAGTCTGCCCTGCTGAAACATCAAACGAAATTCCTTTGAGCACTTCTTCACCTTCAACATATGAAAAATGGACATTTTTAAATGAAATATCGCCTTTAAAATGAGTAGCATTAACCGAACCTGAATCATCAATTTGTGAACTTGTATCTAGAACTTTAAAAACACGATCTGCAGCCACCATTCCCATTTGCAACGTATTGAATTTATTTGCTATCTGATTCAACGGTCTAAATAACATTGGAATCATCATAATAAAAGCTGTCAATTCTCCTAACGAAGCGGTTTCATCAACTATAACATTTAAGCCTCCATACCATACTACGAAACCCAATGTAATAGAAGATAAAAATTCTGCAATTGGGAAGAAAATAGAATTGTACCAAACGGTTTTTAACCAGCCTTTTTTATGACGTTCATTAATGGCTTTAAAATTTTTATATTCAGTAACTTCCCTCGTAAATAACTGAAGAATCTTCATTCCAGTGACACGCTCTTGAACAAAACTATTTAAATTTGACACTTCAGTTCTAACATCTTCAAAAGCACGTTTCATGTACTTCTGAAAAATTTTAGTAGCAAACAATACAATTGGCAATGTTGTAAAAACAATTAGACTC
Source organism: Flavobacteriales bacterium 34_180_T64 (assembly GCA_002162765.1). Taxonomy (GTDB): domain Bacteria; phylum Bacteroidota; class Bacteroidia; order Flavobacteriales; family Flavobacteriaceae; genus MAAR01. Next base: position 11,003 of record MAAR01000009.1, on the reverse strand, counting down.
AACTGCCAATTCATATAGACCATTAGACATCCAACCGCCAGCATTTTTAGAATATCACTAAATATCATGAACAAGCCTTGACCAAAAATATCAGCTATACGCTCCATATCAGTCACTGCTCTCGTAATTAATACCCCAACAGAGGAGTTATCAAAATATTTCATTTTGAAGCTCAGCATGTGGTTATAGAGTTTGAATCTAATATCCTTGACCACAGTCAATCCCAACCAACTTGCATAATAAATAAACAACAACTGACTTGTAACTTCTAAAACAAGAAGTACCACCATAGCAATTACATAATATATGAAACCGTCAAATTCCTGTATTGCTATTTTAGAATCAATTGCAAGTTGAAGAACTTTAGGGCGAGCGACACCAAAAACCGCTAAGCCAATAACAAAAAGCAAAGTTCCAAAAAACACCAATTTATAGGGTTGTATAAATTGCAGGAGTCGTTTAAAAAGGATGATATCAAAAACTTTGGTTGCTTTTTTAGCCATAGTTATACTTGAATTTTTATGGTTTCAGGATAGTTAACATCTGTTAGATACAAACCATGTGCTGGCACTGAAAATCCAGCTTCACTTCTACTTTTCGATTTTATAATCTCATGTAATTGTTCAACCTCTACTTTCCCTAAACCAATATTAATGAGTGTACCGACAATTGCTCTTACCATATTTCTTAAAAACCGATCCGCTGTTACAACAAAAATCAATTCATTATCATGTTCCTGCCATTTGGCCTCTTTAATGCTACAATTATACGTTTTTACATTTGTATTACTTTTTGAAAAGCATTGAAAATCTTTATACTGCAATAGAATTGCACTCGCCGTGTTCATTAGTGAAACATCAATAGGCGAATACTGCATAAAAGCGTGTTCTGATGAAAACACATTTTTGCGAGTTGATACCCTATACTGGTACGTTCTACTTATAGCGTCAAATCGCGCATGTGCGTCGTTGTGAACTTCAAAAATATCATGTATTGCAATATCACTTGGTAAGTATGAATTAAGTCTAAATACTAAATTTGGATCCAAAGATTTTTCAAAATCAAAATGAGCAAACATCTGTTTGGCATGGACACCTGCATCAGTTCTTCCAGCACCAACCACTTGAATTTGATCTTGTAATAGTGTCGACAATGCTTTCTCTACAACTTCTTGCACAGAAATAGCCTCAGGTTGAATTTGCCAACCATGATATGCCCTTCCGTTATATGATATTTCAATAAAAAATCTCAATTGAATGTCTTATTTTTGTAATAGAAGCTACAAAGATAAATAGAAATACTAGTTTCGGCTCACAATATTATCTTAATGCGAAAAATCCTCCTTCTTTCTGATACTCATAGTTATATTGACGACACTATTTTGAAATACGTTAAGCAGGCTGATGAAGTATGGCATGCTGGTGATATTGGGGATTTAAAAGTAACTGATACCATAAAAGCATTAAAACCCTTACGCGCTGTTTATGGCAACATTGACGATGCAAAAGCACGTTTAGAATTTCCGGAACACAATCGGTTTTTGTGTGAAAATGTTGATGTATGGATCACACATATAGGTGGTTTTCCTGGCCGTTACGATGGTCGTGTTAAAGAGGATATTCGATTGGATCCTCCCAAGCTGTTTATTTCAGGGCATTCACACATTCTAAAAGTAATGCCAGACAAAAAATTGAATTTACTACATATGAATCCAGGAGCTGTAGGAAAATATGGATTTCATAAAATACAAACCATGTTGCGTTTTACAATAGATGGTTCTAATATCGAAAACTTAGAAGTCATAGAATTTAACGCATAAAAAAACCCAAGATCTTCACCTTGGGTTTACGCACTAAGTTATAAGGTTTATCTTAATCGATCAACAGATTTTACAAGCTCTTCATCCTTTTTTATGGCTTTATTGGCTAAAACCAAAAATACGATAGAAAAAATAGGTAGAAGAATCCCAATACCTTTCTCAGAAACATTAGCTTCTCCAGATATGTTTAGCGATTGATACACAAATAATCCTAATAAAATAAAGTTTAATATGATGTTAAGTCGTCCAAATACAAATTGGGACTTCCTATTTTTATAACTAAATATTGAAATCAAAGATAATACAGTTGAGGTAATAAACAAACCAATATAGTATAAATTGTCTTGTGCATAAAACGGTTGATCTGATTGCGTAGTCCATAAATGAAACACAAAAATCAATCCTGCCGAAATGACGGCTGAAAGAAGTAAATAAACAGTTTGTATACGCTGTAGCATCTATTTTTTTAAAACGAAGGACAAAATTAAAGGTTTCTTTTTAAAAACTTGTATTATTTTATAAAATAAAATCGTATTATTGCATATATAATCTGTTACTTACAGAGTCTCAGAATATTAATCTTCAGATTTTTTTCAAATTTTTCCCCATATTACGATTTACAGAAAAGTAAGAATTAAATCCTTTCAGTTTAAACAAATTTATTCAATACACATAAATGTTTGAAATTTCCCAATTAAAAGAAAAGAAGCTATCTGAATTACAAGAAATAGCTCAAAAATTAAGTGTGCCAAAATATCGTGCACTTAAAAAACTAGATCTAGTTTATCAAATTCTAGATTATCAAGCAGCGAACCCAGAAGCTGTAAAAAAAGAGATAACTAAAACTGATGCTCCTGAAAAAGCGCCTGCAGTTAAAACACCTACAGCAAGAAAACCAAGACCTCGTAGAGAGCGTGTTGAAAAAAAGCCTGCTCCTAAAGCTCCTGTCAAAGAGCAACAAAAAATAGAGTTCTCAGAAACTAAAAAAGAAACTCCTGTTGCATCTAAACCAGTACAAACTACTGATAACAAACCAGCAGCTCAAGAAACTAAAAAACCTCAAGAAAAACCTCAAGAAAAACCTCACAAACCAAATCCAAGACCTAAAGGAAACGACAATAAGCCAAATCCGCGTTCAAAAGGAAATGACAACAAGCCGAATCCGCGTCATAAAGATGGAAACGTCGCCACTAACAATGGCAATAAAGACAATCGTAATCGTTACAGAGAACCTGATTTCGAGTTTGATGCAATTATTGAAAGTGAAGGTGTATTAGATGTCATGCAAGATGGTTACGGATTTTTACGTTCATCAGATTACAACTATTTATCTTCTCCTGATGATATTTATGTATCACAATCACAAATTAGATTATTTGGTTTAAAAGTAGGAGACACTGTTTTTGGGAATGTACGACCTCCAAAAGAAGGCGAAAAATATTTTCCACTTATTAAAGTGAGTAAAATTAATGGTCAGAAACCAGAAGTGGTAAGAGATCGTGTTTCTTTTGAGCATTTAACACCTTTGTTTCCTCAAGAAAAGTTTAATCTAGCCGAAAAGCAAAGTACCATTTCTACGCGTATCATGGATTTGTTCTCTCCTATTGGAAAAGGACAACGTGGAATGATTGTATCACAACCTAAAACAGGTAAAACAATGCTTTTAAAGGATGTTGCTAATGCTATAGCAGCGAATCATCCAGAAGTGTATCAAATGATATTACTGATTGATGAACGTCCTGAAGAAGTTACTGATATGCAGCGTAATGTTAGAGGTGAAGTGATTGCTTCTACGTTTGATAAAGAAGCGCATGAACATGTAAAGATTGCAAATATTGTGCTTGAAAAAGCAAAACGTTTGGTTGAGTGTGGACATGATGTTGTTATATTATTAGACTCCATTACCAGACTCGCAAGGGCATATAACTCGGTTCAGCCAGCATCTGGAAAAATATTAAGTGGTGGTGTTGATGCTAATGCATTACACAAACCAAAGCGTTTCTTTGGAGCGGCTCGTAACATTGAAAATGGAGGTTCCTTAACTATTATTGCTACAGCATTAACAGAGACTGGATCAAAAATGGATGAAGTTATTTTTGAAGAATTCAAAGGAACAGGAAATATGGAATTACAATTGGATAGAAAAATATCGAATCGTAGAATATTCCCTGCAATTGATCTTACGTCTTCTAGTACGCGTAGAGATGACATATTGCTTGATGCTAACACCATACAAAGAATGTGGGTGATGCGTAAATACTTGGCAGATATGAATCCTGTTGAAGCGATGGAATTTATTAATGATCGCTTTAAGCAAACTCGTAATAATGAAGAGTTTTTAGTTTCAATGAATGGCTAAAAAAACTTAAATATTACATAACAAAAAATCCCCTTGAAAGATCAAGGGGATTTTTTTTGAGCCTATGGACGGGCTTCCTTCGACAAGTTACACGTGCGAACTTCGTCACAAAAATATTTGCTCCTCGGTAATGCTCAGGATAGACTTCTCGCCCCGATATTATGCATAAAAAAAATCCCTCTTTAAAAGGGACTTTTTATTGAGCCGATGGAGGGACTCGAACCCACGACCTGCTGATTACAAATCAGCTGCTCTAGCCAGCTGAGCTACATCGGCAAAATAGTTTACAATCATAATCTATAATGACTATAGTTGTAAATATTTTTTAATTAAATTATCCTAATTTATTAATCTTTTCAATTAATGCTCTTCCTTTTTCTTCAAGCTCAGCATTGATTGCTTTAAAATGTGATTTCTTATTATCAACACTTCTATTATTAACCTTAGCAATTAAAGTGTCAAATGTATCAATTGCTTCATCAATAATTGCTTCACTTTTTTTAGTATCCTTGTCTGTATTTGAATATTCCCATACATACACGGCTTCAATAATGTCACCTAATACATAATTAATATCCTTTTTTAAATCTCTAACATTTGCCATAATATACTTGTCTTTATTTAAGAGCAAAATTACACATAAACTTCTAATAGTTTAGCTTTTTTACTTCTAATTTGATAAGATTTTATTGCCGCAGGAATAAGTAGTGTTTCACCTTTTGATATGCGTTCTGAGAATGAATTAGAAACAAACTCAACAGCTCCATCAACACATATATAAATGAAAAACGAATCTTGATTATTCACTTTATCAATTGTGGAAGAAACTTCAATGAAATTTGTTGTAAAATAAGGGCAACTCACTATTTTATTAGGCGTATTTAACTTGGTACTATAGTCAATTCTAAAATCATCTTCCATTTCAAAATCAATTGCATCAATAGCTAAATCGTTGTGTAATTCTCGTGTTTCACCTTCTACATCCACGCGATCCCAGTCATGAATTCTATATGTTATATCACTGGTTTGCTGAATTTCTGCAAGTAATACACCAGCACCAATAGCGTGTATTCGACCAACATCTATAAAATAAGAATCACCTTCACTAACCTTAACATAATTTAAAATGTCGGGAAGTGTTTTTGCTTTTAAATTCTTAAGATAAATATCCACATTCATCTTTTGATTGAATCCGACGATTAAATTGGCATTTTCATCAGCTTGCATCACATACCACATTTCTGTTTTACCAAATGAATTATGCCGCTTAGCTGCCAATTCATCATTTGGATGTAATTGTATAGATAAATCTTGCTTAGCATCTATGAATTTTATAAGCAGAGGGAATTTATTTCCAAAATTCCTATAATTCTTCTCTCCTATTAAATCCGATTTATGATTCTCTAGGAGGGTTTTTAATGATGTTCCTTTAAAATTACCATTAATCACAATAGACGTATCTCCTTCAACATCGCTGATTTCCCAACTTTCACCAACTTTAGGAGTATTACTCTTTTTATTTAGAATTGTATTTAATTTATTCCCTCCCCAAATTTTTTCTTTTAAGATAGGCTCAAACTTTAGTGGGTATAATTCGTCTTTCATAAATTATTAGCAGAATAAGTTACATAATTTCGAGCAGTCTCATAAAGGGTGATTTCTATGTCAAATTTCTCATCTAACATAGGTCTTAATTTATTATAAATAACAACTGCAATATTTTCAACTGTTGGATTTAAATCTTTAAATTCTGGTACGTCAAGGTTTAAATTTTTATGATCGAAGGCATCCTCAATTTTGTCTTTAATTAATTCCTTTAAGACTTTCATATCTATTACGAAACCTGTTTCTTGATCAATAATTCCTGTAACACTTACTATAAGATCATAATTATGCCCATGAAAACTCGGGTTATTACATTTACCAAAAACCAAGTCATTTTTCTCATCCGACCAATCCTTTCTATACAATCGATGAGCTGCATTAAAATGCGCTTTTCTACTAACCGTTACTCTACTCATTTGGCGTCCTATTTAAATGTTGGTAGAATTTGTCAAAAATAATTTTAAACCATTCCGTATATAGCTTAGGATGCAACTCAATATCACGCTTCACTTGTTCTAGTGGCATCCATTTCCAATCGGCTACTTCTTCTGGATTAATTTTAGGATCTTCATTATATGAACCTATCATTACATGATCAAACTCATGTTCGGTCAGTCCATTATCAAAAGGCGCCTTATAGATAAAAGAAATCGTTTCTTTTAATGCTGTTACAAATCCCATTTCTTCCTGCAAACGTCGAATTCCTGCATCCAAATTTGATTCACCTTCTCGCTGATGACTGCAACACGTATTCGTCCATAATCCTGGTGAATGGTATTTTTGCAATGCTCTCTGTTGCAACATTAATTCATCCTTATCATTAAAAATAAAAACAGAAAAAGCTCTGTGTAGCAATGCCTTCTCATGCGCTTCCAATTTTGGCATAAGTCCAATTTGTTCATCCTTTTGATTAACGAGAATTACTTGTTCTTCCTTCATAGTGTAAAAGTACCAAGTAAATTTAATAAAAAAGAGCAATGCCGTCCTAAAATAAAAAGAGCATTCAATATTTTTGAATGCTCTTTTCTAAATATGAGGATATTTCGCTTAATTCTCGACGACAATAAATTCACTTCGGCGGTTGGACTGATGTTGTTCTTTACTACATTTCACACCATTTGAACAGCTATTAACTAACTGTGTTTCTCCATATCCTTTTCCTGAAATCCTTTCTTTAGCAATACTTCCCTTAGCTACAAGATAATCAATAGTAGCTTTATTTCTTCTGATAGACAAAGCCAGGTTATAACTATCTCTTCCACGGGAGTCAGTATGAGAGCGAACATCTACTTTTACTCTCGGAAATTCTTTTAGATAATTAATGATTTTCACTAATTCTATTTCAGCATCAGGTCTGATATCAGATTTATCATAATCAAAATAAATAGGTTTCAAATTTAAGAGCTCAAACAAATCCGTCCCAATAGATGCCGCTTTTGGTACTGCCTTAAGGCTCAATTTTAGAGCAATAACTTCTCTTAATTTAGCATCTACTTCAAACTGTTCTTGATCTTTTTCGTAATCAAGCTTGCTCCCTTCTACTTTATAGGTAGCATTGCTGCAATCTAATTCAAAATTAAAAGCACCATTACTATCAGACATCAACTGTTTCAATTCCTTTTGATTTGAATTATATATAATAATTGATGCATTAGAAAGCACCTCATTAGTATCCTGATCTACCACAATTCCAGAAACTTCTTGCTTACATATATTTTTAGTGAAACTATAAATATCGTCATCCCCTTTTCCTCCACTTCTATTTGAAGACACAAAGCCTTTTCTGGTAGTTTCGTTAATGATATATCCGAAATCATCTTTTGGACTATTTATTGGCATTCCTAAATTATAAACCCTTTGGGATGATTTTCCATTAGATTCAATATTTTCAAATTCAAAAATATCCAAACCGCCCAGTCCCAAATGACCATCAGACGCAAAATACAAGGTGCCTTTATTACTTATAAAAGGAAAGTTTTCACGTCCTTCAGTATTAATTTTTGCTCCTAAATTTCTAGGCTCACCAAAGGTTCCATCTTCATGAATTTCGACTTCAAAAATATCTGAACTCCCTAGTGTTCCAGGCATATCAGAAGCAAAATACAACTTAGTTTCATCCGCATTCAATGCAGGGTGCGCCACATTATATTCGTCATTATTAAATGCTAAGGATTCTACATTGGTCCAATTTCCTTCCACTAATGTTGCTCTATAAATTTTTAAACTGTGTTCCCCTTCACTATTCTTCTTAAACTTTCCATTGAAGAAATTATTCCTAGTGAAATACATGGTATTACCATCGTTTGTAAATGACGTTGATGACTCATGATATTTAGTATTAACGTCTCCTTCAACTTTTGAAACTGCTTGTTCTGAAACCTGATAGACATCCAAATAGGGCTGCTCGTTCCATGTGTAAATCTTACCCTTCTCACGAGAGGAAGCAAATACAATTCCTAGATCATAAAATGAAGCCCCAAAATCTGAATTTGGAGTATTAAAATCCTCATTTAACAATTCGAATTCCTTAGATAGTTTTTGAATTTCTTTCAAATAATTTGGAGTCAGTTCAAATTGTTTTGCTCGTGAATCTTCAGGTTTAAGTTTTGAAAACTTTTGCATCATTCGATCAGCTTCAGTATAGTTTTGTAAGGCCTTTAAACTTTGAGAAAACTTGTAATATGTTTCAGAATCAATACTATCATGAGATGAAAGCAATTGACCATACCATTTAGCAGCATCTTCCATTTTACCATTGAAATAATATGCATTTGCTAAATTCTGAAGCAGCTCGATTGATGTATTTCCTTCTTCTGCTAATTGTAGCAAAGTTTCCGTGGTTTTCACATATGATAACTTATCATATTCTTTTTGTGCATTTTCAATCTTGCCTTTTTGAGCGAATGTCACCTGAATACATAAAACTGCAAATACGGATACTATAAATAGTCTTTTTTTCATTTCTTATCTTTTTTAGAAGAATCTTGGTGATAATATTCTACCCACAGTTTGCAATTCAAAACGTAGCATTATTTCATGAGTTCCGTTATTGTAATTGTTCAAATTAGTAGTTGTTAAGTCATATGCATAACCAATAAACAATCCTTCATTTAATTGAAATCCAGCCAATCCACTAACAGAGTCATCCCATCGGTAAGCCATACCTAAGGTTAGTTTATCATTAAACAACGCATTTAGAGATAGATCGGCAATTAAAGGAGCTCCTGACACGACTTTAGCTAAGAACGCTGGTTTTAATTTTGTGTTTTCACTTAAATCAAATACATAACCTCCAATTAAAAAATAGTGTAAACGTTCGGCCGCTATGGATTCTTGAAAGTCATCATAATGCTTCGTCGTTATAAAATTTGGTACCGAAAGTCCCAAATACCATTTATTAGAATGCATATACAACCCTGCTCCAACAGTTGGAGAGAATAAATTTAGGTTTTCACTAAAAGCTGAATCCGGGTTTTGATAAATTCCTTCACTCCAGTCGGTATTCAATAGATGAAATCCGCCTTTAACACCAAATGAAAGTTTTGTGTTTCCTGATTCATTTACCCGAATTGAATAGGAAAAATTCACATCAAAATAGGTTTCATTAGCAGGTCCTAATTGATCGTTTACAACATTTAAGCCTAAACCTATTCGTTCATTTCTAAGCGGGGTATGTAATCCAAAAGTCATAGTTTTTGGTGCACCATCTATACCGACCCACTGGGTACGGTATAGACCTGTAACACTTAATACGTCTCTTTGTCCTGCATATCCTGGATTTACAGTCATGGTATTATACATGTACTGTGTATATTGTGGGTCTTGTTGTGCGTTTATGTCTAGGCTTAATAGTGCAGTAAACACTACTAAAATTAAGCTTCTCATCAATGATGATTGTTGTATCATTTTAATTTTCTTTTTAGTCGTTTACTTTATTTTATCTATTTATGTATAACCATCCGATTCGTGGCTTAGAACCATCACCCAAATTAAGTACATAGTAGTAAGTACCTACTGGTAATTTATCTGATCCATTAATAGTTGATCTTCCATTTGATGTTCCCGACCAATCATTTAAATATCTTCTTGTTTCAAATACTAAATTCCCCCAACGGTTATAAACTTCAAGTTTATTATTTGGATAGTTTTGAATACAGTTTATGATTAGCGTCTCGTTTACACCATCACCGTTTGGAGAAAATTCATTGAACACTTCTAAACAACCAAGTTCGGTTACTGTAGGGTCATCAACCGTATTATTATCAAAATCATCACCATCATCACTCGTATCCTCTACTGACTCTCCAAAAGAGGTTATTCCTGTTGCTATTACACTATTTTGAACACCTCCGGCAAATAAAGCCTCTTCATTAATAATAAATGTTGCCGAATAGGTTGCTATTTCGCCCTCTAATAAGACACCTTCCGGACTTCCTAAATCAGAAGTTACAAATGATGGTTCCGTAGTTAAAAATAATGGATTACCATTTGAATCTATAAAAGTGTCAATCAAGTTTACGTCCGTTAAAGTTACATCCCCAGTATTTTCAACTTGAATCGTGTAGGTAATAGTGTCACCCATATTAGTTCCAAACATGTCTGCCGTTTTTGTAGCATTAATTTCTCCCATACAATTACTTCCAACTGCTGGATCGTTATCATCACAATCCTCACTGGTTGGAACACCATCACAATCTGCATCATTTACATTTGAATTCGTGTTTAGTGGATCGTTATCATCACAATCCTCACTGGTTGGAACACCGTCACAATCTGCATCATTGACATTTGAGTTCGTATTCAGTGGATCGTTATCATCACAGTCTTCACTCGTTGGAACACCATCACAATCCGCATCATTAGCATTACTACCTACAGTTGGATCGTTATCATCACAATCCTCACTGGTTGGAACCCCGTCACAATCTGCATCGTTGACATTTGAATTCGTATTTAGTGGATCGTTATCATCACAGTCCTCACTCGTTGGAACGCCATCACAATCTGCATCGTTGACATTTGAATTCGTATTTAGTGGATCGTTATCATCACAATCCTCACTGGTTGGAACACCATCACAATCTGCATCATTGACATTTGAATTCGTGTTTAGTGGATCGTTATCATCACAGTCTTCACTGGTTGGAACACCATCACAATCTGCATCGTTCACATTTGAATTCGTATTTAGTGGATCGTTATCATCACAATCCTCACTGG
>MAAR01000001.1 GCA_002162765.1 Flavobacteriales bacterium 34_180_T64 | reverse complement strand
ATTCTCCTTCTGTTGACTGTGCTGTAAAGTTTGGTGCTTCATCACCTAATCTAATTGCTCCCATGATTTTAAGTTTTAAAGATTAATTATGTTGTTTTAAAAATTTGTATATAACTGGTTATATGCCAACAAATATATATTAATATTGGAGATTATTTCCCGTTATCCCAAGTTTTGTGTTCTTTGTATCGGTCTCAGATAATTGATGAACAATCATGTCTAAAGGACTCTTTATGGCTAATAAATCCTTCTTTGCTACATGTGTGTAAATCATTGTGGTTTCTGGTCTACTATGACCCAATAATGATTGAATGTATCTCAAATCGACACCGTTTTCTAGCAAATGTGTTGCATAACTATGCCTTAGAGTGTGTGGTGTTACGCGTTTCATTATATGTGCTGATTTACACGATTTTTTTAAAAAATGTCTTACACTTTCCGCACTGTATAATCCTCCTTTTTGACCTTCAAAAAGATAACGATTAGGACGATAAGTAATAATGTAATTTTGTAATAATGGTAAAAAACTTTCTGCTAAAATGACATACCTGTCTTTTCTTCCTTTAGAATTTTTAATGAGTACTTGCTGCCTTTGTACGTCAATATGCATTAACTCCATCTTTATTAGTTCGCTAATGCGTAAACCACAAGAATAAATTAATGCAATAATTGCACGATGTTTTAAATTTTTAGTATGTCTAATTATTTCAATGATCTCTTTTCGAGATAAAACCGTTGGTAAATACCTGTCTTTTTTTGGTCTTACCAATGCGACGCTTTCAATATTGGAGTCTGGAAAATAAATTTTAAACAGTTTTAAAGAACTGATAAATTGCCTTTGCTTACTAATGGAATATTTTCGTTTAATATAATAGTCTTCAATAAAAAGCTCAACATCTTTATTGTTCAGAGTAGAAACATCTCTTGCGGGATAGTAAGAAAAGAATTCAATTATTGAATGAGTGTATGTTTCTATAGTACTTTCACTATATCGTTTTCCAATTATATATTTTCGAAAACCATTTAAAATTCTAGTTTGCGCATCATTTAGTTGAAATTGAACCTTTTTGAGAGTTGGCATTTGAGGTTTCGGTTCCTGACCAAAAATTTGCGTTGTGTCAATATGAGCTACATTCTTAAAATGTTTAAAAATTAGCTTTAAATTTTCAGGGTTGTTTTTTAAATACCAACGTTTTAAAGAAGCGCTCCACCAAGTGTTTGGAATTGTTTTAACTATTTTTATAAGTGCATAATTTTTTTCAAATTGAATAAAAAACTGATTGTTACCTCTATGGATTCCCTTTGAAATAAGTATTGTAGGTTTGTTAATCATCAAATTAAAATTTGATTTAAAAATACAAAAATTAAATAACTTAGAGAATATTTACTATGTATATTTTATACTGAAATGATAACGACCATTACCTGCTTAGAATACCAAAGCGGATGTTTTCAACCAGAAAACATCCGCTTTGTGTTTTAGTTTAAAACGTTCTATAAGTTAAATGCTAAGGATAAAGTGAAATTAGAATTTCTTGTGTCAATTGTAGCTGTATCCGTTAAACCAACACTGTACAATTCATTCTTTACAATTCTATCAGATTGATCATACGCCAAATCTAATTTAGTATCCCCGAAATTGAAGCCAATACCCAAAGAGTATCCAGTTAAATCGCCATAAAAAGACTCATCTTTATATGGACTTTCCTCAAAGCGATAACCACCTCTAAAACTTAATTGTTTATAACGATATTCGCCACCAAACCTATATGAAGATGCTACTTTTAAAAGTTCACCCATCATATTATTTTGAGCTGCAAAAAACGCGTCAGAAGTTGGTTTGAATTTCGTGTTCCCGTAATCTTTTCTGGAATAATCAAAACTAATTAATCCTTGTTCTCCAAAAATATAGGCCAAACTACCTATCAGTTTACCTGGTGTCTCTAATTTATACTCAGGAAATACATTCACAATGTTTGGATTAATCGTTAAACCAATATTTGACCCTCCTTCATTTCTTGCCGAATTTATAAATTGACTTGTTTCTTCTTGTATGGTAAACCATGTCGGTGAATTATAGGTGATACCAGCTCTAAATTCATTGGTTAGCTTTGCGATGGCTCCAAGCTGAAATGAAAATCCATTACCAGTGGTATAAATATTATTTTCAAATCCAACCATATTCACAATCGATCCTGTATTAGAATTTGACTCTCGTAAATAAGTAGAACGCTCGTGATTAAGGAAATGGGAATTTAAATTTAATCCAAAATAGAACGTATTGTCATATTGAGCTGCAGCATTAAAACTAAACTTTCCATTATAACCACGAGAAGCATATGTGTATTCTTGATTAAAAGTACCAGGCGCAATATTTGAGGTGTAAACCGTATTTTCGTCAGTGTTATCTCCAGGTTCTAAAATGAAAGATTCATAGCCTAAAAAAGCTTGTTGGTTACCAAATCCATAGAATGATCCTATTTCTGCATATGCTTCTGTATATGATTCTCCGGGAAAAGCTGAGATTTCATCCAGCCTTAAGCCTTGTGCATACGCTAAAAAATAACGGTCTATGGAATTTGTATTCGTGCCTGAGGCGAACCAATTGTCATCAAAATTTGAAACTTTGTCATAAGCAATACTTAAAACAAATTTATTCCATTTTGAATTTCCATTCGTATTACTAAACACAAAAGCCCCACCAGCTTGATGTAAATCTACCTTAGAATCACTAGAAGAACTATGTCCATTAAAAAAGGAAATATCATTGTCTAAATTTACAACAGACATAGATACAGATGCATGACTTCTATTGAAAATTGCCGCTCCTGCAGGATTTATACTCGTTGCCGACAAATCGCCACCAAGGGCTCCAAATGCGCCGCTCATAGCTCTAAATCTTGCAGTTCCTTGAATTTCATCTAACGAGTATCTAACGGCATCAGAAATGTCTTGAGCATAACTATTAGACATAGAAATTATGCCTATGATTAAGAAAGTTAACTTTTTCATATTTTTTATTTAATTAAAAACGAATATTTTGTTATTATCTTCTACGAGATGATTTAGATGAACTACTTCTTGTTGTACCACTTCTAGAAGAAGAACGACTAGAATTCCCCCTAGATATTGATCGAGACGTGCCGCCTGATGAGCCTCTATTTATCGAAGCATTTGAACGAGTTGATGATCTTCGTGTTGTCGTACTTCTCGTATTGTTATTTCGAGTGGTATTAGACCGCGTTCGAGTTGTATTGTTTCGTGTAGTTATACTATTGTTGGATCGTCGTATTGTTGAACGAATTCTTGGTCTAGTTGCATTTGAAGTAGATCTTCTAATGGAATTATTAGTACGTCTATTAACAGTTGAGCGATTATTTAGAGCGTTTACATTACCACGTCTTCCAGCATTATAGGCAACGCCATTTCGATAGTAGTTATTGCCATAATTATAGTTAGGACCATGATACGCATTATATCCACCATAATAATAAGGAGGACACCAATAACTTGAATAATAACCTCCATAGCCATATCCATAATAAGGATATCCATAGCCATAGTTGTAATAAGGGTATCCCCAATAAGAGTTATACCATCCGATTCCAAATCTGTTCCAACCATAATTATTATATCCGAAACTAGGGTAAACGCTAATTGTTATTTCGCTACTATTTTGTCCCCATCCAGCGTCATAAACCACATCATCGTTTTCTTCGTCATAATCACCAGTGTAAGAATCAATATCTGTAAAAATGATGTCTTCTTCTGGAACAGCGTTATACTGATCCGCTTTTTCACCAAAATAGTCTTTATAATAACTATTGCTGTTTGCGGATTTTGCATTTGTGTTAGGTTCCTCTTGATAAGAAACTGTTTCAGAGCTATAAATACCATCGCTGTCGTTTCCAACATATTGGTATGACCCACAAGAAGCTAAAACGAACGCAAAGCTTAGTGCAACAAAAAATGACAATTTTGATCGGAAGTAATTATTAAATTGCATATCTCTTTAATTTTATTGTTGAACATTACAAAAATAGTTAGTTTTGTTGAACTATTTTATTATTTAACATAAGCACAATTTTTGTGCCAAAATACTGACAATGAGCAAAAATCTCACAAGTAGAACGGAAGATTATTCGAAATGGTATAACGAATTGGTCGTGAAGGCCGATTTAGCTGAGAATTCGGCTGTAAGAGGATGTATGGTAATTAAGCCATATGGATATGCAATTTGGGAGAAAATGCAAGCGGAATTAGACCGAATGTTTAAGGAAACTGGCCATCAAAATGCATATTTCCCTCTTTTTGTGCCTAAAAGTTTATTCGAAGCTGAAGAAAAAAATGCAGAGGGCTTTGCAAAAGAATGTGCCATAGTTACACATTACAGACTTCAGAATGATCCAGATAATGAAGGGAAATTACGAGTTGACCCTGAAGCAAAACTTGAAGAAGAGTTAATTGTTAGGCCAACTAGTGAAGCCATTATATGGAATACTTATAAAGGTTGGATTCAGAGTTACAGAGATCTACCGCTTCTTATTAATCAATGGGCCAATGTAGTTCGCTGGGAAATGCGTACTCGTTTATTTTTACGTACTGCCGAATTTTTATGGCAAGAAGGTCATACGGCTCATGCTACCAAACAGGAAGCTATTGACGAAACTGTGCAAATGAATGATGTATATGCAGAGTTTGCAGAACACTTTATGGCTATGCCGGTAATAAAAGGCGTTAAAACAGAAAGCGAACGATTTGCAGGAGCTTTAGATACCTATTGTATTGAAGCATTGATGCAAGATGGAAAAGCACTACAAGCTGGGACTTCACATTTTTTAGGACAAAATTTCGCGAAAGCATTCGACGTTAAATTCACGAATAACGAAGGTAAACAGGATTATGTTTGGGCAACATCCTGGGGTGTTTCGACACGACTTATGGGCGCTTTAATAATGACACATAGTGATGATAAAGGCTTGGTTCTTCCGCCTAAGTTAGCGCCAATACAAGTAGTGATCGTTCCAATATATAAAACGGATGATCAATTTGAGACCATCTCTAATGTTGCAAATGGAATTGTAAAAGAATTGCGAAGCTTAGGGGTGAGTTGTAAATATGATCATAGAACGACGCACAGACCAGGAGCGAAGTTTGCACAACATGAATTGCAAGGCGTGCCGCTAAGGGTTGCTATTGGCCCTAAAGATCTCGCAAATGGAACCGTTGAACTTGCTAGACGAGATACCTTAACAAAAGAAGTAATCGCGCTAGATGGATTGGTAAAGAAGATTGACGCTTTATTAGAAGAAATTCAAGATGCTTTATTCAATAAAGCCTTAGATTTTAGAAGTTCTCATATTACGGAAGTAGAGACTTTTGAAGAGTTTAAAGACGTATTAGAAACCAAAACTGGTTTTATTTCAGCACATTGGGATGGAACCGCTGAAACTGAACAGAAAATTAAAGAAATTACTAAAGCAACGATTAGATGTATTCCTATGGATGTTGTGAAAGAGGCTGGAAGCTGTGTATATAGTGGAAAACCTTCAACAAATAAAGTCCTGTTTGCGAAGGCATATTAATTTTTTTTCAAAAAAGTTTAGTAAGGTGTTGCAACATTTAAAAATAGTTGTATTTTTGCATCCGCAATGAAACATTGTGTGTTCATTTGAAAAGTAGTGTAAGATTGAATTTAATTAGTCATTTACACTCTAAAAGAAATCAAAAGGCCCGTTCGTCTATCGGCTAGGACGCATGGTTTTCATCCATGTAAGAGGGGTTCGATTCCCCTACGGGCTACAATTTTAATAAAAGAAATAAAATGGCAAATCATAAGTCAGCATTAAAGAGAATTAGAAGTAACGAGTCAAAACGTTTAACTAATAGATATCAACATAAAACAACGCGTAACGCTATTAAGAGATTACGTGAAATGGAAAATGCAAAAGATGCTCAGGCATTATTTCCTACAGTTGTTGGAATGATTGATAAACTTGCAAAGAACAATGTTATACATGCAAACAAAGCTGCTAACTTAAAATCTGGGTTAACAAAATTTGTAGCGTCGCTATAATAGAGATTAAAATTATCTTTTAAAAAAAGCCTATTCTTTTGAATAGGCTTTTTTTAGTTTTAAGAATCAATAATCTTATATTAATTTGATTTCGATCTTTCTTCAATTTTAGATTTAAGTTCTCTACCGTACATAGACTGTTTTATGTTTTCGTCTAAAGCTTCATAAATTGTTTCTAGAAACTTCACACTTGTATTCGGTATTTCAGATATGGCAAGATATGGTGCTACTTCACTATTTTTATTATTTACAGCAAAATTGATCGTGTATAAATATTTTCTTTTTAAAAGGTTGTTAAAACCTTCTTCTATACTATTTACTTTGACCGAGTCATTTTTAATCTGAGCTTCAAAATTCTCTTTAATCATATCAAGATTTTTATTGTTGAACTTGGACATCATTAATAAGTATTCATCTAAAACGGCTTGTTGTCTAGAACCTTTTATTATAGATAGAAAATTAAAGTTCTTTATATCTGAAGTAATTTCAGTAGTTCCTTTATCTGCGAAAAACACAATAACACCTTCGTCAGAATCATTCTTATCCAATCGTAGAAAGAGAACTTCGGGTTCTGATAAATCGCTATGCAATTGAAAATTAGAATTCCCATTAATCACCAATGAATCTAAAACAACCATTGAAGAGTCTTGTTGTCTTTCTAAATAAACAACACCTTTTTTTAATCCTTTAATAGTTGCATTTAAGGTGAAATCATGAGTTTCTTTTTGACATGATGATAGTGTAAGCACTATGAGTGCGAGTGTAAAAATGTTTTTCATTTAAATTTTATTTGAGCGTAAATATCTATAATTATTAATTAAATACTAGCCTGCAGCAGCCAATTCCAGCAAAATTGTACAGCCTATTGCAGCAATGGTTCCGATAGCATATCCGAATACTGCTAATAGTACACCAACGGTGGCTAGAGAAGGATGAAAGGCTGAAGCTACAATAGGAGCAGATGCGGCTCCACCAACATTTGCTTGACTACCAACAGCTAAAAAGAAGTATGGTGCCTTTATCAGTTTAGCAATTAAAACCAATAAGCCAGCATGAATACTCATCCAAACTACGCCTATAGCTATTAACCCAACATTATCAAAAATGAGCATTAAATCCATTTTCATGCCTATAGAAGCAACAAGTATATAAATAAATACGCTTCCAAATTTACTTGCGCCAGCACCTTCATAATTCTTGGCTTTTGTAAATGATAATAAAATGGCAATTAGAGTTGCGATGCTTATCATCCAGAAGAATTTAGATCCTAAGAATGTGAACATATTTCTTGTTCCTGGTGCATCAATAGAAGCTACTAGATCCTTGAAGAAAGGGGCTAAAAAATTTGAACATAAATGTGAAATACTAACAGTTCCAAATGCAATGGCAGCGATTATCATTATGTCAGTCAATGAGGGATTTCTTTTCACTTTTTCTGCGAATGCAGATACTTTTTCTTTAAGTGCTTCTATGGAAGCGGTATCAGCACCTAGCCATTTATTTATACGATCTCTTTTACCAATACCTATTAATAGAATTGCCATCCATATATTAGCAACAACAATATCAACAAACACCATTCCTCCATATAATTTTTGATTGTAACCATAAATTTCAAGCATTGCGGTTTGATTTGCTCCACCGCCAATCCAACTACCCGCTAATGTTGATAAGCCTCTCCAAACGGCATCAGGTCCAGCTCCACCAACAGTTTCCGGAGAGACCATTGATATTAGTAAAATGGCAATAGGACCACCTATTACAATACCTACAGTTCCTGTGAAGAACATGATTAAAGCTTTCCATCCTAAATTAAATACGGCTTTAAGATCAATACTCAAGGTCATTAGAACTAAAGCAGCAGGCAATAAGTACCGACTAGAAACAAAATATAAATTAGAACTATGTTCTACAACTTCTCCTGAATCAGATGTGGTTTCCCATTCGGGAGCGATGATTCCTAGAGTCGTAAATAATGCTGGAACCATATAGGCCATAAAAAGTCCGGGTACAATTTTATAGAATTTAGACCAGAAGCCTGTTTTGAAGGATTCTGTATAGAATACAAAGCCTAAGGCTAGCATTAATAATCCAAATACAATAGTGTCGTTAGTGAAAAGTGGTTCTGTGTTCATAGTTAGTTATTAGTACCGCAAAATACCAAAATTAAGGCGTATAAAAAAGCAACTTTTAAGAGTCGCTTTTTTTATTAGAATCCGGTTTCGGTTTCGGGGATCGGTTGTTATCTTTGAGGTATTGCATTAACATCCACTCAATTTGCCCATTCGTGCTTCGAAACTCATCTGATGCCCATTTTTCAACAGCTTTCAACATGTCTTCATTTATACGTAATGCAAATGCTTTTTTCTTAGACATGCCTTAAATTTTATTAATTCTTTTATAATAAATGAAAATACCAATTGGTAATAATATACTAATAACATCAGCTTCACCACTTGAATTAAAATGAGTGACGATAGTTTCTGGCAAATTAGAATAGGTCATAACTGTATATGTAATTAATATAATGAGTAGGGGCACTGAGATTAAATCAATAACTAAATCATATGGTTCAAAAGGAACTGACCTACCAGTACTCATGCATTATCTGTTTTTATCGCGCTCAAAAATAATACTAGTCCAGCTTTGACCAATATGATTGACGACCCAACCTTCCCGAGCATGTTGATTTAAAATATCCTCCATTTTTTCTTGTCTATTTGTAAATCCTAATTTAGGAACCATGACTTTGTATTCTTTCATTTGTTTATGTTTCTTTTGAATTATCTTTTTCTTTTAATATCGTAAATGCTAGGATGACACCAAGCAGTGTACCAAAAATACTGCCTGAAATTAAGCCTGTAGACACGTTGCCCATAACTGCACCAACTGTTACACCTATGCTTGTTCCTAAGGCACTACCAATAGCGATACTGTATATTTCTTTTTTGTTCATATTAATGACTTAAAGTTCCAGTGTTTAAAACAGGTGAAGCATCCTTATCACCGCATAAAATAACCATTAAGTTACTCACCATAGCAGCTTTGCGTTCTTCATCCAAATCTACAATCTGTTTTTTACCCAATTCTTCTAATGCCATTTCCACCATACTTACTGCGCCCTCAACAATTTTATGACGTGCTGCAACAATAGCGGTAGCCTGTTGGCGTTTCAACATGGCATTGGCAATTTCTAGAGCATAGGCCAAATACCCAATTCGAGCTTCTAAGACTTCAATACCTGCAATAGATAATCGTTCTTCAATTTCTTTTTCTAGAGCGTTGCTAACTTCATTCACACTTGATCGCAGTGTGATGTCTTCTACGTGACCTTCATCAGCAAAGTTATCATAAGGATACATGCTAGCGAGTTTTCTAACAGCAGCATCGGTTTGTACACGAACAAAATTTTCGTAATTATCGACATCAAAAGCAGCTTTGTATGTGTTTTGTACACGCCACACAAGTATTGTACTAATCATAATGGGGTTTCCAAGTTTGTCGTTTACTTTTAAGCGTTCACTGTCAAAATTACTAGCTCTTAAGGAAATTTTCTTTTTCGAATAAAATGGATTCACCCAATAAAAACCATTCTTTTTTACGGTTCCCACATATTTTCCGAATAACAACAAAACTCGTGAGTTGTTAGGTTGAACCATGATAAACCCAATTGCTATAATTATAGCCGAAACAATGGATAAGATAAACCATGGGCTTTCAAGCATAATCATGGCCACAATGCTTCCAATGAAGAGAATTAAGAAAACCAGTAGTATTAAATAACCATTTGCAGGGACAATAATTTTTTCTTCTTTCATAAGTATATATTTAATATTTGTAATTATTAATAAAATTCAAAATGATATCATTTTGATATCATAAAAGTAAATAAAATATTTTAATCTACAAAATAGACTTTGGCACGCCCTTTGTATTATACTAATCGTAATTGATGATGACGCTAGAATGAATTAATAGCATAAGCGAATTTAAAATTACATTTGGTTGGTTAGTTAGTAAAAAAGCATCTCTTTCTTGAGATGCTTTTTTAATTTGAAGTCTTTTCTAATTAATCCTTGATGAAAGCACTCACCAATGTTATAAGCTCTTCAGAAATAGCTCTAAACGATTCATTATAAGATTTTGAGTTTTCTAGATCATCACCTTCAATTAAGAATAATACATGATTCATATTTGTAATAATTTGTAAATCCGCATTATCCGATGCATCCGCTAATCTCTGAGCTTCCTCCTTAGTAATTTGGAGATCTTTAGAGCCATTGATAACCAAAATAGGCATGTCTAGTGTTTTTATAATAGCTGTTGGATCGTACTGCATCCAATTCATAATAAAAGGTTGGGTATCTATATTAAAAACTGAAACTAAAGCTGCTGGATAATCTGTAGTTGTTTGTCCATCTCTTAAACTATTAAACACTTTGGCAGTAGGTTCATACAGACCCGGATCCATATTGCCAACTTGTTCTAAAATAACACTGTCTATAGGCTGTCCAGTACCAGCAATGGAAACAAATCCATCAACGTTACCTTTCGAAGCGAGCATGCCCACTAGACTTCCTTGGCTATGTCCTATAACATAAATTTTAGAGTAGGTACTTTTGGATTTAAAATAATCTATTACAGATGTAGCATCGGTAACGAAATCATCAAACATTATAGTTTTATCAATGTTTCTTGTTCTAATTTGTTTTACAATGCGTTTATCAAACCTAAATGTTGAAATGCCTTTAGACGTTAAGCCTTCAGCCAGTTTTTTTAAGGAATTGTTTTTCAGAAAATTCTGATTTCCATTGCGATCCGTTGGTCCTGATCCAGCAATAAGGATTGCCAGTGTATGCTCATTATCTGCAATAGGTGTTAAAAGTGTGCCTTCTACATGAGAATTAATTGATATATCGTTTGAAGTGAAATTAGATTCTTGCGCTATGCCTTTCCACACAAAAAGTAGCAACAGAAGATTAAGACTTAATTTCATAATTAGTTAATAGATTTAAATTTTATCAAAGTTACATAAAAGACAGAATGATAAATATTAAACGCAATTTATAGTCATATTATTTAATCTACGATGATAAAATTTGTTGCAATTTGTAAAATTTCACATTGCATTTCATCGATAAAATGCGCAATTTTATCTACAAATGTTAAAATTTGATGTATTTCATCGATTTAAACTGTATTTAAACTGATAGATTGAAATATAAGTTTACATTTGAAGTGTACTAAAATTTAGTTTTTAGTTCAATGGATTAATTAATTAATATTTGCATGTGTGCTGAATTAGTGACCCTAAATCTACCACATATATAAAACGCAAATTAGGAAAACCGAGATTGAGGGATCTCGGTTTTTTCTTTTTATAAAGGTTTCAAATTTCGAAAGGTTAAATTAATCCTACCCCCAATTTGTTGTTTTGTTTTTGCAATTTGATGTAACCAAAACTGTTGCATTTCACCTTTCATAATAAGTAGACTTCCATGTTCTAAAAGAAGTTTATGTTTTTTAGTCGATAATTCTCTATGTTTAAAATGAAAGTACCTTGGTTCACCAAAACTTATAGATGCAATTACAGGATGTGTTCCTAGTTCTTTTTCATTATCTGCATGCCAGCCATTGCTATCATTTCCGTTTCTATAATAATTTAATAAGACGGAGTTAAACTCATGACTGCATGTTTTTTCAACAGTTTCCTTTATTTGGATTAACTCTGGTGTAAATGCATTGGGAAACATGGTTATACCTGAATAGGAATACGATTGATTATTTATTGAATATAGAGCGGTTAACCGAGGCTGTTTGTAGGTCTTTCCAAAAATTTTGATGTCATCTTGTTGCCATGCAACACGTTCTTTAAAGATTTTGAAATAGTTTGAAGCCGTTTTTAGTGCGAAAAAATTCGGTACATAAATAACTTCAGCATTCGGTAGCTTTAAAACTCTTTTTTCATTTGAAAATAAATCCATCGCTTTATTTTTTTCTAAATTAGCTACTATATATGAAACTAAAACTAATTCTTTTCGCTTTTATAATTTGTGCTTTTGCATTTCAATCTGAAACTAATGTAGATGTTCCAGAAGGATTTGTAGATGTAAAAACAATTATTCCTGATCTGGATGTTGAAATACGTTATTATACATCTCATAATTTTGTTGGCGATACTATTGATGGTTATAAGGCTAATAAACTCTTTTTGACTAGAGAATCAGCCGAGGCTTTAAAATTAGTGCAGGATGAACTCCAACTGCAAAATTTATGCTTAAAAGTATATGATGGCTATAGACCACAACGTGCTGTAAATCACTTTATGCGTTGGGCAAGAGATTTAAATGATACCATTAACAAACAGGAATTTTATCCTGATGTTAAGAAACGTTTTTTGTTTAAAGAAGAATATATTGCCACACGATCTGGACATAGTAGAGGGAGTACTTTAGATTTGACAATTATTGATGGCGCTACTGCTATACCAATTGATATGGGTAGTTCCTACGATTTTTTTGGTGTTGAATCATGGGTGGAGCATCAAGACCTTACTAAAATTCAAAAAGCAAATAGACAGTTGTTGCAAAACGTGATGCTAAAACATGATTTTAGAAATTATCCAAAAGAATGGTGGCATTTTACCTTGCGATGGGAACCGTTTCCGGAAACTTACTTTGATTTTGAAATAGAATAAATGAAAATGAATTTAATTAATTCTTGTCTGCTTTAAAAGCCCTATAACTAAAGCCTACACCATAATTATTAAGTCCAACTTTTAATAAACTAGATTCGATACCGCTTCCTTTTTCAAAACGTATCCATGAATTACCATTTAAGAATACTCTTTTTATATAGGTGTTGTTTTGGGATATTTCGTCAGTAAAAGGTAGTAATGGTCTAAAGTTGGTAGGGATTTTTACCGTCCCATTTCTAGATTTTATTTCTTTGTATTTTTTATTTGGTAATAATTTGCCATTCGAATCGGTATATCCTAAAACTTGAATGGATACAAAAAAACCATCTTTTGGTATGATTAAATCATGATTCAATACATCTAATATATATGCGTCACCATTTTTTTCGGTCGCTCTGAAAACAATATTTTCGTACGTCAGAACATCACCTGGAAAGCCATCTTTGTTTTTATAAAACTTTACTTTAAATAGAGTAGAAAACCGTTGTTTATCAGCATTAGCTCGTTTTCTTTTTTTCCAATCTTTTGATTCTAACGTAATCGGAAAATGAATTGCACTAATTTGTTTCAACTGACTATCATTATTTGGAAAGTATACTGCTATTTCAGATTCGATAGTCGGTAACCAACACTTGTAATAGTCGTCATCTAAATAGGGTTTTAATAATTCAGTTTTGAATTTTTTATTGATTTTGGCATGAATGACAACTTCATCAAGTTCATCAGCCTGAGATTCTAATAAAATAGTTTTTGGTAGGTTTGAGGTTGCGACTTTATAATCTTTATAGCCCAATGCCGAAATAAATAGGGAATCTATATCAGGATAGAGACGCTCTGTAAAAACAAATACACCTTCATCATCTGCAAAAACACCTTGTCCATTTCCAAATGAAATTGTGGCGTAAGACACAGGGAATTGAGTTTGGACATCTTTAATAGAAGTCTGTGCTTGACTCAAACCAATAGTCAGTATGCAAATAATGAAGCTGTATGCTTTTATCAAAGTCTTATTTATTTGAGTTAATCCAATCGGTAATTTTCGTCTCTAGTAAAGCCAATGGCACAGCTCCAGATTCTAAAATTTGATTATGGAATTTACCAATATTAAAATTTTCTCCTAATTCTGTTTCCGCTTTAGCTCTTAATTCTCTAATTTTTAATTGCCCTATTTTATAGGATAATGCCTGTCCAGGATTAGCCATATAACGTTCAATTTCAGAGATAATACTAGCTTCGCTCTCTGCTTCATTTTGCAATGAATATTTAATTGCCTGTTCTCGAGACCAGCCTTTAGTATGCATTCCAGTATCAACAACTAAGCGTATCGCTCTATGCATTTCCATGCCTAACATTCCAAAATATTGATAGGGATCAGTATAGAGTCCGAGTTCTTTTCCTAAAGATTCTGTATATAATGCCCAACCTTCAGAATACACACTATATCCTAATGTTTTTCTGAATTCTGGTAAGTTCTTGTTTTCCTGTTGTAAGGAAATTTGAAAATGATGTCCAGGAATTGCTTCATGTAAAAATAAAGCTTCATCGCTAAATGTATTGTATTTCGTGACATCTGGAACTGGAACATAAAAAATACCTGGTCGTGTACCATCTAACGAACCAGAATTATATTCTGCACTGGCAGAAGCTTCTCTAAATGCTTCTGTTCGTCTTACTTCAAATGGTGTTATTGGCTTTAAATCAAATAGTTTTTCGATTTGAGGTGTCATGGTTTTATGAATTCTTTTAAAATTATCAACCACTTCCTGAGCAGATCCAAAAGGTTTCAAATCTGGGTTATTTCTAACATTATCAAAGAATGCTATTAGATCACCTTCATAACCAACTTGTGCTTTTACTTTCTCCATTTCGGCCAGAATACGAGCAACTTCCTTAAGTCCTAACTCATGAATTTCATCAGCAGTCATTTCAGTAGTTGTATACTTTTTAATTTGATGCGCGTAATAATTTTTTCCATTTGGCGTATCAGAAATCCCACTAGATTTTCTTCCAGCATCAAAATACTCTGAACTCATAAACGCATGTAAATCTTTATAAGCAGGAACAATCCGGTCTAAAACCATAGCTTTATAGGATTTCGTTAATGTTGACTTATCATCTTCAGTAATTGATTCAGGGAACTTTAGTATTGGAGCATAAAACAAATGTTCCTCTAAATTCGTAGTGGTTAACGCTTTTAATTGAGGGAGTACTTTCTTTATTAACGAGCTTGGTAGCGTATTACCTTTTTCGATACCTTCTTTCATATTGTCCTTTGCTGATGCCATCCATCTCAAATAACCATCCAATCGTTTTAACCAATTATTATAGTCATTAACAGTTTTAAAAGGTTGGGAGCTTTCGCCACTGGCCAATTGACCTATAGAAAGTTGTAAGGTCCACATTTGGTCAAGAGGTGTATAATTTTTAAAGGAGATGCGTTCTAAATTAATGTCGCATTCCCAATTCAATATAGCCTTACTTAATTTTTGACTCTTTGATAGCGTCTTATCATCTAATCCGTTAACCTTTTCTTTGTAACTTTTATAAAAAGCTGTTTCCGTTTTTAAAAACTCATCAGAAAGCGTATTTGGCAACATATAATTGTAGCGTTTATCACCAGCAGCAGTTGCATTTAAAGGGTAAAGTTTCAGGCTTTCTTCATGATAGGCATTCAACAAGGCGCTGAATTCTTCAGAAGCTTCCATAGTAACAGCCTCAGTTTTGGCATCTTTTTTACAAGAAGTCATACTCAACACAATGCAAGTAAGTATTAGAATTTTTTTCATTTCAATTTTAGATTTAGTATTTAGAGGGCTAAATATACATATTCTTAGAATTTATAAATAAAAAAACTGCTAACAGTTAAGTTAGCAGTTGTATAAATTGGTTGATTGCTTAAAGTGTTATTCTTGATCTAATTTTTTTGTCATATTGAATCCAACAAATAAGCCAACTCCGGCCATAAAGAAAATAATCGCTGGATATAGTGCATCCTCATCTAGTGTTGTGTAGTTATCAATTAACATTGCAATAAATGTTCCTAATCCAATTCCCATAAGAAGTAAGGCGAAGTTTAAAATCAACACTTTCCATATTGGAGCGGTTCTACTTTTTCCTCTCATAAAGATACTCGCATCAGCACCTTTTTCGATGAGCGCTAAACGCTCTTTGTTTCGTGTAGAAAAATATAGATAAAATACTCCGAAAACTGCACCAAATATAATTGGTATAATGATTAATTCTGATCCCATAATTGTTTGTTTTTAATTGATTAATTTTAATGTGTTCATAGCTTATGACGACAAGATTCTAATTTTGGTTACAAAAACAAATAAAAAAAAATAATTTTCAAAAGATGTAACCCTATTGACTAAGTCGTCGTCCTATTAAAAAATGACCACCAACAACGACCAATATTATATCAACCAAATAATTGATGGCGATACTAATGCTTTTTCAGTGCTAGTAGATCGTTATAAGGATTTAGTGTTTACGCTTGCCATTCGCATGCTTAAGAATAGGGAAGAAGCCGAAGAGGTGTCTCAGGACACGTTTATTAAAGCCTATAAATCCTTGGCTAAATTTAAAGGCGATTCGAAGTTTTCAACATGGATATACAAGGTGGCGTATCACACGTGTTTGGATCGCATAAAAAAGAATAAACGAGCTCAAAATGTCGTAGCGATTGATGAGTTTACCGAGCGTCATATAAAAACAATGGATAACGCTCTAAATGATATGGTACAAGAAGAGCATGAACAAACGATTCAAGATTGTATTGCTTTACTGCCAGGAGATGATAGTTTTTTGTTAACTTTATATTACTTTGAAGAATTATCATTGGACGAAATTTCAAAAATTGTTGGCATAACCGCTAACAATGTGAAAGTGAAGATTTTTAGAAGTCGGAAAAAGTTAGCGACAATATTAAAAGAGCGATTAGAACCGGAAACAATTGAATATTATGAAAGAGAACGCAAATAAACACATAGATAGCTTTACAAAGAAGCTTTTCAAAGATGCGTCAATGGAAAGCCCTTCATTTGATTTTACGGCCAATATAATGTCGCAGGTAAATGCATTAAGTGCTACTAATGTCACAGTTTATAAACCTTTAATTTCAAAACGAACTTGGATTTTAATATCCATTGCAGTACTTGCGCTAATTGCATATTTTATTTTTGGCTCTCAATTAGAAAGTTCAGGTTGGTTTAGCACAATTGATTTTACAGTAGTGTCTGAAAATAAATTTACTGAGGCTTTATCAGGTTTCAAAATGTCGAAAACACTAATGTATACCATTGTGTTTTTGGGACTCATGGTATGTGTCCAAATTACATATCTTAAACATAATTTTGACAAACGCTTTGAAATTTAATTAGTCTTTATAACACTAAAATTTCTATATATCTTCTTAAAATAACCCCCTTCAGGATGTGCTTTTAGGTCTATTATGTCAATGATGTATTCAATTTTAGTCATGGATTAATACCAGCGCTTTTTTTTCTTTTTAGAACCTTCACCTTTACGTCCTTTTTTATACTTGCTACCTTGTTTCTTATGAATTATCGGCTTTGCTTTTGGGTCTAAAGGATATGGATGCTCCTCTTCAATAGGAATCTGAACATTAATTAATTGCTGAATTGTTTTCACATAAGGCTTTTCGTCAGCAGAGCATAAGGAATAGGAAAATCCAGTTTTACCCGCACGACCTGTTCTTCCAATTCTATGGACATAGGTTTCTGGAACATTGGGTAAGTCGAAATTGACTACAGCATCCAAATCATTGATGTCAATGCCTCGCGCTGCAACATCTGTGGCAATTAAAATATTGACATACCCATTTTTAAATTTACTTAGCGCTTCATGCCTTAGATTTTGAGCTTTATCTCCATGAATGGTATCTACTTTATAGCCATTATTAATAAGCGTTTGTTCCAATTTATCAACTCCAAACTTAGTGCGTCTAAAAATGAGAATATTTCCTTTTATCGTATTACGTAGAAGGTGTAAGCATAATTCTACTTTATTTCGTTTTGGAACATAGTATAATACCTGACTTACATTTTTTGCAGCAGATGAGGTTGGTGTAACTTCAATACGTTCAGGAGATTTTAGAATGGTATTGGCTAATTGCTCTACTTTAAAGGGCATGGTCGCTGAAAACAATAGAATTTGCTTTTCTTCAGGACAAAGGCGCTCAATTTTTTTTACATCATCAATAAAACCCATATCAAGCATTAAATCGGCTTCATCAAGTACCAGAGTTTCAATATAATCTAGGTTAATAACATCCTGCTTATGCAAATCTAATAATCGTCCAGGAGTGGCTATTAATATATCGACACCTTTGGTGAGTATATCCTTTTGAGGTTCGATAGAAGTACCTCCAAAAATTACGGTAGAACGTAGATTTGTATGTTTCCCATAGGTTTTAAAATTAGCATCAATTTGGACCGCTAATTCACGAGTTGGACTTATGACTAACGCTCTAATCTTTTTGCCTTTTTTTGGAGTGTCTTGTTTGTCATATAATAATTGCAAAATCGGTAACGCGAAGGCCGCTGTTTTTCCTGTCCCTGTTTGAGCAGACGTAATGACATGTTTTTTATCTAATACGAGTGGAATGGTTCGCTCTTGGACTAAAGTTGGATTATCATAACCTGCTTCAGCGATTGCTCTTAACAAAGGTCTGTTTAATTGTAAGTCTTTAAATGACATGTATTCTTATTTGTAGCAAAGATATGTTAAAGAAAATCAATCGTTCTTAATAAACGCTCCCAATTTCTTGCGTTTGCTAATTGGTAAAGCTTCGAGTTCGACTACTTTTTTGAGTAAATCTTGGGGTTTATCTCTTGTAAATAATAGATTGAAAAATTGAGCAATTGACAAACTGTTTTCAGCAGATGTCTCGAGTTCAAAAGTATCTCCTACTGCCACATGTCCTTCCTTTAGAACACTAATATAAGTGCCTGGACATCCATGATTTATAAATTGCTGTAATACATCTTGAGATCCAAACTTAGCAGCAAATTTAAAGCAAGGTTCTCGTGGTTGCGTGACTTGAACCAAGGCACTTCCAATTTTGTATATGTCACCAATATAAAGGTTTGTTTCATCCAATCCTTTTACAGTTAAATTTTCACCTAACATGCCATAGTTCCAATCGAGATTTGGATATAGGTTTTGCCAGTATCCATAATGATCGGCAGAAAATAAATAACAGGCTTTAAAAATTCCTCCATGTACTTTTCTATCGGAAACTTCGTCTCCTTTAACGGCCTCTTTTCCTAGAAATATAGGAGTGTTAGTTGGTTTTTTGTGAATACCAGTAATTACTTCTTTTCCATTCCAAAGAAATGTACTTGGTTTTGCAATATTTGTAGAAATGACTTCCATCGAAGAATTGAAATGATTTTAGAAAACTAAATTACGGCTTTTATGTTATACTTGACACGAGATCTATTGAATTGATTTTCATATATTTACATAAGACAAGCTTTTTTGAACCATGACTAAATTTTATTTTTTATGTTTTATAGCGCTAGGGATTACATGTTCTTTAAGTTCTCAAAATGCTTCTAAAGCTGATTCAATAAACCTTACAAGCGACCTTTTTTCTAATAGTAAGTCATTGGATTTAAAATTATCTTATTCAATTAAGGATTTAAGAAAAACTCGGGAAGACACCCTTTATATACGCTCTTTTCTCACTTTTGAGAAAGGAAAGAAGCAGGATTCAATTAAGGTGAGATTAAAGGCTAGAGGAAATTTCAGATTTATGAATTGTTACTTTCCACCCCTAAAAGTGAAAATAAAGAAAAAGGAATCTAAAGGGACGCTCTTTGAAGGTCATAAAACTTTGAAAATTGTATTGCCTTGTTTGAAAGAAAAAGATAAAAATGATAATGTATTAAAAGAATATTTAGCTTATAAATTTTATGAAATACTTACAGAATATCATTTTAGGACAAGACTATTAAATGTTGAGTTCGATGAAATTAGGAAAAAAAAATTGAATCATCATACGCTTAAAGGCATCCTGATTGAAGACGATAAAGTTGTTGCAAAACGACATAACGGAAAAGTTTTTGATCGTTTTTCACATCCTTTAAATCATGATGATTTGGCTTCCGTTAGGAATGCCTTTTTTCAGTTTATGATTGGTAATACTGATTTTTCAACTGCTTATCGACATAATGGTAAATTGCTTTTTATCGATAAAAAGATGATTCCTGTATCCTATGATTTTGATATGAGCGGATTTGTGAATTGTAGCTATGCTATAGTCTCACAAACAGGAAAGAATCCGCTTAGTATTACTTCAGTTACTGAACGCAAGTATAGAGGGTTTAAACGCGATATATCTATTTTAAATCAGGTGAGAAAGGAATATCAAAATAAGCAATTAGAGATTGTGAGTATCTTAAATAATTCTAAACATTTGTTTGATGATATCAGAGAGTTTAATGCAGCTAAGGCGTTTATTTATAGTTTTTTTAAAATTATAAATGATGATAAAAAATTTAAAAATCACATACTAGATGACACACGCACTGAATAATTTGATATGTAAACTTTTGAATGGTTCTTCATTTTTAATCAAATGGGCACGATTGAAAATAGGACTGTAGATTGAATTTTCTATCCATAAATTTTTCATCCAATATTTTGAAATTCTGTATGCGATCTAGTCTAAATGCACGATAATCATCCCTCAAGTAACACCAGGAAATTAAAATCCATTTATGCTTCGTAGAAAACAAAGCATAAGGTTCTATTTTTCTATTTGTTATTGCAGAATCAACGGCTTTACGATAATTAATTTCAACATAATTAAAATGCGTTATTGCCAATTGAATTTCTGAAAGTGCATCACTCGATATATTTTCGTAATTGGTGTCAAATACATAGATTTTACTCGCTAATAACTCGCTTTTCTCTTGGATTGAAGTTCTAAAAACGGACTTAATTTTTGTGAGTGCTTCGTTAAAATCTTCAGCAAAAGAGGTGTCATTTGTTTGATGTACGAGTAATTGAGCCGTAATTAAAGCATTTGCTTGCTTTTCTGTAAACTGAACAGGAGAAACCGCATAGCCCTCCATTAAAGAATACCCTTTACCTTCAACAGTAGTTACCGGAATTCCAGCATCTTCTAATTTTCTAATGTCTCTATAAATCGTTCTGATACTCACCTCAAACTTATTGGAAAGTTCGCTCGCTGTCAAGAGACGTTTAGCTCTAAGTAAAGTCAATATGGATATAAGACGTGATAACTGAGACATAGTAACAAAGATAGTGAACCACAATGCAATTCACTATCCTATCATTTTTTGATTAATGTAAATTACATATAGGAATGAAGGGCGATACGATTGCCTTCTGTATCTATAAATTGAGCAATATATCCAAATTCACCAATATCGGTTTTTGGCATTACAACTTTTCCACCTAGTGGCTCTACCTTGCCCAAAGCTGTACTCAAATCTTCACCACCATTTAAATAAATTGTGGCACCATCTGTTGTTGGGTTTTGACCTTCAGCTTCAATAATTGCTCCACCTACGCCATTGTTATCTTCGTCGTATGAAAACATGCCATATTTTGTGTTTTGCTCAGGCATATGATGATCTTTGATTTCTGAATCCATAACTGTAGCATAAAACTGTTTTGCTCGGCTGTAATTTTTTACTGGAATTTCGAACCAGTTCACTGCGTTTTTCATTTCTTAATTGATTTTTATTGTTAAACTTATGGCAAAGATATTTGAGCTTGTGTCAGATTATGTCAGAGGTAAAAATTATTTTAAAAAAAACACCACATCGAACTTACTAAGCGGTGTTTTTAACATTTATGTGAAGTTTTTCCTAGCTAATTAATAGGAGTTATCTAATTATTCCATAGTAACGATTAAATCATTTTGTTTTACCATGCTTCCTTCTTTTAAGCTAATAGATTTTATTTTTCCAGATTTAAAAGCAGCAACAGTAGTCTCCATTTTCATAGCCTCTATAATAAATAATGGATCATTTTCTTTAACGTCTTCGCCTTTTTTAACTAGAATTTTATACAATGAACCTTGCAATGGAGCACCTATTTGATTTGCGTCATTCGAATCTGTTTTTGTGTTTTCTACTTTAATGATATTCAGAGATTTATCTAATATTTCAACAAATCTGTTTTCGCCATTTACTTTAAAAAATATGGTTCGTTTTCCATCATCATTTGGGATGCCTACGGATAATAATTTAACTATAATTGTTTTTCCCGGTTCGAGTTCTACTAAAATTTCTTCTCCTATAGTCATTCCATAAAAGAAGTTTTTGGTAGGTATTAAAGCTAGGTTACCATATAGTTTATAGTTTTCGTGAGCCTGCTCAAAGACCTTTGGGTATAAGGTGTAGGATAAAAAGTCTTCAAATTCGATTGCTCTAGTAAACCCTTTTTGAAATCGTTTTTTAAAGGCTTCATATTCTAGGGTAAAATCAATAGGCTTTAGATGAGCATTTGGTCTATCGGTATATGCTTTTTTGTTTTTTAAGATGATGTTCTGAAGTTTTTCAGGAAATCCTCCAACAGGTTGCCCTAAATCACCTTTAAAAAAATTAATTACCGATTCAGGAAAGGAAATATCACTTCCACGAGTTATAACATCTTCTGGTGTCAGATCATTAGTTACCATGAAAATTGCCATGTCTCCAACAACTTTTGAACTTGGAGTGACTTTAATTAAATTACCGAATAAGGTGTTTACTTCAGCATACATATTTTTTACATCATCAAACCGATCACCAAGTCCTAAAGCAGTAGCCTGTGGACGTAAATTTGAATACTGACCTCCTGGAATTTCATGCTTAAATACTTCTGCTGTTCCAGCCTTTAATCCCGATTCGAATGGATAATATAATTCACGCGTATCTTCCCAGAAATTTGAAAACTGGTTAAGAGAATCAATATTAAAGTCATGTGCTCTGTCTTGGTATTTCATCATTTCCACAATCGCATTAAAATTAGGTTGTGAGGTTAAACCAGATAAACCGCCTAATGCTACGTCAACAATATCAACTCCAGCCTCAATAGCTTTTAGATAGGTTGCTGTTTGTAAAGATGAGGTATCATGCGTGTGTAAATGAATTGGAACATTAACAGTGTCTTTTAATGCTGAAACTAATTCAGTGGCTGCATAAGGTTTTAATAAGCCAGCCATATCTTTTATTGCGATGATGTGAGCACCAGCATTTTCTAAATCTTTTGCTAATTGTGTATAATATTTTAGATTGTATTTCCGTTGTGAAGTGTCTAAAATATCACCAGTATAACTAATGGCAGCTTCTGCAATCCCACCAGTTTTAGTCCTTACATAAGTTATACTTGGTTCCATAGCTTTAACCCAATTGAGTGAATCGAAAATTCTGAATATGTCTACACCATTTTCCCAAGATTTCTCTACGAATTTTTCAATTAAATTATCTGGATAGGCTTTGTAACCTACAGCATTAGACCCACGAAGAAGCATTTGGAATAATATATTGGGTACTGCTTTACGAAGTTCGCGTAAACGTGTCCATGGGCTTTCATGAAGAAATCTTAGACAAACATCAAATGTGGCACCTCCCCAAACTTCCATACTAAACGTATTCGGATGGTTTTTTGCAAAACTTTGAGCAACTTTAAGCATGTCAAACGAACGCATACGAGTTGCTAAGAGTGATTGATGAGCATCGCGCATGGTGGTGTCTGTATACTGTATTTTAGGGTCTTTTAAAATTGATTGACAAAATGCATCTGGACCTAATTCCGTTAATAAATTTTTTGTGCCTTTAGGAGGCTCTGAAAAGGGATTGTATTCGGGTACTTTGGGCTTTCTAAAGTCTTTATTTTTATCAATGTATTTTACATCTGGATTTCCATTTACTATAACTTCAGCTAAATATTTAGTTGCTTTTGATGTTCTATCTTGTGGAAGCTTAATTTTAAATAACGAAGGCGTATTCTGAATAAAATTAACAGTAACATCACCATTTTGAAATGTTTTATGTTGAATAACATTTTGTAAAAAATGGATATTTGTTTTCACACCTCGAATTCTAAATTCTCTTAATGCGCGACTCATTTTTCTAATGGCGCCATCTAAAGTTCTACCATGAGCAGAGACCTTCACTAACATCGAGTCGAAAAAAGGACTTACATTATAGCCTTGATAAATGCTTCCAGCATCTAAACGGATGCCCATTCCAGAAGCACTTCGGTAAGTAGTGACGTTGCCATAATCTGGTGTGAAATTATTTTCGGGATCTTCTGTAGTTAAGCGACATTGTAAAGCAAAACCGTAAGTGGCTAGCGTGTTTTGCTCATAAATTTTAATCTGTTTACTATCGAGCTTGTAGTTGCCTGCGATAAAGATTTGTGTTTTTACTAAATCGATTCCTGTAACCATTTCGGTGACTGTATGTTCTACCTGAATTCTAGGGTTAACTTCAATAAAATAAACATTATCGTCAGTATCAACTAAAAACTCAACGGTGCCAATATTGTTATAGTTTACATATTTGGCGATGTCTACGGCGTATTTATATAAACTCTGTTTGACGGTGTCAGATACATTAAAAGAAGGCGCAATTTCTACCACTTTTTGATGCCGACGTTGAACAGAACAATCTCTTTCGAATAAATGACGAATATTACCGTGCTTATCAGCTACAATTTGTACTTCTAGATGCTTTGGATTTTCGACATATTTTTCTAAAAACATAGTATCATCTCCAAAAGCATTTAAAGATTCGTTTTTAGCTGAATTAAAATGAATTTCAAGATCTTCAGATGTTCTTATAATGCGCATACCACGACCACCACCACCAGAAGCAGCTTTTAACATTAAAGGATAGCCAATTTCATTTGCCTGTGATAAAGCAACTTTAAGAGAGGTTAGTTTCTTTTTATTGCTTTCAATAATAGGTATTTGGCATTTTACAGCTATTTTTTTGGCAGTAATTTTATCTCCTAAAGCATCCATTACTTCTGGATCTGGACCAATAAAAATAATGTCATTTTCTGCACATTTTCTTGCAAATTCAGAGTTTTCAGATAAAAATCCATAACCAGGATGAATAGCATCTACGTGTTTAGATTTAGCGAGTCCAATAATTTTATCAATATCCAAATAGGGTTTTAGTGGTTGATTGGATTCTCCAATTTGGTAGGATTCATCGGCTTTATTTCGATGTTGAGAATATCTGTCTTCAAAGGTATATATTGCTACGGTAGCGATGTTTAATTCGCTACAAGCACGTAGTACACGAATGGCAATCTCACCTCTATTGGCAACGAGAATTTTATTGATTTTCATTTTAATCTAGATTATTTTACGATGAATGGATTTTCGTTTTTGTAATTCCTTACTATAAAATCTAAAGCAGAATTTAATAGTTCGCCCATATTTTTGGACTTTTTAAAATGAACATCACCTGTAAGATTAAATAAGCCTATTTGCAATTCTTTGATTTTTTCAGGAGTAGAAATGTGGTCTTGTTTCATACAGTTCAATAAATCATTTAATCGTTCGTGTTCACTATTTGCTCTTTTAGCTAATAATGATCGTTCTTCTTTTTCATATTGTTCGATAGATTCTTTTGCTAATACTTTTAAACTCAATTCTACCAGTGCATTATTCTCTTTTAAAAATTGTGGTTTATATACTTTCGGGTTGCCTTCGTAACTTTGTTGATCGAAATCGATGGCCCTAATTCTGTATTGTAATCTGTCAAAATCATGAGTGAGGACAAAGACATAATTATACGATCTCATATCTGCCAATAAGCGTACAAAACAACGTTCGTTAAATTTAACAAATTCTTTAGCTATCGCTTTTTTGTCTTGCTCAGAACATGAGTCAAGCTTATCTGAAATAAAAACGTCACCAGGAATACCAGAAATATGTTCTTCAATTAAAGTGTCATTATGGACTAGAAAATTTATATGATTTGGTGAAAGTAAATGTTCTAATTCTAAACCATAAATTCTAGAAGCATCCGCTTTTTTTACATATAGAAAAACGTAATTGTCATTAAGTATATTTCTTATTTTAATTCGAAATGGTTTCGTGTTGCCAAAGGTGCAAAAATCAATACTGTCAACATTTAAATAAGGTAAAATGGAGTCGCTACCATCTGAATGAAGAATAGTATACATCTGTTTTAGGCCTAATTCAATTTCATCACGTTCATGCTCTGCAAAATAAGTTCTAATCCAAAGTGTGTCCTTACCCTTTTCGTCAAAAATTTCTACGGCACCTTGAAATCGTAATAAATCATCGTAAAAAACAGAAATCTTTATATTTCTTCCATGATTTGTTAAATAATTAGAAAGCAATTCGGTTATTGGAAATGCTGGTTTTTTCTTAGAAATTAACTTTTCGTTCATAATATTAGTTGAAAAGCTATAAGGTAATTTTTTATTATTAAAAATACAATGCACGCATAGTGTTTTTTTAGTGTAATATTAAAATAAAAAAACCACTTTGAGTTTGCTCAAAGTGGTTTAAAATTTTAGTTATTATAAGATTATTCGATTTCTTCCTCTAAATTGATGAGGTTGTCATCAGGGATGCGATCTATCATTTTATTATAAGGATCAATACCAGCTTTTATAGGTAACTTAGTTGTTGTAAAAGTATGCGTTGATTTACCTGGTTTTATCCAAATTTTTTCTATTATTAAAGGTGATTTAATGGTCATGCCATTTGCGTTTTCTTTATCAGCATCAAATACTGCAATTTCTAATAAGCTGGGTTGTTTGCCGCTATTCATTAGCTTTCCATTACCATCAAAATAATTTTTAGCACTTTCTACATTTATGGTTACTTCATAGTTGTCATCAGACAATTTTTTATATGTAGCTTCAGTAATCTTATTAGAATAGAGGGTGATTTTTTCAAAACTATCTTCTAAATAATACGTTAGACTATCTGGTGTGACGGATTTCATATAATCATACCATTCTAAGGACGTTGAAAAAGGCGCTTTTTGCCTAAAGCGAGCAGCTTCTGTATAAGCTTTAAAACCTTGGTTTAAATTGGCTTCACCAATTAAATCTTGCAGCCCGTAGAGTATAAGTCCACCTTTTCGATACCAAACATAAGCTTGGCTGTCATTATTAAGTAGGGTCTTTTCAAATTTACTTTCGTTTGCTCTACCTCTTAAATAGCGATCCAATTCTTCTTTGAGAAATTCCTGCATGGCATCCACACCATATTCTTTTTTCATAACCATTAGAGCAGAATATTCAGCCATGGATTCTGAGATTTGATTCGCACCTCTAGTAGCTGAAGGGGTAATTTGATGTCCCCACCATTGGTGAGCCACTTCGTGAGTGGTTACCATATACACATAATCTAAATCATTAGGATCGCTGAAATCACCAACCCAACCAAAACTTTCTGCAAAAGGAACAGTATTAGGAAATGATTGCGCAAATGTTGCATATCTTGGGAATTCAATGATTCGCATTTGTCGGTATTGGTAAGCACCATAATTTTCAGAGAAATAATCCATAGAATGTTTGACTCCTTTTACCAATCGATCAATATTATAGGTATGAGTTGGATGATGGAAAATTTCAATATTTACTTTTTCGCCCGATTTACCGGTCCAAACTTCGCGATGAACATCATAGACGGCTGAGGAAATATTATAGAAAAAATCGAGCTCACCTTCCATTTTGTAGCTGTAATATTTTCTTCCATTTTCTTCCCATTCCTTTTGTAAATAACCAGGCATTATAGCAATTTGATCTAGAGCAGTGCTCACTGTGCCTTCAAATGTTATATAATCTGCATCATCATTAAATAATAAATTACTGGTTCCCCAAGAATCTGATTGTTCAGGTAACTGGTAATCTTTAATCGGTAAATCATATTTTTTTCGATTCTGATCACTAGATATTTCGCCTTGAGTGCTGTAACCGAAAGAAGGGAAATAACCGTTATTTAAAAAGGTACCATTATAAACTATTGCAGAACCAGTTCCTTCGTTAGGAAAGCCTTTATACGAGCTACTTACTTCCAAAGTCATGCTAATTGTATCATTTGGCTGTAAAGGATGTTCAAATGCATATATTTCATAGCCTAAATCGTCATAACGTTTCCCGAGTTTAGGAGCTTTACCTTCAATAGTGAAGGTATTAACTTCTTTTTTAAGGAGTCCTTCCGGTCCCCAATTTAAATGAAGAGAGTCAATGACTTCATTAGATTTATTCACCATTTTAAACGTTGTTTTTATTATTGCTGAACGCTCCTCAGGTATTAAATCAGCATTAATTTTCACAGCAATAACTTTCGGCTGAACAATTTTATCGTATTTACTCAACTGTTTTTCATACGCCACAGAACCTAATGTCCCCGCTTTTACGGATTGATAGTTGTTAATAGTTCTTGTATTGTAATTTATAAATGCTCCAGAACCAATGAATATAGCCACTAAAATTAATAATGACCCAATTGTTCTTAAGTTCAATCGTTCTTTTACCAATTGCCATCTTGCTTTTCTTCCAGAATCCGTTCCTCGCTTCCAAAATAAATAACCAATGACGGTTAAAACACCTCCACAAGCAAGCCAATACGTTCTAAACCAAAAGAGCGCTTCTCCAAAATGCCCAAATCCATTCATGTCAGAAAGTGTATATCCAGGAGCATAACTATAGAGGTATAAATTGTTATTGACATCCGCTAAACTATTCAATCCAAAAAGTAAAACCCAAATAGCAATAGCAATAACATGTCCTATGAATTTTTTAGTCACTAAAGAATGCACGAAAAAGGCAAGCATAATGAATATGATATACTTCGGAAATTCAATTAAATATAGATCTGTAAAATATTTATCAAATTCAAAATTGAAATACCCTTTTATGACTTGATTTATGACACCACTAACTAAAATTAAATTCACCAGAATAAAACTAATCATTACTAGAGCTAAAAATTTTGATCCATATACAATTCGATTAGGCATAGGTAAAGAACCAAATATTTGATCATAATTCACATTACGTTCTCTGTGTAATACTTCACCCGTCATAAATACAATAAGGATAAATATGAGAATGATATATGTAAAATCTTTAACTTCTAACATATAATAAGTGAGAGGTAAGGAGGGTGTCCCATAAATTGGAAAGCCAAACCAAGCGTCAAAAAACAGGAACAATACTGCCGCTATTAAAATGGCTCTAAAGAAATTGTCTCGGATGATATTTTTGAATTCCATAACTGCCAATCTAAACATTAGCTTAAGATTCAATCCATTTGAGAATACTTTTGAAACACTAGGTATTTTCGTAAGTGCAGCTGATGGTTTTGCTTCATCTAAATTGTCATTTTTCTTTTTTGAACTATAGTTTCGATTTAAGAATTTTTGAAAGTCAAATCTAAATAAGGTATAAAGAAAGGCTAACAATCCAAGGCCAACCCAAATGAGACGATTCCAGATTAACATTCCTTGGAAAGGAACCGTTAAAGTATTTTGTTCTTCAGGCGTCCAGTATTGAGTAATATTTTGATATGTACCTAATCCAAAAGGGTCTAAAAGGCTTACTAAATTTTTGTTTTCAATATCTTGCGTAAGTGTTAAAGTGATTAAATACGTAATGAAAAGGATGGCTCCACCAGCATAGGCTAACATGACTTTTTTGGTTAAACTTACTAAGGCGAAGAAAATACATCCAGCAAAGAAAAAGTTTGTCCAGTATAGCATTAAAGTTGGTTGAAGGTAATGCCAAAAATTAAACGTTGTAAAACGATCGGGTTCTTCATAACCTGCAAAAGGCCCAATGGCAAAACCTATAATTAATCCTATATGTAACCCAAGGCTTACTAAAAAAAGGACTGACATAGAACCAAAAAAACGTCCTAATAAATAGCCTTTTTCACTTACTGGATATGAGAAATAATAGTTCTCAGTTTTATGTTCAATATCTCTGTAAACAGGCACACCCATAATGGCACTAGAGAGCATAATACCAAAAATGCTTATTACTGAAAGCATTGATGCAATTGCTAGTGGTGAATTGACAAATACCTTTTCAGAGGCAGGACCGTTTCCACCTATAGCTGTAATGAGACCGAAAACCATAAGGATTCCAAAATAGGCCCAAGTTGCTGGTCTCTTTAGTCTGTATTTTATTTCAAATTTGAATATTTCTTTAAACATAATTGAATGATTTTAAATGAATTAATTATACAATTATGCTTGAACAGAATCCATCCGAGATGTGATTTCAGCAAAATAAACATCTTCTAAGTCCGCAGCAATAGCTTCAAAAGAAGCATCTGGTTGGTTATCACTTAAAACATGTATGACTGTTTGTCCAGCTTTAAGGTGCGTTGATATAACTTGTAAATCTGATTGGTAATTGGCCAATTCAGCCTTTTCAATATCTTTTTTCCAAACTCTACCTTTCACGCCATCCGTTAAAACACTAGGATTGCCTTTAACAACAACTTCTCCAAGGCAGATGATGGCCATATTATTGCATAAATTAGAAATATCGTCAACTATATGTGTTGATAAAATAACAATGGTATTCTCTCCAATTTCACTTAGTAAGTTATGAAAACGAATACGCTCTGCAGGATCTAATCCGGCTGTGGGTTCATCCACAATTATTAATCTTGGGTCACCAATTAATGCTTGTGCAATACCAAAACGTTGTTTCATTCCTCCAGAATAGGTGCCTAAACTTTTATTTCTAACATGCCATAAGTTTGTTTTATTTAGCAAAGATTCTACTAAATCTTTTCGTTCTCCCTTGTTTGATATTCCTTTTAGAGAAGCAATATGATTTAGCATACTATATGAACTTACTTTAGGATACACCCCAAATTCTTGAGGAAGATAACCTAGAATTTTTCGCACCTGAGCTTTATCATTTAAGATGTCAATATTATCTAACATTGCAGAACCTGAATCGGCTTGTTGTAAAGTAGCTAGTGTTCGCATCAATGAGGATTTTCCTGCGCCATTTGGTCCTAAAAGACCAAACATTCCTTGAGGAATGTTTAAGGACACATCTTTTAAAGCTTGAACCCCGTTCGAGTAAGTCTTGCTTAAATTCTTAATTTGTAATTCCATATATTAAATAAATTTTTAGTTGGTTGATTGTTAAAGATACTTAAAATATTAAAGGAATTGATTTTAAGCCATTTAGCCTAGATAAGCGCATAAAAAAAACCACTTTGAGTTAACAAAGTGGTTTTAAATTAATAAATATGTAATTTATTTAGCTGTTTTGTATTCAGTCCATAAATGCGAATTATTTAAGCCAATATCATTAAATACAGATCTTTTAGTCCAATTCCCATCTGTGTCAATATCTTTGGGTTCATAAAGATATTTAATCTTTTGAGAGATATGACCGTCTCTGGAATGCTCCAGTTTAGATAGAAAGCCATATTTGTTATAGACATACCGTTCTAAATCAACACAGGATTGTACAGCTGTTTTCTGTAGCTGTGTTCTAACTTGTGTTATCCTATTACTCGCATCGTACTCATAATGCTTAATATATCCGAACGTTCCAATCTCTTCACAGCTAATAATGCGACCTAAATCGTCTTTTGTTGTTAAGACATTACTAGCAAATTCTTTGGGTTGTTCTGGGAATTCAACAATTGTCTTGGTTGATCCTTCAGGGTATTTACCAACTATAGCGTACTCTAATACTTCCATAACTATTTAATCATTTCGTAACTACGCTTAATGAAATTGGTGAGTTCTTCACCTTTTAGTAAGCCTTGAGAAAGTCTAGCTAAATCTAAACTTTGATTAATTAAACGTTCTTGTTTCTTTTTGGTTTTTGTGTTTAGAATTTCATTGACCAATTCAGAATTTGTATTTACCACAAGGTTATACATTTCTGGCATATTGCCCATTCCAAACATGCCACCACCACCAGTTTGTTGCATCTCTTTCATACGACGCATAAACTCTGGTTGTGTAATCATAAACGGACTCGCATTACTATCCATAGCTTCTAATTGTACCATGAATTTTTCAGAAGGAATAACCTCTTTTAAAACAGTGTCTAATTGTGTTCTTTCTTCTTCAGAAAGTTTAGAAATTGCAGTGTCTTCTTTCTTAATTAAATTTTCAACATGATCAGCATCTACACGAACAAATGAGATGTTTTCTTTTGTAGATTCTAATTTCTGCATTAAATGCGAAATAATTGGAGAATCTAACAATAAGACTTCATAATCTTTAGTTTTTGCTGCTTCAATATAACTATGTTGTTCATCTTTATTAGAAGCATACAAAATCACTAACTTATCATCTTTGTCAGTTTGCTTTGCCTTAATTTTATTATACAATTCTTCATATGTGAAGTATTTACCATCTACAGTTGGATACAATGCAAAGGCATCAGCTTTTTCAAAGAATTTTTCTTCTGAAAGCATTCCGTATTCAATGACAATTTTGATATCATCCCATTTTGCTTCAAATTCTTCACGATTGTTATTGAATAATGATTTTAATTTATCTGCCACCTTACGTGTGATGTACGATGCGATTTTTTTAACAGCACCATCCGCTTGTAAATACGAACGTGAAACATTCAAAGGAATATCTGGAGAATCGATTACACCACGTAACATGGTCAAGAATTCTGGAACAATACCTTCAACATTATCAGTTACATAAACTTGGTTTTGATATAACTGTATTTTATCCTTTTGAATGTTTAAATCATTCGTCATCTTAGGGAAATATAAGATTCCCGTTAAGTTGAATGGATAATCAACATTTAGATGAATATTAAATAAAGGGTCTTCAAATTGTGCAGGATACAATTCTTTATAAAAGTCTTTATAATTTTGGTCTTCTAAATCTGCTGGTTGTTTAGTCCAAGCTGGATTTGGGTTATTGATAATATTGTCAACCGAAATTTGTTTGTGTGGCTCAGTTGTTTCCTTGCCATCTTTATCTGTTGTAGTTTCAGGTGTGAAATCAGGATCGTTTACTTCTTTGGTTCCAAATTTAATTGGAATAGGCATAAACTTGTTGTATTTCAAAAGCAATTCACGAATTCTTGCTTCTTCTAAAAATTCTGTTGAATCTTCAGCAATATGAAGAATGATTTCGGTACCTCTGTCTGTTTTATCTGAAGGTTCTAAAGTGAATTCAGGCGACCCATCGCAAGTCCAATGTGCTGCGGGTTCATCTTGATGCGATTTTGTAATAATCTCTACTTTTTCTGCCACCATAAACGCTGAATAGAAACCAAGACCAAAATGGCCTATAATTCCTGAATCTTTGGCAGAATCTTTATATTTATCTAAAAATTCTTCAGCTCCAGAAAAAGCTACTTGATTAATATATTTTTCAACTTCTTCAGCAGTCATTCCTAAACCTTGATCACTAATGTGAAGTTTTTTTCCTTCTTTATCGATTCTAACTTCAATCTGCGGATTGCCATATTCTGTTTTGGCATCACCTACATTGGTTAAATGTTTAAGTTTTAATGTCGCATCAGTTGCATTACTAATTAACTCACGTAAAAAGATTTCGTGGTCGCTGTATAAGAATTTTTTAATGAGCGGAAAGATATTCTCCACAGAAACATTAATATTTCCTTTTGTCATGATATAAGTATTTTATTCAATTTGTTAATATGAAGGAGCTAAAGACAAAAAAAGTACCAAGAGTTAAAATGTGACAAACTGACATTTTATTAGAAGTTTAATTCGTAATTTTATCTTAGGATTAAAAACGAAATAATGTACAATTCAAAAATTATAGGATTAGGTAAATATCTGCCTGAAAATGTGGTAACTAATGACGATTTGTCCAAAATGATGGACA
The DNA here is from genome assembly GCA_002162765.1 of Flavobacteriales bacterium 34_180_T64. Classification (GTDB taxonomy): domain Bacteria; phylum Bacteroidota; class Bacteroidia; order Flavobacteriales; family Flavobacteriaceae; genus MAAR01. The sequence continues at coordinate 59,064 of MAAR01000001.1, read as the reverse complement.
CTAATGATGCATGGATTCAGGAAAGAACAGGGATTAAAGAGCGTCGTTGGATTAAAGAAGGTACCGAAGATACGTCTGCCGTTATGGGAGCGAAAGCCTCTAGAATGGCTATAGAACGATCTGGCTTGTCAAAGGACGACATCGATTTTATAGTGTTTGCAACTATGACACCCGACTATTATTTCCCTGGCTGTGGTGTTCAACTTCAAGACATGCTTGACATGAAAAATGTTGGCGCTATTGATATTAGAAATCAATGTTCTGGATTTGTATATGCCATTTCAGTAGCTGATCAATTTATAAAAACTGGAATGTATAAAAATATTTTAGTTGTTGGCGCTGAATATCATTCAAATGGGCTCGATAAAAGTACAAGAGGACGCGGCGTGACCGTTATATTTGGAGATGGAGCAGGCGCGTGTATATTAACAAGAGAAGAAGATGATAAGAGAGGCATTTTGTCTACACATTTACATAGTGAGGGGAAGTATGCTGATAAACTCATAGTAGAATCGCCAAGTATTAGACATTGGGTTCCAGAAATTCTCGAGGCAGGCGAAGAGGATACCTCATATTTTCCATATATGGACGGGACCTTTGTTTTTAAACATGCAGTCGTTCGTTTTAGTGAAGTAATTATAGAAGGCTTAATGAAAAACGGAATTCAAAAGGAAGCTATTGATATGCTTATTCCACATCAAGCTAATTTACGGATTGCTCAATTTATCCAGAAGAAATTTGCATTAAGAGATGATCAGGTGTTTAATAATATTATGAAGTATGGTAATACAACCGCAGCTTCTGTAATAATTGCATTAACAGAAGCTTGGGAAGAAGGCAAAATAAAAGAAGGCGATACTATCGTTTTAGCAGCTTTTGGAAGTGGGTTTACTTGGGGAAGTGTCATTATAAAATGGTAGTCTCTTTTTTATTATAGGTACAAAAAAACCCGAAACAACGTTGTTTCGGGTTTTTTCTGCTATTAATCAACTTTCACTAACACTTAAACTATAAAAAGCGTAAGAAAATTTAGAGTTAATTAACTTAAACTTATCACTATACTATAGACGTAATAATATTAGTTTTATTTCATCAGATAACAGTTTTAACTCACTATTAACATTTTCAAAAAGAAAGTCCAAAATATAAATTTTGGACTTTACTCACTAGCTGTTTTTTAACAGATACCTTTAATATCAATTTTTTGATTTGATGAAGGCTAATTCAAAACTAATCTAAACGTTGATAGCGTAAATGTTGTAATAAAGTCGATTAAAGAAATAAATCCTTACAGTTTTTTAAACTTTAAAATATTTAAAAACAAAAACCCGAAAACATAAACGTTTCGGGTTTTCTTATTTAATAACCTAACACTAACACTAACCATCAACTATTATGTAGGTTACTAAATGTTGCTGTTAAATGAAGCCTCCGCCTCCGGATTTTTCATCATTGTCTCTTCTCTTACGAGATTTTGCTCGGTATTTTCCACCACCAAATCGGTATGAAAAACTAGCCTGTATGGTATTGCTTTCCCAGTTAAATTCAACTTCTTGAGTAAACGGTCTAACACCAGTTCCTTGAAATTTCATCGTATTGAAAATATCATTATAATTTAGACCAAAAGTTCCTTTGCCTTGCATAACATTAGCGCGTACACCAATATTTACGAAATACATAGGATCTATGTCAAATTGAATTGACTTATTTGCGCCTCTATAGAATCCGAAAGCAGTAAATGTGAATGTTTTATTTACTTTGAAATTATTGAACATTCTAACGTTCCAGGCTACATTATTAACTTCAGTAACGTTCGTGGCTATGTCATCAATAGTAGCTGTTTCTATTGGAGCCGTTAGAGTTTCGGCAATTCCTTTTTGCGTTTGTGAATATAAATCAAAACTCGAATTGATACTCCACCATTGGGTAGGTCTATAATTGCTGGTTACTTCAAAACCAATTGCTGATGTGTCATCAAAATTATCATTGGTCATAATAATTTTTCCAGAATTTATGTCTGTTCTATCAATGAATAGAGCTCTATTAATTTCATCAGAGATTACTCTGTAGAAGACACCTGCTGTGATACTTCCTTTTCTATCTTTAAGTTTTCTCGTATAGTTGATTTCTAAAGAGTTCGTGAATTGAGGTTCTAAATCAATATTTCCAAATTGTGAAATCAATGGTGTGCTCCATCTTTTAATAGGATTCACTTGACCAATACCAGGACGATCTACACGACGGCTATAGCTTAATTGGTAGGAATTCTTTTCTGATGGGGTATAGGTGAAAAATGCGGAAGGATACACTTGAAAATAATTGTTATCAAAAGTAATAGGAGTTGTTACATCTGTTTCTACATCTGTCTCTAAAGCTAAAGCTTCAACATTTACATTTTCGAAGCGTGCGCCAATTTGATAGGTCCATTTATCAAACTTTTTGCTATAAGTGGCATAAGCCGAATAAATATCTCTTGTGTAATCAAAATCTGTATCTGGAGTTGGTCGTAATACTCCCAATTCATTTAAGGTTTCGCCTGTAGACGCAAACTCAATATCTGAACTAAATAAACGCGCTTGAAGACCTAGTTCTAATTTCGTTGTTTCTGATAACGGATTTACATAATCTAAATTTACAGTAGTGCTTTCTCTATCGGTGTTATTAAAATCCTTATAATTTTCTTGAGGACCAAGCAAAAACGTGTAATCTACCGGAGTTTCACCTTCATAGGTGTTGTAGTCAACTTCTAATTCTATATTACTTCCTTCTTTTTCAAGTTCTAATTTATAATCAAAATTGTACTGTGAAGACGTGTTGTCTCCCTTTGATAAAAATTGTTGACTCTGATCAAATGTAGGGTTGTCATAAAAGAATGCATCCGTTTGTCCTTTGGTACTGTCGTCAGCAATGCTCTGATTAGTAAAAAATGAAATTGTATTTTTATCATTCAAATAAAAATCCAGTCCAACTTTAAATAAATGAGATTGTCTTTTGTCTAAAAACTGAAAAAACTGCTGGGAGTTATTGTCTGGTCTGAATAGATTTCCAACATTTTCACTCTTGGCAATATTGTTACTATAACTTCCAAATAAATTGAACTTCCCATTACGATAGTTCATATCTAAAGAACTATTGAATTTTGGGTTCTTCTCATGGCTTAAACTTACACTAGCGCTACCGTTAAAGCCTATCATCGTGTTTTTATGTAACACAATATTAATGATGCCACTCATGCCTTCAGGGTTGTATTTTGCTGAAGGATTTGTGATTAATTCAATAGATTTAATTGCAGTTGATGGTAATTGTTTAAGCAGTTGTGCCGTTGGGATATTTGATATTTTACCATCCACCATAACACGTACGTTTTGATTTCCTCTTAGGCTTATATCTCCAGTCTGGGCGTCTATACTTACAGATGGGATTCCTACCATAATATCGGAAGCTGATCCGCTAGCGGCTAAATCTTTTCCAATAGTAATTACCTTTCTATCTACTTTTTGTTGTATTGTCGATACTTCTGCAATAACCGTAACTTCATCGAGGCCTGCAGCTTCCTCTTCGAGCAGGATATTTCCGAAGTCCACTTTGTAATTTCCTTTGCCAATGATGACTTCTTTTGTAACTGTTTTAAATCCGATATATTGAATATTTACAATATTTTTACCTTCTGGTATTCCAGTGATTTTGAAACTACCGTCATCTTCAGAAATTCCACCAGTAATAGTTTCACCAGTTGCGTTTTTTACTATAATGTTAACGTAAGGTAAGGGTTGATTAAGTGATGCATCAATTGTTTTTCCTGAGATGGTACCGCTTTTTTCATTTGCGGTTTCTGTATTTGTAGCGTGAGAACTGACTGTCGCAAATAACAGTAGCGCACAAATAAACATAACTTTTTTCATTTTTTGATTGATTGATTTTGATTGATTATTTTTTTACCCTTTGAATAGGTTGTTAATTCATAGACGCCTACTTTTGATTTGTGTTACTTTTTTTAACACTACTTAACTTTTTTTTAACAATTGGAATCATGAGGTCTTTCTTATGAAAAAGAAAACACTAGTTTTTGGGGCTTCTCTAAAGCCAGAGCGCTATGCGAATTTGGCAATTCATAGATTGAAAGCTAGTGGTCATGAAGTTGTTGCATTCGGAATAGAAAAAGGTACTATTGCGGGTGTTAATATTACAACTGAATTAGTACCTTATAATAATATTGATACAATTACCTTGTATCTAAGAGCAGTTAATCAGCGCACCTATTACAACTATTTAATGGGTTTAAATCCAAATCGGATTCTTTTTAATCCAGGTACAGAAAACCCTGAATTTTTTGAATTACTTCGAAAAGAGAATATAGTATTTGAAACTGCCTGTGCGTTAGTGCTGTTGTCTACGAATCAGTACTAAACCAAGAAAGGTTAGAATTCCGTTGATGATTAAAATTTCAAATCCTATTTGATACCCATTCAATAGTTCAATTGAATAAGAATTCAAAGCATATGAAAGTAAAGGTGCAATAATAGCAATAAGCCAAACATATTTATCTTTAATCTGTGCCTTAGTAAGTATGCCAAAAGCGAAAAGTCCTAATAGGGGTCCATAGGTATAACCAGCAGCTTTAAAAAGTTCCCAAATTACGGATACATCTTTAAATAAAGAATCAAATAATATAATTACAAGAATAAGAACTACGCTAACCAATACGTGCACCTTTTTTCTGACTTTTTTCTGAGATGCTATCGGCTTTTTATCAAGCTCAATAATATCAATGCAAAACGAAGTTGTTAATGATGTTAACGCAGAATCGGCACTAGAATATGCTGCGGCAATTAAGCCAAGTAAAAAGAATGCTGAAGTAGCGATGCCAATTTCAGGTAACATCGCAATGGTTGGAAATAAATCATCCTTTGTAGCAGAAATGCCATTTTGTTGTGCGTACTGAGTAAGTAGTAGACCTAATGCAAGAAATAGAATATTTACAAAAACTAAAATCACACTAAACGAGATCATGTTTTTTTGAGCTTCTTTAATGTTCTTACAGGTCAAGTTTTTTTGCATCATATCCTGATCTAAACCTGTCATTGTAATTGAAATGAACATGCCTGCTAGAAAACTTTTAATAAAGTATTGTGAATCATTTATATCATCAGTAAAAAACACTTTACTCATGGCGCTTTCTTTTACGTTCGAATAGACTTCAGAGATGCTATTTAAATCAAGAGCAGTTGCTAGAAATGCAATCGTAACTACAACCGAAATGAGCATGAAAAGTGTTTGTAAGGTATCTGTAAATATGATGGTTTTAATACCTCCTTTAAACGTATAAAGCCAAATTAATGCAACCGTAATTACGACAGTAATTGTAAATGGGATATGATACGCATCGAATATTAATAATTGCAATACTTTGGCGACTAAAAATAAACGAAATGCGGCACCAACTGTTCTGGAAATTAAAAATGCGATCGACCCAGTTTTATAACTCGTATTTCCAAATCGATCTTTTAAATAGGTATAAATGGAGGTGAGATTCAATTTATAATAAATAGGTAAGAGTACATATGCAATAATGAGATATCCAAAAAAGTAGCCAAATACGACTTGTAAATACCCAAATTGCTTCATTTCCACTGCTCCAGGTACTGAAATAAAAGTGACTCCAGACAAAGAAGCCCCAATCATTCCAAAAGCTACTAAATACCATGGCGCCGACTTATTTGCTTTAAAAAATGCCTCGTTTGAATCTTCTTTACCAGTGATGTAAGAAATTACGATAAGTACAACGAAGTAAGCTAGAATCAGGAGGATAATTGATGTAGGCGACATATAATTAATTATTTAACACTAATTTCTTAGTAAAATAGTATTTTTGAAATCGATAATTATAACAATAATAAGTAAATTAAAATGAAAACTTTTTACATCTCCCTAGTTTTAAGTTTATTCTTTGTGAATTCCTATTCTCAAGAGTACAAACGAATGATTTCTGAAGGAACCTATACCGTACAAGAAATTCAAGCTGAAGCAGAAGCACATTTTTCAATTGTAGGAACAGATAAAGGTAAAGGCTATAAGCCATATAAACGCTGGGAATACCAAGCGTTAAGAAATATGGACGAAAGCGGTATGCTAAAATCCTCTGAATTTTATTTTAATGAATTGGAAAACTATAACAGTAGCTTAAATGAAAATTTTATGGCTGCGAGAACTACTGTTGGAACTTGGAGTCAATTAGGACCAATAGGATGGGATTTGACAGGAGGATGGAATCCAGGCGTAGGAAGATTGACTTCAATGGCATTTGAGACAGGTAATACAGATCATATGATTGTTGGTGGAAATACTGGAGGTGTATGGAAATCTCTTGACGGCGGAAGTACTTGGGCTGTTCTAACAGATAACATGGCGACATTAAACGTGTCTTCATTGGTAATAGATCCTACAAATCCATCTATATATTTCTGGGGTTCTTCAGGAGGAGCGATTTTTAAATCGACAGATGCTGGAGCAACTTGGAATTTTTATAGCGATATGGGAAGCGGCGATGTAAATAAAATTTTAATGGATCCTACTAATACGTCTAAAATGTATTGCAGTTCAGCAAATGGAGGTATAAAAAAATCGATTGATGGTGGCTTAAACTGGACGTTAATTGACGGAAGCGCAAATTCAGGATATGATATTGAATTTAAACCAGGAGATCCTAGTACAATTTATGCCTCTGGAGATAAGTTTTTTAAGTCTACAGATGGAGGCTTAACGTTTTCCTCTCCTAATGGATTGTCAATGTGGACTCAAGAGTTTGTAACTGGATCTAATTATTGGACAACGTCTAATTCAAATCAAAATAATTCTGTCACGCCACGGACTGGTAGTGCCATGGCAGTTTTTTATGTTGGTAATTTTTCTCAACCCGTAACGCGATTAATATCACCGTCAATTGATCTTTCTGGAGCAAACGCACCTGAGTTGAAATTTTCATATTCTCAAGTGAGTTGGGCAAGTGATATAGATGAATTGAAAGTATTGTATAAAACATCAGCTGCTGGTGCTTGGGTGGAATTAGCAAACTATACAACAGAAGTTACAAGTTGGTCAGATATTACGTTGAGCTTGCCAAATCCGTCTTCTGATTATTATATTGCTTTAGAAGGTAAAGCTAATTATGGTCGTGGGTTAACTATAGATGATGTCTCTGTTGAAGATGCATCATTAGGAGTATTATTTCAAGATGGATTTGAGTCAGCACCAAATAATTTTAGCAGTGGACCAAAAATGATGGGCGTTTCTGCAAATGACCCTAATGTAGTTTATGTTATTGAAGCTTCCGGAGGGATTTTTGGAGGGCTACATAAATCTATAGATGGTGGGAATACGTTTTCGCAGTTAGATCATACAGGGATGAACTATTTTGGTTATGCATCCGATGGAAGTGACGATTCAGGTCAAGCGCCAAGAGATATGGATATTGTTGTTAATCCTAATGATATTAATGAAGTACATATTGCTGGTGTAAATACGTGGCGATCAACCGATGGTGGTGTTAATTTTAGCATTACATCTCAATGGACACCTCAAAATGCATCCGGACAAAATATTGGTTATTGTCATGCAGATGTCGATATGTTGGAATATGTTGATGGGAAATTATATGTGTGTAGTGATGGAGGGGTTTTCGTTGCGAATACGCCAGGAACAATAGATGCTAATTATTATACTGATTTAACTTCAGGAATTGGGGTTCACCAATTTTATAAATTTGGAATAAGTCAGACAGATCCTGTCATAATAACAGGAGGATCACAAGACAATGGAACCACCATTATGGATGTTAATGGCAATTGGGGCCATTGGTTAGGTGCTGATGGCATGGAGTCCTTTGTAGATAAAAATAATAGTGATTTGGTATTTGGAACCATTTATTTTGGAGATTTATATCGATCGTATAATGGTGGTTTAAATTCTGGATGGTTGGGCACGCCAGATGACAAAGATGGTGGTTGGGTTACACCTTATGAACAAGATCCTTTAACGCCTAATGTAATCTATGCAGGTTTTGATCAAGTCTATAAGTCTTTTGATTCCGGTACAAGCTGGACGGCCATTTCGCAGAACTTCGGTGGTAATTTAGATGAATTGAAAGTGGCGCCTTCAAATGCGAATTATATCTACGCATCGAACGGAAATAGCTTATATCGAACCACTAATGGTGGATTAATAGGGTCACCTTGGCAACAATTAACAGGGTTTTCAGGAAGTATTAATTCAATAGCTATTCATCCTACAAATCCGAATAAAATAGCGATCGCTACTAACAGTGCGGCTAAAGTTTATGTTTCTGATAATGGAGGAACTACATGGAGCTCTTATTTGTTTGATTTGCCAAATTTTAGCGCGCGCGCATTGGTATGGCAGGATAATGGGTTAGATGGATTGTATTTAGGAATGAATTATGGTGTGTATTATATAGATACGGTTACTCCTTCTAACTGGCAGGCATTTAGTAACAATTTACCAAATGCTCAAATTTCAGAACTTGAAATAAATACAGCAAACAACAAAATATATGTCGCAACTTATGGTAGAGGTGTTTGGTCTTCAGACCTTTATGATACCGCTCTAAGTGTAGATGAGTTTGAATTGAATTCTTTAAGCTTATTTCCTAATCCGACTAAAAATGAATTCAACTTAGTTTGGGATAGAAATGATGAGGTTTCTATTAGAATTTTTAATTCCTTAGGTAAGATTATGTATTTTACGAAAGACCAAATTCTTTCAGAACCATTGAATATTGATGTTTCTCACTATGCTTCAGGTATATATTTCGTGAAAGTAAATAATAGTGTAGGTGAAGTCACTAAAAAATTAATAGTTGACTAAGCATCGTAAATAATAAGTTTTTAAGTCCAATAGTGTTCGTCATTATTGGACTTTAATTTTTTAGCTAGAGCATAATATTTTACTAACTTCGCGCATATGGAATTTTCTTCTAAACTTCTCGAAAAAGCTGTTAATGAAATGTCTCAATTACCTGGAATTGGTAAAAGAACAGCATTGCGCTTAGTTTTACATTTAATGCGTCAACCCATTAACCAAACTCTGCAATTGTCGGATGCTTTAAGTACCATGAGAAACGAGATTAAGTTTTGTGAGAGTTGTCATAATATTAGTGATGCTGTGCGTTGTGAAATTTGTGCGAATCCAAATAGAAATGAAACTTTGGTTTGTGTTGTTGAAGATATTAGAGATGTAATGGCTATAGAAAACACAAGCTCATATAAAGGGTTGTATCATGTGTTAGGTGGGAAAATTTCACCTATGGATGGAATAGGTCCTAACGATTTGAATATTGGCTCTTTAGTAAAAAAAGTAAAAGAAGGAAAAATAAAAGAACTGATTTTTGCATTGGGTTCAACGATGGAAGGCGATACTACTAATTTCTATATTTTCAGACAAATTCAAGATTACAAGATTACAACATCAACAATTGCTCGTGGTATTTCTGTTGGCAATGAATTGGAATATACAGACGAAGTCACACTTGGGAGAAGTATCATTAATCGAATTCCATTTGAGGCATCCTTAAAATCATAACGTATTTGAAATTAACGGTTGTCATATTAAATTATAATGTAAGTCATTTTTTAGAGTTATGTCTTAAAAGTGTTCAAGACGCTTTGGTGTCTATTGATGCTGAAATTATTGTAGTAGATAACAAGTCGCCTGATGATAGTTGCGAAATGGTGAAACAACTGTTCCCTGATGTGATACTTATAGAAAATGAGGATAATTTCGGGTTTTCTAAAGGGAATAATGTAGGCGTTGAGCAAGCGCATGGAGAGTATATTTGTATTCTTAATCCGGATACGGTTGTAGCTGAAGATACCTTTTTAAAGATATTAAGCGTTGCTGAGTTAAAAAACAATCTAGGTATTATAGGCTGTAAATTAATAGATGGGAAAGGAGAATTTCTTCCAGAGAGTAAACGAAATATTCCAACGCCTTTTGTAGCAATTAGGAAAATCCTTGGTTTTTCAAGGATGTATTATGTATCTAATTTAGGGCAGAATGATACAGGTAGAGTTCCAATTTTTGTAGGCGCCTTTATGTTTATGAAAAAAACTGTGTATAAGGAAGTAAAAGGATTTGATGAGGATTATTTTATGTATGGTGAAGATGTTGATTTGTCTTATAAAGTTTTAAAATCCAATTACCATAATATGTATCATGGGAGTACATCGGTTATGCATTATAAAGGTGAAAGTACTTTAAAGGATAAAATTTATGCTAAACGATTCTATGACGCCATGCAAATTTTTTATAATAAGCATTTTAAATCTAATGCTGTATTCAATTTGTTAGTCTGGTTAGGGATTAAATTGAGTTTTATATTTAATAATAATGATCAAATTAAGACGAACAAACCTAAAAACTATGTTCTGATTTCTGATAAAAATTACCCATCACTTGAAACGAAATTGGAACATGAGGTTAAACTTCAGAGTAAGATTGAAAACTACGCATTGGAAACAGAATATATCTTAGATAACAATGTTCTTAGTTTTAAAACTATAATTGATATTATTTCCAAGTCTCCTAAAAAATCTTCAGTGACATTTAAGATATTACCTAAAAACACGAATTTTATTATTGGTAGTAATAGCTCCAAAAGTAGAGGAGTAGTGATGACATTCTAAAACAATTATTTGATAAAACTGCAAAAGATTACGTGTTTTTTCATTAATTTTGCAGGCATAAACCCAAAAAAACCTTTTGCATTAAGGATATGGCAAAATTTGAACTAAAACTTCCTAAAATGGGAGAAAGTGTAGCAGAAGCTACAATTACTGGATGGTTAAAAGAAGTTGGTGATACTATAGAAGCTGACGAAGCGGTACTAGAGATTGCCACAGATAAAGTAGACAGTGAAATACCAAGTGAAGTTGACGGTGTATTGGTTGAAAAATTATTTGATATTGATGATGTAGTTCAAGTAGGTCAAACAATCGCGGTTATAGAAACCGATGCTAACGTGACATCTGAAGCATCAACTCCAAAAGCAGAACCTGTAAAACAGAATGTTGTTGTGGAATCTACACCGGTTGCTCAGGTGGCTCAAACAGTGGAGTCGGCTAAAGTCGTAGCTGCGCCAGTAATTTCTAGTGGCGAACGCTTTTATTCACCTCTGGTGAAAAATATAGCAAAACAAGAAAACATTACACAAGCAGAATTAGACACTTTACCTGGAACCGGGAAAGAAGGTCGTGTTACTAAAAATGACATTCTCGCTTATCTAGAAAATAGAAGCTCGGCTCCTGTTCAGGATGAACCTAAAGTAGTAGCAACTCAAGTAAATGGAACTGAAAAACCAAAAGCAGCTCCAGCTCCAATTATTGCAAGTGGAGATGATGAAATTATTGAAATGTCCAGAATGGGTAAATTAATAGCCCATCATATGGTAGAATCAGTTCAGACTTCTGCTCATGTGCAAAGTTTTATTGAAGCTGATGTTACTAAAATTTGGAACTGGAGAAATAAAGTTAAAAAGGATTTTGCAAAACGTGAAGGTGAAAATTTAACGTTTACGCCAATTTTCATGGAAGCTGTTGCCAAGGCCTTAAGAGATTTTCCAATGATGAATATTTCATTGCAAGACAATAAAATTATTAAAAAGAAACATATCAATTTGGGTATGGCTGCTGCTTTAGGGAATGGAAATTTAATTGTTCCTGTAATTAAAGATGCTGACCAATTGAATTTAGTTGGAATGACCAAAAAAGTTAATGATTTGGCTGGTCGTGCTCGTGAGAATCAATTGAAACCAGACGATATCCAAGGCGGAACGTATACGGTTACGAATGTTGGTACATTTGGAAGTATAATGGGAACTCCAATTATTAATCAGCCTCAAGTTGGAATATTAGCACTTGGTGCAATTCGTAAAGTTCCTGCAGTTGTTGAAACCGAAGAAGGTGATTTTATAGGAATTCGTTATAGAATGTTCTTGTCGCACTCTTATGATCATCGTGTCGTAAACGGAGCGCTAGGAGGACAGTTTGTAAAGGCTGTGAAAGATTACCTTGAAGCCTGGGATCCAAATAGAGAGATTTAATTAACATCGATTTAATATTAAAAAAGCCTTAATTCCTATTAAGGCTTTTTTATTTCTCGTTATCTTTGTTTAAATTTTTAATGCATGAATCTTAATTTAAGTAAACCTATTTGTTTTTTTGACCTTGAGACTACAGGTATAAATATATCGAAAGACCGAATCGTAGAAATTTCTATTTTAAAAGTATATCCCGACGGTACAGAAGAGAAAAAAACATGGAAGGTAAATCCCGAAATGGCAATTCCTAAAGAAACAACAGCAATACATGGTATTTCGGATGCTGATGTCGCCGATAAACCAACATTTAAAGAATTGGCAAAGGAGGTGCATCTTATGATAAAAGACGCCGATTTGGGTGGCTTTAATTCGAACCGTTTTGATATTCCGTTGCTAGCTGAAGAAATGCTTAGAGCAGATTTGGATTTTGATATGAAAAATCGTGTTTCTGTTGATGTTCAAACTATTTTTCATAAAATGGAACAGCGCACATTAGTTGCTGCTTACAAGTTTTATTGTGATAAAAATTTAGAGGATGCCCATAGTGCAGAGGCTGATACTATGGCTACTTTTGAAGTTCTTAAAGCACAATTATCAAAATATGATGCCTTAGAAAACAACACCAAATTTTTAGCTGACTATAGTTCGCGAAAGAAGTTTGCTGATTTCGCTGGATTCATTAATTATAATGAAGAAGGAGAGGAGTGTTTTTCCTTTGGTAAACATAAAGGCAAGCGTGTGTTAGACGTTTTGAAGGATGAACCTGGTTATTTCGGATGGTTGTTAAATGCTGATTTTCCCTTGTACACAAAGAAAGTATTGACAGCAATTAAACTAAGAGCGTTTAATAACAAGCTAAGTTAGTATGAAACTCATTTGTATAGGGCGTAATTATACGGAGCATATCAAAGAATTGGACAATGAAAAGCCAACAGATCCTGTTGTGTTTTTAAAGCCAGACACCTCACTATTGTTGAAGAAACAACCTTTTTTTATTCCAGATTTTTCAGAGGATATACATCATGAAGTTGAAATATTGGTAAAAATCAATAGAGTTGGAAAGCATATTGATAAAAAATTCGCACATAAATACTATAATGAAATTGGTCTTGGAATCGATTTTACAGCTCGCGATTTACAAGCACAATTAAAAGCAAAAGGATTGCCTTGGGAAAAAGCTAAGGCCTTTGATGGCGCTGCTGTTGTAGGGAATTGGTTAGCAAAAAAGGAATTTAGTGATGTGAATAATATTAATTTTTCATTGGAAAAAAATGGTTCAATTGTGCAACAAGGAAGTACGAGTCATATGCTGTGGAAAATTGATGAACTTATCGAATATGTCTCAAAATATTTTACTTTAAAGATTGGAGATATTATATTTACAGGAACGCCAGCAGGAGTTGGCAAGGTAGTTGCAAATGATAAATTGAACGGATTTTTAGAAGACAAGCAGCTGTTTTCAATAACAATAAAGTAAATGGAACAACATTATAAATTGTTTAGAGTAAGGGAATTAGCAGATAACGACGAAGAATTTGTAGCTGCATTGGCAGCCGCATTTTTAGAAGAAGTCCCAGAAGATGCTGAACGGTTGAAAATTGCTGTAGCTGAAAGAGATTATTATACAACCTATCAGGCTGCACATAAAATGAAACCGACAATTGATTTGTTCGAACTTGGAGTTTTACAGGATTTAATTGAGGTACAGGATTGGGGAAAACTTGAAAATGGAGATCAAGATGTATCTGATAAATTACAACTTGTTCTAGCTGCAGTCGATAACGCCGTTCAAGAAATAAAAATTGACTTCAATTTGTAATGCAAGCAGAAATAATAACTATTGGAGATGAAATTCTAATTGGACAAATTGTAGATACAAATTCTGCATTTATTAGCAAATCACTTAATAAAATTGGAGTTTCTGTATATCAAATTACTTCGGTTCAAGATGATAAAAACCACATTTTGAAGTCTCTAAGGGAGGCTGAGGAAAATGCCGATATAATTATATTAACTGGAGGATTGGGTCCTACTAAGGACGACATTACCAAAAAAACGATTGCTGAATATTTTGATGACAATCTGGTACAGAGTCAAGCCGTATTAGAAAATATTCAATTTCTGTGGAAAAAATATATAAGGCAAGAGTTAACTCAAGTCAATATAGATCAAGCCTTAGTGCCTTCAAAGGCAACCGTACTTATGAATATGGTTGGAAGTGCGCCTGGTATGTGGTTAGAGAAAAACGGAAAAGTATTCATTTCGCTTCCTGGAGTTCCTTTTGAGATGAAAGCATTGATTGAACAAACAGTAATTCCTAAACTGAGAAATACATTTAAGTTTCCTTATATACTCCATAAAACAATTTTAACTTATGGCTTAGGAGAAAGTAGCTTAGCGGCACGAATTGAAAAATGGGAGGATAATTTACCGGAGTTCATGAAGCTTGCATATTTACCAAATCTTGGTAAGGTGCGATTGCGTTTATCAGCGAATGCCATTGATAAAACTTTAGTGGACGCTGAAATGGAAAAGCAAATTGCATTACTTTTACCTCAAATAGAAGATGTTTTTGTAGGTTTTGAAGCCGATGAATCTATTGAAGCCATAATTGGTAAACAACTAAGCAAATATGGAAAAACACTGGCTACAGCCGAAAGTTGTACAGGTGGTAAAATAGCAGAATCGATCACAGTAAATGCAGGAGCCTCTAAATATTTTAAAGGTAGTATTGTAAGTTATACAAAAGAGGCAAAAATTAATCTTCTTGACATCTCTGAGGCTTTAATTGAAAAGTATTCGGTGGTAAGTAGAGAGGTTACAGAAGCTATGGCTTTATCAGCTTTGAAAAAGTTTAATACAGATTTTGCGATTGCTACTACAGGAAATGCTGGGCCTACTACAGATGATACTACTGAGGATGTTGGGATAGTTTATATAGCATTAGCTACAAAAGACGAAGTTTATTCCGAGAAATTCATGTTTGGAAATCATCGAGTAAAAGTTATTAATAAGGCAGTTAACAAAGCCTTTGAAATGCTGCAAAAAGAAATTTTAAAAAAGTAGCAATATTAGTTTGTTGATATTGTAAAGTTTTACTAAATTTGCAGCCTGTTTGAAAATATCTATTTATAAACAGAAATGATAACATAATTAAAGTTAGAAAGAATGTCAAGAGTTTGTGAACTTACTGGAAAGAAAGCGATGGTTGGAAACAACGTATCTCACGCGATGAATAAAACGAAACGTAAATTCAATGCGAATTTAGTTAAAAAACGTTTTTTTATTCCTGAAGAAGATAAATGGGTAACTTTAAAAGTTTCTACTTCTGCATTGAAAACTATCAATAAAATAGGGATTTCAGCAGCAATTAAAGAAGCGAAATCTAAAGGATTTTTAAAATAATAGCGTAACGCGTTAAAGACACGTACAATGGCAAAGAGAGGAAATAGAATACAAGTTATATTAGAATGTACTGAGCATAAGGAATCTGGAAAACCAGGAACTTCTCGTTACATCACAACAAAAAATAAAAAGAATACGCCAGATAGAATGGAGATTAAGAAATTTAATCCTATCCTTAAGCGTATGACAGTTCATAAAGAAATTAAATAATTCGAGAATTTCGTAAGAAAGTCTCAAATAAGAACAAGAGATTTTCGTAAGAAAAACTCAAATAACAACAAGAGATTTTCGTAAGAAAAACTCAAATAACACATTAGAGTCATGGCAAAGAAATCAGTAGCATCATTACAAACAGGATCAAAGCGATTAACTAAAGCTATCAAAATGGTGAAATCACCAAAAACTGGAGCTTACATGTTTGTTGAGTCAGTAATGGCACCAGAGTTTGTCAATGATTTTTTAAACAAGAAATAAATTAAATTTTCATATTTAATTGCAACTGCTTTCATTTGAAAGCAGTTTTTTTATGGCTATATTTGACGTGAAACATGACAAATGTTCAGTTATTCAGTTTAGGCTCAACATTTGATTTATAGTTAGAAATTAAACATAAGAATGAGCTTTTTTAAAAAAATATTCTCTTCAGAAAAAAAGGAATCCTTAGATAAGGGATTAGAGAAATCTAAATCCACATTTTTCTCTAAACTAAATAAAGCTGTTGCCGGGAAATCTAAAGTAGATGATGAAGTTTTAGATAACCTCGAAGAAATCTTAGTGACTAGTGATGTAGGAGTGAATACAACTCTTAAAGTTATTGAACGTATTGAAGCGCGTGTTTCAAAAGATAAATATTTAGGAACATCAGAATTAAACCAAATCCTAAGAGAAGAAATTGCTGGCTTATTATCTGAAACCAATAGTGGCGAAGATACCGAGTATTCTATACCAAAAACACATAAACCACATGTTATTATGGTTGTTGGAGTCAACGGTGTTGGTAAAACTACAACCATTGGTAAAATGGCGTACCAATTCAAAAAACAAGGTCTAAAAGTTGTATTAGGTGCTGCCGATACATTTAGAGCAGCAGCTATTGATCAATTACAAGTTTGGGCAGATCGTGTTGATGTACCAATAGTTAAACAATCAATGGGAAGTGATCCTGCGTCCGTTGCTTTCGATACATTAGAAAGTGCTGTTACTAGTGATGCCGATGTAGTAATTATTGACACTGCTGGTCGATTGCATAATAAAGTAAACTTAATGAATGAGTTGACTAAAGTAAAACGCGTGATGCAAAAAGTAGTGGATCATTCTCCTCATGATGTACTATTGGTTTTGGATGGTTCAACAGGTCAAAATGCTTTTGAACAGGCGAAGCAATTTACAGCAGCTACAGAAGTGACATCATTAGCTGTTACGAAACTCGATGGAACTGCTAAAGGTGGGGTTGTAATTGGTATTTCTGATCAATTTCAAATCCCTGTTAAATACATTGGAGTTGGTGAAGGAATCGAAGATCTTCAAGTATTTAATAAATACGAATTTGTAGATTCATTCTTCAAATAATAAGGCTGTCTGAAAAGGGTAAAATTATGTCATTCTGAATTTATTTCGGAACCTCAATAAGCTGATAGACAATTCTAATGAGAATCTGAAACTAGTTCAGTTTGAATAGAAACTTACTTCTCTTAACTTTTAGTATTTTTATTAAAAATACGAACTATGAAATACAGCATCTATTTCCTAATTGTCTCTTTTGTTTTTTCTTGTAAAAATCCAAAATCAAATATAGAGACTCCTGTAGTTGATAATACAAGCGAATCTATTCGATCTAATGCTGAAGAATCTACCGATATTAGTGCCATTTCGACTAAAGATTTTAGAGCATTTAAAGTATTGGATTCAAAGTATATTAATAATGAGGCACTTTGGAGTCCTTTTGAGAATGACCTTGAAGATTTTAATGAAGACGTTTACATCAGTTTAAAACCATTCATTCTAGAACAAGATATACCAACAATTCAGAGCTTTATATTGAGTGGCAAATTGTCCTATGAACAGCTTACTAAATTTTATTTATTTCGTATTAGAAAGTTTGATCGTAATAATGAATTATCACTCAATTCTGTAATTGCATTAAATTCTAGTGTCATTGAAGAAGCAAGGCAAAAAGATAGAGAACTATTAAATAGAAAATTGAAGCATCCTGTTTTTGGAATGCCAATTCTTTTAAAAGACAATGTCAACGCTTCAGGTATGCCTACAACTGCAGGTGCTGTAGCATTGCAGGAAAACTTTGCAAAAGATGCCTTTATAGTGGAGCGTTTAAAAGAGCAAGGTGCTTTAATTTTGGGTAAATCGAACCTAAGCGAATGGGCTTATTTCTTTTGTGGAGATTGTCCAAGCGGTTATAGTGCTATTGGAGGTCAAACCCTGAATCCTTATGGACGTAAACTAATTGATACAGGTGGTTCTAGCTCTGGAAGCGCTGTGGCAGTCTCGGCAAATTTTTGTGCGGCTGCAATTGGTAGTGAAACTTCAGGTTCTATATTGTCACCTGCCAGTCAAAATTCTGTAGTTGGTCTTAAACCTACAATTGGTTTAGTAAGTAGAAGTGGGATTGTCCCTATTTCATCAACCTTAGATACTGCTGGCCCAATCACAAAGAACGTAATTGACAACGCCATACTATTAGATGCTATTTTTGGCGAAGACACATCAGATTCGAAATCTATTTACGCTTTATGGGAAAACGGTTTTTATTTAAATGAATTAAGTGAAACTGGTGTAAATGGAAGACGCTTCGGTGTCTATAGAGAAATGATTGAGGAGGAAACATTATATGCTGCAGCTATTGATATTCTAAAAGAACAGGGTGCCGTAATTGTTGAATTGGAAGAAGAAGAGATAGAGCTCCCTGGGTTTCTGAGGCTGTTGAATTTAGACATGCAAACCGATCTTCCAAAATATCTTGCAGATTATGCGTCTTCAGCCATAACATTGAGGTCTGTAGATGATGTGATTGAATTTAATAGTAAAGACTCGATTAATACAATGCCATATGGGCAAAAATTATTTGAAGGAATTGTTGCTGATAGTAGTACGGATGAAGAATTTGAAATCATAAAGAGGACACTTAAAACGAATGGCAAATTGTATTTTGATTCACCCATGAAGGCCCATAAATTGGATGGAATTATTTCTATTAACAATTACCACGCTGGGTTCGCCGCTGTGGCTGAATATCCTGCATTAACCGTTCCAATGGGCTATGCTGAAAATGGTGCTCCTATGGGAGTAACATTTATTGGACGTAGATTACAAGAGAAATTTTTGTTTCAATGGGCTTATAATTATGAGCGAGCGTCTAAAAAAAGACTGATGCCTTCAAATTATAAGTAGATATACTCTAAACAAAGCTTTTAGATTGTATCTTTGCATTCTGAAATTTGTAGCATGAGAACAAAAACACTTAAAAAGAACAAAATCAATGTAGTAACCCTTGGCTGTAGTAAGAATGTTTACGATAGTGAGGTGTTAATGGGGCAGTTAAAAGCTAATGGGAAAGAGGTTGTTCATGAAGAAGAAGGCAATGTCGTTGTTATTAATACCTGTGGTTTTATTAATAATGCAAAGGAGGAAAGTGTGAATACTATTTTAGAGTTCATGCAAAAGAAAGAAGCTGGTGATGTCGATAAAGTGTTTGTCACAGGTTGTTTAAGTGAGCGCTACAAACCAGACCTTCAAAAAGAAATTCCAAATGTTGATGAATATTTCGGTACCACAGAGCTACCTGCTTTGTTAAAAGCTTTAGGCGCAGATTATAAGCATGAACTTATTGGTGAACGCTTAACAACTACTCCAAAAAATTATGCCTATCTCAAAATAGCTGAAGGTTGTGATAGACCATGTAGTTTTTGTGCAATTCCATTAATGCGTGGAAAACACAAATCTACACCTATAGAAGAAGTCGTAATTGAAGCTGAAAAATTAGCAGCCAAGGGTGTTAAAGAACTCATTCTAATTGCTCAAGATTTAACCTATTATGGTTTAGATCTTTATAAAAAACGAAACCTTGCCGAATTACTTGAAGCCTTGGTTAAAGTTGAAGGTATTGAATGGATTAGATTACATTACGCTTTTCCAACAGGATTTCCGATGGATGTATTAGATATAATGAATAAGGAACCTAAGATTTGTAATTATCTTGATATTCCATTACAACATATTTCGGATGCTATTCTTAAAAGTATGCGTCGTGGAACAACAAAAGAAAAAACAACTAAACTCCTGAAGGAATTTAGAAAAGCTGTTCCTGATATGACAATTAGAACAACTTTAATTGTTGGGTATCCAGGTGAAACTGAAGAAGATTATCAAACTTTAAAAAATTGGGTTAAAGACATGCGTTTTGAACGTTTGGGTTGTTTTACGTATTCGCATGAAGAAAATACCCATGCTTATAATCTTGAAGATGATGTTCCTGAAGACGTTAAGATGCAACGCGCTAATGAAATTATGGAAATTCAGTCTCAAATTTCATGGGAACTCAATCAACAAAAAATTGGAAAAGAATTTAAAGTGGTTATTGATAGAAAAGAAGGTAATTACTTTGTAGGACGAACAGAATATGATTCGCCTGATGTAGATAATGAAGTGCTAATTGATGCCACGGCTACCTACTTAAAAACAGGTGAGTTTGCGAATGTGAAAGTTATTGAAGCTGAAGATTTCGACTTGTATGCTGAAGTTGTAAATTAGATGTTAACCATGTATAGTTTCAGACTTGCCATAGCTTTTAATTATATCTCCTTCAAATTCTATTAACTCCTTCCAGCGTTTGTCAACATTTATGTCTTTACCATATTTTCTTGCAAAACCAATGAAAGTTGTATAATGACCTGCTTCACTTATCATCAAATCGTGATAGAATTTAGATAATTCAGAGTCTTTTATTCGTTCTGATAATAACTTAAAACGTTCACAACTTCGCGCTTCTATCATTGCTGAAAACAAAAGGCGATCAATAAAACTCTGTTGACGATTACCACCTTTAATAATAAACTTGAAAAGCTCATTCACATAACTGTCCTTACGTTCTCGTCCGAGTTTATAACCACGTGCCTTAATAATATTATGCACCATTTCAAAATGCTGTAATTCTTCTTGGGCCAAAATCAATAAATCAGTGACCAAATCTGTATGCTCTGAGTTAAGTGTTATAATTGTAATGGCATTTGTGGCAGCTTTTTGCTCACACCATGCATGATCTGTCAATATTTCTTCAATATTACTTTCTGCAATTGTTGCCCAACGAGGATCTGTCGCTAATTTTAAACCAAGCATAGTTAATTTTTTAGTAAAGATACGTATTCTTGTTTGGTATTCACATCCCATAATTTAGGTTAATTTTAAGACTATAAAGTGTATCTTTATGCCTTTAAAAGCAAAGGATATTTATGCCATCAGACTGTATTTCGTTTAGAGAAACTAATTATTTTTCATCTTTAATTTGTGATTATTTAGATGAAACCCCAGACCTTAAACCATTCTATAATAGGTTTCCAAAACTCAATAATTTTGAATCTCAGATTGATGAAAAAGCAAAGTCTTTTGATACCCAATCGAGAGTTGTTTTGGTTAATGCTCTTAAGAATCAGTACCAAAATGTAGAACAAGTATCTGATCTAACAATTTCAAATATAGACTTGCTTTCTAACGAAAAAACATTTACAATTACTACGGGTCATCAGCTAAATGTATTTACAGGGCCACTCTATTTTTTCTATAAAATAGTTTCTACAATCAATCTTTGTAAAACTCTAAAAGAGCAATATCCTAATAATAATTTTGTGCCTGTGTATTGGATGGCAACAGAGGATCATGATTTTGAAGAAATCAACTTTTTTAATTTTAAAGGAAAGAAAATCAGTTGGAATAAAGAAGCTTCAGGTGCCGTTGGAGAACTTGATTTGAACGGTTTTAATGACGTATTTAGAGTTATTGCCAGTGAAATGGACAACAGTCAAAACGCTAATGAGTTAAGAGATTTATTCAAAAATGCATACTTAAATCATGATACGCTTACAGATGCCATGCGCTATTTAGTGAATGCATTATTTTCAAAGTATGGTTTAGTGATTGTTGATGGAAATGATACAAATTTAAAGCAAATGTTTATCCCTTTTATTCAAAAGGAGATTACAGATCAAGAAGCTTTTGAGTTAGTGACAGAAACGAATTCTAAATTAAATGACTTAGATGGAAACTATAAGATCCAGGTCAATCCCAGAGAAATCAATTTATTTTATATCACTAAGGATTTACGAGAGCGTATCGTAGAAATTGAAGGTGAATATTTCGTAAATAACACCCAAATAAAATGGAGCAAAAGTGAGATTCTGGATGAAGTGTCTAGCTTTCCAGAACGATTCTCTCCAAATGTAATTATGCGACCGTTATATCAAGAAGTGATTTTGCCTAACCTATGTTATATTGGAGGTGGTGGTGAAATTGCGTATTGGCTACAATTGAAAACCAATTTTGAAGCGCAAAACATTCCATTTCCAATGTTGTTACTTAGAAATTCTGCCGTATTAACAACACGTAAGCAAAATGAAAAACTTCAAAAGCTAAACCTGACTTTTAAAGATCTGTTTCTGAAGCAAATTGATCTTGAAACAAAAGTCACTAAGGAAATATCGAAAATAAATATCGATTTTTCTTCTCAAAAATTGCACTTAAAGCAACAGTTCAAGGAGTTGTATGAACTTGCAAAACAAACAGATAAATCATTCGTTGGAGCGGTTGGGGCTCAAGAAAAGAAGCAATTTAATGGATTGGAGCATTTAGAAAAACGATTACTAAATGCACAAAAGAGAAAATTAAAAGATATTCTCAAAAGAATTATTGAACTTCAGAATGCGCTATTTCCTAATCAAAGTCTACAGGAAAGACAAACTAATTTTTCTGAGTTTTATTTGGAGTACGGAGACCGATTTATTCAACAGTTAGTATTAAATTTACAACCATTAAAAAGTGAATTTTTAATACTAAATCTGGACTAGAAAATGCATAAAATAGATATAGAACTTATTGAAATGACATTAGATGTCATGAAATATGCTATTGGAAGAATCTCAGCTACGGAGCATGAGATTGGGAAACCGAAAAAAACTGAAGAGTTAAAAGCTTTAGTGGGTGAAACAGTTACTGAAAAAGGGGTTGGAGGTGAATATGCATTTAATTTATGGAAAGAACATTTAGCAAACGCTAATGTCCCAGTTGACCACCCTAGAAACTTAGCATTTGTACCTGCTTCTCCTACCAGAGCAGCCATTATGTTCGATTTGGTAACCTCTGCTTCAAGCATTCACGGCGCCTATTGGATGGAAGGTGCAGGAGGTATTTTTTGTGAAAATGAAGCCATGAAATGGATTGTGTCTTTAACCGGATTGCCTGAAGGTGCATTTGGTGTGTTTACAAGTGGTGGAACTGCTGCTAATTTATCGGCAATCGTAACGGCAAGAGAATATTGGAGACGGGATGATTCCAATAAAAGGGAGAAAGGCCTAATTATTACTTCTATAGGAGCACATTCCTCAATTAAAGCAATGGCAAAAGTAGCCGATGTTGACATTTTATTAGTGGATTCCGAAGAGCGTTTAACTGGCGAAGATTTACAAAAAACCATTGCCACACTTACTGAGCATCAACGCAAGTGTTTGTTTGCTGTAGTGGCTACAGGTGGCACAACAAACGCTGGAATCATTGATGATCTGGAAGGAATTGCCGAAATATGTCAGAAAGAGAAGTTATGGTGTCATGTAGATGCTGCTTATGGAGGTGGTGCTTTGGCAGCCGATTCGGTTCGCCATTTATTCAATGGTATAGAACAGGCCGATAGCATTACAATCGATCCACATAAGTGGATGTTTTCACCCTATGATTGCGGTGCCGTAATTTATAAAAACCCGGAGTTGGCAAAACAAGCGCATTCGCAACAAGGCTCCTATTTAGATATCTTTAAGGATGAAGGCGCTCACGGATTTAATCCCACCGATTATCAAATTCAATTGACGCGTCGCGTTAGAGGATTACCGCTTTGGTTCTCTCTAGCAACGCATGGAACCGATCGTTATAAAGAGGCCGTCGAAAGAGGTCTTGAATTGGCTCAAATTGCCGGACGGATGATTGAAGAGAACCCTATGGTTGAATTAGTTCGTGAACCTAGCCTGTCCTGTGTCTTATATAGACGAATTGGTTGGGAACCTAGCGATTATACGCACTGGACTTATGAGAATCATAAAAAAGGATTTGCCCTGGTAACACCAACCAAATGGAAGAATGGCGACGCATTTGAAACCGTATCGCGCTTCTGTTTTATCAATCCAGATACTACCGAAAATGATATCCAAATGATTTTGGATTCAATGGCATAATTTTTTAAATAATAGAATGCAATTTTAGCATTAAATATTACTTTTGCACATGCAACACAACAACGTACTTATTTTAGATTTCGGGTCGCAATATACACAGCTTATTGCGCGACGAGTTCGGGAACTCAACATTTATTGTGAGATTCATCCCTACAACAAAATTCCTAGTGATATTGATGGTTTTAAAGCGGTAATTCTTTCGGGAAGTCCATTTTCTGTTAGAGGCGATGACGCTCCGCATCCAGATTTATCACAAATAAGAGGAAAAAAACCAATGCTAGCCGTTTGCTATGGTGCCCAGTATTTAGCTCATTTTTCAGGAGGTAAAGTAGCGCCATCTAATACCAGAGAGTATGGACGAGCAAACCTGTCCTATGTCAAAGAAAATGAAGCCTTTTTTAATAATATAGTTGAAGGAAGCCAAGTTTGGATGAGTCATAGTGATACCATTAAAGACTTACCAACAAACGGTGTTTTATTAGCAAGTACGCATGATGTCGAAAATGCAGCATATAAAATTGAAGGTGAACAAACGTATGCCATTCAATTTCACCCTGAAGTTTATCATTCTACTGATGGAAAACAACTATTAGAAAACTTCTTAGTGCATATTGCACAAGTGAATCAGGATTGGACGCCAGATTCATTTGTAGAAGAAACGGTTGCTGATTTAAAAGCTAAATTAGGTAATGATAAAGTTGTATTAGGCTTGTCTGGAGGTGTTGATTCTTCAGTTGCAGCGGTCCTGCTTCATAAAGCTATTGGTAAAAATCTATATTGCATTTTTGTAAATAACGGCTTATTACGTAAAAATGAATTTCCTGAAGTTTTAGAGCAGTATAAGGGAATGGGTCTAAATGTAAAAGGAGTCGATGCTTCGGCACGCTTTTTGGATGCCTTAAAAGGAATTAGCGACCCCGAGCTTAAACGTAAAGCGATTGGTCGTGTTTTTATAGAAGTATTTGATGACGAGTCACATCGCATTGAAGATGTAAAATGGTTGGCTCAAGGAACAATTTATCCAGATGTTATTGAAAGTGTTTCAGCAACAGGAGGTCCAAGTGCAACTATAAAAAGTCATCATAATGTTGGTGGTTTGCCAGATTATATGAAATTGAAAATAGTGGAACCCCTTCGCATGATTTTTAAAGATGAAGTGAGACGTGTGGGAGCCTCTATGAACATGAGTAAAGAGCTTTTAGGTCGTCATCCTTTTCCTGGTCCTGGACTAGGCATACGTATTCTGGGAGATCTAACCGAAGAAAATGTACGTATATTACAAGAAGTGGATGCTATTTTTATAAAGAATCTAAAATCATGGAATTTGTACGATAGCGTATGGCAAGCGGGTGCTATTTTGCTGCCAGTAAATAGCGTTGGAGTTATGGGAGATGAACGTACATATGAAAAATGTGTAGCGCTAAGAGCTGTAGAAAGTACGGATGGAATGACTGCTGATTGGGTGAATTTACCCTATGAGTTTTTGCAAAAAACCTCTAATGAAATAATAAATAAAGTAAAAGGCGTTAATAGAGTAGTATATGATATTAGCTCGAAACCACCAGCTACTATTGAATGGGAATAATTAATAATATATGAAGAAATTTGTTTTTATTTTAATCGTAATATTCGCTTGTAATCTAAGTATTCATGCTCAAAGCTTTAAAACACATAAAGTTAAAGCTGGTGAAACTATTGAATCCATTGCGAAACAATACTTAGTGACTCCTTTTGATATTTATGCGTTGAATCCGGACGCCAAAAGTAAGTTAGCAGTTAATACGGTTTTAATTATTCCAAATTCTAAAATAAAAAATCAAGAAGTTACTTCTGAAACAAAAGAAGTTATCGGCTATAAGAAGCATAAAGTAAAACGTAAAGAAACCCTATATAGCATTTCAAAAGATTTTAATATTGAGATCGATGAGTTAAAGAAGTATAATACGTTTTTATATTCTGAGCCTTTAAAGAAAGGTAATAAATTAAGAATTCCTCGATATAAAACAATAGTGTCAAAAGTAACTTTAAATAATACCTTAAAGAAATACATCGTATTACCAAAAGAAGGGAAGTGGCGTGTGGCTTATAAATTTGGAATTACAATAGATGAACTCTCTGAATTGAATCCGAATATGAATGAAGTACTTCAGCCAGGTGATTCAGTTTTTGTACCGAATATTGCAAATAATGAAGAGAAACCTGTTGAGGATAGCTACAATTATTATGAGGTATTACCAAAAGAAGGGTTTTATAGATTAAAGGTCAAACTCGGTCTTTCACAGGAAGAATTAGAAGCTCTAAATCCTGAATTGAAAGCTAGTGGTTTAAAAGTAGGTATGATTTTAAAAGTTCCAAATGAAATTAATACCACTGTTAGTAATGAAGCCGTAACGCATTCGAATTTAGCAACAAAAATCACCAATTTTAAAGCGAAACGTCTAGCGTTAATGATGCCTTATCGTTTAAATAGAATTGATGTCGATTCTATAGCTGAAACAAAAAATGCGATTCGACTCGATAGTCGTTTATCAATATCCTTAGATTTTCATTCTGGAGTATTAATGGCATTAGATTCGGCAAAACAATTAGGTATTTCATCACATTTGAAAGTTTTTGATACACGAGATCATTTATCAGAAGTAACTAAATTACTTGCTGCTAACGATTTTTCAGAGTATGACGCCGTTATTGGTCCGCTGATGCCTGCAAATCTAGAACGGGTGGCATTAGAGCTAAAAAGAGATAATGTTCCTGTTATTTCCCCATTTACGACACCTAAGAATCTTTACAGCAATGTATTCCAAACCACGCCTTCTAGCGATTTGCTTGAAACATCAATCGTCGATTTTGTCAAACTTGATTCTTTGAAAAAACATGTTGTTATCATTTCTGATTCAAAACATAAATCAAAAAGTAATCGTTTAAAAGCTGCTTTTCCAACTGCCAAACAAATTTTTTCAAGAAAAAATGATGAAGGAAAAGACATGTATTATATTTTACCTGATGATTTATTAGACCTGTTTAAAAATGGTAAAAATATTGTGTTTCTTGAAACCAATAATGAGGGATTTGCTTCAACAGTTATAAGTGGTTTAAATAGTTTAATAAGTGATGAACAAGAGATTGTCTTAATGACAACTGATAAAAATAAAGCCTTCGAAGGGAAGAATGTTTCAAATTATCATTTATCGAATTTAAAATTTCATTACCCTTCAATTAATAAAACCTTTAATGCAGCTATAAATTCTAATTTTATTAAGGATTACAGACGGACTTATGGTGTTTACCCAAATAAATATGCCGTAAGAGGGTTCGATTTAACTTTAGATTTATTGTTGCGTCTTTCAACTAGTGATGATCTTTATAAAGCTTCAGGTAGTGATATAGAAACAGTCTATATTGAGAATAAATTTAGATACTCAAAAAAAATGTTTGGTGGTTTCTATAATGAAGCGGTTTATGTAGTTAAATATGCTGATTTAACTATAGTGGAAGCAAAACACTAACTTAGGGATACTACTAAAGCGATTTTTTCGTTTTTCAATACAATGATGCACTTTAAACTAATTTTTCCGTTGTTTCTGTTTCTGTTATTGAATCCTAATTCGAATGAAGAAACCATAGCTTGGCGTGATTCGTATAAGTTATCTTGGGAAAATTTTAGAGGTGAACCAAAAACCAATACGGATGCGGTTGCTGTTACTGCTTCAGGGATTACTTTCTCATATTCAATGCGTCGTTCTGATTCTAGAATCGTAGATTTTTCGACTATCGTAGAAGCACATTTTTATCCGAATAAATCATGGTATAATAAATCAGAGGCCGATGCCTATATATTAGCACATGAACAACTTCATTTTGATATCACTGAATTGCATGTTAGAAAATTTAGAAGACAAATCAGTCAGATAAAAGTTAATCATGCACTTAAGTCTATATTAGATGGATTACATCAAAATATTAATACTGAACTATCCACTATGCAAAACTTGTATGACAGAGAAAGTAATAATTCAATACATAAAGAACAGCAAGCAAAATGGACCAGGTATATAGAAAATGAACTAAATGCTCTTGAAGCCTATAAATCTAAAGACTAATTTGATACAGCCTAATCAAGAATTTTTAATAAAACTTGCACATACAAAAATGCCTTATGGGAAGTATAAAGGTAAATATCTCATTGATTTACCAGAATATTATATCGTTTGGTATCATAATAAAGGGTTTCCAAAAGGCAAATTGGGTGATATGTTGAATCAAGTTTATGAGTTGAAACTAAATGGTTTGGAAGAATTAATCAGAAATATTCGTGTGCGTTATCCTAGATGATTACTCACAAATTATCATTCCTTAAAAATGATCAATTAATTATCTCTTACAATTCAATAATAACTATTTAAATTTTGTAAATTTGCCTGCGTTTATAAGCGCAACATGACAACTACAACAAAATACATATTTGTAACTGGAGGTGTAACATCTTCACTTGGGAAAGGGATAATAGCAGCGTCTCTTGCTAAATTACTCCAAGCACAGGGTTACAGAACTACAATCCAAAAATTAGATCCATATATTAATGTTGATCCAGGAACTTTAAATCCTTATGAACATGGTGAATGTTATGTGACTGATGATGGTGCTGAAACCGATTTAGATCTTGGACATTATGAGCGCTTTTTAAACGTTCCTACAAGTCAATCTAATAACGTTACAACTGGACGAATTTACCAAAGTGTAATTGAAAAGGAACGTCGCGGGGAGTTTCTAGGGAAAA
Source organism: Flavobacteriales bacterium 34_180_T64 (assembly GCA_002162765.1). Lineage (GTDB taxonomy): Bacteria > Bacteroidota > Bacteroidia > Flavobacteriales > Flavobacteriaceae > MAAR01. The sequence continues at coordinate 30,329 of MAAR01000001.1, read as the reverse complement.
CGGTTCAAGTGATACCTCATATTACTGATGAGATTAAACATCGGGTGCAGATACTTGGAAAATCTGGAGATTACGACATTGTAATTACTGAAATTGGAGGAACTGTTGGTGATATTGAGTCATTGCCTTATGTGGAAGCAGTACGTCAATTAAAATGGGATTTGGGAGAAGATAATGCTATTGTAATTCATTTAACATTGGTTCCATATTTATCGGCTGCAGGAGAATTAAAGACTAAACCTACACAACATAGTGTTAAAACACTCATGGAAAGTGGTGTGATGGCAGATGTTTTAGTGTGTAGAACCGAACATGAATTGCCAAAAGATCTTAGACTTAAATTAGCTCGTTTTTGTAATGTTACCGAAGAGTCTGTTATACAATCTATTGATGCATCTACAATTTATGATGTACCAAATCTTATGTTAGAAGAAGGATTGGATAAGGTTGTTCTTAAAAAATTAAATTTAAAAAGTGAAATCCCAGACTTAACAATATGGAATCAATTTTTAAAGCGACATAAAAATCCTAAAGGAGAGGTTACAATCGGACTCATAGGTAAATACGTAGAGCTTCAAGATTCCTATAAATCTATTTTGGAAGCATTTATTCATGCTGGCGCAGAAAATGAAGTTAAAGTTAAAGTAGAATCTATTCATTCAGAACATTTAACCGTTGAGAGTGCAGCTAAAAAATTAGCACATTTAGATGGTGTTTTAGTAGCACCAGGATTTGGAGAACGTGGCGTAGAAGGTAAAATTGAAGCCGTTAAATTTGTAAGAGAACAGAATATCCCATTTTTAGGAATTTGTTTAGGAATGCAAATGGCAGTCATTGAGTTTGCACGAAACGTACTCGGAATGCAACTGGCAAACTCTACTGAAATGGATGAATCTACAGAATTTCCTGTCATTGATTTAATGGAATCACAGAAATCAATAACTGATAAAGGAGGAACCATGAGATTGGGAGCTTGGGACTGTAAACTTGAAGAAGGAAGTTTAGCAAAAAAGATTTATCAAACGTCTAATTTAAAAGAACGCCACAGACATCGCTATGAATTTAATAACGATTTTAAAGCGCAAATAGAAGCAGCTGGTATGAAAGCTACAGGATTAAATCCTGATACTGGATTGGTAGAAATAATTGAGATTCCTAGTAATAATTGGTTTGTTGGAGTCCAATATCATCCTGAATATAAAAGTACAGTTGCCAATCCACATCCATTGTTTGTGGCTTTTGTAAAAGCCGCGTTAAATTATAAAAACAATAAAAACAGTGTCAGTATGGCACAAAATTAATATTGGATAGCTTTTTGTTAATACAAAAAGTAATGTAAAAATTAAACTGTCATATTGAGCAGAGCGAAATATCTCATTTGAGATTCTTCATTTTATTCAGAATGACATCATCTAAACTATGGAAGACAAAAAATTTGACCTTAACTCCATCATAGGATTCGTCCTTATTTTTGGAATTTTATTATACATGCTTTACCAAAACCAGCCAACTCCGGAAGAGTTAGCAGAGGAAGAACAAGCAAAGCAAGCGCAAATTGATGCTGAGAAAAAAGCAGAAGAGCCTAGTGAAAAAGAGGACGTATTTGTAGCAACAACAGAAGATTTTGCAAATAATTCAGCTGCAGATTCGACGCAATTAGAGAGTTTAAAAAATAAATTTGGGTCCTTAGCTTATGCATTTACTTTAGATTCGGCAAAAGATTCGGAAACGCTTGTTGAGACCGATGTATTACAATTAAAATTCAGTAATAAAGGAGGCTATTTGTCTGAAGTTAGACTAAAACAATTTGTAGATTATGATTCTTTACCTATTTATTTAATTAAAGAAAATAATTCAGCGTTTAATATCAATTTTGGAACTACTGATAACCATATTTTAAATACTCAAGATTTACCTTTTCAACCAACAGTTTCGAAAAATGGAGAGAACACCGTAGTTTCAATGAAACTTAAAGTGTCTGAAACTCAATTTTTGGAATATAGATATGAGTTGAAACCAGATGATTATATGTTAGGCTTTACTATTAAATCACAAGGCTTGAGCAATGTGATTAATAGTTCTCAAGACATTAATTTAGATTGGAAATTAAAAGGGTTTAGAAATGATGAAAGCATCTCATACGAAAATCGTTATACACGATTAACCTATCAACACGATGGAGGAAAGATAGATAAATTAAGCCCAACAGGAGACGACGAAGAAAATGAAATTGATGTCACTTGGATGTCGTTTAGACAGCACTTTTTTAGTTCAATTTTAGTTTCTGAAAATCCCATTAAAAATGTAAAATTGTCTTCTCAAAATTTAATGATTGATGAAGAGATTGATACTGTAAATACTAAGATATTTAATGCTAAATTTTCTGTAGATGTTCAAGATGGAGAACTATATCAACCGTTGAGTTTTTATTTTGGACCTACTGATAGCAAGGTCTTAAAAAATTATGGTAATAAATTAGAAGATAGTATTCCATTGGGTTGGGGAATCTTTGGCTGGATTAATCGATACTTGTTTATTCCTTTATTTGGATTCCTAGGATCATTCTTACCTTATGGAATTGCCATTATTGTTATGACTGTATTAATAAAATTAATTATGTCATTTGTTCAATACAAGCAGTTTTTATCTCAAGCTAAATTAAAAGTTCTAAAACCAGAGCTTGAAGCTATAAAATTAAAGCATAAGGATAATAAAATGAAGGCGCAACAGGAAACAATGGCACTTCAAAATAAAGCTGGAGCAAGCCCATTGAGTGGTTGTTTGCCAGCGTTAATTCAGTTGCCTGTATTTTATGCATTGTTTCAATTTTTCCCATCTGCCTTCGATTTAAGACAAAAAAGTTTTCTTTGGGCAGACGATTTATCGTCTTATGATGCGATAGCAAAACTCCCATTCCATATTCCATTTTATGGAGATCATGTAAGTCTATTTCCAATTTTAGCTTCAATTGCAATTTTCTTTTATATGAAAATGACCACAGGACAGCAAATGGCTTCACAGCCTACTCAAGAAGGGATGCCAGATATGGGTAAAATGATGAAGTACATGATTTACTTTTCACCGATAATGATGCTGTTTTTCTTTAATAATTATGCATCAGGTTTAAGTTTGTATTATTTTATATCCAATTTGATTAGTATAGGTATTATGATTGTTATTAAGAATTATATTCTTGATGAAGATAAAATACATGCTCAAATACAAGTCAATAAAGCTAAACCGAAGAAACAGAATAAGTTTCAAAAGAAAATGGCAGATATGATGGAGCAAGCTGAACAACAAAAACAGACTCAGCAACGTAGTAAGAAGAAATAAATTAGAACTAAAAAGCTGCCTTTATTGGCAGCTTTTTTATTAGATACAATTTCAATTTAAAAATGTCGTTAATGAATTTATGAAAACTAAATTAATAACCTTCCTGTTTTTTGTGACTGCAATTTCTTTTGCACAAGAGGCGATAAATCAATTCGATGCGAATGGAAAACGACATGGTATCTGGAAAAAGAATTTTGATAAAACGAAGCAACCGCGGTATGAAGGTCAATTTGATCATGGTAAAGAAATTGGAACTTTTAAATTCTATAGGTTAAAGAGTAAGAAAAGTGTATTGAGTGCAACGAAAGAATTCAATGCAGATAATGCGATTTCATTGGTTAAATTTTATGCGTCTACGGGAAAATTGATCAGCGAAGGTACAATGAACGGTAAGCTTTACATTGGTAAATGGACCTATTATCATAATAAAACCAAAGCCGTGATGTCTACTGAGAACTATAATGATTCAGGTGAACTAAATGGTGAAAAGTTGGTGTTTTATAAGACAGGACAAATTGCGGAACGTGCTAGCTATGTGAATGGTGAAATTGAAGGAATATCCTATTGGTATACAGAAAAAGGCATTGTCATAAAGGAGTTTAATTATGAAGGTGATGTATTGAATGGATGGTCAAAATATTATGACAATGAAGGCGTAATACAGGCTGAAGGCACTTATAGAAATGGGAAGAAACATGGGATTTGGAAATATTATACCAACGGAAAGTTGTCGAAGGAAACCGATTTTACAATTCGAAGTAAAAACCCCAAGAAACAATAGTTAGAAGCTATATTGTCTATAGAATTTTATAATAGCAACTCTAATTGGTTGCTATTTTTTATTTCTTAATTTTGCGAAATGAAATGCGCATTTCTATTATATTTTTTTAGTTATAATGTTTTTATGCGAATTACATCTGACAAAAATTAAAATAGTAACGAACAGATGAAACGAGTAATTGTTGGACTTTCTGGAGGTGTAGATTCAAGTGTTGCTGCTTATTTATTAAAGGAGCAAGGCTATGAGGTTATAGGTTTGTTTATGAAGAATTGGCATGATGATTCTGTGACGATTTCAGATGAATGTCCTTGGCTAGATGATAGTAATGACGCCATGCTTGTTGCAGACAAACTCGGCATCCCATTTCAAACCGTCGACCTTAGTGTAGAGTATAAAGAACGTATTGTTGATTATATGTTCGACGAATATCAAAAAGGAAGAACCCCAAATCCTGATGTACTCTGTAATCGTGAAATTAAGTTTGACGTGTTCATGAAAATTGCATTAGACTTAGGAGCAGATTATGTTGCTACTGGTCATTACTGCAGAAAAGGAAGTATTGAAAAAGATGGTAATCAAATTTTTCAGCTGTTGGCTGGAATTGATGGAAATAAGGATCAGTCATACTTTTTATGTCAGTTGTCACAAAAGCAATTGTCCAAGGCATTATTTCCTATTGGAGAATTAACCAAGCCGGAAGTGAGAGCTATTGCGAAAAAATTAGATTTAGTTACGGCCGACAAAAAAGATTCTCAAGGGCTTTGTTTTATCGGCAAAGTTAGACTGCCTGAGTTTCTACAACAAAAACTTAAGCCAAAAGAAGGTGTTATTGTTGAAATCCCTAAAGAAAACAAAGTATATCATCAGCAAGTAGTGTCATATGATTCTAAATTAGATGAATTAATAGAGCTTACAAAAAAGATAGATTACAGCCTTTCCGATGGAGAAATTGTAGGTAAACATCAAGGTGCTCATTATTTTACAAAAGGGCAACGCAAAGGCTTATCAGTAGGCGGTAAGGTTGAGCCACTTTTTGTTATTGATACAAATGTGGACGATAACGTTATTTATACGGGACAAGGCAAAGCACACCCAGGACTTTATAAAAAAGCCTTGTTTGTTTCAAATAGTGAATTACACTGGATTCGTGAAGACTTAAAATTAAAAGTTGATGAAACCCTCCAAGTAAACGCAAGAATTAGATATAGACAATCACTTCAAAATGCAACATTATATCAGGTAGATTCAGGTTTATATGTAGAATTTGAAGCACTGCAATCAGCAATTACAGAAGGACAGTTTGTGGCTTGGTATTTAAATGATGAATTAGTAGGTTCGGGAGTAATTTCTTAAATTGCGTGGAATGACACCCAAATTATGAAAAAGAAAATACTTTTAATAAGCCTAGTTTTTTTTCAGTTTTTTGCAAACGCACAACAAGATGCTTGGATTTATCTCATTGATAAAGAAAATGTACAAGCATTAATTCAAAATCCTACTTTAATTCTTTCACAACGTGCCATAGATAGAAAAAATAGTCATGGTATACTTATTGACGAACGTGATGTACCTGTTAATGAAAGTTATATAGCGCAACTCAAAACTCAAAATGGAATAGTAGTCATGGCGAAATCTAAATGGTTTAATGCTGTTCACGTTAGAGGAATCGAAACAGACATAAATTCACTCTTAAATTTAAATTTCGTTGATCATATTGATTTTGCAGATAAAAGTCTAAATGCAAGGATCGTACTTCAAAACAATAAGTTTGAGATTGAGGAAGAACTTTTAGATTTTTCATACGGAAACACCCAGAACCAAGTAGAAATGATTAACGTGGATGCACTACATCTCGATGATTATACAGGGGAAGGAATAGTAATTGCCGTTATAGATGCGGGATTTACCAATGTAAATACTATGGAAGCATTTGATCGATTGAGAGCTAATAACGATTTACTTAATGGTTATGATTTTGTGGATCGAAATGCAGATGTATATGCATATATGGGCAATTCACATGGAACTAAAGTATTGAGTACAATGGCAGGTTTTGTTCAAGATAATTATGTTGGTACGGCTCCTGATGCATCTTATTATTTATTTAGAACTGAGGATGCGAGTAGTGAAAATCCTGTAGAAGAAAGTTATTGGGTCGAAGCTGCTGAACGTGCAGATAGCTTGGGTGTCAATATAATTAATACATCTTTAGGTTATACTACTTATGATAATTCCAGTTATAGCTATACCACGAATGATATGGATGGTCAGACGGCTTTTATTTCAAGAGGCGCAGATATCGCTTCAGAAAAAGGGATGCTAGTAGTGTCTTCTGCTGGGAATTCGGGTAATGGGACTTGGCAAATAGTAGGAGCACCTGCCGATGCTGCCAATGTGTTGAGTATTGGAGCCGTTGATGAAGACGGTGCGTATGCCTCTTTTAGTTCCAGAGGTAGTTTCATGCAACCTACGCAAAAACCAGATGTTGTAGCCAAAGGAGCTAATTCTGCTGTGATAAATGAAAATAATAGTATAGTCACAAATAATGGAACCTCTTTTAGTTCACCAATAATAGCAGGAGGTATTGCGTGTTTATGGCAAGCATTACCGGATGCTACAAATGAGGAAATCAAACAATATGTTCGCATGTCGGCAACTCAATATGAAACACCCGATTTCTTTTTAGGGTTCGGAATTCCCGATTTAGCAATTGCTTATAATATTGGATTATCACTACAAGAACCTGAGGTTTTTGAATTTAATGTATTCCCAAATCCTGTAATCGACATTCTTAATGTACATGTACCATCTCATATAGAAAACACGAGCCTTATTATATATGACATTTTGGGTAAGGCGGTTTTTAGAGATGCACTTACAAGTGCAATTAACTTTATTGATATGTCAAGTATAGCTTCAGGTGTTTATATCATGTCTTTTGAATCATCCGAAGCCTCCAAAACTTTTAAACTTATAAAATCATAAATGACAAATAAAATTACCCAATTATTTGCTGTGAAGTATCCAATTATTCAAGCTGGAATGATATGGAATAGTGGCTGGAGATTAGCTTCAGCAGCTAGCAATGCAGGTGCTCTAGGATTAATTGGCGCTGGTTCAATGTATCCTGATGTTTTACGTGATCACATACAAAAATGTAAGAAAGCTACGAACAAACCATTTGGTGTTAATGTCCCTATGTTGTATCCTAACATTGAGGAGATCATGAATATTATTGTGGAAGAAGAGGTTAAAATTGTGTTTACTTCAGCAGGAAATCCTAAAATATGGACGTCTTGGTTAAAGGAAAGAGGCATAACAGTGGTTCATGTCGTGAGTAGTGTGAAATTTGCGCTGAAGGCCCAAGAAGCTGGAGTTGATGCTGTAGTTGCAGAAGGGTTTGAAGCCGGTGGTCATAATGGAAGAGAGGAAACAACAACATTGACTTTAATTCCAATGGTTAAAGAACAGCTTAATATTCCACTTATAGCTGCTGGAGGTATTGCTACAGGTCAAATTATGCTAGCCGTAATGCTTTTGGGTGCTGATGCTGTACAAGTGGGAAGTCGATTTGTAGCTAGTGAAGAGTCTTCCGCACATCTTGCATTTAAACAAGTAGTAGTTGACGCGAAAGAAGGTGATACTCATTTAACTTTAAAAGAGTTAGCGCCAGTGAGGTTGATTAAAAATAAATTTTACAATGAGGTACAAGAATTATATAAAAAAGGGCCAACTGTTGATGAATTAAAATCGCTACTTGGTCGCGCTAGAGCGAAGCGAGGTATGTTTGAAGGTGATTTAGAAGATGGCGAACTAGAAATTGGTCAAATTTCTGGATTGATACATGATATTAAACCAACAGCGCAAATTGTTGAAGATTTAGTAACTGAATTTCATCAAGCTCAAAAAAGTGTAGAAAAAATTGTTTTTTAAATAATATATTTACCATGGTTTAGTTTTTTTCTTAATGTATGACGCAAAAAATTAATATTCTAATTCCTGATGGAAGCAGTACTTGGGCTATGTCAGTTATAAGTTGCTTATCGCGTATTAAATCATATAAGTTATTTGTTTTATCATCCAAAAAACAGACACCCGCTAAATATTCTAGATACACCTCTTATTTTAAGTATTATGAAAAAAAATCTGATGCGTCTTGGTTACATATAATCAACGCTGAAATTGAAGAGAACGAAATTTCAGTTGTTGTTCCAATTGCAGAAAATGAGATTCATTTTTTTATAAAATATGCGCACCAAATTTCAGATTCCACTAAGATTATTCCTTTGCCAGATTTAGGTGCCTTTGCAATAGCAATTAATAAACGGAAACTTAATAAAATTTTAAAGGATTCTGATATTCCACATCCTAATTCCGTATTTATTGAGGATATTAATGAAATTAAAAAGGTAGATTCGATTAAATTTCCTGTTTTATTAAAACCATTACATGAAAAAGGTGGTGATGGAATTTTGAGGTTTGATTCTTCAAGCGATTTAAAACCATATTTAAGCGAAAATAAAGCACTTTTTTTACAAGAGTACATTAAAGGGTATGATATCGATTGTAGTGTCCTTTATGATAATGGAGCGCTAATTTGTCATACCATTCAAAAAGGGAATTTGTCTGGTCATAACACATATGCACCACATTTAGGATTTGATTTTTATAATGATGACCAAGTACTGAGTGTAGTAAAACAAGTAATGTCTAAACTTAATTGGTCTGGTGTTGCTCATGTCGATCTTCGATATGACGCACTATCTAAAACCTTTAAAATACTTGAAATTAACGCGAGATTTTGGGGCAGTGTCGAAACTTCTAAAATTGTAGGGATTAATTTTCCTGACTTGGCTATAAAATTGGCGTTAGGTAAACCTATTGAACCTCAGAATTTTGAATCAATTAGTGCCTTACGATTTAAAGGGTTTTTAAAACTTGTAAAGCGACGACCTTCAACATTGTTTAGATTTAAGTTTATAAGAAATAATACTGAAGTGCCATATGTCTTAAAAGATCCAATGCCAATAATATTTAGATGGTTTGAATGGTTTGGCAGAAAAATGAGTCCGGATTAATATTTTTTAGAGTCTGTAAAGGGTATGCTATATAGTCTACTTAATCCATTGGAGTAAGAGTGTAATAGACTTTGAAAATCATCAATTGTTAGCTTTTTTTCTATCGAAGAAGGCGTACTGTTTCTTTTACTGGTGAAATATAGTTTTTGACTAGATGGATTGACGAATGGGCAATAATCCATTTTAGTAGAATTTACTAGTTCCCCCATATTTTTCGAAAGACTCCATTGTCCATTGTCCATTTTATGACTCATATATAAATCACCACTTCCAAATCCATCTGGTCGATTATAACATGTGTAAATTATAAAGGATTCGTCATTTGAGATAAAAGCATTAAATTCATATCCTTCCGAATTAATTTGATCACTAAGTGCTTTTGGAGTCGTATAGTTACCATTAATAAATTCGCTAACATAAATATCATCTTTACGTTTTAAGGCTTTATTGTCTAAGGTGAAATATATGTTTTTTGTAGCCGTAATTACTGGGTAAAACTCATCCATTTCAGTATTAATAGGAGCTCCAAGATTAATTGGCTCAGACCATTCACTGTTTTCTGATGCTCTATTTACATACCAAATATCAAAATCTTTGCTCGTATTCGAAGTGTCGTTTAATGGTCTGTTAGAGGCAAAATATAAGGTTAGTCCGTCTTCTGAAAAGAAAGGTTCTATATCAAAAAATTGACCTGAAAATGAAACTATTTTTGGCTCGCTCCATGCATTTTGAGTTTTTTTGACAGTTATCAACGCAGAAAGTTCTCCCATAACACTTTGTGCTGAAAATACAACCTCATTATTAGAAGGCGTTATTGCAATGTCTCTAACGTTCGGAAATTCAGATATTATTTCTGGTAAAAAAGGGTTGACATTTATTTCAGATTGTGAGAACAGATGCGAAAAGCTAAAGACAAAGGAAAGGAATATGAGATGTTTCATGTATATGAAGTTTAATAAGCAATTTACAAAAGAGGACACCTCTTGTGTTTAAAAAAATGTTAATTTAAAAGTGGTTGTAAAAAAAACAAAAAGGAGATGAGTATCTCCTTTTTACTTGAAACGTTCTAACAACAAAATTTTTAAATCCCTCTAAAATAATAGCTAAAAAGTTTCATTTGTTATTTAAATCTAATCTAATGATCTGATTTAAACCTGTCTATGAACGAGTAAAAATACAAATATTATTGAATTATATGAAATAAATTAAGCTGATTTATTAACAAATAGTGGCTTTAAATTGATGAAATTCAAATTGTTAATGTAGGTATTTTAAAAAAACATATGGATGGCATAAATATATCTATCTATAACTTACCTTTGTCCATTCATATAATTTTCATCCTTGGTTTTATCCCATTACACAAAAGAATTTAGGTACAACTGGCGACTAGCAGCACCTGTAATGTTGGGTATGCTAGGGCACACTTTTGTTAGTTTTGTGGACAATATTATGGTTGGACAGTTAGGTACAGCTGAACTTGCAGCTGTGTCTCTAGGAAATAGTTTTATGTTTGTTGCAATGTCCCTTGGTATTGGGTTTTCAACTGCAATTACACCATTAGCTGCAGAGGCAGATGCAGAACAAGATTTTGCTAAGGGGAAATCGTCATTTAAGCATGGATTATTTTTGTGTACTGTTTTAGGCATTCTTTTATTTTTAATGGTTTTTTTCGCAAAACCTCTGATGTACTTAATGAAACAACCAAAAGAGGTTGTTGAATTAGCAATTCCATATTTAGATTTAGTGGCATTTTCGTTAATTCCATTGATAGTTTTTCAAGCTTTTAAACAATTTAGCGATGGATTATCAATGACGAAATATCCTATGTATGCTACCATTGTTGGAAATATTTTTAATATAATTCTTAATTATCTTCTTATTTTCGGAAAGTTTGGTTTTCCAGAATTGGGAATAGTTGGTGCCGCATATGGAACTTTAATTTCTCGTTTTATAATGGTGTGGCATTTATGGTATCTTCTTAAAAACAAAGAGAAATCTAAAGCCTATGTGACTCAGATTAAGATTTTTGTACTCGATAAATTAATGATTAGAAAACTTATTAATTTGGGAGCACCAAGTGCCATGCAAATGTTTTTTGAAGTCGCAATTTTTACGGCCGCTATATGGTTAAGTGGCCTGCTTGGTAAAAATGCCCAAGCAGCTAATCAAATTGCTTTGAATCTGTCATCAATGACGTTTATGGTGGCTATGGGGTTTGGTGTCGCTTCTATGATTAGAGTAGGAAATCAGAAAGGGTTGCAAAAATATTATGAACTAAGACGAATTGCATTTTCTCTTTTTCTATTAGGAACAATTTTCGCGGTTTGTTTCGGATTGTTCTTTTTTGTATTCCATAACTATTTGCCCAAGATATATGTTGATTTGGATGACGCAAAAAATTTAATGGATAATACTGAGGTTATTTCTATTGCATCTAAACTTTTGTTGGCAGCGGCAATCTTTCAAATTAGTGACAGTATTCAGGTTGTTGTTTTAGGCGCATTACGAGGGCTGCAAGACGTGAAAATACCTACAATAATTACCTTTATTTCGTATTGGATTATTGGCTTCCCAATAAGTTGGTATTTAGGAAAAGAAGACGCATATGGTAGCTTCGGAATATGGTTAGGGTTGCTGGCTGGATTAACAACCGCAGCAATTTTATTGTATATTCGATTTAATTATTTAACAAAGCAATTGATATTGCAAAAAGAAACACTTTAGAGATTATGGAACTCCCTAAATTTATACTTGGTGATAATACTGATTTCCCAGACGCCATTTTTATAATTCATACTGAATTTCCAAGATTTATTATAAATCTTGAGAATGATGAGGTGGAATGGTTTGAAGAATTTGATGAGCATGATCAAAAAGAAATAGAAAATGAAACCGAGAATCTCATCAATGAAGCGACTAGCTTTTACGATAGAGAGGTCGCTAGATATGATGATTAATGATTGACCAACTTTTACAATACGATACGGAACTCTTTTTGTTTTTGAATGGATTAGGTTCAGAAACTTGGGATGATTTTTGGATGATTTATACAACTAAGTTCTATTGGATTCCGTTATATGCGTTGTTATTATATTTTATCTACAAGAATTCAACAAAGAAAGTTCTTTTGTTGACCATATTAGTTGCGGCTCTAATGGTGTCTTTTACAGATCAGGTTACGAATTTATTTAAGCATGGCTTCGAGCGCTTAAGACCCTGTCATGAAGATGATTTGAATGGCATAATGCGTTTGGTGAAATCATATTGCGGAGGTCGATATGGCTTCTTTTCAGGTCATGCATCTAACTCCATGGCTGTAGCTGTTTTTACAGGACTTATCTTAAAACATAAGTATAAGTATCTTATATATTTACTCCTTTTTTGGGCTGCTCTTATGGCCTTTAGCCGTGTATACATTGGAGTGCATTATCCTTTAGATATATTTTGTGGAATGCTCTTCGGTGCGTTTTCAGGATTTGGTTTTTATAAATTGAGATTCTATTTAAAAAAACGCTTTACTTTTTAGTGAGAATATAATAACGATTCATTAATCTTCCGTTATAACGATTTGATTCAGGCGAGACTGTATTTAAATCAAAAGTTGCATGTTGTTTAATATGGTAATGCTTTTTTAAGAATGCTTCGTCTTTAGGTTTGATGCTTTTTGCAAGCATACCAAAACTAGGTTCTTTAGGTAATTCAATGACGCCATCTTTTTGTTTTAAAGGAGGGATTTTATCCCCAAACTGCCAGATCATTTCAGGTGAGACGTAATTTAAGCCATATACGCGAAGGTTTTGATGAGAATTCTGCACTTTTAAGTCAGAAATTGGTTTGTAATTAGGGCTTATCACTAATTTTGAAAATGGAATTACAGTAATAAATAAAGACGCAAAAAATAGCACAGTAAGAAAAAACACGTTGAGAATTTGTTTCTTTTTTAGATTGATTAAAATTCCAATTCCGAAAGCCATGCAAGCAATCGTAGTTACCGAAAATCTGAACCAATACTCTTTAATATCTAAATTAAAAAACACATAAATTAGAATAGGAATTGCTAGAGCAATCAGTGCAATTAATCCGAAATTAAAATAGACAGGAATTAGCTCTCTCTTATCTTTTAATGTTTTAAAATGTCGCACCAAGTAGTCAATATAAAAACCAATATTAATTGCCAAAGGAATTAGAATTGGCATCAAATAACGCGATTTTTTCTCTGGGATGATTGACAATAAAACTAGTGTTATTAGTGTCCACAGCAAACTAAATCGATACGCTTTTAAATGACGCACTCTAGATTTGAGATACGGATATAATAAACTAATAAATGCTGGAATCGTCCATAATCCACTTTGTGTAAAAAAACTCCAATAGTAATAAAATGGTTTTACGTTATAATTGGACCAATTACTAGTTTCACGCTCAGCTATTGCCGTAAACGTTGTTGGATCATTAAGGCGAACATATAAATACCACCATCCACCTATGATTAAGGCTAATATGATACTAATACTAAAAGGGACTAATTTTGATTTGAATTTGTGGTAATGAAAAGAGAATCCATAGGCTATTAAAAAAGGAAGTAATAATGCATAGAATGATATTGGACCTTTACTCAATATTGAAAAGCCAATAAAAATACCAGCAATAATTGCAAAACGATAACTTGGTTTTTCTAATTGAAAAAATTGAAATAAATAATAAAGAGCAATTATCATAAAGCCATGCGTAAAAATATCCCATGGCGCTTCTATAATAATTCCAATCACATAAAAAGAGGAGATTACTATTAATGCGTTTATAAAACTGTGTTGTTTATTATATAATAATTTATTCGAAAGTAAAAAGGTGAAGACGCCAATCAGACCTACGAAAATAATAGCTGGTAATCTCAGCGCAAAAAGACTTTTAGCTCCAAAAATTAATACCGAAATAGCCGTCAGCCAAGTTGGTAATGGTGGTTTTTGGTAACGTGCTTCACCATTCATGGTAGTTAACAACCAATTGCCATCATTTATTATTTCTCTGGCTGTAATAAAATTGCGGGCTTCCATAATACTAACCGATAACAGATCAATATTAAAACAGAGCATAATAAGGACGATAATAATAATACTAATTATGGGTCTTCTCTGTAGCTTTTTTAGCATTAGTTTTTTGTATTAAAAATAGATTTCTAACATAGATCATTAATCCTAGAGTGTGTCCAACAAAAAGCACAGGATCTTTCCTGATGATGGCATAGGTTAAAATAAGTAAAGAGCCAACTAAGCTTAATAGCCAAAACCCGAATGGTAATGCAGACTGTTTTTTGTGTTCAGAATACAACCATTGATATACAAATCTGAAGGTGAAAATTACTTGAGACACAATTCCAAGAATTAATAACCACAGTGGTATATCTTCATTCTTAAAGAGTAGTTCACGATCTAGAACATTATTATTGAAGTAATAAATAGCAATAAGCGTTGGAACTCCTAGCAAAATTACTTGCAATATTTTAGGAAATTTAACCCATTCACCTTGCAATTGTAAGTTTCTTATGTAAATGAAATATGTTAAACTTTGTCCTAGCATTATGGCAAAGTCATTACGTAAATAGCCGTAAATAAAGAGTAAAAATGAAGCAACTAAACTTAAGGTCCAAAAGGTTGTAGGTGTGACAACTTTTTGATGTTTTTCAGAAACAATCCATTGGATAATCAATCGCGAAGAAAACAAAATTTGCGCAATAAACCCTATGCTATATATTAGCCAATCACTCATTCGCTTTTCTTGGATACGGAATAATTAATGTACTTTTTCTTCATCCATAGATAAGCAAAACAATCCATTAGTGGGCCTAACAATCTATTCCATAAACCATATTTGGCAACCCCAGCAATTCTAGGAAAATGCTGAACTGGAATTTGAAGAATTTTACCATTTTGAAGTAAAATCATAGCAGGTAGAAAACGATGTAATCCCTTAAACATTGGAATACGTTTTGCGCAATCAGATTTAATGACTTTTAAAGGACACCCTGTATCATCCATACCATCATGTGTAAAACTTCTACGAATTCCATTGGCAATTTTGGAGGACATATTTTTAACAAAGGAATCTTTTCTGTTTGCTCTTACTCCCGTTACTAAATCATAGGGTCCAATATGTTCTAAAAGAAGATTAAAATCTTCTGGAGCTGTTTGTAAATCGGAATCTATATAACCAACTAGTTCAGTATTTACATTATCAAACCCAGCTTTTATCGCAGCACTTAAACCTCTGTTTTCTGAAAACAAAAGAAAATTGAAATTTTCATTTCTAGAGCAAATAGATTCTATAAATTGTTGACTATTGTCTTTAGAGCCATCATTTACAAATAAAACGGAAGTTGGTACTGTTGCAATTTTGGTGTAAGCAAGTAGTTCCTTTTCAACGCGATCTAAATTATCTTCTTCATTATAAACAGGAACAATAATTGTGAATTTGTAATTCATCGGCGAATAGTTAGTTATTACAAAAATATTCTTTTTTAGCGAATACGAAATTTTTCTTATTAACATAATAATCGTTATTTTGTAAGTTCTAAATTTTAGTAATGAAAATACTTGTAACAGGAGCCGCTGGTTTTATAGGTTCGCATACATCAGAACGCCTTAAAGAATTAGGTCATGAGGTTGTTGGTGTTGATAATTTTTCTGAGTATTATAGTTTGGAATTAAAGCAATTAAATGCTGAACATCTCAATGCTAAAGGAATTAATATTATTAAACACGATTTAAGAGAAGAGAATCTGGCGGCCATATTACCATTAGATGTTGATTATATTTTTCATTTTGCAGCCCAACCCGGAATTTCTTCGTCTTCAACTTTTGAAGATTATTTTAGTAATAATATAATTGGTACAAAAAATTTAGTGGATTATGCTCAGGAATGCAAATTCTTGAAATTATTTGTAAATATCGGTACATCTTCTATTTATGGATTGGAGGCAACTTTTCCAGAGAGTATAGCGCCAAAACCAGCTTCTCATTATGGCGTTACGAAATTAGCAGCAGAGCAATTAGTGCTTCAAAAAAGTAGAGAGCTTCAATTTAATGCTTGTTCACTACGATTATATTCTGTAATTGGACCTAGAGAACGCCCTGAAAAAATGTATACTAAATTAATTGATTTGGGTTTAAAAGGAGAATCGTTTCCACTTTTTGAAGAGAGCGAAAAACATCTAAGGAGTTTTACCTTTGTGGGTGATATTGTTGATGGAGTAGTGAGCGTTATTGGAAATGAAGCAGCTGTAAACGGTGAAATTATTAATTTAGGTACAGAAGTTGAGCATACAACAAAGGAGGGTATTGAAGCTGTGGAAAAAGTTTTAGAAACGACTATTAAATTACAAGTAACACCAAAGCGACCAGGCGATCAATTGCGAACTAAAGCTAATATTGATAAAGCACGTAGACTGCTTAATTATAACCCGACGACAACACTTTTGGAATCCGTAACCGCTCAAGTAGCGTGGTATAAAGCAAATTTTTTTTAAATCTAAAGAATTGCTTTTAGTATAAAAGGGAAGAATAATTGTTACATGATTAAGCAATAACCTGTAATGATTCTTCTAATATTGAAATTGAAATTGACGCTACATTTAATGCATGGTATTCGCCATCAATTTGAGATTGAAAAGGACTTCCATCATGTTTAGTAAGCTGTATTTTTTTCGTTTGAAAACTTTTGGCTTCTTTAATAATATGGTGCTTTTTAAATAACAGTAATATTCCAAATAGTAACATTTTTAGTTTACTTAATTTTGAAATAAGAAGCACATCTAAAAGCCCATCTTGCAAGGAGGCTTTTGGCGTTAAACTTACATTGTATCCCAATTCATTTGAATTGGAAACAAAAACCATAAAAGGATTTATTTGTATGGTTTCTTCATTCACCTCAATGGTCATCAAATTTTCATGTCTCAATTCTTTTAGAGATTTCAAAGAGGCTCTTACATAGCTCAATAATCTTCGACTGTTCGAATCTTCATAGTGTTTAATCACTTTTGCATCTATTCCTACCCCCGAATTGCTAAAAAAGTAATTGTTGTCGATGCTTCCGACATCTATTTTTTTTACACGACATTCTTTAATCCGAAGGATGGCTTTAGTTAGATTTTTTGGGATGTTTAAACAAGAAGCCAATCCATTACCTGAGCCAATTGGAATTATTCCCAAAATAATGGATGTATTTACTAAACATGACGCGACTTCATTTATAGTACCGTCGCCTCCGCAAGCCACTATAATATCAGCACCCTCGCTTATAGAATCTTTTGCTAAAACTGTAGCATGCTTTTTATACGTAGAGTATTTTACCAAAAGTGTATTTGAATTTGAATCGAAATACTGGTGAAGCATTTTCAAATCGATAGTATTATTGCCAGATCCCGCAATAGGATTTATAATAAAATGGATGTGTGTAGGCGTTTTATTCATTGACTTTTGGTCTTCCGTTTCTCTTATCATGATCAGTAACCTGACACTATAAAATGATTTCTTCTAAAAATAAAGTATTCATACGTTGAATGAAAGCTAAAATAAGAATTCACGCAGTACATCATTCATTTTTTAATCTTAACAAATACTCGGCTGCTACAAAGGGTGTCGTCTTTCCTTCTTCAATGCGTTGAAGTTGTATTTTTAATTCTTTTTTAATTTCAGTACTATTATAGAAATCTGATTTTAAACGATCTTCAACAGTTTGTAGCAACCAATACTTATTTTGGTTATTTCGTTTGTGTTGAAAAAAATTATTTGATTTAGTTAGTTCTAAATATGCTTCAATTAGCTGCCAGGTTTCTGAGATGCCTTCATTCTCTAATGCGCTACAAAGGGTTACTTTTGGTTGCCATTCTGATTCTTTAGGAGGATATAAGTGTAATGCTTTATTGAATTCTACTTTTGCAAGTTTCGCAGGTTTTAAATTATCGCCATCAGCTTTATTAATTGCAATGGCATCTGCCATTTCAATAATCCCTCGTTTTATACCTTGTAATTCGTCGCCGGCTCCAGCAAGTTTCAATAGTAAAAAGAAATCCACCATACTATGAACAACAGTTTCACTTTGTCCAACACCAACAGTTTCAATTATAATGGTGTCAAATCCTGCTGCCTCACATAAAATAATACTTTCACGAGTTTTGCGAGCCACACCTCCTAAAGAATTTCCTGAAGGCGAAGGACGTATAAACGCATTCTTGTTTTTTACCAAATCTTCCATTCTTGTCTTATCACCTAAAATACTGCCTTTACTTAAGGAACTACTTGGGTCAACAGCTAAAACGGCAACTTTTCGATTTAAGGTAGTCAAATAATTACCAAAGGCTTCAATAAAAGTGCTTTTTCCAACACCTGGAACTCCTGTGATACCTACTCGAACAGATGTATTGGCATGTGGTAAACACGCCGTAATAATCGCATTAGCTTTTTTTAAATGATTTGGATTCGCACTTTCTGTAAGGGTAATTGCTCTACTAAGGGCTATTATGTCGCCTTTTAAAATATCTGCAACTAAGTCTTGTGCAGAAGGTTGCTTTTGACGTTTTTCTTTAATGTGTTGAATCGATTCTGAACTCGTTATTTCTGGTTCTGAAACACCTTCTTGTTCATGCAAAGCTGAGGTTTTACCTTTTTTCGCCAAAATATGTTATTCCTTAGTTCTCATTAATGACATTTAAAGGTACAGCAATTTTTGTATTATCCCAAGCCATTGTGAGTTTCAAATCATCGGTGCTATTATCGAAAGCAATGGTGAATTGTTCTACTACTGAAGCTAATGTTTCAATAGGTACATCAATTTCTAAAAGATCAAATTTTGGATCGCGCATTGGTTTCATAGTGTCATCAACACCCCAAGCGTATTGTTTAGTATTAAACATCACATTCCAAACCGTATCTTTAGGTATGGTCCATAACGTATAGTTTCCTGCTGGAACATATATGCCTTGTACCATTAAATTCTTATTTGTGGAGAAGGTAGTGGCTTCATTAGCGCCTGTTCGCCAAACTTTATTAAACGGGACCAGTGCACCGAAAACGTCACGCCCCTTTTTAGAAGGCCTGTTGTAAAAAACTTCCAATTCTAAATCGTTTAGTTTAAACTCAACCGTGTCTTTCGGACTTAAACGCTTTGCGAAAATATTTTCAACGAAATAGGAATATAAAAATAAACCAATTGCAATAATTGTCAATACAATAAGGAGTCGCTTTAAAAAGGTGTTCATAGGTAATTCAAAGATTAATAATAGGTCATAAAGATAATTTAAAAAATGTGCTTCCCGAATATCTATAACGTAGAATTTATTAAAAATGATATTCTTTAAATTGATTGTACGTAATTTGTCATAAAGTGATCGTCACCCTGGACTTGTTTCAGGGTTTCATTGATAAATTGTAGATTATCAATAGTTTTGAGATGCTGAATCAAGTTCAGCATGACGTATAAATAAGCAATGTGACTCAAAGCGGATATTCATTCTTTTAAAAAAAAGATGTAAATTTTGCAACACTCATGAAATTGAATCGTCTTTAAAACGAACTATACCAATAACCAAAAGTAAGAAACGCATGTTTCAAGTAGACATTATTGAAAAATGCAAGCAAAACGATCGTGTTGCTCAGTTAAAACTGTACAATCAATACTGTGATGGTATGTATATAATAGCGATGCGATTTGTAAAGGATTCTATGGAAGCTGAAGATATCGTACAGGAAGCCTTTATTAAAGCCTTTGCCAAATTACATCAATATAAAGCAGAGGTCACTTTTGGAGCTTGGTTAAAACGTATCGTAATTAATAAAAGTATTGACTTTCTTAAGTCTAAAAAACAACAGCTGTTGGAATTAGATGAGGTGCACCTGAAAGTAGTCGATAGCAATTATGAAAGCGAATGGTTAGTAGATGATGCAATAACTTTGGACGAAGTAAAAGGAGCCATCAAACAATTACCTGACAAGTATAAATATGTCGTCATGCTTTATTTAATTGAAGGATATGATCATCAGGAAATTGCAGAGATATTAAATATCACTGAAGTTGCTTCAAGAACACAACTGTCTAGAGGAAAAGTAAAATTAAAAGAACAATTAACACTTAAAAGTAATGGCACAAGATATTAGAAAATTGTTTGAAAACGAACAAAAGGTATCCAATCAAAAAATGCCTGATCAACATGAAGCACGATTCCTAAGTAAATTGGAAAAGGCCATGCCTGTAACATCAATCAAAAAACGTTTCAGCATAATGCAATTGGCTGCCAGTGTTGTGATACTTATTGGCTTAAGTTTTGGAGCTTCGAAATATTTTGAAACACCAGAAATAGAACCGGTTAAGGGAGAAGAAGTAGCGGCTAATATTAAAACCTTAGGCGATATTTCACCAGATTTTAAAAAGGTTGAAGACTATTATTTAGCGAATATTAATTTAGAGCTTTCAAAAGTGAAACTGACTTCAGAAAATAAAGAATTATTTGATAGTTATGTACAACGCTTGGAAGAATTGAATAAAGAATATGATCGATTATCTGTAGAGCTGACAGAATCTGGACCAAACGAGCTTACTGTAAGTGCTTTAATTGATAATTTAAAGTTTCGCCTCAATTTATTGTACCGATTAAAAGAACAATTAAAAGATTTAAACGATTCTGATTCTAATCAGGAGATATTATAAAAACGCAAACGCAATGAAAACACTGCAAATAAAATTAGTACTGTTATTGTTAAGCATTACAGTTGGTACAATGGCCCAGCAAAAGCTTAATAAAATATCAAAATCTATAAAGGTCACCAAAGATGTAACCATAGATTTAAATACAAGCCATGTTCAAATTGAAATAGACACTTGGAACAAGGATGTGTTAGAGATAGAAGCTTATGTGGAAAGCAAAAAACTTTCTGGAGATGAATTAAAAGAAGCTCTAGAAGAGTGGGGAATAACTGTAGATGGTTCGGGAGATTATGTATCTATTTCTTCAAAAGGGAATAGTGGGACATGGGACGATTTTAATATTGAAGGAATTAATTTTGACTTCAATATTGATGCCTTAAGAGAATTGGAATTGGAATTGGCCGATTTACCTGAGATGCCAGAGATGCCAGAAATGCCTGAGATGCCAGTGATGCCAGAGATGGGAGAAATGCCAGAAATGCCAGAAATGCCAGAAATGCCAGAATTGCCAGAATTACCAGATGGAATTCATAGGATAAATTTTGATACTGAGAAGTATAAAAAAGACGGTGAAAAATATCTAGAGAAATGGAGTCAAGAGTATGAAGCTAAATATGGAAAAGAGTATAAGGTGAAAATGAAAGCATGGGCAAAAGAATTTGCAAAGGTTGATTTTGAATCTTATGAAGTGGAAATGGAGAAATGGGGAGAAGAATTTGGGAAAAAATTCGGAAAGGAATATGAAGTTAAAATGGAAGCTTGGAGTAAAAAATTTGAAGACGGTTGGGGAAAAGACTTTGAGAAAAAAATGGAAGCTTGGGGTGAAAAGCATGGTAAGCAATTAGAAGAACGTGCTAAAGCTATGGAGAAACGTCACGAAGAAAGAGAAAAGCATCAAGAAGAGCGAGAAAGACATCAAGAAGAGCGTATTGAAGCGCAAGTTGAACGTCAGGAAGCTATGGTTAGACGTTTAGAGGAACGTCATAGAGTGCATGAAGATAGAAGAGAAAACATTGAGAGATCTATAGAAAATAGACGTTCTAATGTTAAGAAGGTAATCAAAATAAAAATGCCTAAAAAAGCAAAATTAAAAATGAATGTTAGACATGGAGAATTAAAATTCTCGTCTGTAATTAATAATTTAAATGCAGACATATCACATTCTACTTTAGTAGCAAATCACATTGATGGAAGCGAGACTTCCATCAATGTGTCTTATTCTCCAGTGTTGATCACAACTTGGAGTCAAGGTGAGTTGAATTTAAACTATGTCGATGAGGCAGAAATAACAAATGTGAAACATCTGATGTTAAGCTCAAACTCCTCAAATATTAATATTGATAATTTTTCTGGTAATGCGGTAATTGACGGTAGTTTTGGCGATTTATCAATTCAACATATATTGGATTCATTTAGCAATTTAAATATCATTTTGGAAAATAGCGATGCTTTAGTAAGTTTACCTAAAACCAGTCATAACTTTCAATATAAAGGCAGTCGTACACGCTTTAGTCATCCAGACAAAAAGACGTCTGAGAATGTGTCTACGTTTTCAAATAATAACTTAGGAAGTAATAAAACGATAGTTTTAAATGCTAAGTTTTCAAATATAGTAATGCAGTAAAAAATCCTGATAACAACTTAATTTATCAGGATTTAATCTTATCTCTTAGATACATTCGTATCTTCTTATTAATACCTATTCATCTACCAAAACCCATTCACCTTTAGAAATTAAAGGTTCGGCTTGTTTGTACTTAACGGTTTTGTTCTCTCCGCTCATCACATGTTTGATGGTCACACGATCATTACGACCAATTTTCGGTTTGTCTCTAACAATTGTTTCAACGACCTCTTGTTGACGCTGTGTATTTCCAGCAGCTCTACTTTGCGCTGAACGCTCATCCATATTTGGAATTTCGTCTTTCTGAGTTTGTAAATTTTCTTGTTTACGTGTTCGCGCTTCTTGAATTGTGTTTTGTGTTTCTGTTGGGATTTCACCTTTAAATAAGAACGAAATAACATCTTTATTGACGAGGTCTATCATTCCCTTAAACAATTCAAAAGCTTCAAACTTATAAATTAATAAGGGGTCTTTTTGCTCATGGACTGCTAACTGAACAGATTGTTTTAACTCATCCATTTTACGTAGATGTGTTTTCCATGCGTCGTCAACAATTGCTAAAGTGATGTTCTTTTCAAAATCATTGATCAGTTGTTTTCCTTTTGTTTCGTATGCTTTTTCAAGATCCGTAATAACTTGTAAGTTCTTAACACCATCTGTAAATGGTACAACGATACGTTTGTATTTATCACGTTGGGTCTGATACACATTTTCAATAACTGGAAATGCAAGATCTGCATTGCGCTCCATTTTTTCACGATAATGCTCAAATGCAGCTTTATACACTTTTCCTGCAAGATCTTGAACCGACCCTTTTTCAAATTCCGATTGAGAAATAGGTGAGCTCATTGAGAAATAACGAATCAATTCAAACTCAAAGTTTTTATAATCGTTAGCGTCTTTATTAGATTGTGTAATACCTTCTGAAGTATCATAAATCATATTAGCCAAATCCACACGAAGACGTTCCCCATGTAAGGCATGACGACGACGTTTGTAAACAACTTCACGTTGTGCATTCATGACATCATCATATTCTAATAATCGCTTACGAACACCAAAGTTATTTTCCTCGACCTTTTTCTGAGCACGTTCAATAGATTTTGAAATCATAGAATGCTGAATCACTTCACCTTCCTGTAATCCCATTCTATCCATCATTTTTGCAATACGCTCACTACCAAATAAACGCATTAAATTATCTTCGAGCGACACATAAAACTGCGAACTTCCTGGATCTCCTTGACGACCGGCACGACCACGTAACTGTCTGTCGACACGACGAGAATCGTGACGTTCCGTACCAACAATAGCAAGTCCTCCAGCTTCTTTTACTTCATCACTTAACTTAATATCTGTACCACGACCTGCCATATTAGTAGCAATTGTTACTTGTCCAGAATTTCCAGCTTCGGCAACAATATCGGCTTCTTTTTTGTGTTGTTTCGCATTTAATACATTGTGTTGTATTTTACGAATACTAAGCATTTTACCCAATAATTCACTTATCTCAACATTGGTTGTTCCAATTAATACAGGACGACCAGCTTGAGATAAATTGGTAACTTCGTCAATTACCGCATTGTATTTTTCACGTTTAGTTTTATAAACTAAATCTTCTCTATCATCACGCGCAATTGGTCTGTTGGTTGGTATTTCAACAACATCCAATTTATAGATTTCCCATAACTCACCAGCTTCAGTAACCGCAGTTCCAGTCATTCCTGAAAGCTTTCGGTACATTCTGAAGAAATTTTGAAGCGTTACTGTCGCAAAGGTTTGGGTTGCATCTTCAATTTTTACATGCTCTTTAGCCTCAATCGCTTGGTGTAATCCATCACTATAACGACGACCATCCATGATACGACCCGTTTGCTCATCAACAATCATAACCTTATTGTCCATGACAACATATTGAATGTCTTTCTCAAAAAGTGCGTATGCTTTTAATAATTGATTTAAAGTATGTATACGTTCTGATTTGACTCCAAAGTCTCTAAATAATTCTTCTTTATCTTCAGCTTCTTTTTCTTTGGATAATCCTTTAGCTTCAATTTTTCCTATTTCAATACCAATTTCAGGCATTACAAAAAAGTCAGGGTTTTCTTTTCCAGAAAGGAATTCAATACCCTTATCAGATAATTCTACTTGATTGTTTTTCTCTTCAATAACGTAGTACAATTCAGCATCAACTTTAGGCATTTCCCTGTTGTTGTCTTGCATGTAGAAGTTTTCTGTTTTTTGAAGCAGCATTTTAATGCCTTCTTCACTCAAAAACTTAATTAACGCTTTGTTTTTTGGAATTCCTCTATAAGCACGTAGTAATAAGAAGCCTCCTTCTTTAGTGTCTCCTTCCGCAATAAGTTTTTTTGCTTCAGCTAAGACGCCAACTAATAATTTACGTTGCACATTAACAATGTCGTCAACTTTAGGTTTTAATTCTGTGAATTCATGACGATCTCCTTGTGGAATTGGTCCAGAAATAATTAATGGTGTTCTCGCATCATCAACTAAAACAGAATCGACTTCATCTACGATAGCGAAATGATGAGGACGTTGCACTAAATCATCTGGTGCATGAGCCATATTATCACGTAAATAATCAAAACCAAACTCATTATTAGTTCCGTAAGTAATATCAGCATTATAGGCTTTTTTGCGTTCTGCAGAATTTGGAGTATGATAATCAATACAATCGACACTCATGCCATGAAACTCAAAAATAGGAGCCATCCATGCACTATCACGTTTTGCTAGATAATCATTTACAGTTACTAAGTGAACACCTCTGCCAGCAAGTGCATTTAAATACATAGGAAGTGTAGCAACTAAAGTTTTACCTTCTCCAGTATGCATCTCTGCAATTTTACCTTGATGCATCGCAACACCACCAATAAGCTGAACATCATAGTGTATCATGTCCCAAGTAATTGGTTTTCCTGCAGCATCCCAAGAATTTGCCCATAGGGCTTTATCATCTTCTAGAGTGACATAATCTTTACTGCCAGAAACTTCTCTGTCAAAGGTAGTTGCTGTAACCGCTATGGATGTGTTATTCACAAATCGTTTAGCCGTTTCTTTTACAACTGCAAAGGCTTCTGGAAGAATAGCATTTAATATAGTTTCAGTAACTTCATAAACATCATCTTTGATTTTGTCTATTTCAAGATAGATGTCTTCACGCTTATCAATATCATCCGTGTTTTCAGCATCAATTAGAAGGGTGTCGATAGTATCTTGTAAAGGTTTTCTAGCGGCTGCTATTTTCGTTTTGAAATCTGCCGTTTTTGCTCTTAACGCGTCATGAGATAATTGCTCCAAAGCGCTTTCAAAGGTTTTGATTTGTTTAACGATTGGAGTTAGAGCACCAACGTCTTGTTTGGATTTGTCTCCAACAAATACTTTTAATACTGAATCTAAAAAACTCATGTGTGTTTATTTTAAGTTTAGTTGAATTAATATCAACTGTATATTTTTGTTTTATCTATGCGCACTAAGCGAGCCCAAAGATAAGGTTTGTGTTGTGTTTAATAAAGCATAGCCGCATAAAAAAAGTCTCAAAATGAGACTTTTTAACTATTCGATTTTTATTTTAGAAACCTGATGCTTCAAGTTTTTAATATTCATCCTCGTTCCAGAGGTAATCTTCATCAGTTGGATAATCTGACCAGATTTCATCAATTGAGTCGTAAGAGTCGCCTTCATCTTCAATGGCTTGTAGGTTTTCTACAACCTCTAAAGGTGCTCCGGTTCTAATAGCGTAGTCAATTAATTCATCTTTAGTTGCTGGCCAAGGTGCATCACTTAAATAAGATGCTAATTCTAATGTCCAATACATTTGTTATGGGTTTTTAATTTCTGCAAAAATAAATTTTTAGTTTAAATAGGCAAGAAAAAAATGAATTATTTAATCATTAATTAAAAGAACGCACAGTATTATCCTGAAAATCACCTAGTTAAAGGAATGCAATATCTGTATAATGCTGGAGGATAATTAGGATTCTTTTTTAGGAATCCATTTTATTTCTTCGGCTTGCAAGTCATAAGACAACTTCCGTGCCAATACAAAAAGGTAATCGGATAATCGATTGAGATACATTAAGCTTTCAGCTTGAAAAGGCTCTAATTCATTAAGAGCGGAGGCTAATCGTTCGGCTCTACGACAAACGC
Source organism: Flavobacteriales bacterium 34_180_T64 (assembly GCA_002162765.1). Taxonomy (GTDB): domain Bacteria; phylum Bacteroidota; class Bacteroidia; order Flavobacteriales; family Flavobacteriaceae; genus MAAR01. The sequence continues at coordinate 3,643 of MAAR01000001.1, read as the reverse complement.
AGCGAGCAATATGACAGAATGACACGGTTTGGTGTCCTCCAGGCAATACAAAATGCGTCATGGGAGGTAATGCTTCATTCATTGTGTCCATCTCATGTTCTAAAAGCTGAATTGAGTCTGATGAAATCTTTGGTATATTCAGGCGTTCCTTTCCATTCTTTAAAATAGCTTTTTCCGGATCTGTTGCTAAAATGGCACCTACAGTAAATAATTTATCTTGAATATTTATAAGTATCGATTTGTAATGTGGATTGATGTCTTGATCCCTAATCAGTCCTAAATGAGAATTTAATTCATCAATAGTTCCATAACTTTCAATTCGTAAATGATGCTTAGGGACTCTCGTGCCACCAAACAAAGCTGTAGTGCCTTTGTCTCCTGTTTTTGTGTAAATCTTCATAAGTTAAAGGTAAATTTTAAAAGGGAAAGTGCAAAACATTAGAAATACCTATTTCTTGTTTTTTCTTTGCTCTTTTTTTTTTTTGAAATTGTCTTTGAAGTCAGATTGTTTTCTCCGTTTAGGGTTTCCAATAAAAACGACGATAAAGATAATTATTAAGATAAACCAAACTATCATTGTTTTAGTTGTTATCTGTTTTGGGTATCACTTTCAATCATACCATCTCGTAATCTTATAATACGTTCTGCATGAGCCGCAACTTCTTCCTCATGTGTTACCATAATAACAGTATTTCCTGCCTTATGAATTTCATCAAATAAAGCCATGATTTCTTCCCCTGTTTTAGAATCTAAATTCCCTGTAGGCTCATCGGCTAGAATGATTGAGGGTCTGTTTACAAGTGCTCTACCAACAGCGACACGCTGGCGTTGTCCTCCTGATAGTTGATTTGGTCTATGATCCATTCGATCTGCCAAGCCAACATTTTCTAATACTTCTTCGGCGCGAGATACACGCTCTTTTTTTGAGGCTCCTGCATAAACCATTGGTAAAGCAACGTTGCCTAAAGCTGTTGTTCGTGGTAAAAGATTAAAGGTTTGAAAAACGAAACCAATCTCTTTATTTCTAATCTCTGCCAATTCATTATCAAACATTTGGCTCACATCTTTTCCATTAAGAATGTATGAACCAGCTGTTGGTGTGTCTAAGCATCCTAAGAGGTTCATTAAGGTAGATTTGCCAGAGCCTGAAGGGCCCATAATAGCGAGGTATTCGCCTTTGTCAATATCCAAATCGATGCCTTTTAAAACATGAACGGTTTCATTGCCTAATTGAAAATCTCTAATGATACCTCTTATTTTAATGATGTTACTCATTGTGAAATGGTTTGATTATGCTTCCCGCAAGATACAGGAATTTACTTTTAATATGACGTTAAAGTATTGATGATGTTACAGGTTTAAATGAAATTATTTTTTTTCCATATGCATCGTCAGTTGCATGCACTTAAATAAATGTGACATTGAAGCATTGGATTTTTCCCAATCCTTCTGGTGCCATTTTTTTCCAATTTTGAGTTTCTTTTGTTTTGAAATTGGTAATAGATTAATGATAAAATACCATTTGGCATATCCAAGAACGCCACGTTTCTCAAGAATATTGAAATTAGCATCCAATTTTCTTAGCGTTTTTCTATTAAATGGCCATTCCCATGCTGCGTCCGATTGAAATGGTCTATATAGTTTTCGTATGAACCATATTGGCGTACTTGTTTCAAGAGGATCATAGCTAATAATTTGGCCTTTTGGAGCTAATTTTTCATTAAGCTTGGAAATCAAAAGATCTACGTTTTCGAAATGATGTAGAACCCCATAAGCGTATATGATATCAAAATCGGTTTCATTAAAATCATCAGATAGAAAATCTTTTGCCAATCCAATTGCTGATGGGATATCTTTTAATTTTTCATTGAGCTTGTGAATCGCAGTGTCACTAAGATCTAGTCCTATGTATGATTTGCTATTTTTTGCCAAATACAACGAATGATAATTGCCAGAATAACAACCTAAATCCAAAACTTTTTTATCGCTTAAATTACCAAACCAGGACTTGTGTAAATCATATGAACCTTGTAAAATGTTAAGCTCTTTACGAATACCTTTAAGCGTTTTTTCTCGAATATTTGACCAGATTTTAGTTGGTAAATTTTTCTTTTTTGTATTGTAGAATTCCGCTTGCTTTTTATTGACTTCTAAAGTTTTAACAAGGTTGGTTTTTTTCATTTTTTGAATGAATTTTTTTTAAATATAGAAATATTATTGGTCTAATTTAGTCTTATGTTGAAATGTTCTTTGACTTGCTCTTTTCTGAAAAATACAAATCCCCAGTAAAAAGTGTCAATGGTAACCGTCACTTTTGGATGTTGCTTTATAATTTCCCATGCTTCACTCATGTCCTTGGACCAATGAATATCATCGAAAATGAATAGGGTTTCATTATGAGCTGTTGATAGTAAGGCTTCGAAATTGTTAAGGGTAGCCGTTTTGCTGTGATGACCATCAAAAAAAACAAAATCCCAATGACTTTGTTTCAAATCATTTATTGTGTTTGCAAAGTCACCAACAATGACATTAACGTTGTTTATATTAAAAGTTTTCAACTGCAGTCTCGCGAATTCAGCGCAATTGGAAGCGCCTTCTATGGTAGTTACATCAGCTTTGCTATTACCTTTTGACATTGCGTGTGTTGCGATACCTAAAGAAGTGCCTAATTCTAAAATTGAACTGGGTTTAAAATAGTGTGCCAGTCTGTATATCAGTTTTGCCCGTTTATAAGAGCTTCCAGAAATTTTTGCAATTCGATTTATAGAGCGTTCTTTTGATGAAAAAACTTTAGATCCCGATCCTAAATCATTAATTATGATTTTATTTTTGTTTCTGATTAGCGATTTTCTGTATGCTTTTATATCTGCATATTGCGTATATTTTGATCTGTCATAAAAACATTTGGTAACCAATTGATAAATAAAAGGGGAGTGGATACCATGTTGATTAGTGGATCGGAATAGGAACTTAAGGTATGCTTTAATTTGGTACAACATAAGACACAAAAATAAAGGTACTAAAGCTTATAAAATAATTTTTAATTAAACTTATTTTTAAAAACTGTCTAAAGAAGGAGTTGCCACCTTGAGCCTTTCAAAAGATCAATTAAAAAATAAAGCGATGTCGCCCTGAGCTCGCCTGTGCTGAGCTTGCCGAAGTATCGAAGGGTTAATTAAACGAATTAATAAAACAAGGTCTTCGACAGGCTCAGACTGACATATGAGTATTAATTAGTATTTGAAAGGGCTTGTCACCCTGAGCTTGTCGAAGGGTGAAGTAAAAAGAAGAAGTAAAACAAGGTCTTCAATAGGCCTGTGCTGAGCTTAGTCGAAGTACTCAGACTGACATTGGATTTTACAATAGAATTAATTTGTCTTTGAAGGGGCTTGTCACCTAGAGCCTGTCAAAGGGTGAGAATAAACGAAGAAGTAAATAGGGTCTTCGACAGGCTCAGACTGACATATGAGTATTAATTAGTATTTGAAGGACTTGTCACCCAGAGCCTGTCGAAGGGTGAAGTAAAAAGAAGAAGTAAAACAAGGTCTTCAATAGGCCTGTGCTGAGCTTAGTCGAAGTACTCAGACTGACATTGGATTTTACAATAGAATTAATTAGTCTTTGAAAGGGCTTGTCACCTTGA
>MAAR01000010.1 GCA_002162765.1 Flavobacteriales bacterium 34_180_T64 | reverse complement strand
TATATAAACCAGTTGGTGACTTTATAACTGGAGGCGGATTTATTTTACCTGATAATTCTGCAGGACAGTATGCCTCTACTGACGGATTAAAAACCAATTTCGGTTATAACGTGAAATACAATAAAAAAGGCAAGAAACTAAGAGGTCATATGAATATCATTTTTAGAAGGTTAGAAGGTGATGGCATACATACCTATCAAATTAAAGGAAATGCAATACAATCATTAGGTGTAAATATGGCGAATATGAGTGCTAAATTTGGAGAATTTATAACAAAGGCCAATTTACAGGACATCACAGATCCTGATAATCATATTCCAATAGCAGGAAATCTTAGATTGAAAGTTGAAATGACAGATCGCGGTGAACCAGGGACAGACGATTCTATTGGATTTAATTTAACCAAAACTAATGGGGTGTTATTGTATTCTAGTAATTGGTCTGGACTTAGAACCGATGAAATGACGCTTGCTGGTGGAAATCTTGTCGTACATAGTGGTTACAGTATGGCACGGCTTATAGATGTATTTGAAGTGCTATCATGGCCAAATCCAACAGATAGTTTCTTTAATTTGAAAATTAATACCAATAGTCAGGAGATGGTTAAGATTACTATTTTTGATATAAATAGTAGGTTGATTTCTCATAGAGAATTTGATCCTAAAGAGGAATACCAATTTGGAAATACATTACAATCGGGTTCATACTTTGTTAGAGTAAGTCAAGGCGAAAAAGAAGAAGTCATACGACTTATTAAATATTAATGCTTTGAATGGATAGTATTTAGATTTTTAAGAGTCTCATTTGTTTAATGAGGCTCTTTTAATTTCGTGCAGTAGAAAGATTGAAATTTGAACATTATTACTCCGGATTATGAATTTTTTCAAGAGCACTTACAGGTTTATAAATGGCTAAAAAATCAATTAATTATATTTTATAATATTCAAAATCGTGTTCCAAAAGCGTGTTCCAAAACGTGTTCAGTTTCTTGTTCACTATTGTTGTTGTAATTTACTTAAAATTGATACATTAAACGCTATTAATAGCTTAATTAGGATTAGCTAGTATGTAACAAAAATAAAGAGCTGGTACTTATAAATTGTCTGAATTAAATAAAGCTCTGGAATTATACCCATTGCTTTCTTGTAATAAATTTCTTATATTTGATTATAAGTGTAAAATCACTTTTACTTACCCGAAATCGTTTAAACACTTTTTGTGTTTGTTTAAATGCCCTTTAGAGCTAAAGTCAGAGATGTGTTCTGGCTATTTAAAAATTGCTTGCCCCATTAAAAGAAAAGTTGTACTACTTCTATTTAATTATGCGTAAATCATATATTAAATAGAATTTGTAGTGTTCACAATTGGGTAGTTCCCAAATTTAATATTTGAAGTATGAAGCAAGATCCAAATAATTACTGGGAGCAGTTAGAACGATTAGAAAAACTTATTCGCTCTTCTGAATTAAAAGCTGGTGCAATTTTTTCTTTTCACAGTCTTATTTTAGGACTCTTTTTTGATAGATTCGATCAGGTAAGTACTATATTTTCAGAAGGTACAGTTTATGTTATTCTCGCTTTACTCTGGGTGCTCTTTGTATTGGTTTCAATTTTCTTTTGCTTTTTATGTTTTAAGCCTCAAATAGAATTTAAATATGATGATAATGTGTTTTTCTACCAGGATGCTGCACATGCTTTTGGGAATACCGTAGAATATACCAAAAGACTCATGGAAGTATGTGCTAATGAAGATGAACTTTTTAAGCAATTAGGAGAACAAATACACGCTGAGAGTAAAATTATTGATAAAAAATTTAAGCATGTACATAATGCCATTAAGTTCTTTGGTTTAAGTGTACTTGTGGTGATTTTAATTAATGCTTTGTATATTTTACAAGCGTATATCTAGTGAGTATAATATTGAATAAAACGTCGTAATTATGAGTAAAAAAATGTTCAGGTATTTTATAAAACTAATGACGCTAGTTGTTGCGTTGTTTTGCAGCAATTATTTAGGAGCACAAACTGAAAAAATTTCTTTTGAAAAATATGGCGTGGCAGAAGGACTTCCTGAAGAGTATGTGACTCCGATGATTCAAGATAATCAAGGATTCATTTGGTTTGGGACACAAAATGGATTAGTAAAGTATGTTGGTAAAAGAGATTCTGGCACACGAGGGCTTTATAGACAAGTTTATTGGTGATGCAATCATGGCGGTCTTTAAGGGTGAATATCACCTGGGCCGAGCGATAGATGCAGCCTTGGCAGTTCGAAATAAACTATCGGAATTAGATGAATCATTGCAATTTAAACCCAAAGTATCTATAGGTCTAAAGAGCGGTGAAATGATATCTGGCAATATTGGTTCAGAAAGTTTAAAGCGTTTGGATTACACTGTTATTGGAGATACCGTAAATACAGCAGCACGATTGCAGGATACGGCTGATGCCAATCAAATTATTATATGTGAAGATTGTTACCAAATTGTAAAAGAATCTTTTCGCTTTAATAAATTAGGTAGCATTGCCTTAAAAAATAAGAAAAATCCTATAAATGTATTTGAGGTCTTGGAGTAATACGACTGTTACCTTTAAATATATAAGTGATTACCTCCATTTTATAACTAATGTTTCTTTTTAGTGATCCGTCCTAACTTAGTCTTACGTTGATTTACTTTATGTTTCATTAGTTACATTAATTATAGTACAAATCTCATGCCAAAATAAGAATTTATAGAATTATTTTAAATGAGCATAAGACGAATTTTAGGATGCTTGATTTTTCTATTACCAATTCGTTCCTTTTCTCTATCTTAGTGCAACGCAACACACGAGCGAAGCTAACTGGTGTTAGCAAACCACAAATGAACAATTGTATTAAACCGAAAATAAATAAACTAAAATTTAAAAAATAATAGTATGGCAAAAGGTAAAGACTCAAGAAGAAACGTAAAAAAAGAATCTGCCAAAACTCCAAAAGAAAAAAAAGCAGAAAAGAGACTAAAAAAATCTAGAAAAGAGTAATTGTATCTAAACGGAATATATTTCTGAGATTTCCAATCACAACAGATTTGAAAATTAAAACGGAGAGATCGTATCGTCAACTAAGTAAATTTAAAAGGAGATCAATAGTTTACATATGACTAGTACGGAATTAAAAATAAACACCCTTGAAAATATAAATTAACAAGGGTGTTTATTGATTGTTTTGATTGATGTGTTATCTATAGATAACCAGTTTACTAACTGTAGCGTCTTTTTGTATTCCAAACAAATGTTTTAGTGGTATTTGATGTGGCTGTAATTCTATTGGTGTTTAATGTTCTCATGATGTTGATTTTATATGGATTGATGGTTTTACGATTCGTTTAGTTGTAACGTCTTTTTGAATTCCAAACAAATGTTTTCGTTGTGTTTGTTGTTCCTGTAATTTTATTGTTATGTAATGTTCTCATGGTGTTAATATTTGATGGTTTATACTGTATAGACGGTCGCGTTTTAATATTGTTACAGCTATTAACCCTTGTTAACAGAGTTTAACAAAACGTTAAGGAATTTACTTAGCGCTGGAGAACGTTAAGACTTAGCCGATATGCTTTATAAATCAAATAAAGAAGACTAAGTACTAGCATTTTTTTATAACTTTAGAATACTTTTGAAGTGGAGACTAGTAACCACATTAAAAAACGGGGTGTATCCGAAAAACCAAACGAGTAGGTAAATAAATTTAGTATTATGCCAAAATATGTCATTGAAAGAGAAATTCCTGGAGCTGGTAATTTATCATCAGAGCAATTAAAAGGTATATCACAAACATCATGTGGAGTGTTAAGTAAAATGGGGCCTCAAATTCAATGGGTTCACAGCTACGTGACTGCAGACAAAATCTACTGCATTTACAATGCGCCAGATGAAGAAATGGTACGAGAACATGCAAGCCAGGGTGGGTTTCCGGCAAATTCGGTAAGTAAAGTATCAACGATTATCGATCCAACTACTGCAGAATAATAACATTTAAAGCTCATAAAATTTATATTAAATTGATGAGCACATATCAATGTGTATAATTAATTTCACCTGAAATTCATTTCGGAATATCCTCGCTGCTGAATTACAGATTCACTCCTTTTATCTATATTAGTGCCAAAGTAACGGACTCATACACGAACAACTTGGCGCTCTCTATAAGTACGATGAAAAAACTAATATTAATTCTGATTATAAGTCTATTTTCTATGTCTCAATCATTTGCTTGTGATTGTGAATGCGTTGGAGATTGTACATTTAGCTCGATTTCCAATAGCTCTGAATTTGTTGCGCTTGTGAAAATAATATCTTTCGACGCATTTCTTGAAGACGATATATTGGGTTGCGATGGAAAAATGCCCTATGCAATGACTGTCGAAATAGTTGAAAAATTTAAGGGTGAAGAAACACGAATTAGAATTAAAATATGGGGAGATAATGGTGTATTATGTAGACCTTACTTAAACCTTTTTGAAATTGGAGGACATTATTTAATCGCTCCAAAACAACTTGGAGATTATAAATTACCAGGAGAAAGCGCTACCGACTATCACTTTTATAGCTGCAATACGGATTATCTAAAAGTAAACCTGTCACAAAACAAAGCGCTTGGAGAATATTCGAAAGAGCAATCGGAAATCGATCTCGCTATATTCGAAAAAAAATTAGAAAAATAACGAAATGATACTGGGAGTATGGTTCATAGTATCTAAAAAGCATCACCTAATTTTCTTTGCGTTTTTCTCTTTTTGCTATTTTAGTACTAACACTACACACGAGCGAAGCGAACCATACGCGAACATCATAGCAATAATTTGAAAAAATGAATTTAAACATCAAAAGTAAATTAAATAAACTATATAAAAGTTCGTGGTTTATTACGCTTTTTGCAACTACGCTGGGCGTATTATTGGCATTTTATCTTAACAATTTAAATTCTCGTTCAAAAATTGAGAGTCGTAAATTAATTTCAATACAAAATCTCAATAACGAATTATTGAATAATAAAACAGCGCTTCTTGATTCAAAAGATAATGAAAGGCTGATTGATTTTCTAAGTGAAATAAAAGAATTAGATCATGAATTTTCGAATGAGTTAATTACAGCAACGAACACCATGATGAAATTGAAAACTAGCTATTCGGATTTTATAGAAATTAGAGATTCCATAGGAATTAGAGATGACCTATACAAATACAATGTTGCATACCAATTTGAACTTAATTTGGATGACCTTCAAAATATAGCTTGGGAAACCTCTAAAATGAGTAACATAACTAACGAATTGAATTATGACTGTCTACAGGTTCTTGTGAAAGTTTATTCCTTACAAGAAATCTTTACCAATGAACAGCAAAAAATTATCAATCACTTTGTAAATGCAGAACATGATAAACTATTAGGCGCATTGCTCATTGTACAACAGCTTAAATCCCAACTTATGAATGTCATGATTGAGGGACAAAAAGAAATTAATAACTGTGATTAAAAGTATGTATTAAAAATATAATTATGGGATCACATCCAGTCAATCTTATCATTAGGTTTCTACTAGAATTAATCGCTTTGATGGCAATGGGTTTCTGGGGCTGGGAACAAAGTGATGGATGGCTACAATTTGTTCTCGCTTTAGGTTTACCGATTACAGCGGCCGTAATATGGGGTGTTTTTGCCGTGCCAGATGACCCAAGTCGTTCAGGTTCAGCACCTGTTGTTGTTCATGGAATTCTACGACTTACAATTGAGTTACTCTTTTTTGTGCTTGCCACGTGGGCAATGTACGATTTGGGGTATCTAATCCTGAGTTGGATTTTTGGAAGTATAGTAGCTGTTCACTATATCATTTCTTACGATCGCATCCAATGGTTATTGAATCATTGAAAAATGAATTTTATTTTTAAAAAAAACTATTGCCCACAACGGGTTTAATTCATTGCTCCTGAATTTTCTATCGGAGTTAACCGTGAAGCAATCATAGCCATGATGTTAGCAATAGTTTATTCAATGTATTGCACTATTTTTCAGCTTACATCCCTGACTTAACAGGAGAGGTAGTCGTACTCATATCTCGCACACATATATATTTTCCATCTCGTTTCTCGAAATAAGACATGTAATTTCCATTTTCCATTTCGTTACCAGCAGCATCGTATTCAGTCCAGGAACCAATTTCAACAGCAGTATTACCTTCAGCAAATAGGTCTACAACCTTGTATACATTATAATTATCGGTGGTATCTTTTGCAATATTATTTGCAATATTGTCTCTAATGGCTGCCCTACCCGAAAGTGGTTGTTTGTTTCGGCTATAACTTATGGCGTCTTCGCTGTAATACACAGCAACGGCTTCAGCATCTTTCGCTTTTTCACCTGCAGCATAGCCATCTTCCATGGCTTGAATTTCGACCTTAACCTTTTCCATATCAATAACTGCCTCTTTTTCCGTAGTTGTACAGGTGGAAAAAAATAAAGCAGTAAATGCTAAAAACCCAAATAATCTAATGTTTTTTCTCATAATAGTAATGTATTGATTTAGAGGTGAATATACGACATAAGTATGAGGATTATGCGATTAATAACTTTTTTCAATAATTTAATAGATCAAAAAACGGGTTACAAACAATATGTATAATTCATTGCACCTTAAATTCACTTCGGAATTTCCTTGCTTCTGAATATTGGTTTCTTTCTTTTCTCTATTCTAGTACCAACACAGCATACCATATGCGAACACCTTGTAAAACATTTAAATTCAGCCCATGGTTCAACAAAGAGGTCGTTTAAAAAACTTCATAAAACGTAGTTACTATAGCCCCTTTACAATCATTTAAAGTAACAGACACTAATTGTTTTTCTTCTTTTACCTTAAAATTAAATGGTGGCGCTAATAAGTTCAATCCACTTTGTTTTTTCAGTCTAATTCCTTGTCCCGAAATAATCTCTTTATTGGGTGCAAAATCTCCTTCAGGTAAATGCTCTGTTAAAATAATATATTTAAAATCATATAACTTCCTCACTATACTTTGTACTTCAGCATTCGATAAATGTTGCAGTACTTGTCTTAATATCACACAATCCCCAGAAGGTAAGTCATCTACTGCGATATCCAAACAATGGAATTCTAAATTTTCTTCTTTAAACGTTTCTTTATTATGTTCTATAAGGGCTGATACTATATCTACAGCAACATACTTCTTAGTATGCTTTACTAATTTTTTTCCTATATTAAAATCCCCACAACCTAAATCACATACCGAAAGAGGATCTTTAAATGATGTTAAAAATGATGTTAAAACAGCTATATATGGATGTACTATCTCAGGATGATGTGATCCTACACCTGAATAAAAATCAGATTTGTGAGCACCCCAAAGTTTCATTTCATAAACCTGTTCCATAGCATCTTTAGTAGACCAAGGTTTCTTAATTCTTTTAGTTCCATCTTCTTTTTTCTTCATAAACACTCTTTTGGTTTATACACACTATAAAAGCATAACTATATGTATTCAAATGTAATATTAAAACAAACGTACAAATTATGTGTAATAATACATATGTTATTAAACTGACATCTCATTAAGTGAAAAACGTTTTACAGTAAGCTGTATAATTTATTGCGAGCGCAAGCCTACTTACGAAAATCCTCACGGATTTTCTATTCGGTTTGTATTTGCTAACTTAGTGCCAACACAACACACGAGCAAAGCGAACTGGCGAAATAAACGATACACAAGACCTTGGTAGTAACTCTCATGAGATGAGCAAATTAAAAATTCTGTTTTACCTATTAATAGTTTCATTTTCCGATTCATATAGTCAGCAAAAATTTAGTAATAATACGTCTAAAACAGATATTAGTGTTTTATTTATTGGCAATAGCCTTACGTATACTAATAACCTCCCAGAGCTTATAAAGAAAAACGCGAAGCTGCATGGAATAGAAATTGATTTTAAGATGATTGCATTTCCTAACTATGCCATAATAGATCATTGGAAAGATGGGGAGGTTCAAAAATTAATAGCCAGTAAAAAATATGATTTTGTTATTATTCAGCAAGGACCTTCATCTCAAAATAATGGCAGGTATATGCTTATTGATTATGGTAAAAAATATGACAGTATTTGTAAGTTAAATAACACCAAACTATGTTTCTTTATGGTTTGGCCCTCTCTAAATTACTATCATACATTTGATGGCGTTATAAAAAACCATAAAGACGCTGCATCGATCAATAACTCAATTTTGCTCCCAGTAGGTGAAGTATGGAAAGATTATTTTGACAGAACTGACGATTTTAAATATTATGGTTCAGACGGATTTCACCCTACTTTGGAGGGGAGTAAAATAGCGGCAAAAGTTATTGTTGACTATTTGCTTTTAGATTAAAAGAAAATGTTTAAAACTATAGCCAACAACGCATATAATACATTGCTCTTATTTTTCCTGTTGGAAAATCCAAACTACTAAACATTTGATTTCCTTTTTTTTAACTAGGATATATAAGCTGGAATAAATAAAGGATTAAGTAGAAAAAGCAAGACTTAAATGCCGGGTTATGAATTTTTCAAGCCAATTTACGGTTGTGTAAATTATTAAAAATCAATCATATGTGTTTCGAGATATTCAAAATCGTGTTCCAAAACGTGTTCACTATGGTTCTTGAAAATGTTATTACAATATACATTTAAAATTGAGGATTTTCAATAAATGAAGCGGTTTTTAATAAGATTGTAAGAGGCGGTAAAACTTGTATAAAACGTGCTACTTAGTACGTATTTTTTCAAGAAGCAATTTCAATTCTCAGATCTATATTTTATACAATTACAATCTTGTAATTACTATTACTATTCGAAATTCACAAATAGTCCTAGAGTTTTAAAAAATAGTACAAGTAGTTGTTTTCGTACTTTATTAATTTTGATTCTGTAGTCTTAGTATTAACATAATCAAATAATTATGAAATTTAAATTATTTTTAGTCACCTTTTTGTTAGCCACTACTTGTGTTTTTTCACAAGGCATCAACTACAAAGCCTTAATAAAAGATGGCGGCGGTAATGTTGTAGCGAGCCAAAGCATCACCATTCAATTTAAAATATTACAGGGTGGTAGCACCAATGTATATCAAGAAACGCATGTACCAACTACCGATGCCAATGGTATTATTATCATTAATATTGGAGAGGGGACCATTGATAGCGGTGTTTTTGCTAATATAGATTGGGGAACAGACGACCACTATTTAAACGTACAGATAAATACAGGTGGTGGCTTTATAGATATGGGCACAACCCAATTTATGGCAGTGCCTTATGCCTTAACTGCAGCCAATGCGGCCACTAATATAAATGAATTAAGCGATGGTAAATCAGATAGGGATGACATATTTAATGGTTCTTCGATTTTTCTTGGAAATGATGCTGGAGGTAACGATGATGGTACAAATAATAGAAATGTGGGTATAGGTTTTAAAGCACTTCATAATAACTTTAGTGGTAGTGATAATACTGCAAATGGTTATGCAGCACTATTTGTTAACTTTACTGGATTTGGTAACACTGCAAATGGTTTTGAAGCACTTTATTCTAACAATTCAGGTTCTGGTAATACTGCAAGCGGTAGTGCTGCACTTCATAATAACGGGACAGGAAATTTCAATACTGCAAATGGTTATCTTGCACTTTATTCCAACTCTGGATCTGGAAACACTGCAAATGGGTATAAAGCTCTTTTTAGTAACGAAGTGTCTTATAACACTGCAAATGGTTTTGAAGCACTTTATTTTAACACTGAAGGAAGTAATAATGTAGCAACTGGTTCTCTAGCACTACGTAGCAACATCACAGGGAACTCTAACACAGCTGTCGGTTTTAATGCGCTTTCCCTTAACACAACTGGCAGTTTTAACACTACAATTGGTTATGCGGCACTTTACAATAACAAAACAAGCTTTAACACTGCAATTGGATCTTCTTCACTTTTTAGTAATACCTTGGGTGTCGCCAATGCCGCAACTGGCTATGAAGCACTTTATAGTAATATCACAGGAAACCATAATACAGCAAATGGAAAAGAAGCGCTTTATAACAATATTGATGGGCATTGGAATACTGCAATGGGTAGCGGAGCACTACAAGACAACATTTCAGGAGACATGAACACAGCAATTGGATTTACAGCACTTTATACGAACACTTCTGGAGGTGAAAACACAGCTGTTGGTAGAACAGCACTTTTTAGTAATGATGATGGCTCTGCTAATACTGCAACTGGAAAAAGTGCACTTTATAACAATACTTCTGGAGATGGGAATACTGCATTTGGTTATAAAGCACTTCTTGACCTCACAGCTGGAAGTAACAATATAGCTATTGGTTACATTGCTCAAGTCCCTAGTAGTACGGATAGCAATCAAATACGTATGGGCAATACAGCTATTTCCAATGCCTATATTCAAGTAGCTTGGGACATAACTTCAGATAAAAGATGGAAAGAAAACATTAGAAAATTGCCATATGGTTTGGCGGTTGTTAAACAACTAAAGCCGGTAGATTATATACGTAAAAACAACGATTCCAAAACTAGAGAAATGGGTTTTATAGCCCAAGATGTAGAAGCTTTATTAACTAAAATTGGTTATACAGATCAAGGCTTTTTACATAAAGATGATAAAGGCTTTATGAGTTTGCGCTACAATGATTTTATAGCATTACTCACCAAAGCCATCCAAGAGCAACAAGAGCTTATTGAGAGTCAGAGTGAAGAAATTAAAGCATTGAAATCTGATTTTAACAGGCGTTTAAAACGATTAGAACGTTTACTAAATACCACTCAAAAATGAAAAAAGTAATATAATTCTTATAATTAAAAAAAAAGATTAACTTTATAGAGCTTAAAATGAGCTAATTAGTAAAAAGAAAGATATTGATAGCGTATCTTTTTTAATACGGCATACTCCCCACATTAGCTTTGTAAGTTTTACAATTCCCACTTTTATGTAAGTGATTAATAGCACCAAAAAGCAGGCAAGTCTAAGATGTAGCCTAAATAGTTTTGTAATGCATATTTAACACTTATACAATGAAAGAAAAAACCACTGTTTTATTAGCCTCGTTTGTAACAGGCCTTGCTTTTTCACAACGAAATAATATCAACTACAAAGCTTTGATAAATGATGGCGGCGGCACTACCGTTGTTAGTCAAAACAATTCTTTTATTACAAAGTCTAAAATACTCCAAAAGTTTGACCAAATAACACATGTAGTCGCTTTCGGATCTTATTAATTTTATCCTCCTAGTATTAACATAATCAAATAATTATGAAATTTAAATTATTATTAGTCACCTTTTTATTATCCTTTACATTTGTTTTTCCACAAGGCATCAACTACAAAGCACTCATTAAAGATGGTGGCGGTAATGTAGTAGCGAACCAAAGTATTACGGTTCAGTTTCAGATATTGCAGGGTGCAGGCATGATCAATGTCTATCAAGAAACCCATTCACCTTCCACTGATAGCAATGGTATTGTAATGGTAAATATTGGAGAAGGTGCTGTAGATTCTGGTGTTTATTCAACTATTGACTGGGGAAGCGATGACCATTTTTTAAATGTTCAGATAAATACAGGAGCTGGACTAACCGATATGGGTACCACCCAATTTATGGCAGTACCTTATGCCTTAAGTGCAGCAAATGCTGCGACAAAATTAGATGATTTAATTGATGGTAATTCTGATGCTGGTGGATCTTCTGTGTTTTTGGGTCAAGATGCAGGTCTTAATGATGATGGTTCAGACAATAAAAATGTTGGGATTGGGTTTGAAGTCCTCATAAATAACACAACAGGAAACAATAATAGTTCGATTGGGTGGCAAAGCATGAATGCAAATACCACAGGGTATAATAATTCGGTCCTTGGGTTTCAGGCGCTAGTAAATAATACTACAGGATATAGCAATACAGCCTCTGGATATGCTGCATTAAAAAACAACACTACCGCTACAAGAAATACAGCCGTAGGGTCTTCAGCTTTGTTTAATACTACCACTGGAGGATCAAATACTGCCATTGGTGCATCTACTCTTTTTAATAATACAACTGGAATTTTTAACACAGCAATTGGACGTACAGCACTTTATTCTAATACTAGCGGGAATCATAATACAGCTACAGGTTATCAATCTTTATTGAACAATACGACCGGGGTTTATAATACGGCCACTGGTTCAGCTTCACTAATAAGCAATACCTCTGGAAATCATAATACAGCCTTGGGCTATCGATCACTTCTTTTGAATACAACTGGTGATGATAATACAGCAAGCGGATATCAAGCTTTGTACAGTAATAGCACAGGGTTTGCCAATACTGCACATGGCAAGGAAGCTCTTTATGGTAACACTACTGGATATGGAGGTACTGCGATAGGTTATAATACGCTAACATCAAATACTACGGGTATTGAAAATACAGCAAGTGGTTATCAGTCTCTTACATCAAATACAACAGGAAATTCAAATACAGCTACTGGATCATTAACATTAAAGAATAATACGATCGGAAACGATAATACAGCCAATGGAAGTCTTGCCTTATATCACAATACAGAGGGGTCAAGTAATATTGCAATAGGGACATTTGCGCTGTTAGAAAATACTTTAGGAGATAGAAATATTGCTATTGGTAAAAGCGCACTTTATGATAATACCACAGGCTTAAATAATGTGGCTGTTGGTTATGAATCGCTTACAGAAAACATATACGGATCACTGAACACGGCTATTGGCTACCAATCACTTAATAAGAATATTGATGGAACCGGGAATACTGCTATTGGTAGTTTTACATTGTATAACAATACCTCCGGCGACAAAAATACTGCCATGGGTTATTATGCTATGAATGGGAATACTACCGGATTGGGAAATATCGCCATGGGCTATAATGCATTACGAATAAATTCTACCGGCTATAACAACATCGCAATTGGCGAAGAAGCTATTTTTTCTAACTCGAGTGGTCATTCAAATACAGCTGTTGGATTTAAGTCATTGCGAAATAATGCAGGAAATGACAATATAGCCATTGGTGAGAACTCAATGTTTACAAATACTACCGGAGACGATAATGTAGCGATTGGTAATTCAGCGCTTTTTTCTAATACGTCTGGTGTCCAGAATGTCGCAATTGGAGATCTTTCATTGTATAGTAATAATGGTGCTGGTAATACAGCTGTTGGAAATAGAGCACTTTATAGCTCAGTTTTAGCATTTAATAATACCGCAATCGGTAGTAGAGCACTTAATGAAAATATTTCAGGAGACAATAATACTGCGAATGGGGCACGAGCAATGCAATATAATACAGAAGGAGAGCATAATACTGCCATGGGACTTGAATCACTTCGGAATAATACTATCGGTAATTATAATTCAGCCATAGGATATAGAGCGTTATCTGAGAATAATTCTGGGGGTTATAATAGCGGAATTGGTTATGAGGCCCTTTTAAATAATACGACTGGGAATAGAAATACTGCTGATGGCGCCTTTGCACTAAATAATAACTCTGGCGGGAATAATAATACAGCAAATGGATATAGAGCTCTTTATAGCAATACAAATAATGGAAATACAGCAACAGGTTATGAAGCACTTTTTAACAATACTTCTGGATTCGACAACGTAGGGATCGGTTTTTTTGCACTTTATAATAATACGGTTGGGGCATTAAATACTGGAATTGGATATAGAGCACTTTACGATATTACTAGTGGAACGAATAATACAGCTATCGGGAACAATGCTCAAGTACCTTCAAATACAGGATCTAATCAAATCCAAATAGGTAATGGTAATATCGCGTCATTATATTGCATGGGAGCCTACAATGGACAAGTTGGTACTACCAATCGGGATGTGTATGTTGATAATAACGGAAAGATAGGCTACATAGCATCATCAGCAAGATATAAAAACAATATTGTTACTATGGAAAATATCGATTGGATTTTTAAACTCAAGCCTGTAAACTATGTTTATAAAAATGATACATCGAATTTAAAGCAATACGGGTTAATTGCTGAAGCTGTTGAAGTCGTAAACCCTGCAATAGTAAGCTACAATAAAGATGGAATAATCGAAACGGTAAATTACTCTAAACTTATCGCACCTATGCTTAAAGCAATACAAGAGCAACAAGAGATTATTGAGCAACAAGATAAAGAAAATCAACAACAAAATGAGCTTATTGATAAACTCCTAAAACGTATGGAGCATTTAGAAATGGTCACCAATAAATAAATTATAAAAAATGAAAGTAATACAACGAATTATAGTGTTGACGCTAGTATTAATAACAATTAGCGCTGCTGCCCAACAAGCCATTAATTACAAAGCTTTAATAAAAGATGGAAGCGGCAATGTGGTAGCCAGCCAATCTATAACAGTACAATTCATTATTTACGAAGGTGCGGCACTTACCAATAATGTCTATCAAGAAACGCATAACCCAACAACTGATGTCAATGGTATTGCAATTGTAAACATTGGCGAAGGCACAGCCACTGATGTGTTTACCGATATCAATTGGGGTGGAGACGATCATTTCCTAAATGTACAGATAAATACAGGAAGTGGCTTAATAGATATGGGCACCACACAATTTATGGCAGTACCTTATGCTTTACAAGCAGCTAATGTAAAAGGTCTTGAAACTTTAGACGAAGGCAATGGCATTGGTTGGCGATTGGTTGGGCAAGACCCTGTTTATTACGGTAATATTGGTGTAAATGCTGTGGATTTAAGTTATAGTTCTGCAGCATCTTCTACAACAGGTGCAACAGGGGAAAGTTCCACAGCAATAGGAAGTTTTACAACTGCTTCAGGCTTTGCTTCAACAGCAATGGGACATGGTCCAATAGCTTCCGGAGATCAATCAACAGCAATGGGATCTAGTACAACTGCTTCAGGAGATCAATCAATAGCAATGGGAAGTCTTACAACTGCTTCAGCCACTTCTTCAACAGCTATGGGAGGTTTTACAACTGCTTCAGGATATAGATCAACAGCAATGGGATCTAGTACAACTGCTTCAGGAAATTCATCAACAGCTATGGGAGGTTTTACAACTGCTTCAAGCTTAAATTCAACAGCGATGGGATATTATAATATTGGTGGTGGTAATCAAACAGTTTTGGTGGAAACAGATCCTTTATTTGAAATTGGCAATGGTACAAATATTTTAAAAAGTAATGCATTTACGGTTCTTAAAAATGGTACCATAACAGCGCCAAGTTTTGATATGGCAAATATAACAGACAATAAAGCATTGGTAACAAAAGAATACGCAGACTCTAATTATAATCCTATAGGGTTGGAAACTTTAGATGAAGGCAATGGCATTGGCTGGCGATTGGCTGGGCAAAACCCTGCCTATTATGGCAATATTGGGGATGAAGCAGTGGATTTAAGTTATAGTTCTTTTACATCTTCTACCAGAGGTGCAACAGGTGATTTTTCAACAGCAATGGGAAATTTTACAATAGCATCAGGCTTTGCTTCAATAGCAATGGGAGAAGCTTCAACAGCTTCAGGATCTAGATCAACAGCAATGGGAGATACTACAACTGCTTCAGGAAATTCATCAACAGCAGTGGGAACTTTTACAACTGCTTCAAGTAGAAATTCAACAGCAATGGGGTATTATAATATTGGAGGTGGTAATCCAACAGCTTTGGTGGAAACAGATCCTCTATTTGAAATTGGCAATGGTACATCGTCTATTCTTGCGAACGCATTCACGGTTCTTAAAAATGGCACCATAACAGCTCCAAGTTTTGATATGGCAGAAATTACAGACAATAAATCCTTGATAACAAAAGAATACGCGGATTCTAATTATAATAATACAGGTCTTGAAACTTTAGATGAAGGCAATGGCATTGGCTGGAGGTTAATTGGTCGTGATGCTTTATATTATGGCAATATTGGTCAAAATGCTGTGGATTTAAGTTATAATAATTCTGCATCTACTACCAGAGGTGCAAGAGGTAATTATTCAACAGCTATAGGACTAAGCACAACTGCTTCAAGTTTATATTCAATAGCAATGGGAGTTTTTACAATAGCCTCGGGAGAAAGTTCAACAGCAATGGGATATAGTACAACCGCTTCAGGTGCTCGTTCCACAGCAATGGGATCAAATACTAAAGCTGAAGCTTATGCATCTACTGCTATAGGTCGTTATAACATAGGAAGTGGTAATGCCACAAATTGGATAGAAACCGATAAACTTTTTGAAATTGGCAATGGAACCTTTTCGACCCCTGCTAACGCATTAACGGTTTTAAAAAATGGAAAGACAGGTATTGGTACAAGTACTCCCGATACAAGATTGCGTATTGATGCCGATACCAATGAGGATGCTTTTAAAGTTCGAATTAATGGGTCTACAAAGTTTAAGGTAAGTGCCAATGGAGGTATTTCTAATAGCAACGTAACGACTCCTGCTTTCGCACTCAACTTACAAAACAGCACCACCGATTTGTTAGGTCGTGGAAGAGCATACTCCTGGAATACTTATAGTGACCGAAGAATAAAATCTAGCATCCGGAACATCAACTACGGCTTGCAAACTATTATGAAACTTCGTCCAACTGCCTATAACCATCACAATACGCTTATAGATGAAAAAAGTGGTACGAGCAGACTAAGTTCTGAATCGGTTCCAGACATCGGTCTTATTGCTCAAGACGTGTATGAATTAGTGCCTGAGTCGGTTTCGAAACCAGCTAATGATGAAGATCTTTGGTCTATGGATTATACACGATTAGTGCCCGTTCTTATAAAAGCAATTCAAGAGCAACAGCAAATCATTGAAAAGCAGAATTCTGAAATGAAATCCTTGACTTCAGAATTAACTGAGAATAAGAAAGAAAATACAGTTCAAAATAAAAATATCGAACAATTAATAAAAAGAATGCAAGAATTAGAAGCTATAAACAATCAATAAATCGTCATTACGAGTGTAGCGAAGTAATCTCTTTAATAGAAACTATAATTAATAAGATTGCCGCGGCAAATTTGTCACCTTGAGCTTGTCGAAAGGAAAATTTGTCTTGCAATGACTAAAACAAATAAATAATGACCTATTCAAAGAAAAATCACAAGCTCCGTAAAACGTATGGAAGATTTAGAACTGGTCAATAATACATAAATTATAAAAAATGAAAGTAATACAACGGATTATAGTGTTGACTCTAGTATTAATAGCAATTAGTGCAACTGCCCAACAAGGCATTAATTACAAAGCATTAATAAAAGATAGTAGCGGCAATGTAATTGCAAATGACTTAATACAAGTACAATTCACAATTTTACAAGGCGTAGGATTGACCAGCGTATATCAAGAAACCCATTCGCCAACTACTGATGCTAATGGGATTATAATTATAAACATTGGAGAAGGAACTCCAGTAAGTGGTGATTTTAATTCAATTGATTGGGCTAGTGATACGCATTTATTAAAGACCGAAGTAAACACGGGAAGTGGCTTAGTAGATATGGGAATCACCCAATTTATGGCAGTGCCTTATGCTTTACAGGCAGAAACGGCTACAACAGCAAGTAATGTAACTGGCCTTGAATCATTAGATGAAGGCAACGGTTTTGGTTGGCGATTAATTGGGCAAAATCCAGACAATTATGGAAACATTGGTAGCAATGCAGTGGATTTAAGTTATAGTACTATTACATCTTCTACCAGAGGTGCAACAGGGGAAAGGTCTAGAGCGATAGGAAGTTCTACAACTGCTTCAGGAAATATATCAACAGCAATGGGAAATGGTACATTAGCTTTAGGAGATTTATCAACAGCAATGGGAGCTAATACAGTTGCTTCAGGAAATTTCTCAACAGCAATAGGAAATTATACAATTGCTTCAGGAAATTACTCCACAGCAATGGGGAAAAATACAATAGCTTCCTATGCTGCTACTTCTTTTGGGCGATATAATGTTGGTGGTGGTAGTAATACTTCTTGGGAAGAAACCGACCCATTATTTGAAATTGGCAATGGCACATCTTCGATTCTGGCTAACGCATTTACAGTTCTTAAAAACGGCAGCATTACAGCACCAAGTTTTGACTTGGCTGAAATTACAGATGACAAAGCACTCATTACTAAAGAATATTTAGAGGCTAATGGTTCCTCTGGTCTTGAAGCAATAGATGAAGGCAACGGTATTGGTTGGCGATTGATAGGGCAAAATCCAGACAATTATGGAAACATTGGCAAAGATGCTACTGATTTAAGTTATAGTTATAATGCCTCAAGCACAGGAGGTGCAACAGGATCTCAGTCCACAGCAATGGGATTTGATGTTGTTGCTTCAAATCAAGCTTCCATAGCAATGGGTAGAGGTACAGAAGCTTCAGGATCTCAGTCCACAGCAATGGGGTCAAGTACATTAGCTTCAGGATCAGCATCAACAGCAATGGGGTCAAGAACATTAGCTTCAGCTGTTTCTTCCACAGCAATGGGAGAGGATACAGTAGCCTCAGGTTTCTACTCTACAGCAATGGGAGATGGTACAACTGCATCAGAAATAGCATCAACAGCAATGGGTAGAAACACAACGGCTTCAGCATTTACTTCTACCGCAATGGGTTTCCAAACAACCGCTTCAGGTTATAACGCCACAACGATGGGGCGCTATACAATTGCTTCAGGAGATTCCTCAATAGCAATGGGAAATAATACAACCGCTTCTTATAATGTTACTTCACTTGGGCGCTATAATATTGGTGGTGGTAGTGATACTAATTGGGCAGCAACAGATGCATTGTTTGAGATTGGTAATGGTTCAAGTGATGTTAATCGTAGTAATGCACTTACCATATTAAAAAATGGTAACCTAGGTATTGGTACTCCAACACCTAATGTAAAACTACATATTTTAGGAGGTAGTGACGCATCATTAGTAAATGGTAGTGGCTATATCGTAAATGGCCCCGAATCAAATACAAATATGGTTATTGACGAGAATGAAATTCAAGTTCGTTATGATGGAACTCCTACAACTTTGTATCTACAAAACGAAGGAGGATCATTAAGAATTGGCGGCGCGGTATATGTAAATGGTTCTGTTGTGCATACTTCAGATAGACGCTTAAAAAAAGACATCAATACCATAAACTATGGTTTAGATGAGATATTGGCATTAACACCTGTTTCTTATAACTGGAAAAACAGAGATCAGGATTATAAATCGTTAGGTCTTATTGCTCAAGACGTACAACCTATAATCAAAGAAATTGTACATCAAAACAATCTAGACAACAATATGCTAAGTGTAAGTTATACCGAGTTAATTCCTGTTTTAATAAAAGCAATTCAAGAGCAACAGGAGATTATTGAAAATCAAGATTCAAAAATTGTGAAGCAGAATTCTGAAATAAAAACATTGATTTCTGAATTGTCTGAAAATATGAAAGCGCAATTTATCAAGGAGGAAACTCAAAATAGAAACTTTAAAAAACTACTAAAAAGAGTAGAACAATTAGAAAACATAAGCAATCAGTAACTGTCATTGCGAGGCTTTTGAAAAAAGTCGTGGCAATCTCATAAATGTAGAAACCTATTAATAAGATTGCCGCAACAAATTTGGCACCTTGAGCTTGTCGAAAGGAACATTAGCTCGCAATGACAAAAACAAATAAATTATGAACTATTCAATGAAAAATCACGAACACCGTAAAGCAAATAGAATTGACATGAGTAACGTATTAAAATACATCACAACAGTTCTATTATTTTTTATGGTGGTTAGCGTAACTATCTAATAAGGTGTCAATTATAGGGTTTTATAAAAGATGGTTGCTAGTCAAAATAGGTCTTTTACAATAAATTCTCAAATACTCCTAGAGTTTGAATAAATAGTACATGTCGTTGCTTTTTTTTAATACTAATTTTGAATATATAGCGTAGTATGAATCTAATCAAATAATTATGAAACTTAAATTAATTTTGAGCCTCTTTATTTTATGCACTACCTGTGTTTTTTCACAAGGCATCAACTACAAAGCACTCATAAAAGATGGTGGCGGTAATATAGTAGCGAGCCAAAGCATTACGGTTCAGTTACAAATACTTCGAGGCGCAGGCATGACCAATGTCTATCAAGAAACCCATACACCAAATACAGATACCAATGGGATTGTAATAGTAAATATTGGAGAGGGTACAACCAGTGATGTGTTTACTGATATCAATTGGAGTGACGACGACCACTATTTAAATGTTCAGATAAATTCAGGAACAGGCTTGACAGATATGGGCACTACACAATTTATGGCAGTACCTTATGCCTTAAGTGCAACCAACGCAGCTTCTAAACTAGACGAATTAAGCGATGGCAAATCTGATAGTGATGGTAGCAATGATGGTTCTTCTGTGTTTCTTGGTGTAGATGCTGGACTTAATGATGATGGTACAAATAATGGAAATGTAGGTGTAGGCTTTAAGGCACTTTATAATAATACTATTGGCGATGCAAATACAGCAAATGGACGTCAAGCACTTTATTCTAATATAGATGGATATTGGAATA
>MAAR01000017.1 GCA_002162765.1 Flavobacteriales bacterium 34_180_T64 | reverse complement strand
CAGACCTAGTTCAAACTATTTTTTTGCCTTCTAAACGGCTGAAAAAAATCTTTTGAACGTCGAAATAATAACCGAAAAAAGGTCAACCTATTTCAGTATAATACAAATTGATTATTTACGAATTGATTTTTTGGAATAATTGGTTTATTTTATGTATATTTGCGCATAAGCATAGTTTTTGTGCGTCACGTAAACATAGTTATTGAACTACACGATAGCATAGTTTTAGGAAAACATGTAAACATAGTTTTTGCACATCTAGCATGCGATTTGTTATTATTTAAACTCATAAAACAGATTTGAGATGGCAACACCTGGCGAAAAACTTGCAGAATCACTTGAAATTTTACATAAATTAGAAAACGAAGAAAACCTTGTAGCGATTAAATCTACAAGATTGAGTAGGACTCATAGAGAGCGATTAGTAAAGAATGGGTTCTTAAAAGAAGTAACCAAAGGATGGTATATATCCTCAAACCCTAATGAAAACTTTGGAGACACCACGTCATGGTATACTTCATTCTGGGAATTTAGTTCGCAATATCTTGAGGCCAAATACGGCGAAAATTATTCTATTTCTGCTGAACAATCAGTTTTATTCCACGCAGGTAATAATACAGTTCCCATGCAATTAATCGTTCGCGCACCAAAAACATCAAACACTAAAATAGAACTACTTTATAATACATCTCTTTTTCCAATAGAATCATCTATTCCAAATACAGCAGATATTATTACTATAAATGAAATTAGAACACTTTCACTACCATCAGCATTGATATACTGTTCACCAACAATGTTTAAAAAAAATCCAACAGAAATACGAACTGCATTAGCTCAAATTTCTGATTCATCAGAAGTACTACAAAAACTATTAGATGGGTCACACACAGTAGTTGCTGGGAGATTAGCAGGTGCTTTTCGCAATAATGGACAAACTCGGATAGCAGAAGATATAATAAAGACAATGAAGTCTGCTGATTTTAAAATTCGAGAGGTGGACCCATTCGAAAGTAAGCCTCTTATAAATTTATCATTTCGAGAAAAATCACCTTACGCAAACAGAATAAAACTAATGTGGTCCGAAATGCGGAAAATAGTTATTAAACATTTTCCAAATGAACCAGGACTTCCAGGAGATAAAAAACAGTATCTCGAGTCTATGGACCAAATATATATAACAGACGCATATCATTCGCTATCTATAGAAAAATATACAGTTTCAGTAGAACTTATTGAAATGGTTAGAAGTGGTCAATGGGATTTAGAAGAAAATGAAGAGCATAGAAAACAAAAAGACGCTATGGCAGCTAGAGGTTATTATCGGTCCTCATTGGCTGTAAAAAGTAGTGTGGAAAATATTCTAAATGGGTCCAATGCTGGAAAAGTTGTGGACCAGGACCATTCTGATTGGTATAGAGAATTATTTTCCCCAAGCGTGACAGCTGGATTACTACGAGTATCTGATTTAGCAGGTTATAGAACAAATCAAGTATACATATCACAGTCTAAACATGTTCCTCTTAACGTTGCTGCAGTTCGAGATGCCATGCCAATATTGTTTGAATTATTGGAAGCTGAAAAAAATTCTGGTGTACGTGCTGTACTTGGTCATTTCATTTTCGTTTATATTCATCCATATATGGATGGAAATGGAAGAATGGCAAGGTTTCTAATGAATGTTATGTTAGCTTCTGGAGGATATCCATGGACCGTAATTCCAACAGAAGAACGCGAAACTTATATGAATTCTCTAGAAGAAGCTAGTGTTAATGGAAATATTGAACCTTTTGCAGAGTTTATTGCACATTTAGTTACGCAAAGTTTAAAAGGTACACCTGTTGCTAAAATAGAATCTAATTAAAGGATAAAAAACGTTAGCCAACAACGTGTATAATTCATTGCGCCTGATTTTCCTCTCGGAATTTCCTCGCTGCTGAATAACAGGTTCGTTCCTTTTATCTATCTTAGTGCCTACACAGCGAAACCATACACAACGCGTTGTAGCAATTAAAATATTGACTGAGAAGAAATGACTCCCATTGATAAACTCATAGTGCATTTTAGAAAAAGTATAACACTTACAGACGATGAAGCGGAAATCGTTGGTGGATGTTTTAATATCGTGGAATTAAAAAAGAAAGAAATTCTTTTATTCGTGGGCGATCATTCATCGCATATGAGATTCATTTCGGAAGGCTGTCTCAGAAGTTATTATATGGATCGAGAGGCAAAAGAACATATTATTCAATTCGGAATAGAAGATTGGTGGATTAACGATTTATACAGTTACCTAACCAATACTCCTTCGAAACAGTTTGTTCAGGCCATAGAGGAAAGCATAGTGCTCCAAATTCATAAAGAAAAATTAAATGAGTTGTATAATACTGTGCCTGCAATAGAACGATTTTTTAGATTGAAATTTGAAAAAGCCTATGTTTCATTGCAGGAAAGGACTATTAATTCAATGAGTAAAACCGCAGAGGAAGGTTACATTGAATTCCGTTCAAAGTATAGAAATATAGAACAACGTGTTCCTCAATATATGGTAGCTTCGTACTTAGGAATAACTCCAGAATTTTTAAGCAAACTCAGAAAAAATACGACACAATAAATCGTTCTTAACCTAGATTAAGATTTTTCTTTTAATCCTAGCATAATTTTGGCCCATACAAAACCAATGGGCTATGTTAAGATTTATAAGTTTATCGATTACTCTCATATTTGCAGCTTTAGCATCAAAAGCACAAAATGTTGGTTTCTCTCCAGAAATGGTATTAGGACATAGGTCACTATCCTATCAACATTTTGTTAGTCACAGTTTTAACGAGAAATGGTCTGTAAATAATGTATCATACTTCGATACAGAATATAATAATGAGACAAACGTCATCTTTTTTATAAGAAACATGTTGTCTTACAGTTTCAACAAACACTTTAAAGTCAATGCTGCAATAGGAGTTAAAAACCCTGGCGCATTTGCAACGATAACATCTCAATACCAATATTCGGCATCAAGTTATAAGATAAGCTATGCTATTGGCAGTACCCATCAAAATGGGTTTACACTAGAGCAAACATTGATACTGAATTATACTCCAGCTTTGAATACAAGCATTAAGGCTTATCTAAATCTATTTGTAGTTGTAAATACTAATTTAAAAATATTAAATAGAGGTATACAACAATTGCGCATTGGACTAAAAAAAGAAAAATTTATAACAGGAATAGCAATCAATCTGGATCAATTTACAAAAGCAGAAAAAACACTCGAAAATTACGGGATTTTTATAAAAAAAACCTTTTAAACTATGCATATGAAAAACACAAAACAACACATTGGATTATTACTTTTAAGAGTAAGCACTGCATTTACAATGCTCATTTACGGAATCAGCAAACTGATTTTTGGAATCGATTTTATTTCAGACCTATTAGCCCAATATGGACTACCGTCATTTTTAGGCTATGGCGTTTTCGTTGGAGAAATTATTGCTCCTATTCTAATTATTATTGGGTATAGGACAAAATTAGCAGGACTTGTATTCGCAATTAATTGCTTCATAGCTACTTTAATGGTGCAACTTCCTAATTTGCTAAAACTAGATGAAGCTGGTGGTTGGGAAATGGGCCCATTATTTATTTACACCTTTTTTGGTATCGCTTTGTTTTTTACAGGTGGTGGTAAATATAGTGTGTCAACTAAAAACAAATGGGATTAATAAATTAATTTAAAAAAATGAAAAAAAAGAAAAAAATAATGGCATTTACAGGAAGTAATAATCCTAACTCAATTAATGAGAAACTGGTGCAATCGATAATTACCAAATACCCTGATCAAACTATTGAGTTTATCGATTTAAAAAGATTCGATGTCCCTATTTATAGCCATAATGTTGAACAGAATGGAATTCCAAAACCAATAAAGAAGCTCTTTCAATTGTTCACTGAAGCTGATGCGTTTATTATAGCTTCACCTGAACACAATGGACTTCCATCAGCATTTCTAAAAAACACAATTGATTGGCTTTCCCGAATCAATCAAAAATTTATTGATGGAAAACCAGTTTTGCTTTTGAGCACTTCTCCTGGCCCAATGGGTGGTAAAACCCATCTTAAAATTTTAGAAAAACTAGTATTACAATGGGGAGGTCTTTTTGTAGAACAATATTCATTAGGCAGTTTTGATCAAAATTTTGACAAGAGTGGCTTGGTCATCATTTCTCAACAAGAACACATTAAGTTGGAAAATGCCATGCAGGCTTTAATTAATGAACAGCCTATACAAAAAAAGCAGTATGTGGACGTGGTAAAAGATTACTTCAACGCATTTCAAAATGGGGATATGGAACAAGTTTTAAACTCATTTCATCCCGATTGTTATATCGTTAGTGTCAAAGAAGAAGAACGTCCAAGAGAACAATTGCACGGCATTTATAGAACAAAAGATGAAGCCAAACAATTTTTGAATAACATCACCTCTTTGTTCAATACAAAAGATTTTACAGTGGAAAATATATTACCTGCTGGAGACAATCTAGTAATGGCAAATGGTACTTTTTCCCATATAGTCAAGGCCACTGGCAAGCTTTTTAATAGTACATGGGTTCAACTTTGCATCATAGAGGATGAAAAAATAAAGGAATATCGATTTTATGAAGATTCAGCAGCTTTTGTTGAAGCATTTAAACAATAACATTAAAAAAAAGTAATCATGAAAACAACAATTAAATTAAAACATTTTTCCCTTCTATCTCTTATAGGTATTGGTATGGTTTTTCAAACAATATCTGCCCAAACTGAAGGTACATCAATAAACAAAAACACAATTATGGAAACAACGAATAAGCAAGAAAAAAAAATGGATGTCTTTTATCAAATCGATATTACCATTACGAATCCTGAAAAATTTCAGGAGTATGTAAATCATGCGAAGCCTCTGGTTGAGAAGTTTGGAGGAAAAATGTTAATCAGAGGACAGCAGTTGACTAATCTTGGTGGTAAAAGAGACGGTAAGTTAGTCGGGATTATGGAATTCCCAACAGTTGATGCAGCAAGATCATGGTATAATTCAAAAGAATATCAAGCAATTATACCTATTAGAGATGCTGGGTCAAAAAGCACATTTATACTTTTCGAAACGGTAAAACCTCATACCTTAAATTAACTATGAATAAAATGTAGAATTGAGTCGGTTGGTTAGTGATTGGAACTGAACGAAATCTTAATAGGAAAAGAGAGAGGATTATCAATGTTGTAGAAGTCAAAACTTCACAGTGTATACTAATCTTATTTCTCTCTTTTGTTCTTTCTATTTATAACTCTAATTTAAGAGTTTGTAAATTTAAGACATGTATAATTAATTACTTCTGAATTTTCGCGCGGAGAACCCTCGCTATTAAAATAGATATAAAAGTAAACACCCTTGAAAATTATATTTTCAAGGGTGTTTACTGATTGTTTTGATTGATGCACTATCCATTGATAGCTATATAGATGTGTTATCTCAAGATAACTTGTTTACTAACTGTAGCGTCTTTTTGTATTCCAAACAAAGGTTTTAGTTGTGTTTGATGTCGCTGTAATTTTGTTAGTGTTTAATGTTCTCATTGTTTTAATATTTGATGGTTTATACTGTATAGACGTCTGTGTTTCAAAGTTGTTACAGCTATTAACTCGTGTTAACAAAGTTTAACAAATCGTTATGGGAAAAGACATGAGATAAACAGTAAATAACTAATAAGAATGACATATATGCGTCTTAATCATACATCTTCCTTAATGTCTGGGTAATTTAGATGTCTATAAATTATTACATGATCAGATAATTATAAAGACTAGCGCTACAAATAATTATATCTGCTATATCAAATTAATAATATAACAATAACATCATGACTGCGGAAGTTGTTACTGACCACTTAAATAGATTTTTGTTTATGGGTTTTATGGTAATAGTGGATTTGCCATTTTTCGAATCATTATAAAAAGTTACACTTTCCTTTTCAATCTCTCCTTGATGCATTTCGTTATTAAAAATAAAATCTTCATAATCATCATATCCTAAATAATTGCACAAACCCGTTATAACCTTTAACTGTGATATGTTAATGTCTTCTAGATCTTTTAATTGATTAATGGAATTATAATAGTTTACTAAACTTCGTTCTCCAAAAGGGAATCCAAAATCTTCAGTAATATAATTAGATAATATTATTGCTAAATGATTTTTCGAAGGGTTCTTAACGCCTTTGATTGTTTCATTTTTTTTTTGCTTTTTCAAAAGCGGCTTTAAGAAGTCGCCTATGCATTAGTCCCAATTTATTATATTTTTTAGTTAGTACTTTTTTCTATTTTTTTTTGGAAAATTAATTCCAACGACTTTCTATAACACTTCAATTCAATTTCCAATCAATACAAAACCATCTTCATTTATTTGTTTCAGAATTACCACCGCCACCACCGCCACCACCAGGAGGAGGAAATAACGGAGGATAATGGATAACTAAATTTAACTTAGTACATTTGAGGAATGAAGCACAACGTGTCATTCCTCTTTTTTTATTTAGTGATCACAGCATTTTTACTGACCAATAATGGTAATTGTTTTGGTCAGAAAAAAGGTGATAGTTTACAGTATTATGTGGACCTCGTTAATCAACCTCAAACATCGAACGATTTAACGCAATCATTTCAATTTATAAATGATGCAAAGGAAGATGCTCTACAGCTAAATGATAGTCTAAAAGCCATCTATTGTTTGTATCAAATAGCAAGTATTGAATATAAGGGCGGTTTCTATGTTGATAGTGAAATATCTGCAACCGAAGGCTTAAAGTTATTGAGTAATATAAATCCGAGTCCTTATACAATTAAATTAAACAAAGGGTTTTACACCTTACTTGGGATGTTGTATCGTGAACAACGCAATGATACGATGTCTAATAAAATGTATAATAGCGCATTGAAATATGCCGAATCCTCCTTAGACAGTTTAACGCTTTATAATAATAGGTCAAATCTATATAAAGACAAAGAGGAGTATGCTCTTGAAAAGAGTGAATTACTTAAGGCTAAAGCTATAATAACTAGGGTTTCTGATACTTTAGCAAAAGCTAGAGTGTTGGACAATTTAGGGTTCGTGAATCACAAATTAAATCAAAGTAATTCCTTATCATTAATGCAAGAAGCACTTGAACTTCGAAGGGCCATAAATGATCCTAGAAGTCTATTTACAAGTTACATTAATTTGGCTGAGCATTATAGTGAAATTGAGGCTGAAGTTGCAAATGAGTATGCCTTAAAAGCTTATGATATTGCAAATCAATTAAATAGGGCTAATTATAGACATAAAGCATTAGCCATGCTTATCAATTTTAATCCCAATGAATTTGCAATTGTTTATAAAAGACTCAATGACAGTATCACGCTAGCGAATCAGCAAAGCGTTAATAAATTCGCGTTAATGAAATACGATACCGCTGAAAAAGAGGGTCTTCTAAAAGAAAGTCAGCTTAAATCTGAGAAGCAAAAGAGAAAGACACAATTGTACCAAGCCATTGGAATTGTAATGTCTCTATTTGGTGTTTTTCTTTTTATCATTATTAGAATACGTCATAAAAAAGAAAAGCTTCAAGAAATCTATCGCACCGAATCCCGAATCTCCAAAAAAGTTCATGATGAGGTAGCTAATGATATCTATCATGTCATGACCAAGTTACAAAGTGAAGATGACGTCAACAATGAAGATGTATTAGATCATTTAGAAAGCATTTATGTAAAAACAAGAGATATTTCTAAAGAAAATGCAACGCTGCATGTCGAAGAAAATTTCAACGATTTAATAAAGGATTTACTCATAAGTTATAAAACTACAGATCTTAATGTTATAACTAAAAATGTTTCTAAAATGGATTGGAAGGACATTTCAGATCTCAAAAAAACAACAGTATATAGGGTATTACAAGAGCTAATGACCAATATGCGTAAACATAGCGAGGCGACTATTGTTGTTGTAAGTTTTGATAGAACAGGTAATAAACTAAAAATCCAATATAAAGATAATGGTATAGGTTGTAAACTGGTTAAAAGCAATGGATTACAAAATACGGAATCCCGTATGGCTTCAATAAAAGGTTCTATTAGTTTTGAATCTCATATTAACAATGGTTTTAAAGCCGTAATGAGTATTTAAACTATGTTTTCAAAAGTATTAGTGTCCGATGATTTAGGAAGTATAAACAAAGGCGTGTTAACTGTATTAGAGACTTTAGCAGTTGAAGAATTCCAACAAGTGCAATATTGTGATGATGCTTATATTAAAATTAAGCGAGGCATTCATGACAACGAGCCATTCCAATTATTAATTACAGATCTTTCATTCAAAGCAGACCACAGAGAACAAAAATTCAATTCGGGCGAGGAATTGATTAAACAACTTAGGATTGAAAATCCAGAATTAAAAATCATAGTGTATTCTGTGGAAGACCGATTACAAAAAGTAAGAAGTTTGATGCGAAATCAAAAAGTAAATGCCTACGTATGTAAGGGTAGAAGAGGGCTTATTGAATTAGCAAACGCGATTCATGAAGTATACAATAATGGGACTTTCTTGTCGCCTCAAATTGAGCAAGCACTGCATCCGAAAGCGGAATTAGAGATTGAAGATTATGATATTGAGCTTATACATCATATGGCTAATGGTTTATCTCAAGATGAGATTAGCCATGTATTTAAAAATAAGAACATTTCACCGAGTAGTCTAAGTTCTATCGAAAAACGTTTGAATAAACTTCGGATTCAGTTTAAAGCCAATAACGCCATACATCTTGTCGCTATTGTTAAAGATTTGGGGTTAATATAACGTGTTCTTTGCGGAAACCCGTAAGGAAAATTCATTTTTACTTTACAAATTGCAGCACATTAATTATTGTCATAATTAATGTTATGGGAGTCTTGAGGTACGCCGTTTTTGGTGTGCCTCTTTTTTTTGAAATACTACGGAATCCCGTAAGAAAACAATTATAGTTCTTCGTATCATTGATTTGCTATTAATTAATTCTTAGGGAGAATTATTTTAAGGAGCTCCGCATTGTTATCAATGCGGAGTTTTTTTATTACTTTCTCTTACGGATTACCGTAAGAAAAATTCTTCAGCGAGGATTAAGTTTGAATGAGCTAATCAATAAATTTTTTAAAACTATTTTATATGAAAAAACTTGTATTACTTTTTATTATTATTATCTATTTAATACCAAAACAAACAAAAGCACAAAGTGATGGGGCAATAGTAGCAGCCGGAGCGTTAGTTGCGATTGGAGTTGGAATTGCAGCTGTCAAACAAATGGAAGAGAGAGCCGAACTAACTGCGACCCAATGGATATTGTCTAATAATCCTGAGCTTACTAGTTTTTCTTTAAAAACACTTTCCTTTGATGGTAAAAAAGTGAAAGATATGTCAGCAACTTCTCTTATAACTTATACAATACAAGAGTTTACACCTACTAACAAACCTGAGCTTGATGGAAGAAAACAAGTTTTATTTGGGTTTACAAGTCAAGGGTGGATTACTGAATATGGAATTGATTTTAATAAAGTAAAATGGTCTTTGGTTGATGATAAAGAATGGATGAAAATGATGATTTCATATGTAAAGGTAGCTTCAAGTGAAAATGATGAAAATATTGTTATGAATATTTTAAAAGAGGGAAAAGTTGTAAATAAAGGTGTAAAAGCAAAAAGTAAGCTAGTTGTACCATTTTATAAATTAACAGGTGATATGTATGTTGTAACTGATTATTCTAACGACATGAAATTAATTTATAACGAAAGATCTCTAGGAATATTTTTAAAAGAAACACGTAATCTTGTTCAAATTGGAAGAGGAGATATTATTGAAATACATGATTTCTTTTTTGATCAAGACTAAGCATTATTCATGTCTTTGGCTTCTTCATTTTAACAAATTATTGTTGACACTTTTATCGTAAATACAATGTTATTAATTAGAAAGAAAAAGATTTTGAATTCCCGGGTTATGAAAATTTTCAAGTGCTTTTTTAGGGCTATAAATACCTGAAAATCAAATCATTGTATTTTGCAATATTCAAAATCGTGTTCCAAAACGTGTTCAGTTTCGTGTTCACTATTGTTGTTAATAATCGATAGTGTAAATTAAATAAAATTATGAGAAGTTAAGTATTAATTGTAGGAATTTTATTAGAAATATGTATATTTAGATTCTCCCTTATATTACATTCTTGTTGACACATAATTGATAGAAGAGGAACACAATTTCTTAATCTCCAGCAGTGTATTGGATAAGGAATAATGTTCTTAATTATAGGTTGATCTATACCTGACAAATGTCATGATATTAGAATTAGATTAGCAATAAATTTGAAAATAAACAGAAGGATAAAATGTACTCTTTTCGACAATAATTGAAGGGGTATAAAGGCATTATATTCGCATAGAACACGTTGTGGTTAATATTAGCAAACCCTTGAAATTAAATAAATATGATTGAATTTTTAAAAGAAAATTATGAATGGTTATTCGGAGGAATTGGAGTAGCTGCCTTGTTTTTTGTTTTAGACAAATTTGTTTTCAAAAGTAAAACCAAATCAGAAAAAGGAAATAAAAACAAGAATAAAAATTCAATTACAATAAATAATAATATAGGAAAACAAGAAACTGAAGAAGAACAAAAAACTGAAGTCAAAAAAGATAAATCCAACTTGCGAATTTTATTTATTGATGACCAACATACGAAATTCAAAATGGTCTCAATACTAAAAAAATCTGGTTGGAAAAACACAAATTCGGTAAAAGACATAACCGATTTGGATGATTACAAGGCAAAAGAAGCTGATATAATATTCGTTGATATCAATGGAGTTGGAAAAACTCTTTTTAAAGATGAAGGATTAGGATTAGCGTCTGCAGTAAAGAAAAAATATCCGGAAAAGAAAATTGTTATTTATTCGGCAGAAACAAAAGGAGATAGATTTCATAAAGCATTAAGAGAAGTAGATGATTGTTTGTCTAAAAATGCAGAACCTTATCAATTCATCAATTTAATTGAAACTTTATGTCAATAAATCATTTTTCAGTAATTGACAACGAAAGTGAAGATGTTGCTTCAAACTTAACCGAAAAGTGTCAGACTTGTTACTCACAAACTGAACATAAAGGAAAAGTTATAGATTGTCCATTGTATCTTACCAAAAGAAGAAACGGTAAAATAAATAATAGTAATGGAGTTACTTTTCTTTGTTGTGCAAAGACAAAAACAACTAAATTATTTAAAGAAAAATTAGATGCATTAGCATATGCATATCACGATTTAAAAATACCAATTGAATCAATTAAGACAAATTTAAAAGTTAGTGAGCAAAAAAGAGTGAACAGATTAGTTCATAATTTAACAACGATTAATGGAAAAACAATTCAGGAAGTATATGATTTAGTTCCACAAGAAGTTCTTACTTCTGACTTTAATTCCCAAATACCTAAAATCACAGAAATTATCAAAGCTAATCCAAAAGATACTGCACTTATGTTCTTGAGATTAGCTAAACATAATATTCATATGAAATCTGAATTTTCTATTTATAAAAAACTCGATAGAGCAAATCCTTCAATAGAAAAAAGGAATCATCCAATTCATAAAGTATTAATGAATGTTTTACATTCCTTTTTTGTCGACTTTTCAGATAAAGAAGTATATGTTAATGTTGGAGAATGTAGAAGTTCAGTTTATTGTGACTATGAAACTTTGCAAGTTGCATTATACCATTTGATAGAAAATGCCTCAAAATATGTTAAACCAAAATCTACCATTGATATTCTTTTTAATGAAAAGGATAATACAATAAATGTTCATTTTAAAATGACCAGTTTATATATTGAAGAAAAAGAATATCCTAAGCTTTTTATTGAAGGCTTTTCTGGAAGTGAAGCTAAAAAAACGTATAAAGATGGTGAAGGAATTGGAATGTGGAGAATTAAACAGATGCTGGAATTAAATGACTTTACAATAGAAGTTAACCCAGGAAAAATAATTGAGAATCTAAATGGGTTTAGGTTTTCAGATAATGAATTTATTATTGGATTAAAAAAATACTAACCACAACAACGTGTATAATTAATTACTTCCGAATTTTCGCGCGGAAAACCCTCACTTCAGAATAATTAGTTTCTTTCTTTTGTGCTACTTTTTATAACTAGGACAGATATGTTTCTTAATCATATAAACAGTAATCTTCTTCAAGGTTTTTCCAGTGTCAGGGTGTAATCCTAAGGAGGTAAAGTATTCTAATTCACCTTTTGAATTCTTTCCATACCATAAATTTTCACTACCATCGATTTTAAAAAACTCAGTATTACAATCTATTTGTATTTTTTTAAAGAATAAAATACGATCTTCTTTATATATTTTAAGTGAACCGTTGCTTATTTTTTTTGAATCAAACTCTACTTCGACGTAATGATCCGTTTGCCATTCCATCCATCGTTGTTGATTGGTTAAAAAAGTAACTGACAAAGTAACGATAGCAATTAAACAAATCAAAACCACAATTTTATGCTTCTTTAAAAAACTTAGTGGTTTAGTTTTAGTTCGTTTTTCTGATAATCCCTTTACATGAATTTTCTTAAAGTCAGAAAAATTGTCATAGCCCAAAAGATTACACATTGCATCAACTACTTGAGGTTGTTTTATTAAAGTGACTTTATTCTCTATTGCGTCTTTATAATACATACTCAAACTTCTTTCACCAAAGCTAAGTTTATGGTTTTCATAAATGTAATCTGAAAGCAATTTAGCAGTCGCAAAATTTGAGGGAGTTATCCCAGTATCTTCATTAGTCTTTCTCTTTATTTCTTCAAACGATTTGATGATTAACTCTCTATGCATTATTTACAGTTTTTATAGATTTTAAAGTTAGTTATTCTATTGGAAGAAACATGGAAAAATATTTCCATAAACTTTCCGAAACACTTCCATACAATTTCCGTTCATTCCTAAATCATCTTCATTTATTTGCTTCAGAATTGATAACCGCCTTAGCGTAATAAGGTTTACGAACTTCAATTCTAAGTCGGAGTCGCAAGGTAAAGTTGTGTAATCGTATTGAGAAGTAGTTACACTTCTTTACTAAGCACTCCATACTTCTCAAAACGAGAGGGACGTCCTCTCTTATAGCACAATTGCTAAACATTAGAGCATCTGAGAAAACCTCAGACGGCCACACTAATGTTCAATTTCAAAATTTTAATAAAATGAAGAAAATATATTTAATATTATTTACGGTTTTCCTTAATATGGTAATGATGTCATGTACACCAGAAATCATCGCTGAACAAGTTAAAGAAGAAGTAGCCTGTTGTGGCGACGATGGAGAATTACCGCCACCACCGCCACCGCCACCAGGAGGAGGGAATAACGGAGGATAATGTATAACTAAATTTAACTTAGTACATTTGAGGAATGAAACATTACGTATCATTCCTCTTTTGTTATTTAATATTGCCTGTCTTTATACTTCTGTATAGTCAAAATAGTTTTGCACAGAAAAGTAGAGATAGTTTACAGTACTATGTTAAACTAGTTAAGCATCCACAATCTGCAAATGATTTTACCAATGCATACCAATATTTGGTTAAATCTAAAGAGAAATCATTAATAGAAAAAGATAGTCTAAGAGCAGCATATTGTTTATATCACATTGCGAGCTTAGAATATAAAACAGGGTTTTATATTGATAGTGAAGTCTCTTTGACTGAAGCTCTTAAATTATTGGATCGGATGTCTTATAGTAATTACAGTTTTGCATATAGAATGGGCATATACAACCTACTGGGAATACTTTATAGAGAACAGAATAATGATGCCATAGCATTCGATTTGTTTAATAGAGCATTTCAACTTGCTCAGTCGGCAAAAGATAGTGTGACGTTATACAATAATAAATCTAACATATATAAGGATTTAAACCAATATGAATCTGCTAAAAAAGAGTTACTAAAAGCATTAACTATAGTGCCTAGAGTTTCAGACACATTGGCGAAGGCACGTGTATTAGATAATTTAGGTTTTGCCTATTCCAAGTTAAATCAAGAAGAAGCATTACCACTAATGCAAGATGCGCTTGAATTGCGACAATTGGTTGATGATTCAGAGAGTTTATATATAAGCTATATACATTTGTCGAAGCATTATAAAGAAAGATTGAATTTAGTTCTTGCCAAAGAATATGCCATGAAAGCTTATGACATTGCAACAAAATTAAATAGTATATCATTTAAGAATGATGCCTTAGCAAATCTTATTGCGTTTAATTCAGATGAGTTTGTTAGTGCATATAAAACTATCAATGATAGCCTTACATTAACTAATAAGCGGAGCGATAATAGATTTGCAATGATGAAATATAATACATCAGAAAAAGAGCGTCTCCTTAAAGAGAGTCAACTGAACAATGAAATACAATTGCGGCAAACACAATTATATCAGGCAATTGGAGCTGTAGTAATTCTTTTGGGTATTTTTCTGTTTTTCCTATTCAGAATGAAACATAAAAAAGAAAAGCTTCAAGAAGTTTATCGCACCGAATCTCGCATCTCTAAAAAAGTACATGATGAAGTCGCCAATGACATCTATCATGTCATGACCAAATTACAAAGTGATATTAATAACAATGAAGATGTATTAGATCATTTGGAAAATATTTATATAAAGACAAGAGACATCTCTAAAGAAAGTGCTACGGTACATGTCGATGAGAATTTTAACGATCTTATCAAGGACTTGCTTATGAGTTATAAGACTGCTGAACTCAATGTTATAGCAAAAAATGCTTCTAAAATTGACTGGAATGGTGTTTCGGATCTTAGTAAAACAACAATATATAGGGTATTACAGGAACTATTGACCAATATGCGAAAACATAGTGAGGCAACAATTGTAGTTGTAGGTTTTGAGAAATCAAAAAATAGAATAGAGATAAACTATAAAGATAATGGAGTAGGATGTAATCTTTTTAAAAGTAATGGATTACAAAATACGGAATCCCGTATGGCTTCAATAAATGGTTCCATTAGATTTGAATCTCAAATTAACAATGGTTTTAAAGCCATAATGAGTATTTAAACTATGTTTTCAAAAGTATTAGTATCAGACGATTTAGGAAGTATAAACCGAGGAGTATTAACGGTGTTAGAGACTTTAGACGTTGATAAATTCCATCAAGTGCAATATTGTGACGATGCTTATATTCAAATTAAGCGAGGCATTCATGACAGTGCTCCCTATCAATTATTAATTACAGACCTGTCTTTCAAAGCGGATCATAGGGAACAGAAATTCAGTTCAGGTGAGGATTTAATTGTGAAACTAAGATCCGAGAACCCTGAATTAAAAATTATAGTCTATTCTGTTGAAGACCGTCTGCAAAAAGTAAGAACATTGATGCAAAATCATAATGTAAACGCGTATGTATGTAAAGGTAGGAGAGGGCTCATTGAGTTGGCAGGAGCGATTAAAAAAGTATATAATAATGCCACTTACCTATCGCCTCAAATTGAGCAAGCACTGCATCCAAAAGCAGAACTAGAGATTGAGGATTATGATATCGAACTTATACATCTTATGGCTAATGGCTTATCACAAGATGAGATTAGCCATGTATTTAAAAATAAAAACATTTCACCGAGTAGTTTAAGTTCTATTGAAAAGCGCTTGAATAAACTTCGTATTCAGTTTAAAGCCAATAACGCCATACACTTAGTAGCTATAGTTAAAGATCTAGGCTTAATTTAGAGACGTCAATACGGAAAGCCGTAAGGAAAACGCTGTTTTTTTAATTACTCTTGTAATGTTATAATTAATTAATCTTAGTTATATAGGGAGAATCTTTAGGCATACGTATATCGTGTGCCTTTTTTTTAAGGATTACGGTAAGCCGTAAGGAAATAATTACAATTCTTATTATCATTGATTTGCTATTAATTAATTCTTAGGGAGAGTTATTTTAAAGAACTCTGTGTTGCTACCAATACAGAGTTTTTATTATTACTTTGGCTTACGGATTTCCGTAATCTACAACTGTTTAATTATGATATGTTTGTTATTACTATATAATTTATATCATATTATTTTCAAATGTAATTGGATAATTTTCACTGAAATAATTAGATTATACCAAAGTGAATAATTTTTACTTAGCATAAATTTAAAAAATGATATAAATTCTAAAAATTAATGTTTATGCTGCGCTTTTTTTTATCTTTAAGTTCTCCCCACTTATTAATTTTCATAGATACTGTTATATTAAAATTGTAAATACAATATCAAAATTGAGTATGTGAAATTGAAACCCATGTTATGATAATAAGCGTTTGGTAACACCCTAATGCAAAATTATCATGGGGATTTTAGAAAAAAATAAATTTAGAAATTTATGATTAGATTAAAATATTTCTTTTTGTCCCTAGCAATTTTAATAATTACCACAAGTTGTAAGCGTGATTACCGATCAACTGAATCATCTTTGCCAGGTGAAGATATTCCCAGAGAAGTTATTTCTTCAGAAAAATTTAATAAAATTAGCCATGTAACTTTTTACCTCGAAAATTCAGGAAGTATGTTTGGTTATGTCAATGGAGCTACTGAATTTGTTAATGTGGTAAATGACATTGCTCAATATCCCAATTTGGTTAATTCTCAAACGCACTTTACATATAATATGATAAGTGGGAAAGCAAATGGGTTTGATAATAAAGGAAATGCCCTTCATGAAAAATACAAATTAACTACTCATCCAATTGGGAATGATGCAAATATTTTAAAATCTCAACTCACCGAAAAAGGGTTTACTAAGACGACAAGTAAATTTAGTGATTTGAATACGATGTTTAAAGTTGCTCTCACTAAGGCACAGAAGGATAGCATCACTATTTTGATATCTGATGGCATATATGATGTAGGTGGATCGGACAACCCTTTAACAGCTTTAAAAACTGAGGGAGCATCGACCAGAACCGTATTTATAGAAAGACTTGGACCAGAAGATGTAGAAACTTTACTAGTTAAATTGGAGTCGCATTTCAATGGATGGTATCACCCTGCTAATGTAGAAGATACTAAAGGTAAAAGTGAAAAAATAGATCATAAAAGACCGTATTACATTTGGATATTTGGAAATAGTGATCTGCTAATAAAGTATTTTCCGGAGGAGCGATTGAAAAACCTAATGGGGTTTGTTGATCTTGCGCGTTTTCGTAAATTAGATATTCAAGAATTATCTTATTCAGGTATTGGATATAACAATTTTGGTTTTAAACTTGATTTTAAAGAGTTGAATACTTTCGAACTCTATCACAATGTTACTGATAATTCCAATTTTAATATAGCAGTAGATTTTTCCAAATTAAATTACTTGCCTAAAACATATTTAACTTCAATCTTAAATTATTCTTGTAAATGTGAATATAAAGTTGTAGAAGTTGAGGCTATTGGAGACTCTCCAAATAGTGATTTAAAATCCTACTTAGAAACACTTCCTTTTGCAGCTACACATATAATTAAAGTAGCCTCAATTACAAAACAGCCTAAAATAGGAGATGTTGTTATTACTTTGAATAATGCATTGCCAAGTTGGATTAATGAGGCTAATACTGATAATGATTCCCCATTGGATAATAATATATCTCAGACCTTTGGTTTCAATACTTTAATTAATGGGATTGATGAAGCTTACAAGGAGGTTTCTAGCACAAAGTATTTAGCTGAGTTTAAATTAAAAATTAAAAATTAATAATATGAATTTCGCACCATTTTATGAGTTCTTTGAAGAGATGTTTGGCATGTTTGACAATGATTTTTCTATAATTTTTCAAACTTTATTTACTAAGGGAGGATACAATGATATGGGTTGGATATTGTTAGGAATTCCACTTGTATTTTTAGGATTGTTTTATTTTTTATGGAAATACCCTTACCATACTAAATTACATTATTGGTTATATCTTGGCTTTATAGCACTTATAGTTGGTGTGGTTACTTTTAGTTCGGTTAATCTTACTTTGGCTAACTTTTTGGTTCATACAAATCCTCTTTTTGTAGAGTTTACAGAAGGTCTCATATTATTCTATGCTATTTTGAACGCCTGTCTTTCTATATTGGTTTCATATATTTTTAGTTTGGGTTTAAGATTAAAAAGTAAAGTTCAAAAGCATTTACCTCATTAAATTAATAAATTATGGCAAAGAAATTATACGTTTTCGGAATAGGAGGAACAGGCTCAAGAGTTATCAAAGCACTTACCATGCTGTTCGCCGCTGGCTGTAAGTTGGGTAACGATTTTGATACTGTTGTACCTATAATTATAGACCCAGATACCGGTAATGGAGATTTAAACAGAACAAAAGAAATACTGAAACTGTATCAGGAAATTAGAAAAAATATCGATTCGCCTGATGATTTTTTTGCACAAGAGGTAAAAACAGTCGCTAATTTAGTGACCAACTCAGACAGCATAACTGGAGATGGATTTCAATTCATGCTTAATGGTACTGCAGGAACAAAATTTAAAGATTTCATACATTATTCCAATATCCCTTCTGAAGATAAATTGTTTTTAGATAGTTTATATTCTGAACATAATCTAGAATCTGATCTTGATGTAGGATTTAAAGGAAATCCAAATATGGGATCTATTGTATTAAATCAATTTACTTCTTCAAAAGATTTTGAAAGATTTGGGCAATCCTTTAGTCCTGGTGACGCCATATTTATAGTCAATTCAATATTTGGAGGAACTGGAGCGGCAGGATTTCCTCTATTGCTAAAAAGTCTAAAAAATGGCGCTGAAATTCCTAATAGTGCACTTATAAAACAAGCAATTATTGGAGGCCTTACTTATTTACCCTATTTTAAATTAAATAAAGGTGAAATTGATTCGGATACGTTTCTTGAAAAAGCAAAATCAGCGATTGATTATTATAACCGAACCATTATAAATCAAAAACAGATTGAATCCATTTATTTCTTAGGAGATGTTGGAACGACTTCAACTTACGATAATCATGCTGGTCAGCAAGCACAAAAAAATGATGCACATTTTTTAGAACTTGCAGGAGCACTTGCTATATTAGATTTCAGTTCAAATGCACAAAATCTAAGTCCAGGTCAAACTAAAATAAAGGAATTTGGTATTGAAAATGACACAAATCCTTTGACTTTTGATTCCTTGAATACCATAAATTCCAAGCAAATTAAATTTTATTTACAAAAGTTTAGATTTTATACTGAATATCTTAAAAAGGGCTTGCCTCGTGCATTAAATGTATCGAGATGGACAAAGAAAAAAACTCAACTTACCAGAGATTATTTTGATAGTCCAGAATACAAAAACGAAATAGCTAATTTCAATGCCCATTTTAATAATTGGACACAAGAATTAGAAGATAATAGTCCATCTTTTGCTCCCTTTAATTCCATAATAAAAAACAATGATAACGGAAGAGGGCTTTTCAAAACTCTTGACACCTTAAATTGTTTGGAAATTGATCAAACACCTATCTCTGAGTCACAGAAACATAATCAACTTATTAAACTTTTTGGATCGACTACACAAAAGGTTATCGAAAAGCAAAAACTTTAAAAGATCTTACCATGGTAAAAAAAATATTCAGATTACATAAAGACGGAAAAACAGCTCATTCAGGATGGTTTGATAGCGGCACGATTACTAGTGCAAACTTAAGTACTATTATTACGGACGGAAAACATATTTCGACATCTATCCCAAGTCCATTTGCTAGAATTGATCTTGTTAAATCAGCATTTCAGTGGGTTGCGGATAACGGAATAGAGGGAGGCACTGCACAACATAAACTAGTCTCTGATGCGCTAGATGTAGGTCAACTGTTCTTTTTATCAAACTTGTATCCTCAAATAGATATTATAGAATGGAACCCAAAACACCGGTTTACATCCCTTAAGAATGGAGTTCATGAAGACCTTATTGAAACACTCGAAACATATTGGGCTCAAGATGGAAGTATTTATAACTTCAATAATGTAAATAGATTGTTTTTTATATTATTTGATAAACAATTAGTTGGTTGTACTTCTCCATCTACATTATTCTTTGCGGCACCAGATGCTAATTCTGATAATTTAAATATGAATATTAATCGAGGAAATGACAAACTACTT
The DNA here is from genome assembly GCA_002162765.1 of Flavobacteriales bacterium 34_180_T64. Classification (GTDB taxonomy): domain Bacteria; phylum Bacteroidota; class Bacteroidia; order Flavobacteriales; family Flavobacteriaceae; genus MAAR01. The sequence goes on along the minus strand of MAAR01000017.1, from coordinate 359,341 downwards.
GATAACATATATGCATCATTGGCAACTCGTGAGTGGTCTTATATAGAATATATTTTTGCTTTATCCGAAACTCCAAATTTTATAAAATATTTCACACATCAAGGTCAAAATGAATTTTATAATTATTTACAAAAAGTAAAATTAGAGTTGCAACCTGCGGATCGATTAAAAGTTGATAATATCAATGCTTCTAGTATATCAAAATACGAGAAGTGTCATGTATCAGGAGCTCCAAATAATTATTGTGATGTTTTAGGGGTGCCTCTTGGGCTACAGGTCCATAGTTATCATTCGATAGCTGACGAAAGTGATTTTGTCATAAACAGTAATTTAAGTAATAAAAAGCCATTAGTGCTCCCTTTTGATATGTATTCTGAAAATCTTTGCTTCACTACAAGTGATGTTAAATGGAACCCAGAAACTATGCGTAATAAGGTTCCCTATAGAAACGTACTATCGGAAGATCAATCCAAAATACCTGTTCTAGGAGATGAATATTATTGGTTATCTATTGGAAATTTCTTAGAAGATCATATCGTTGAAATGCCTTATGAACTTAATAGTAAAAAATTCGAATTATGCGGTTCAAAAAGACATTTAATGCCATTAACTAAAACCTTTTTTGAATTTTTCAAGGTTGAAGATGTTGATGAATTATTAAAAATAAGCTCGTTGTCTGCAGGAGGTGTTGAGGTTAAATTGGAGATTCCTATAAAATCTGGAAGAAAAATTTTGTATAAAAAGATATATGGTATAGATGATATTGTTAAGCCAGAGATTCATTTGGCTATATTTCCTTTTGTAAAAGTAGAAGACTTCCCTGTTAAGTACAACATAGGTATTATTGATGGAGATATTGGTGAAAATAGTAACAATGTTATTAAACCTATTTTTCTGAAATCTGGTAATATAATTGAATCTTCGCCGGAAGTGGTCAGAAGTCATGGTGGAAATCAAATCAAAAGTTCGTATCGAAGTACAGAAAGTTATTTTGATTGTATACAATTAACTATCAACTCATATAACTGTATGGTTATTCCAAAAATGCCAATCTATAGGTCAAATAATGTGGACTATACTTTTGCAATCGACTTTGGTACTACAAATACGCATATTGAATATAAAAAGACGGGAGAAACCCTACAACCCTTAAAAAATGAAATGCCTAACACAATATGGGCATCGCTATTGAGTAAGTCAGCCAAAGTTGACCCTATATACACTTTGAATGAGGCCACATTTAATCAGGAAATTATTCCACATTCTATAGGCACTGAAGACTTAAGTTTCCCTGTTAGGACAGCACTTGTTGAGAATAAGGATATCAATTATAATAATGAAAGAGAATTATTTAAGCACATTAATAATTTCTTTTTACTGGAAAAAACAACTATCCAACAACATTTAGAACTTACAACAGCCTTAAAATGGAGCAATTATTCCAAGGCAGAAGATAAAAAAAGAGTTGAGTCCTATGTAGAATATCTCTTATCTATTGTTTATTATAAAGTATTGCTATCAAATGGAAAACTTGAAAACACAAAAGTTATCTGGTTCTATCCAATTAGTATGACTTCTTTTCAGCAGGGTATCATTGAGGATATTTGGAAAAAGACCTATAAAAAAGTTTTTGGAGATTCTGCTAATCCTGAAAACATAACCAAAATGGCTGAAAGTATTGCGCCTTTTTATCATTATCACAACGATAAGGGAATAATTGGGTTGTCGGTATCCATTGATATCGGAGGAGGGTCATCTGATATCTCAATATTTGATGATGGAATGCCAAAAGTAATTTCATCCTTCAGATTTGCGGGAGATGCAATTTACGGTGATGGTTACGGTGGAAGTCCCAGCGTAAATGGATTTGTGTTGGCATTTAAGGATCGAGCTTTAGAATATCTTAACGACAATTCTGATATTGAAAAAAAGGAAAAGACTAAAATTTTAAATAATATTCTTGAAGTAAGAGGTAAATCCAATGATTTTAGTAGTTATCTATTTGCTTTAGAAAAGAGTTCTAATGGATTGTTCAGTTACTCATCTTTGATTAAGCAGGAAATGAATATTAAACTCACGTTCCTGTTGTTCTATGCGTCTATTGGATTTTACATTGCAAAAATATTGAAAAAAGAAGGGTTTGATGTCCCTCTTAACTACTTGTTTAGTGGAACAGGATCAAAGTCTTTAAGAATAATTGATCCCTCTCCCAATCTAGACCATATTTCAAGTTTGATGAAATACATAGCTGAACAAGTGGTTGGAGTGAAAACTAATAAGGTGGTTTCCGTACTATCGGAAATCCCAAAAGAGATCACTTGTAAAGGAGGACTTAAAAGTACAGTAGGCAATGAGCCGAGCATCAAATATTGGTTGGGAGGTAAAGAAAACTCAAATCTTGATCTATTATTAGATACTGAATCGATGGCAAGGGCACCTAAATTCAATGAGGTCAGGGATGCCGATACAAATCTCATTGTAGAAAGTATAGAAAAGTTTTATGCCATTTTAGATTCCTATTTTGAAACAGTTAACATAAATAATGTTTTTGGTATAAAAAGAAAAGCCTATGACACATTTAAGGCTATGAGAACGGATCATTTAGATGATTTCTTAAAGAAGGGTATTGAATTGAAAGTTGAGAGTGAAGGTGGAGACTCGAATGTACCTATTGAAGAATCTCTTTTCTTTTATCCACTTATAGGTGTTTTAAATAAGTTAGCCTTTGAGTTAGCTTCAAAGGATTAAGCGTATGAAATATGTTTTAGTTTTTTTATTCTTTTATTCTGTAGGGATACAAGCCCACAATTCTTCTTTTTTCAAGAATGATAGTACCACTTTTGTAAATAAAGCTACAGTAGGGATTCCAAAACTGTTATATGCCTTTATGGAAGATTGCAAATCTACTTCTGAGAATTTTGGTGAAGGGAAAATAGATGAAAATGAAGAAAAAGGAATGACACTCTTCAAATTAAAATTTCTTGATAATTATAAGAATTTTGATAATTCAACTGAATTATTTGATGGTATCGATTCATTTCTTGTAAAGAAAGAAAATGGATGGAGTTCACAAGGATATACGATTTTTCAAGCTTTAAGAGATAATTATACAAGTGAAATAAATTCTGCAAATTATAATTTAAGTGCTGTCCTTGATATTGGTGACATAACAAAAATATATATTAAAAAACTCGATCTGCATAAAAATGATAAAATTCATTGGGATGAGGTATCGAATATATTTTTTTTAAAAGAAACGAAATCTGCATATGAAGAGGAAAAAGAAAATCAAATAAACTCCAATGGAACTGCACAAAATAGTAATTCAAATTTAAGAGTTAGAGTAGTAACACCATCAGAAAACAATTATATCAACATCTATAATTATCTGGGCTACTTTGGCGTGTTCGTGTTTGGGTTTTTATGTGCAATAATGTTTTTCAATTATAAAATCAGAAAATTAATAGGTGAAAAATATTATGATTATAAAAGACTTTATAGAAATAACTATCGAGGGTTTTCACTAATCCGTTTTGATGTAATAAAAATATTAAAGGAAAGAAAAGAAAACTATCAAAAAGAAGCAGAATCCAAGCCAATTCCAAAGCCCAAATCAAACACTGGTAATAGCATACCAGAATGGAAACAAAAGGAATTAGCAAATTCTCAACCACGATCTAAAAGCTCTCAGAATGTTGAAGAACCAATTCAAGAGGTAAAGGCTCAAATTATTGATTCGGATGTTAGTTCAAATCAAGAGTCGTATAGGACTGTAGCTAATGAAAAGAGAATTACGGTATTTTATTTTAGTGCACCAGAACAGAATGGTTCTTTTTTATTAGAAAATGCATCCAGTACAGCAACATCAAGATCTTACTACAAAATAGAATATGTTGATGATGATAATATGGGAAAACTGATTTATCGCTCAGGGAATTTAGATATGTCTGCATTGTCCCAAATGGATTTTATTTTAAGTCCTGTCTGCGATATTGAAAATTCATCAATAATAAACCCAACTGTGATTTATGTTGAATCTCCAGGGAGTGTTATCAAAGAAGGTGATTCGTGGAGAATCGATCAAAAAATTAAATTGAAAATTTCTTAATATATATCGAAATGAAAATGTTCCTATTTAATATAATAATTCAGGAAAGGGGTGGTTTTTGGACTACTAACAGTTTTAATATTGAAATAGGTCTGCTTGTGGCGGTTGTGATTCTTCAAGTTTATTTTTTTGCTAAAACACTAAAAGACACCTATTTATTAAGAGAAATATTTAATGACTATCTAAAGGAAATAAAAGTAAAGTTTGATAAGAGTACTTTAAAAATATTAGAACACACTGAGGAAAGTAACATAATAGAAGAAGGTGAAGAAGACTCATTATTTGATCCTCGACAAAATGAAAATATTATAGATATTTCTCTGCTTGAAACTTCAGGAAAGAACGACATAATTATACGAATCAAAGAAACTATTAACACATATTTGATTAATAACTATGGAGCAGCAGTGAATTTCAGTATTATAAAAGATATTTTAGATAGAGAAGTAGATTTAAAAGATGGTGAAATCTCACAATCCATGCCTACTCCTTTATATCTTGGCCTAGCTGCGACAATGTTGGGTATTATATTCGGGTTTTTAGCAATGCCAGAGATTGATAGTAAAGATGAGACCTTTTTTTCTGGAATTAATGCTCTAATACACGGCGTAAAATATGCTATGGGAGCAAGTCTAATTGGTCTGGCCCTTACGACAATATTATCTTCAGTGTTTTATAAAGACGCCAAGAGAAAAGCTTTAAAAGATAAAAATGATCAACTTTCCTATTTACAAGCCAAACTATTACCAGAACTTATTAAAGCTGAAGACACAGGAGTGTCAGGTTTAAAAGCTAGTTTGGATAGGTTTGCAAGAGTTGCTACTAAAATTTCTGATAACGTATTATACGCTTCGAATCAAACAGGTGAGAATTTAACTGTGCAGCAAGAGATGATGGATAAATTTGAAAAAATGGATATGATAAAAATATCTAATGCAAATTTAAATCTTTTCGCAAAACTTGAAGAGAATATGGACTCCTTCAACAAATTCTCAACGTACATTACTAATATGGAAGCAATCTCAAGCAATTTAAATGATTTTGCCTCAAGAACGGTAGCAATTGATACTATAGCGAATCAAATAAGTTCATCTTTAGAAGATTCCAAAAAACTTTCACAATATCTCACCTCGCATCTTGAAAAAATTGAATCATCAGGGACACATGCTTTAAATGCGGTTAACTTTGCCGACTCTAACTTTAGAACAGCTATTGAAAAACTTGAGAAAGAAATAAATGAGCGTATTAATAAAATTAATGCTCGTGCCATTAGTCATGAAAGTAATCTAAAAGAAATCTATGAAGGAATTGGAAAGTCACTAGGTAAAGTAACTTCAGCGCATATTAAAGAATTTACTAAATCATATTCTGAAGCTGTTCCTCAATTTGAACAGTTAAATAATTTAAAGGAACTAGTTCCAATAAAAAATGTTATTGAAAGCAACGCAGAGATTATAAAAACCTCTGGAGATTCCCAAAACGCACAACTGCTAAGTAAGATTTCTGAGCTGAATACTACGGTTAATCATTTAAAGAGGGATTTCAATACAGCATCATCTAACTTCAGTGCTACCATGAATAAGAAAAAGCCAAGAAAAAATAAAGATGGAGATAAAATAATTGAACTAGAAACTAAAAAAAAGAAACCAACATTATTTACACGCGTTGGAAATTCATTTCGTTTCAATAAAAAAAGTAAGACTCAAAGTAAAGTAAATCCAGAAAATAAACCCATCGATAACTTTGAAAATTAAGAGATGATTCTATGAAAAGTAGCAACTTTTTTTGGGTAAGTTTTTCAGATTTAATGACCAGTTTATTTTTTGTAATGATGGTTCTTTTTGCAGTTAGTATTGGATATTTGCAATTTCAAAAAAAGGCGACAGATGAACAACTCCAAAAAATTAAAGAAATTCAAACAGCCGTACAAAAACTACCAGAAGAGTTTTTTTCCTACCAGCCTAAGTATAAAAGATTCAAATTGAATAGAGAGATACTATTTGATCCTTTAGATCACAAAATAAAGAAAGAGGATAAATATTATTTGGTAAAAGTCGGAAAATCTTTAAAAAAATTAGTCGATAGTTTAAATTCAAGTGAAAAGTACAGGGGCCTAGATATTAAGTACCAAATTGTAATCGAAGGAATGGCTTCTAGAGATGATTATACTGAAAATTTTGAGTTAAGTTACAAAAGGGCTTTGTCTCTATACAAGTTGTGGAAAAGAAATAAAATAATATTTGACCCTGAAATTTGTGAAATTCAAATTGCTGGGAGTGGTACAGATGGAGTGCGAGAATATTCAGGAATTGAAGAAAATAAAAATCAACAGTTTTTAATTCATATAGTTCCAAAAATCGGAAAAATTGATTTTAAAAAATAATGAAGTACTTAGATAAATTAATAAATATTTATATCTTGTTTTTTGCGCTATCATTATTGTTATATGGCTGCAATGGCTGTTCAAGATATGAAATAAATGAAAAGGCTAATGCAAGGAATAGCTCTAGGGATTATTCATCACCTGAAACAAAATTAGATGAATCAAATATTCCACTGATAAATAGCAACACTTCTTCTTCAAATAATTCTAACCTAACACTTATGGAGTTATTTAAAAAGCATAAATCAGCAGTGTTTATGATTTTAACTTCTGATGGAAAAGATGGTAAACAAGGATCAGGTTTCTTTATTTCTGCTAGTGGTATTGGAGTTAGTAATTTTCATGTATTTGAAGGCACAAATAAAGGACTGGAGATCATTAAATTAGAATCTGGTGAAGAATTGAAAATATATGAAGTTTTGGATTCAAATAAAGAAGATGATTACATTATATTTAAAGTCAATTCGGATAATCATTTTAACTTCTTCAACGTTGCTTCCAATTTACCGGAAATTGGTGAAGAAGTTTTCGCCATTGGAAACCCTAAAGGATTAGAGCATACCTTGTCTAAAGGAATTATTTCGGGATATAGAGGAAATAGCAGAGAGATAATTCAAACTACAACAGAAATCACCCATGGTAGCAGCGGAGGACCATTACTAAACATGACAGGTGAAGTAATAGGAATAACTACTATGGGAATTGGTGAAGCCAATTTAAATTTTGCCATTAATATGAATACAATTCCGATTACTTCAAACATTATAAAAAAGGAGAAATAACATTAGATTCATGAAACTAAAGTTTACTTTAATACTGATTATAATCATAGTTGTTCTTTTTTCTTGCGAATCAAGAAACAAAAGTAAGGTTGAAAAATATTCTCCTAAATCAGAAATCATTGTTGAAAATAATAAAAAAATCAACAATGAAAGGCCTCAAAAACGGAATAATCAAAATACAAAAAATTTAACAATTACTACATGGAACATTCGTGATTTAGGTAAATCTAAAGACGTCGAAGAAATACTCAAAATCGCAAAAATTATTAGAAATTTCGATATTGTGGCAATACAAGAGGTTGTTGCTAAAGATCCAGCAGGAGCACAGGCTGTAGCCAAAATTGTAGATGAATTAAATAGAATGGGCAATAAATGGGATTATCGTATAAGTGATCCTACTAAAAGCCCGTCAGTATATATGAGTGAACGCTATGCATTCCTTTGGCAAACATCTAAAGTGAAATTATCTGGTCGAGCCTATTTAGATGAAAATTTGGAAGAAAAATGCCATAGAGAGCCGTTTATAGGGAAGTTTCAATTAAAAAAAGGAGGTGATCCATTTTTTGTAGTTAATTTTCATTCTCGTAAACACAACGATAATCCTGAAGATGAAATCATATTTTTTAAAGATTATCCAAAAAGGCTAAACTCAAATAAAATAATTATTGCAGGTGATTTCAATTTAAATGAGCGTCATGAGGTATGGAATAATCTTTACTCACTAGGTTTTAATGCTGCTGTTAAAAACTCAAAAACTACTTTAAAACGTAAGTGCACTATAGGTAATTATTTAAGTCATGATATTGACAATATTTATTATTCAAATGATATCTCATTAATAAATTCAGGAGTGATTGATTTTATTGAATCTTGTAAAAATTTAAAAGCGGCAAGAATGATCTCTGATCATTTACCCGTTTTTTTAGAATTTTATCTTAATTAATAATAATGAAAAATAAGAAGCTTGTCTATAAAATATTTTTAAGCATTTCCCTTTGTTTCGTATTTATCGCGATTACTTCTTTTGATTCAGTTGAGACCAGCGTCTATATCTGTACAGGAAAATACAGTAAAAAGTATCATTATTCTGAAACATGTCGCGGGTTATCCAATTGTAAGAGTTCGATTAAAAAAAGTAACGCTAAATGACGCTAAAAGAATAGGCATAACGCTTTGTGGTTGGGAAGATTAATTTTCTCACTTCTATAGAGTGAAAACATGACTAATTTAAATCCGTTTTTAACTAAAATATTGATCTTGATGTATCCTTTTTTTATACCTTTAAATTCTCCTTTTTAATTAGTAGTAAATTTATTTTATTGTTAAGTGATTTCTTTTTTAAATAGAAAGAAAGATTTAGGCTCCTATTAACTCAATTTCTTTACGATGGCAAAATTTATTACTGGAATAGAATTAACAAACGAAGTTTGTGATATTATTAAAGAAGCAAAGAAGCATCTTCTAATAGTATCTCCTTTCATTCAACTGGATGATTATTTTAAAAAATTATTTGATAAGCATAAAAAGTTTCCTGAAAGACATCTTATAATCGCTTTTGGAAAAAATTCTAAAAATCCACAAAGAAGTCTTAAAAATGAAGACTTGAACTACTTTAAAGATTTTCCGAATATTTCAATTATATACATCCCAACTCTTCATGCTAAATACTATGCAAATGAAGGAAAGGGTATAATAACTTCAATAAACTTATATGATTACTCCTTTGATAACAATGTAGAGTTCGGAGTATTAAGTGAAACTAAAATTATCGGAGGAAGCGATGTTGATAAAGAAGCTTGGGATGCTACCACAAAAATTCTTAAAGACAATTACGCGGTCTTTGTAAAAAGGCCAAATTTTAAGAAAAAATTTTTAAGAGGAAAGGATTATTTAGGGTCAAAAATTCAATTGGATTTGACTAAAATGTTACTAAATGGTAAAATACCAAATAAAGTTAATGTTTTTGATTTTGAAGAAATCAATTTTATTGATGAAGAGGAAGAAGTAGAAATAGGAAGTAGAGAGGAATTTATGAAGAACAATTCTAAACAACAATCTGAAAGTGTAATAAATGATAATTTGCTATCAGCAACAAATCTTGGTAAAATTAAGAACAAATCGTTTGATGAAGTGATTGAAATTATGTGTACGAAAAATTATTTACATGATAAGAAAACAATTACCAATGAAGGTGAAAAAGCAGGAATACAATTTAAACAAAATTCAAAAGGTAATAAATGGATCGTTTATCCAGAATCTTTAGCTGAAATTTTATAAATTCCCAGTTCATAAAAAACTTAATGACCGAACAAAAAGCAAAACTCGAACAACAACTCTGGAACATCGCCAATACCCTTCGTGGCAAGATGGATGCCGATGATTTTAGAGACTATATATTAGGCTTCATTTTTTACAAATACCTCAGTAAAAAAATGGAACTGTACGCCAACGAAATTCTAGCACCTGACAACCTTACTTTTGATAAAGTAGAAGGCCACGAACAAGAAGTCGCTTTAATGGATGCTATTAGAGATGCAGCACTAGATAAACTCGGTTACTTCTTAGCACCATCAGAACTATTCTCAGAACTAGCAAGAAGAGGAAACGCAGGCGGAAAGCACCAATTTATTTTGGGTGACTTAGCCAAAGTACTCACGCATATTGAGCAAAGTACGATGGGTTCTGAAAGCGAAGAAGACTTTGGCAACCTCTTTGAAGATTTAGATTTAACCAGTTCAAAACTTGGTAAATCTGAGAACGACAAAAACGAACTGATTGTAAAAGTACTTTCGCATTTAGAAGAGATCGATTTTGACATCGCCAATGCCGAAAGCGATGTCTTAGGAGATGCTTACGAATACCTGATTGGTAAGTTTGCCTCCGGCGCAGGTAAAAAAGCAGGAGAGTTCTACACACCACAGCAGGTATCAAAAATATTAGCACAACTGGTTACACAAGGAAAAGACAAACTAAAATCGGTTTACGATCCTACTTGTGGTTCAGGTTCGTTGCTGTTACGTGTAGCCAAAGAAGTAGATAGCAAAGGCTTGCAGTTCTTCGGACAAGAAATGAACCCAACTACTTATAACTTATGCCGAATGAACATGATTATGCACGATGTGCATTACAAACGCTTCGACATTAAAAACGAAAACACATTAGAAAAACCACAGCACGAAGACCTGCGTTTTGAAGCCATAGTAGCCAATCCGCCATTCTCTGCCAAGTGGAGTGCCAGTCCGTTGTTTATGAGTGACGACCGTTTTTCGGCTTACGGAAAACTAGCACCAAGCTCTAAGGCCGATTTTGCCTTTGTGCAACACATGGTACATCAGTTATCCGATAACGGAACCATGGCTGTAGTGCTGCCACACGGCGTATTGTTTAGAGGCGCAGCCGAAGGACACATCCGTAAGTACCTCATAGAAGACCGCAACTACCTCGATGCCGTAATAGGTTTGCCAGCCAACATCTTTTACGGAACCAGTATACCTACCTGTATTTTGGTCATAAAGAAAAACAGGAAAGATAAAGACAACATCCTGTTTATAGATGCTAGCCAACATTTCGAGAAAGTTAAAACACAAAACTACTTGCGAGAAGAAGACATCAATAAAATAATTGATACCTATAACGCATACGTATGTCATCCTGAGCCTGTCGAAGGATCTAAAGCGAATATTGAAAAGTATTCTCATGTAGCCACACTTCAAGAAGTAGCAGAAAATGACTACAACTTGAATATACCTAGATATGTAGACACCTTCGAAGAAGAAGAAGAACCTGTAGATCTGGCTGCTGTTGCTCAAGAACTCAAAGCCATAGATACAGACATGGCCACTACCGATGCCACCATAGCCGATTACTGTAACCAACTAGGCATAGACACACCCTTTTGACCTCGGCTCCGCTCGGTCAACGAATTAAGATAAATGAAAGGATATACATACATATTGAAATGCGCAGATGACAGTTACTACACTGGTAGTACTAAAGATTTGGATAGAAGATTGGAACAGCATCGTAGTGGGGAAGGAGCTAAACATACAGCTTCTAGATTACCAGTGGAATTGGTGTATTCAGAAGAATATGAAAGAATAGACGAGGCATTTAACAGGGAGAAGCAAATACAAAATTGGAGCATAGCGAAAAAAGATGCTTTAATTAACAACCAAATACAAGAATTGAAAGAGATGTCTAAATGTAAAAACGCAACCCATTATAAAAACGTGCTCGGTGATCGAGCGGAGTCGAGATCATGAGTACCGCAACAACACATATCGAAACCGAAAAACAACAAGCCTGTCCTGAGCGTAGTCGAAGGGTTCCCGAATTAAGATTCAATGAGTTTAATGGAGATTGGAGTGAAAGTAGATTAAATGATGTCGCTGAGTTTAAAAAGGGAAAAGGGATATCTAAAGCTGATATATCTGAAGATGGAGTTCTTGAATGTATTCGTTATGGAGAATTATATACAACCTACACAGAGTTAATTCAGGAAATTGTTTCTAAAACAAATTTACCCGCAAAAGATTTAATATTAAGTGAGTTTAATGATGTTATCATTCCAGCGTCAGGAGAATCAAATATTGATATTGCTACAGCTTCCTGTGTTCTTAAATCTGGTGTAGCTTATAGTGGAGATTTAAACGTTATTAGAAGTAAAATGGATGGTATATTTCTTTCATTTTATTTAAATAATAAAAGGAAATTTGACATTGCGAGATTAGCTCAAGGTGTTTCTGTCGTTCACTTGTACAGTAGTCAACTAAAAACTTTAAAACTAAATTTTCCATCCCTCCCCGAACAACAAAAAATAGCATCCTTTTTATCTGCGGTAGATGAAAAAATACAGCAACTTACTACCAAAAAGAACCTGTTGGAGCAATACAAAAAAGGCGTAATGCAACAACTCTTCTCACAACAATTACGCTTTACTCCAAATTTAGATGATGTTGAAGATTTATTATCACAAGGCATCGTCGTTGACCTTGCAGCCAATTATCCAGATTGGGAGGAGAAAAGGTTAAATGAATTTTGCACCTTCTTTTCTGGAGGTACACCATCTAGCACAAATAAAGATTATTATACTGGTACTATTCCTTTTATTGGCTCTGGAAATATTTATGATTCAGAAGTTTTCAGTTTTATTTCAGAAGAGGCTCTGAATAGTTCTTCTGCTAAATTAGTGGAAAGAGGTGATTTGCTATACGCACTCTATGGAGCTAATAGTGGTGAATCTGCTATTTCAAATTTGGAAGGAGCAATAAACCAAGCAATATTATGTATTAGAACAAAAGAAAGTATCGAGTACTTGAATTACATACTCGTTTTAAATAAAGATAAAATTGTATCCAAGTATTTGCAAGGTGGTCAAGGGAATTTATCGGCTCAGATAATTAGGAAATTGAAATATAAATTTCCTTGTCTTGAAGAACAACAAAAAATCGCTACTTACTTATCGAGTATCGATACCAAAATAGAAGCAATAAATAATCAAATAACCCAAACCCAAACCTTTAAAAAAGGGCTGTTGCAGCAACTATTTGTTTAAAACTAATATTGGTACTATGGAACATACAAATCAAATTGTTATTTATAATTCAGAAGATGGACAAGCTCAATTAGATGTTCAATTTCAAGAAGAAACAATTTGGTTAACCCAAAAGCAAATGGCATTATTGTTTGAAAAAGATTCAGATACGATAGGCTTGCACTTAAAGAATATTTTTAAAACAAAAGAGCTCGATAAAAAAGGAACTACCGAGAAATACTCGGTAGTTCAAAAAGAAGGAGAACGAGAAGTAAAAAGAAGTTTATTACATTATAATTTAGATGCTATAATTTCTGTTGGGTATCGAGTAAACTCTAAAAGAGGTACACAATTTCGTATTTGGGCAAATAAGATTTTAAAAGATTATTTGGTTAAGGGTTATGCTGTTAATGAAAAACGACTAAAAGAATCGCAGCAAAAATTTATTGAACTAAAGCAAACTATAAAATTACTTGAGAATGTTGTAAGTCAAAAACAATTAGATAGCCAAGAAGCAACAGGGCTCTTAAAAGTAATTACAGAATATGCTAGCGCATTAGATCTTTTAGACCAATACGACCACCAAAAACTTACCATAACAGCCAAAGCAGATAAGGATGTTGTAAAACTAACTTATCAAGAGGCTATAGCCCAAATTATATTATGGCGAGATACCCATGATGCTGGAGGTTTATTTGGTAACCAAAAAGATAAATCTTTTCAAAGTTCACTTCAAACGGTTTATCAAACTTTTGATGGTGTAGACTTGTATCCAAGTACAGAAGAAAAGGCAGCAAACTTGTTGTATTTCGTAGTGAAAAATCATTCTTTTTCTGATGGGAACAAGCGTATAGCTGCAGGACTGTTTGTCTTTTTTTTAGATAAAAACAATAAACTATATAACAATGACGGCAGCAAAATTATTGCAGATAATGCATTGGTAGCCATTACCATCATGATTGCTGAAAGTAATCCAGATGAAAAAGATACTATGGTGAAATTAATCGTTAATCTTATGACAAGTATGTAATATGAGTTTTCAATCTAAAGCCAATTTAAAGCCTACACCAGATTATGCAAAAGGATGCCCTAAATAAAGTTATAAAATCCACTAAACGAGTTATTGAGCATCATAACGAGGTCTCAAAATTAAAAGGTGAGAACTTTAATGTGTTTTCTATTCTTAATATGGAAAGTAAAGAAAATGGGACACACTCTGCTTTTTTAGGAGAGCTGTTAAATCCAGAGGGTTCACATGAAAAAGGCAATGTGTTTTTGAGATTGTTTTTAGAAGCCATAAATAATACTACAATTCAGGCAGATACCGCAGAGCTTGTTTTAGAAAAGCATATTGATAAACGCGATAATGAAAATAAAACGGGTGGACGTATAGATATTTTTATTTCAGACAAGTCTGGTAATTATGTAAGCATTGAAAATAAAATTTATGCTATTGACCAAAACTTGCAGTTAAAACGCTATCACAATTATAAAAAGGGTAGCAATAAGGTGTATTACCTCACACTTTATGGTGAAGATGCATCAAAAAAGAGTAAGGGTGATTTAAAAGAAGGTATAGATTATTTTTGTATATCGTATAGTAACACCATTATAAAGTGGTTAGATAGTTGTTATAAAGAAGCCGCAGAACAACCTATTTTAAGAGAAACAATAAAACAGTATTCCATTTTAATTAAAAAACTAACAAATACTTTGAATACACAACAAGAACAAGAGCTAGCAGATGTAATTCTAAACAATTTATCAGAGTCAGAGTATATTGCTAATAACTACAATAAGGTATTAAATACTATCCGAGATAATTTTAGAAATGCCATAGCTACTTCACTATCAACCAAGTTAGATAAGTCAAGGTATGAAGTACTTATTGGAGATGCTATTCACAAAAATTATGCACAACTTTGGATAGATATTAAAGGCGAAAAAGAAGCACAATTAAGATTTGGTATAGAGACGTTTAGTGGTAAATCTATATCTCATGGAGATATGTTTATCGGCATTTTAGATAAGCATGGCAAGGGAAGTCAATTTCCGTCACTATCACATTTTGAGCGATTAAGCGAGTGGTGGCCACACTTTAAGTATCTAGAGAATAAGGAGGAGCAAACTTTCAGTATGTCTAATCAAAGCATATTAAAAGCAATACAGCATGTTAATTCCGATACGTTTAATGCCTTTGTAGCGCTTATTAGCAACCAGATTGAGGCATTTGTAAAAGAGAACGAAGAACATGTATTTAAATACATAAATCAATAAGATTTAGCATGATAGCCTACGTTGTTCAAAAAGGTAGATTTCTAGAAATCTATGATGATAATAATAGACGCAGAGAAAAGCAATATGTGTCTGGTGATCTCGTTGGTCATTCTCAAGAGATTGTTCTGGTGCAAGTCAATGACTTTTACGAGGTGTATGATGAAAACCTAAAGCGAGTATCAAAAACCTTTATCAATGCGGATAGGTTTTTAAGTGTGTCAGGTAATACGTTTAGTGTAATGAAGGAAGGTTATGCCCAAGTATATGATGCAAATGGTAAGTTTTTAAATAAAAAATATATAGGATAGACGTATGGCAGTAATTTCAAATGTAATAGATGTACCTAAGCAAGCTGATGCTAAAGACCAATTAGGAATTAGCAGTTATAAAGATGGTTTAGTCAACTTTGTGAAAACAGCTCAAACACCAATAACCATAGCCATACAAGGCGAGTGGGGAAGTGGAAAGACTTCATTAATGAACTCGGTAAAACATGAGTTATGTGATGATAATAGTGCGTTTTATGGCATTTGGATAAATACTTGGGAGTATGCTTTATTAAGCAATGAGCAGGCTACAATGACCAATATTATAAAGGGCATTTTAAATGAAGTTATTACGGTATTAGAAGCTAACAATATTAAAGATGTAGATAAACTTAAAAAACGGGCTACCTCATTTTTATCAAGTGTGAGTAGGGTTGCTGTAAAAGCTGGAGCAAATATGGTCACTGCTGGAGTTGCAGGTAATGTTACCGATGAATTGTTTGGGAGTTCTACCAGTGGTAGTACTATAAAAGAATTGCATACTGAGCTGCAAAAACATATTAAATTATGTGTTGAGAAAGTACCTAATAAAAAAGGGTTTCTGTTCTTTATTGATGATTTAGATCGTATCAATCCACCCATGGCCGTTCAAATTTTAGAATTGCTTAAAAATATTTTCGATTTAGAAGATTGTATTTTTCTATTGGCAATAGATTATGATGTGGTAGTAAAAGGATTGGAACCAAAATTTGGAAAAAAAACAGACGAGAATGAACGCGAGTTTCGGTCATTCTTTGAGAAGATTATTCAACTCCCTTTTACCATGCCTGTAAGCAGGTATAATGTAAGGGATATTATTATAGATAACCTTCTAAGTTTGGGTTACTTTACTCAGGAAGAATTGACCGATAGTTTTCAAAATAGCATACAGGAAATTAGTTTGCTAACCGTGGGTAAAAATCCAAGAGCTATCAAACGCTTATTAAATGCTTTGTCACTAATTAAATGTATCAACCAGTCTGTGAATAATGAGTCAGGGTCTAATACCATAGACGGCTTAGTAAATTACAGTGTGTTTAGTATTCAAATTGCATATCCTTTAATTTATAAGGTTTTATCTGAGTTCCCAGATTTTATCAATTGGGGACAAGAGGTGAAGACTGCATACCGTTTAAATGTTTTGGATAAAGCAGAACAGCAAAACTTAATAAATAACGATTTGTTTGATGAAGAATGGGAGCAAGTCTTATATCAATTGTGTCAAAAAGACGCCTATTTAAAAGTGCGTGTGGCGAGAATATCAAAACTATTAAACAAAATAAAACAAGCCATTTTTGATGCTGATGAGGATTTGGAAACTATCATGACTAATGCTTTCGAGATTGCATCGGTAACCTCTATTGAGGCAGATAGTGGCCAACAAACCGAAGATATTCATAAATCCAGTTTTTTAAAGGCTTTTAGAAAGCAGTTTTTTACAGCTTTTCAAGAGGCTTTACACTCACAGGGTTATGAGGTAATAAATACTCAAAAACGTGTACAATCTAATCTGAAATTTGAAATCCAAAAAGATGGTAAGCGCTATAATAACCTATTTGTATCTATTATTACCAATAAAAAGGATTACAGAATAAACTTTAGATACGATTTTTGGTACTATGCGAAGGTAGATGTCCAACCTTTTGAAGACGCACTAGAATCTCATGAAGACATATATGCAGGATTAAAGGATACCTATAATTCGGCATTGCAGCGTTTTGAAAACTTAGAGTTTCCTGAACATGTGAAAAAATGGAACGGTATAAGCATCAACGATGGACATTATACCGTTAAATTTCATGTGAATGCCTTTACAGCAAACCCTTGGGGGTTAGTAAATAATCAAGAGGAAATGAATGCATTGATAGAACAAATAAAGCTATTTGTAATGTCATTGTCCGAGATAAAAAATGAGTCAACGGTATATTAAATTAATTTAAAACAAGATATGACAAGTCACCAGTCAGAAGCCACTTTAGAAAACAACCTCATTAAGCAATTAACAGGCTTAGGTTATAGCGCTGTGAAAATTCCTGATGGTGATGCACTGGTTTCTAATCTTAAAACTCAGTTAGAAACTTTCAATAATAACACCTATACTGACAAAGAGTTTGGTGCCATTCTCAATCACTTGGCCAAAGGCAATGTGTTTGAAAAAGCCAAAACTTTAAGAGACCGTTTTAGTTTTACAAGAGAAGATGGAGAGGTGATTTATGTGCGTTTTTTCGACTCTGAAAACTGGCTGAACAATTTGTTTCAAGTAACCAATCAGGTCACCCAAGAAGGCTCTTTTAAAAACAGATACGATGTTACCTTGTTGATTAATGGTCTGCCATTAGTACAACTAGAACTCAAGCGCAGAGGTATTGAAATTAAAGAGGCTTTCAATCAAATTAATCGCTACCAAAGGCACTCGTTTTGGTCTAATCATGGTTTGTTTCAATATGTACAACTCTTTATTATAAGTAATGGTGTAAACACCAAATATCTAGCCAATAACAAATTACAATCGGTAAAACAAACCTTCTTTTGGGCTGATGCAAACAACAAAAATATTACAGAACTCACCCAGTTTGCAAGTGCTTTTTTAAACCCTGACCATTTAGGGAAAATGATAGCGCAATATGTGGTGATGAATGAGGCGCACAAAAACATGATGATTCTGAGACCATACCAATATTATGCTTCAGAAGCCATCATTAAACAAGTGTCAACATCAAACGATAATGGCTATATCTGGCACACGACTGGTTCTGGTAAAACCTTGACTTCGTTTAAAGCGAGTCAAGTGGTCATGGATTTACCAGATGTTCACAAAGTGGTGTTTGTGGTTGACCGTAAAGATTTAGATTACCAAACCATGAAGGAGTTTAATGCCTTCAAAAAAGATAGTGTTGATGTTACCGATAATACGCATTCTTTAGTCAAGCAACTTACAGATGACACCAAATTAGTATTAACTACCATTCAAAAATTAAACAATGCGGTGTCTAAAGCGCATTATGAAAACAGGTTGGCCAACTTACAAAACAAAAAACTGGTATTCATTTTTGATGAATGTCACCGAAGCCAGTTTGGTGAAACTCATGGAAGAATTACAGAATTCTTTGCAAATAGTCAGCTCTTTGGATTTACAGGAACACCGATATTTGCAGATAATGCCTCCAAAAACGAATTAGGCAAACGCACCACTAAAGATTTGTTTGGAAACTGCCTGCATAAATACGTGATTACCGATGCCATTAGAGATCAGAATGTACTTAAATTTGGTATTGAATATGTAGGAAAGTATAAAAACAAGAGTAATACATTTATTGACATAGAGGTTGAAGCTATTGATAAAAAAGAAGTGTTTGATGCTCCAAAACGCTTAGAGAAAATTGTAGATTATATCATAGCCTATCACAATCAGAAAACCTTTAATAAAGACTATTCAGCCTTATTTGCAGTGAGCAGTATCGATAATGTCATAAAGTATTACGAATTGTTTCAAAAGAAAAAGGAGGAAGGCTTACACGATTTAAGAATCGCCACCATTTTCACCTATGGGACTAATGAAGAAGATGAAGATGCACAAGACTATCTACCAGGTGATGAGTTACCAATGGCGGCAGAACCTAAAGCAAAATACATATCAAGTCATACCAGAGATAAATTAGAAGGATTTATTGGTGATTATAACAAAATGTTTAAACAAAGTTTTTCTACGAAAGACAGTAAACTTTTTGAAAATTACTTTCAAGACATTAGTAAGCGTTTAAAGGAACGCGAAAAAGCAAATTTTAATGATGAAAAAGATAGATTAGATATCGTGTTAGTGGTCAATATGCTACTCACAGGTTTTGATGCTAAAAAAGTTAATACCTTATACGTCGATAAAAATTTAAGGCAGCATGGTTTAATACAAGCATTTTCTCGCACCAATAGAATCTTAGGAGAACAGAAATCTCAAGGGAATATTCTGGCGTTTAGAAACCTTAAAAAAGCAACGGATGATGCCATTACTTTGTTTTCTAACAAAGAGGCGCTTGAAACCGTACTTATGCCGTCCTATGATGCAATCGCTGAAAAGTTTGATGAGGCTCTTAAAAACTTACGAAACATTGCACCTTCTTATGAAAGTGTAGATGATTTTCCTAGTGAAGAAGAAGATGCACAATTTGTTCAGGCGTTTAGAAAGTTGATGAGAAGCATGAATGTATTGCAGTCGTATACCGATTTTGAATGGGATGATTTAACTATTGATGAACAGGAATATGAAGATTACAAAAGCAAATATTTAGATCTCTACGATCGCATAAAACAAGATTCAGCAAAACAAAAAACATCCATTCTAGATGATATTGATTTTGAATTGGAACTCATTCATCGCGACCTAATAAATGTCGCTTATATACTGAAGCTTTTAGCGCAACTTAAAGAAGCAAAAACTTCAGAAGCTCAAGCACAGAAAAAAGCTATAATGGATTTGCTTTCAGGTGATATCGAGCTTCGTAGCAAACGAGAACTTATTGAGAAATTCATTGAAGAGAATTTACCATTAATATCTGATGTGGATACTATTGAAGATGAGTTTGAAAAGTACTGGCAAGATCAAAAAGTGTTGGCATTAGGTAAACTTTGTGAAGAAGAGTATTTGGATAAAGCTCAATTTAAAGCATTAATCGATGCCTACATTTATAGTGGGCAAGAACCTATTCGTGATGAGGTTTTTAAATGTTTAGATAACCGTCCTAGCATACTTAAAGCACGTGAAATTGGTGAACGTATTATTAATAAAATGCGAGAGTATATTGAGACTTTCGTTAATGGAATGGTGGGTTAAATAAATAAACCCATACAAAACAACTACTGATTATCTTTAGTATAATGATGTGTTTTCCCAATTTCAGGTAACAATTGTACCCAGAATCAACGGTTGTTGCAACGGTTGTTGACTGGGATCAACGGTCATATCAACGGTTGTTGGAAGTCAAATTTAGGTTACGTTTGTACCTTAAATCAATGGGTATTGATTTCTTGTCAATGGGTATTGATTTTCTGCCAATGGGTATTGACTTTTCAGCACGAGGGTATTGATTTTACTTAATTATGACTACGTCTGTAGTCATAACACTTAAAAGGAATGCACTTACGCTTGCTGAACATTAAAAATGGATTCCAAAAGAAACAAGGCGGTCTCTATTTCGGCTATTTAAAAAAAACACGTAAGAAAAGTATGATTTGTTAAGAACTTTCAGTTTTCAACATCTTTTTTGGGTGAGAACTTTTTATTGAGTTTTTCAAAATATTCATTCGGTATTGTTGTAATTTTATTTGAATTAAACAATGTAATAATTCCTGTTTATGACCGATGATTTAGATGATTTCTTCGAACAATATTTGAAAAACGATCCAACGTTTAAAAAGAAATATGAAAGCTTTAAAACCGCTTATAATGATATCGAAGCATCTATAAATCATGGATTATATTTAAAAGAAATTGACGAAACAATTCCAATTAGAGAGATTAATATAATGGTTGAACGCATGAATGATATATCTAAATACAGAATATCAAAATATGGTATGTATAGAGATAGTGAAGATTATTTAGTAAAAACAGAATGGTTCTTTAATTTGTCGGAAAATAAACAGAATAAGATTCGTTTTGATTTTTATAACAATATTGTTTTAGGTATTCATGGAGTATTATTTAGGGCTTAGGTTTTAGTTTGAGCATGTCAGAGGTTGTTATCTAGGGAGTTGTCAAAAAGATAAGTCCTAACATATTTAGTTTGGTATTTGTATCTTTAAAATATGAAATGGCCTAAGAAATATAAGGATTATTACGAGTACTATGCCAATAGAATGCCCTTGCCAACCTTGACAGGCCTTATTTTTATTATCATTTGCTTGGTGGCTTTTGGGATTTACTTTTTATTGAGCTAATGTTAATTTTTATTAGTTCTATCCTTCGTAATTAAAGAATAATTGGTTAAAGCATTGTATTGAAATAATATCAAGTAATTACTTTCAATATCGATTTGAACTATATAAAATTCAATATAGTTGACTAAATGTTGACTAGAATTTAAATAAAAAACCGTAACATATTGATTAACAAAATTATTACGGTTTTTATCTGCGGAGAATGAGGGAATTGAACCACAAAAAGAGAGTTAATATTAAATACAGTTTCCAGTAGAAATGTATCGGCGACTTCTTCGGTTAAAAATTAAGACGTGTTTTATCAAGTAAATAGAAATTCATAGCACTGTTTTTTAACCCAGTGCTTTATTGTAGCACACTTTTATTCGATTAATAACTTTTTAAGGACCTTCTTATGTTGACTCTGAATGGTCAAAAAGTAAAGCTGTGGGTTTAAATTAAATTCAAAAGTATTTCTGCCTGCAATCAGTACAATGTTTTCATGAACAACCTGTCCTAAAGCGTTGTGTATAGTGAGTGTTCCTGGGTTTTGAATCTGTATCGAAAACTGATTAGACGCTGGGTTTGGAAATAGTTTAATAAGTGCATCCGTCTCAGGCTCACTTACGGATAAAGTAGTAGTATTTAATTGAAAAGATAAATCAGCTGACCAAATTGCATCAATAAACCCATCATTATTGATATCTTCTGCATGTAATACAGTGATGCTAAGTGGTGTTCCTAGTTGTATTGTACTTGCAGGGTCGAAATTTCCCAAGCCATCATTGGTATATAAGACAAAATTAAAGTCTTTGGGGATGATAATATCTAAATCACCATCAGCATCAAAATCATTAATTGAAGCACCATACCTGGTATTTGGATTACCATCGATCATTTGTAAGTTAGAAAAATTACCATTCCCGTCATTTTCCATCCAACGGATCCCAGAAGCATTGTCAGCTTCACTAAATAAGTCAAAATCACCATCATTATCAAGATCAACTAATTCTAAAAAAAGGTTAAAATTGCTAGGTATTAAGTTTGTTCTGGTTGTATCATAGCTTATGATGCCATTGGTGTTTTTGTAAATTGAAATATTTGTGCCTCCTGTGATGATGTCCTTGAAGCCATCGCCATCAATATCTTCAATTGTGATGTCAAAAAAATCTTCTATGGGACCTGTTATTGTTTGTGATGTAAAGTTTGACAAACCATCATTGTAATATATGTTAAGTGTCGTGCCACCAATAGCTACAATATCTAAATCGGAGTCATTATCAATATCGGCAACTTGAATATCACTATCAAAAAAAGCAAAATTATCTATGGTGTTAGCGGTGAATGTGGTCGCATTGTTAGTGTACACAATGACTGAATTAGTGGCATCTCCAATACTCACAATATCTATCCACCCATCGTTATTGAAATCTCCCGTAGCAATTTTAGTAATTTGGTTGTTTCCAGGTTCGATAATTGTTTCAGGCCCAAATGTTAAACCGCCTTGGTTTAGATAATAGGAAATAATGCTTGTGCTAAATTTTCGAGTGACTATAATATCTTTGAAGTTATCATTATTGATATCTGCAGTAATAATACTTGTAATTAGGGACGTATTTGTATCTATCAAATTCGGACTTGAAAATTGACCAAAAATAGTGCACATAAATAGAAGCTGTAATAGGGTAAAGGTGAGTAGAACGTTTTTCATATATGAGTTTTTTAATATATAACAACTCAATTCGTTTTTCTCCTGATGTAGAATTGATGAATTTTAGAGATCAAGTTTTAGTATCAATAGTTGATAATATATAATGCCAAACTTATATTCTGATAGTCAATCCTTTATTCTGATGATACTGAAAAATATGCCGTAAAAACAAAAACAGTGTAATTGGGAAAATTTAAATAAAACATAATAATTCCGTTCCAATGTATCAAAATAGCATAATCCGCTCTTTAAAGCCATAATTGGTGACGTTTGTTACCTGCAAAACGTTTTCAAGGTAACAAACGTAACCTAAATGTACAGTTCGATTGGCAAACATACAGTTCGATGTACAGTTCGATGTACAGTTCGATTGGCAAACATACAGTTCGATGTACAGTTCGATGTACAGTTCGATTGAGTAAACATACAGTTCGATTTAGTAAATGTACAGTTCGATATACAGTTCGATTTAATTTTTATGTGTTTGAGTTCAAAATAGAAAGTCTAATCTAAC
Source organism: Flavobacteriales bacterium 34_180_T64 (assembly GCA_002162765.1). Classification (GTDB taxonomy): domain Bacteria; phylum Bacteroidota; class Bacteroidia; order Flavobacteriales; family Flavobacteriaceae; genus MAAR01. The sequence goes on along the minus strand of MAAR01000017.1, from coordinate 335,818 downwards.
AGATTATCCAAATCCATCCTTTAAAAAACAATTATTGCGCACGTTTTTCATTTAATCTCAAGGTTAGCGCACGTTTTTTTGTTGATACATTCAAATGCGCACGTTTTAATTAGTTAGCGCACGCTTTTTAAATTGAAATTATACTCTTTTTTTAAAACTCCGTTTTCGAATTTAAGAGCCTGAGGTTTATTTGCCAATACATAATGCTCTACTTTAAAGTAATTTGATTACACCTGTAGCCTGCAAAACGTTTTCAAGGTAACAGATGTAACCTAAACATACAGTTCGATTAAGGAAATGTACAGTTCGATGTACAGTTCGATTGAGTAAACATACAGTTCGATTTAGTAAATGTACAGTTCGATTTTAATTTTCAAGGTAACAGATGTAACCTAAATTCGTGTTGGAATCGTGTTGGACTAATAATAAACACTAATGCTATTTCGAATAAATAACAACATTCTCGACCAAATCAAAATATGGATATTCACCATTTAAATTAGGTGCCATATTTTTAATTAAATGGTATCTGTTATTTAATTTTTCTAATAATTCGTTAAGTTCTCCTTTAGTTGCAGGCTTGTTTTTCATAGCAGCCATTAGTGCTTTTATTCCATCTGCTATTAATGTTCCAACCACTACATTACCAACTCCAGCTGAGCTCATTGCTTCAACTTTAGATTTTGATGGTGCAGGAGCAACTGGTGGAACCTTTATAGGTGGTTTTATTGTTGTAGGATTTGCTTTGCTTGTCTGCCTTAAATGATGTGCTTTTGATCTACAAGTAGCACTACAGAATTTTTGAACACGTCTTCGTTTAGGAATAAATTCTTCGAAGCAATAGTTGCAGGTGTATTTATGTTTCTCCATTTAGCGTAAAATAAACGTTTGTTTGACGCATAAAAATTAAATTTTGATGATTTTTACTTTATTTTGACTACATCTGTAGTCATTCAACTTAAAAACGAATGCACTCATTCTAACGGAACATTAAAAACAGTATTCAATAGAAATAAGTCAGCCTCTTCTTCGGTTATTAAAACAGTTTTCTTTATTTGTTTTTTTTGAGGAGTATTCTCTGGCTTGGCATCAAATAGATTTGGAACTTTTATTTTAAAATTTGGGTCCGAAATACGTTTTTTGATCTCCTCTTCAATCAACTTAGCAGGACTTAAATTAAAATGATCGTAAAATTTATTTTGATGTTTTTCAAATGCTAGGTATTGTATTCTAAACAAATTGATGACGTCCTCAGGCGTTTCTTTGATAAACTTTGGTAGATTATCATATAACCATTTCGTGATATAACAATGCGTATCTAAAAATTCTTTATATTTTTCTATTAAGAATTTAAACTGACTAGCATCGTACGTTTCTTTTGCCTCAAAAAGGGTAAACATGTTCTGATCTAGAATCGTTCCTTTTGTTATTATTTTACCGTGATCCAATTGCTCTAGATCAATAGAGTTTTTAAATTCCTCTTCAAAGTAGGCAACAGTATTATAATGCTCAGGAGTAATAGAACTTAACATAGCTATTGTCTTGCTATGTTCTTTTAATGTATCTGGAACATAAAACAGATACCAACGGGTTAGATTATCACGAATTATATCAAAAGTAGCAGTCATAATTTTACTTTAAAAGGTGTGAATAATCATCAGGTATTGCGGCATCAATATCTCTCAAATACTTTTCCAACGATTCCATTGTGGAATGCCCTGTGATGAGCATTAATTGACTTTTAGCTGCATGTGGTGAAGAATCTTCTACCATAGCACGATATAATTTTGTTATAAACGTATGTCTAAAACTGTACAAGCCGTAATTTTTACCGAGCTGAAAATGCTCCTTAACCACTTCTTTATAGCGTTTAGAAAAGTAATGACGTCTATTACCTTCCGTAGCATCCCAAGTATCTCCAATTTTATTTGGTGTGAATAAAAATGCTTCTGGATCCATCTTGCTTAAATCGGGAACTTCTTTCACTAATATTTCAGGAATGCGTTTTGTTTTTAACGGACTGTTTTTTGCCTTAAATTGAATGATGTTTTCTTTTAGGTTTATGTCCTTTATTTTTAATCTACAAACCTCAATTGGTCTAAGAAGGTTAAAGGATATAAACTTGATATAAAGTAACAATATCGGATCCTTTGTTTCCAAATATTTAAAAATTTCAGTTTGCTTTTCAAGAGAGTAGGTCTTATTTCGTTGAGGTATGGATTTTAAAGCCTTTATTTTCTTAACAGGATTCACTATGATGATATCATTGTCTTCCATGGTTTGCATTAAACTGCTTAAATCCGTTCTATAGTTATTGTAGCTTCTTGAACTCGTAACCGATAGCATCGCATTTAGAAATGAACTTATAACCTTTTTATTGACCTGACCAATATGAGTGATATCCTTTTGATGTTCCTCAACCCAGCGCATGAATTTGTTTGACCGTCCCTCATAATCTTTCCATGTTCTCTCACCAATTACGTTCTGTTTTAAGTTTAAGCTAAACGCAAAGGCTTCTTTTAAAGTCATGTTAGTATCATCTTCTACTAATGTTGATTTTACCACCTCCGGAGTCGATTCTTCAGGACGTGATGTTTTAGCTTGTTTTGGAATGAATTGAGGAGTTGAATTAGACTTTGATGAATCTTGAATTTCAGGCGTTGAAAATCGCTTTGAGTTATCCTCAAAAGGATTATAACCTTCTCGTAATAATCGAAGCAATCGTCTTCTATACATCGATAGGATAGTAAGCCGATCCTCTTTAGTCTTGTATAGATTCACCGTTCCATAAATATTTTTCATCCGCTCAAGTTTCCCTGTTTCAGGGTTTCGGAATGAAAAATAGACATACCAACGCTTGGTTAAATTACCATTTGCATTGTAGATTTTTGGGGTTGAAAAAAATTTCTTACTTGACAAATTGTGTTCTAATTCGTATTCAAAAACGTGTTCACTTTCGTGTTCGAAGGTAATAAATTCATTTAAGGTATTCATAAAAAAAAACGGTTTAGAGTGAACTAAACCGTTTGTTTATGGGGATTTCTTATATTGTAGCGAGAAGGGGGCACGATCCCCTGACCTCCGGGTTATGAATCCGACGCTCTAACCAACTGAGCTACCTCGCCAGGTAATTGCGGCTGCAAATATAAAAACAATATTAATGTCAACAAACAATATTTGTCTTTAATTATTTTATTAAATTAGTTTTAAACTAAACAATTAATGTATATATTGGCATCATAACAAAATATGCTTATGGAAGAGAAAATTAAGTTTGAAATGGAATTTCCTATACACGCTTCGCCCCAGCTTTTATTTCAATATATATCTACACCTTCGGGTTTATCAGAATGGTTCGCTGATAATGTAAATTCAAGAGGAGAAATTTATACTTTTATTTGGGATGGTAGTGAAGAAACTGCCAAAATGCTAAGTAAAAAAAGTGGAGAACGTATTAAGTTCAGATGGTTAAATGATGAAGAGGAAGGTGCTACCTACTATTTTGAAATTAGAATTCAAGTGGATGAAATTACAAAAGATGTGTCATTGATTGTCACCGATTATACAGAGGATGATGAATTAGAAGAATCGAAAATGCTTTGGGATAATCAAATTTCAAGTTTAAAACAAGTTTTAGGGTCGGCATAGTCTTGCTCTAATTTAAATTATATATTTGCCTTGATAATTTATATCAAGGCTTTTTTTATGATAAACAGTAACGGAGAATTACAAGATATGGCAACCGCTAAACTCTCAATGGAGAATAGAGGTTATAAATATGGCGATGCCCTTTTTGAAACTTTAAAAGTAGTTAACGGACATATTTTATTTTTTGAAGATCACTATTTTCGGTTTATGGCTTCCATGCGCATATTACGTATGGAAATTCCAATGGAATTTACTATGGAGTTTCTTCAAGAGGAGATCTTAAAAACAATTGAGGCTAATAATTTATCGAATCATACATCTAGAGTCCGAATTACTGTTGATAGAGGTGAAGGTGGCAGGTATGCTCCAATTAGCAATACTATTAATTATAATATCATAGTAGAGAAAATTGAGAACCATTTTTATAGTTCACAGTTAGAAAATTCAAACTCTGTTGAGCTGTATAAGGATTACTTCGTAGCGCCTGGATTGTTATCTACTTTAAAGACAACAAATAGAACAATTAATATATTGGGAAGTATTTATGCTGAGGAAAATGGCTTCGATAATGGCTTGCTTTTAAACACAAATAAGCATGTTATAGAAGCCCTTAATGGGAATTTGTTTTTGGTTAAAAACAACTGCATTAAAACGCCTCAAATTGAAGACGGATGTTTAAAAGGCATAATGAGAAAGCAAATTATAGAGATTGTGAGTAAGTTGGAAGATTATGACATTGAGGAAGCCTCTATATCGCCATTTGAACTCCAAAAGGCGGATGAATTATTTATTACTAATGTGATTACAGGTATTCAACCAATTACCAATTTTAGAAAGAAAACGTATTCCAGTACAGTGTCTGAGCTACTGACGGAAAAATTAAATATAAAAATTAGATTGCTTAGTTAAAACTAGGATTCTCGGGTGCATTCGACCAAATACTGTAGTCACCGCCAAGCTCCAGCATTTTTTCCTTCCAGAACGATTCACAGCACTTCTCTATCAGCTCACTTTTGTAGCTGTTGTCAACTATAAGCCAAGAATTTGATATCATTTCCGCTTCCAACTGATTTGGCTCCCAACCGGAATACCCTAGAAAAAATCGTATGTCTGTTGAATTGAGCTTGTTTTTTTTGATTAATTCTAAAACAACATCGAAGTTACCACCCCAATAAATACCTAAAGAAATCTCTATACTGTCTGGTATTAATTTTGGAATCTTGTGAATAAAGTAGAGATTATCTTGTTCTACCGGGCCGCCATTAAATATTTTAAAGTCCGCAATAGTTTGAGGAATTAAATCCTTTAAAGTGTATTCTAATGGTTTGTTCAGAATAAACCCTATTGAACCTTCATCTGAATAATCTGCAAGTAAGATTACAGATCTATTAAATGATAAATCGCCAATAATAGAGGGTTCGGCAATTAATAAATGTCCTTTTTTGGGCTTTATTGGAATCATAGGATTAATGATTATGTATTAAATCTAAAGCTTATTTTATTAAAAACCAACATTTTCACTTAATAAATAATCGAAAACAAAAAAGCCCACTTTAGAAAAGTGAGCTTTTATATTGTAATCAAAAAAGACTAGTTTACTGCACCACTTAAATCTGATCCAGCTTTAAACTTTACTACGTTTTTTGCTTTGATTTGTATAGTCTTTCCTGTTTGAGGGTTTCTTCCTTCTCTTGCTGATCTTCTAGATACTGACCAAGAACCAAATCCTACTAAAGAAACTCTGTTTCCTTTTTGTAAAGATCCTTCGATATCAACTAATAATGAATCTAATGCTTTTTTAGCTGCTGCTTTTGTAATTCCAGCATTTTCTGCCATACCATTGATTAAATCTGTTTTGTTCATAAAATTTAAATTTTTAATTATTAAAAAATAGTTGGGTTAAACATAATTGTTAATCCGTATACAAAATTATACGGATATTCGACTCACGCAAGTAATAGCAAGGGAAATACGAATATTTGTTAATAACTTTGAGTATTTGTTAATAAAGACTATGTATTTTATCGATGTTTTCATAATATCAATAAGAATAAGGGTTTAGAGCATTTTAGCATCTTCAGAAAAATTAAAACCATTTAAAAGTGATTTTACATCCATTTTTCGTTTTCCTGGAAGTTGAATTTCCTTTATAATAAGGAAGCCACTTTTTACAGCTACTTTTATTTCGCTTTTGGTGCTGATTATCTGACCATTAGCTAAAGTGTGTGCTTCCGTTTCTTTTTCAATGTTGAATATTTTGATGCTTAAAGTATCAGTGTCGTTCTTTAAATAACACCAAGCTGAAGGAAACGGATTTAAGCCCCGAATTTTATTGTAAATATGATCTATGGAATCATTCCAATCTATTTTACAGTTGTCTTTGTGTAATTTGTAGGCCGTTTTACTAAGTTCGGTTTTCGACTGAATTTTAGTATTAATGTGGCCGTCTTCAATCAATTGAACCGTTTCCACAACCAATTGACTTCCCAAATGCATTAATTTATCATGTAGACTTCCAACGGTTTCTGAATTTAAAATGTCAATCTCCTCCTGTAAAATAATGGCACCTGTGTCAATTTTTTCATCTATAAAAAAAGTGGTAACACCTGTTTTAGTTTCGCCATTTATAATAGCCCAATGTATAGGTGCTGCACCGCGATAATCTGGAAGTAAGGACGCATGAAGATTAAAAGTGCCATATTTTGGCATACTCCAAACGACCTCTGGTAGCATTCGGAACGCCACTACAATCTGTAAATTAGCGTCTAATTCGTTTAATTCTTCAATGAATGCTTCAGATTTTAGATTGGTAGGCTGTAGAATATTTAGCTTATGAGACGTAGCAAAAGTCTTAACTGCAGATGAATTAAGCTTTCGTCCGCGTCCTGCGGGTTTGTCTGGTGCAGTAATAACACCTACCACATTATAGTTGTGCTCTAAAAGTGTTTTTAGCGTGGCAACAGCAAAATCTGGTGTTCCCATGAATACGATTCTTAATTTATCTGTCATTTAAGTATGTTTTATTTTATACCTGTTGGTATTTGTAAGTTCAATGATGTTATGTTCTAACATGAGCCTTAAAACGTCTAATACCTCATGCTTATTAAATGGCAATAGTTCTATAAGCGCTCTTGAGGTTAAGGGTTGTTCTTCAAGCGCAATTATAATACCATTTTTAATGGTCTTAATATCAGTGGATGACTTTGTCTGGTTCTTTTTTAAACAAACTGAGCAATTTTCGCAAGGCGTGCTACTGAGTTCACCAAAATAATTTAATAATTGAATGCGTTTACAAACACGATCATTATTAATATAATCAATTACAGCATTAACTTGTGACGATCTAAGTTCATTTTGTTGTTCAATTTCTTTTGCAATTCGGTTTATTGTTTTATCATCTTCTCTCGGCTCCAAAAAAGTAATCTCCGAATCTGTATTGGAAAATTGAAATTCGACGACCTCATCTTTCTTTAATTGTTGCAATACATGAAGCACATCTTCTTCCGTCGTTGAAGCTTTAGACGCAATTGTTCTAATATTTATCTTCAGAAGGTGCTCAAAAATTCCTCCGTAGGTTCTTAAAATAGACTTTATAATAAGGTGTTGATGCGTCTGCCGCTCTAAGTATCCAAAGAGGGCCTTATTGGGTATTATAAACTGTAACTTGGTTTGGTAGTTAAATTGTTGTGATAGTGTTATAATACTATTCTTGTCTAACATTTTAAGCGCATTAAAAGTCGTCGCACTCTTAAAATCATAAGCTTTACAAAAATCGTTAAAGTCTAATTGATGCTGAGTTTGTTCACCTTCACCATAAGAGATTTGAAAATAGTTACACAGCTTTCTATAGACCAATTTAATAAAATCGACATCAGGAGAGGTCTTTAAAAATTGATTTTTTAATTGTTGTTCATCTGCTTTTCCATTAAGAATAACAGCATAGGATTTTTCATTATTTCTGCCTGCACGTCCAATTTCTTGGTAATAGCTTTCAATACTCTCAGGTAAATTGAGGTGAATGACCATCTTAACATCTGGCTTGTCAATCCCCATGCCAAATGCAGAGGTTGCTATCATAATTTCTTTTCGATTATGTAGCCATTGTTCTAGGCGTTCATGCTTTTCTTTAGAAGTGATGCCACCATGAAAGAATGTACAAGAAAATCCTTTAGATTCAAGAAACTTATGGGTATCCGTTGTGGCTCTCCGACTTCTTACGTAAATTATTGAAGACCCCTTGTGTTTCTTGAGGATTTTCTCAAGTTGGTAGTGTTTGTCTTCAGCATTAATTATATGGAGTGCCAAATTAGATCTGTTAAACGACCCTCTAAATATTTTTGGAGCTATAAAATGGAGTTCATCAATAATATCTTTGACTACTTCTGGTTTTGCGGTAGCCGTAAGTGCGATCACATTTACTGAAGGTTGCAACTGCCTTAAAATGTTGATATTTCGATAGGCAGGTCTAAAATCGTTTCCCCATTGACTAATGCAATGTGCTTCATCTACAGCTATTAAATTAACGTTCATTTGTTGAATACGCTCTTGAACAATCGTTTGTTGCAACCGTTCTGGTGAAATATATAGAAACTTATAATTTCCATAGATGCAATTATCAAGTAAAGTGTCTAAATCTGAGAATGACAATCCACTCGTAATTGCCATGGCCTTAATGCCTTTTTGATTTAATGCATTCACTTGGTCTTTCATTAAGGCGACAAGTGGAGAAATTACGATGCAAATTCCATCTTTTATTAACGCAGGAATTTGAAAACAAATTGATTTACCACCACCCGTTGGTAAAAGGGCGAAAGTATCTTCATTGTTGAGAACTGCATTTATAATATCCTCTTGAAATGGTCTAAAAGACGTGTGATTCCAATAGCGTTCTAAAATTTCAATAGGATGTGACATTTTAAGTAGCAATACGATTTAAAATAAAATTGCTGCGCTCTTCTACAGTTCCAAAAGGAACCTCAACAATTTTATAATTAAAATCTATATAAGTTTGTTTCAAATAATCATGAATTTGTACCGCTTCTTCAAAAGTTTCAAACCGCTCGTTGTCTGATTTATAAATGGCTTCCCATGGTGGTAACAAAAACACCGAATCATAAACATGAGTTTCACAGGCATTTTTAAAAGTAGTGTCATACGCTTGATTGAAAAAAGCCATATAAGCCAATACATCTGGAATTCCTCGATCAAAAAAGCTAATGTGCTTATCTAAGACATTAGATTGCAAAAACTGTTCAATTCTTGCATTCAACAAATTGATGTTAAATTGCATTGGGTCATTTACAAACGCTATCGGATTAGAAACATGAGTTAAAGAATTGCCTTTCTGTTTGGCTTCTAGAGTCATTAATCGAATAACTTCATCAAAACAATGAAACTCTTTGGTTTTCAAAGCATTAATAATTGATGTTTTTCCAGTTCCAGGACCACCAGTAATAACAATTTTTCGCGTATTCAATTTGGCATTATTTTAGCTGTAAAAATCGTAATTAAAATAATGAATAGCAATTACATCGTGAAATTATAATAGTTATCTAATAAATGCAAACTAAAATGTATCTTTGTAATTGAATAAATAGGACTATGAGTACAGAACAAAACCCCGAAGAATTCTATAAAAATTTAAGAGCACAACTCTATGAAACGGCAAGCTGGCCTTCAGAATATTTGTATAAGTTTATTGTAAAAACAAATACCGATGGTATTTCAAAAGTTGAAAACTTATTTGATAATATGGGAGCTGTTATCAAAACTAATGCTTCAAAAAACGGGAAGTACACGAGTGTTTCTATCCATGTTTTAATGAAAGATCCTGATGCAGTTATTTCTAAATACAAAGACGTAGCGGAAAATGTTGACGATGTAATTTCGTTATAAATTAAAGGCATATTCCTATATTTTTTTGTATTTTGCACACTTGCAAACAAACTACTTGCATAATAGATTAATACTACACATTTTTATATTTTGATAGACGATTTAGAATACAACACAGAACGCGAGCATTTAATCATTCCTGAGTATGGAAGACATATGCAGAAAATGATTAATTACGCAAAATCAAGAGAGACCAAAGAAGAACGCAATAAAGTCTCTAAAGCCATCATATCTGTGATGGGAAATTTACAACCACATCTGCGTGATGTTCCAGATTTTCAACACAAGCTTTGGGATCAGTTGTTTATTATGGCAGATTTTGAATTGGATGTCGATTCGCCTTATGATAAGCCACTTCGAGAAGAATTATCTGCGAGTCCAGAGCCATTAAAATACCCACAAAATTTCCCTAAATATCGTTTCTATGGAAACAATATTAAGACCATGATTGACGTTGCCGATACTTGGGAAGAGGGTGAGCTAAAAGAAGCTTTGGTATATACGATTGCAAATCACATGAAAAAGTGTTTTTTGAATTGGAACAAAGACACTGTTGAAGATGACGTTATATTCCATCATTTATTTGAACTTTCAGATGGTAAAATAAACCTTAAAAACAGTGGTGAAGACTTATCTGATTCTACAAGTTTAATGCGTTCTAAGAAAAAGTATAGTTCTAATACTTCAAAAAAGACTCATAAGAAAAGCAATAGTTCGAACAGGAATAGAAAACGCTACTAATACTTTATGGCTACATTTATTATAGAAGGCGGTCACCAACTTAAGGGACAAATTCAACCTCAAGGAGCAAAAAATGAGGCCTTACAAATTTTATGCGCGGTTCTATTAACTCCAGAACGCGTTACTATTAATAACATTCCTGATATTGTAGATGTCAATAAACTTATTGCATTACTTGGAAAACTTGGTGTTAAGATTAATAAGATTGGATCGGGTTCATATACCTTTAAAGCAGATGATGTTAATCTCAACTATTTAGAATCGGCCGAATTTAAAGAAGACGGGAAAGGTTTAAGAGGATCAATTATGATTGTTGGACCCTTATTAGCGCGTTTCGGGAAAGGATATATTCCAAAACCAGGAGGTGATAAAATTGGACGTCGTAGATTAGATACGCATTTTGAAGGGTTTATAAATCTTGGTGCAAAATTCAGGTATAACCGTGAAGATCATTTTTATGGTGTAGAAGCCGAAAAATTGAAAGGGACGTATATGCTCCTTGATGAAGCTTCGGTTACAGGAACTGCGAATATTGTAATGGCTGCTGTTTTAGCAGAAGGTAGAACTACAATTTATAATGCTGCTTGCGAACCCTATTTACAGCAATTGTGTAAAATGCTCAATAGAATGGGCGCAAAAATTAGTGGTATTGGTTCTAATATGCTGATTATTGATGGTGTAGATACTTTAGGAGGTACGGATCATAGAATGTTGCCTGATATGATTGAAATAGGCAGTTGGATTGGTTTGGCAGCGATGACTAAAAGTGACTTAACTATTACGAATGTAAGTTGGGATGATTTAGGTCAGATTCCTAATGTGTTTAGAAAAATAGGAATTACTGTCGAACGACAAGGAGATGATATTCACATTCCCGCTCACAAAGATGGATATGAAATTCAAAGCTATATTGATGGATCAATATTAACAATATCTGATGCACCTTGGCCTGGGTTTACACCAGATCTTCTAAGTATAGTTTTGGTTATTTTAACGCAAGCAAGAGGTAGTGCGTTAGTACATCAAAAGATGTTCGAAAGTCGCTTGTTTTTTGTAGATAAGTTGATTGATATGGGAGCGAAAATTATTTTATGCGATCCGCATAGAGCGACTGTAATTGGTCATGATTTTAAATCGTCTTTAAAAGCAACAACAATGACGTCTCCAGATATTAGAGCAGGAGTTTCACTTTTGATTGCTGCTTTATCAGCCAAAGGAACTTCGACAATTCATAATATTGAGCAGATCGATAGAGGTTACGAAAATATTGATACACGTTTACGAGCCATAGGCGCGAAAATTAAACGTATAGATTAAAAAAAAAGCTTCGAAATTTTCGAAGCTTTTTTTTTAATGTGTTTATTTCATTCTGAATAGAAAAACTGTTCATCTACAATTTTACCATCATTTACTTCATAAACACAAATTTCTTCCATTTGTGTTCTACCACGATCCTTAAAGGTTATATCAAAATCCATTTTAATTGTAAAATGATTACCGGCAATGATGGGATCGGAGACTTCGCCACTGTGAAACTCTTGGACATTATTTAACCAGTCAACACTTTTTTTTCTAACAGCTTCAATTCCTTTTGTTTCTACTTCTTCAGGCATCCAGTGCATCTCTTTACTTATGATGTTAGGTCCGTAAAGCTCTTCTAGAGCGTCCATATGTTTGCCTTCTCGACATAAGTGAACGAGTCTGTTAGCTACTTGTTGCGTGTTCATTTTTATTGGTTTTATGGTGTTCCATAAGTTAAAGAATTATGTCTGTAATTTTCTTAAAAATATGTTAGGATATTTTAAGCGATCCTATATTAAAAAAGCTTCGATATTTATCGAAGCTTTTTTTTATACCAATTGTAAGTATTATTCCTTGATTACCTTGTGAACATAGATGGTTTCATTTGTAGTTAAGTTTACAAAATAAACACCACTCTTAAAGTTTGATAAATCAATCGAATTTTTTGTTTCTGATAATGAAGTGTTACGCATCACAATTTTTCCTGTAATATCATAAATAGCAACAGTCACATCATTTAATTGTTGCAGCCCTTCAATAGAAATTATATTTTTAGTTGGGTTAGGGAAGACCTTAAAAATAGATGCTTGTGATTCATTAGTTGATAGGGTAGCTCCTTCAATTATTAAAATAGATTCATTGATATTTGGATTGTTGACCTCGTCAATAGTGCCTGAAGGCCATTTAACAACTAGCTTCGTAATAGCCGTGTTTGTGCCTATTCCAAAATGTGTCATTAAAGAATTCATTGTTCCGTAGCTTTCACCCGAACGTACTTCTCTAATTTGAACGCCCCAAGCGCCATGAAGTTCAACTCTTGCTCCAATACCATTGATGTTACTTGGTCCGCCTTGAAGTCTTATCTCACTCCAGTTATTTGCATTTCCATCATTTAAGTATAATACATCTGGATTGCTTGAATAGTTGTTATAACCTGTTGCAAAACCTGCCATTACATCAATAAATCCATCATTATTTAAATCACCTACGGCCGCACTTTGAATTCTAGATGGACCTGAAGGTAGTGTAAATGGAGATGCCATTTCTGTGAACGTCTTATCTCCATTATTTTTAAACATATAATGTGTATTGCTTCTTGCCGTAAGAAATAAATCGATATAACCATCGTTGTCAAAATCTTCCATCATAACCTGAATACCACCGCTTCCTAAATTGGTTAAAGCCGTAGTCATTCCAGAAGTAACCGTAATATCTGTAAACGTACCATTACCATTATTCTGATAAAGGATACATAAGGAATCGTGATTTATAACGAAACAATCTAAATCTCCATCATTGTCGATATCTTCAAAATTAGCTGACCAAGATTGGGCATAAGGTACTAAGCCAGCAGCAACACCAACATCGGTGTAATTTCCATTTCCGTCATTTTGAAATAATAAGTTAATACGTCTTCCGTCATTAGCATCGTTTACACCTAAGCGACATTTTGATATATATAAATCCTGATCCCCATCATTATCATAATCGGCCCAAATCGTTCCGTAATTCCCTGAATTATCAGATGAAACTGTAGAAACTGCGTTAATAAGACCATTATTTTGAGTCATATTTCCATTACCATCATTACTATAAGCAGAACTTACACCATCGTCATGACAGGCGAAAATATCTATAGTTCCGTTATTATCGATATCTGCAAAGTTTGTGTTTTGAAGAAAAATACTTGGACCACCTAAAGTTGTTACTGAGTAGTTAGTTCCGGTACCGTTTGCCATTAGTAACTTTAAACCATTATAAGCGCCACCTACAAAAATATCATTAAAGCCATTTTTATCGACATCAGCTATGGCCATTCCCCATTCACTACCACTTCCAGGAATACTTCCATAATTTAATCTTGTGAAATTTCCGCCACCTGCAGTTTGATATTCCACCTGAAGATTTCTAGCATCGTCTAATCTTATAATATCATCTAATCCATCACCATTCATGTCTGAAACGCCTATGGCACAGCCACTTGTTAAACTGGAATTGACTAGTAAGGTATTGGAATTTGTAAAAGTAGTTTGTGAAATCCCTATTACAGGTAAGCACAGTAAAGCCTTAAAAAGTAATTTTTTCATCATAGTTTGGTTAAGTTGCAATTAAGGTATAAATATAGCAGTTTTTTAATAAACGCCTATAAATCAGACTGAAATACTCAAATAGTTAACACGAGATTTATGCAATTTGTTGAAGGCGAATTAGAGATGTAAATACTCCATTAAACGAAGAGAAGAAAAAAGATGCGTTTCTAATTTATGGTTTTGTTAACAATGTAGACAAAGACTTATTCGTAAATTTATGGTTCTTAAAAACTAATCATTAAAACTAAATAAAAAGATGAAAAAATTACTTTTAATTGCTTTTGTATTTGCTATTTCTTTAAATGTAAATGCACAAGTAGAGACACCACAACCTAGTCCGTTTACTAAAATTGAGCAAAAAGTAGGATTAACAGATGTCACTCTTGAATATTCTCGACCAAACATGAGAGGACGTACTATTTTTGGAGATTTAGTGCCTTATGGTAAAATGTGGCGCTTAGGAGCAAATGCGAACACTAAAATCACTTTTAGTGATGATGTTACGGTAAAAGGACAAACTTTAAAAGCAGGTTCTTATGCAATCTATGCAACACCAAATGAAAAATCTTGGGATGTTGTATTTTATTCAGATGCAAGTAATTGGGGAACACCAAGAGAATGGGACGAATCTAAAGTAGCCGCTAAAGTAAGTGCAGAAATTTATCCATTGCCAATGGCTATTCAAAGTTTTACAATGGGATTCGATGATTTAACAAATAATTCTGCAACTATTGGAATGCTTTGGGAAAATGTATATGTAGGAGTTACGTTTGAAGTACCTACTGACGTGGCTGTTTCAGCGAGTATTGAAAAAACTATGGCTGGTCCTAGTGCAAACGATTATTTTTCTTCTGCTGTGTATTATTTACAAGAGGGAAAGGATATTAAGCAAGCTATGACTTGGATTGATGCAGCTGTTGAAATGACTAAAGACAAGCCACGTTTTTGGTATATGAGACAACAATCTTTAATCCATGCTAAAGCTGGTGATAAGAAAGGTGCTATAAAAGCAGCAAAAGCATCATTAGCTGGAGCAACAGAAGCTGGTAACGCTGACTATATCAAAATGAACAATGAGTCCCTTAAAGAATGGGGCGCTATGTAAATTAGTGTTAATTATTTTTAAAAGGCGCAACAATTATTGTTGCGCTTTTTTTTTGTTAGTGATGTAACATAACGTGAATTTGAAATATGTAGATACATCTTCAAGAATGATATGAGTTCTACATGACTAGAGCATTGTAGTAAACGAATAATGAAGCATTAGGATTAATAATGCATTCATTTTAAATTGTTTACCTTAGATTAAGGAACTCATTGAATGAAAAAAGAACTTTCAATTTTATTGATTTTACTGGTATTCTTTAATGCAAGATCACAGCAATTTTCAGAAGCGAAATTTTTAAATGCGCAAAAATCATCCCATAATAATTATTTAGGGATTAAATACTACACGCTCGATGATGGTCTTTCACAAGTTTCTAGTAATGACCTCTTAAGAGATCGTCTAGGATTTATTTGGATTGCAACTGCAGATGGGCTCAATCGATTTGATGGTAAAGTGTTTAAACATTTTAAGCATAATGAAACAGATTCAACTTCTATTTCTGGAAATTTTATCAATAGATTATTAGAAGATAATTCGGGAAATATTTGGGTTGGAACTAATGGAGATGGGCTGAATTATTATGATCAGAATATGGATGCCTTTCACAGAGTAATACTAAAATATTCTCAAAATGAAAATGAATTCATCTCTGCATTGGCTAAAGATAATAATGGATTCATTTGGGTGTCTTCTAGGACTTCAGGGTTACATAGACTTCGTAAATTAAAAGATGAATCAATAACTCAAGAAAACTTTTATGCCAATCAAGCATTGAGTAGTTTATTAGTCGACAAATACAACAATTTATGGATTGGTAGTTTTTCGGGGCAAATCTTTAATATAGATTTAGATAAGAAGCAACCATTAGAAAGGAAACCACTTTTTACAGTTTCAGGTAATGTACAAGCGTTTTATCATACGCATAAATCTTTATTAATAGGAAGTGATACAGGGTTTTTTATATACAATCTACAAAGTAAAGAGATACAGTCAATCCAACTTGGCAGCAATGATAATTTTCAAACTAAACACGTGGTATCATTTTTAGAAGCAAGTGACTCTACGGTTTGGATTGGAACAGGTAGTGGATTGTTTCTGTTTGATTGGAAGGAAAAAGTAGTACTTAACAAAATAGAATACTCTGATAGTGATATAATAGGACTGAGTAATAATACAGTGCAATCATTATTAAAAATATCTGCCAATCAAATGCTTGTGGGTACGGCTAACTATCTTAATTTAATTGATTTTAAAGCGCCTTATTTCAAAAATATATCAAGAGATAAAAAAGGCGCACATGTATTGAATGATAATGTGATTTTTTCAATTTTTAAGGATAAAAATGATCTTTGGGTTGGTACTTCAGATGGTGGTCTTAATTTAATAAGAAATGGCAAAACATTTTATTTTAAAGTGAATCAAAATGATCCTACAACAATTTCAGGATCTGTTGTAAGAGCAATTGTTAAAGATGCAAAAAATAAGCGTTTGTGGTTGGCAACCACGCGAGGGTTAAGTTTAATTGATCTTAATTCATTCGATCCGCTGCATCCAGAATTTAAAGTTTTTCGTCATGATCCTAACAATTCAAATTCCATTAATATGGATTTTATAAAAGACATTGCATTGGATCAAAATCACAATCTGTGGGGAGCTACATTTGGGCATGGAATTTTTCGTCTAGAAATTCTTGAGTCTAATAAAGTAATAATCAATAGGTATAAAAATGAAATAAACAATCCGAATACCATACGAAATGATGTGACTCAATGTATTCGTGTTGATACAAAAAACAATGTTTGGGTAGGGACACAAGGAGGGCTAACTCAACTTAGCTTTAAAACTAGCAATTATGAGAATCCAGAGTTTACGAATTATTATAAAACATCTCCCAATGAAAAATCGCTATCTCATAACACTGTTTATGATATTTTAATTGACAAGGAAGAACGATTATGGCTCGGCACTAGAAATGGGCTTAATTTATTTTTGGGTGATAATGAATTTGAATCTTGGACAGAACAAAGTCAGTTTCCGAATGCCTTAGTTTATAGTGTGCAAGATGATTTAATGGGGAATTTATGGTTGGGTACAAATGATGGACTGGTGAAATTTGAACCCAAAAGAAATAAGTTCATACATTATAGTGTTAAAGATAATATTCAAAGTAGAGAATTTGACATTCATGCTAGATTTAGAGATGATGACGGGAATATTTATTTAGGAGGCATTGGTGGAATCACTTATTTTCAACCTGAAGAATTGGACAATATTGACAAAACAGAACGACTATATTTTTCACAATTAAGAATCAAAGATCAAATCATAAAACCTGATAAAAGGTCTTATGATTTATTGGAAAGTTCCATATCTTCAAGTCATAACTTGGTGTTTAATAACAATCAGTTTCCCTTTTATTTACAGTTTTCATCCATTGACTTTAGATTGTATAAAAATATTGAATATGCCTATAGATTATTGCCACCTGATACAGAATGGAACCTTCTAAAAGATCCAGAAATTCAGTTTTTAAATTTGCCTCCAGGAGAATATACCTTACAGGTGAATGGTTTTTCAAGAGGCATTGAATGGGAGCAACCTCCATTAGAAATGAATCTTGATATTCTATCCCCTTGGTGGTCAACAACTTTAGCTTATGTTATTTATTTTGGATTGCTAGCTGCTATTTCCTATTGGTTTTATAGATTTCAACTCTCTAAAAAATTAACACTGGCTGAAAGTCATCGATTAAAAGAGGTAAACCAATTAAAAAACAGCTTATATACCAATATCACGCATGAATTTAGAACACCGCTTACTGTTATTCTTGGTATGGCAGAAACCTTGAGAGAAAGTGTCAAAAATAAAAACTTAAAAAACGCAGATAGATCATTGGACTTGATACATCGTAATGGAGAAAGTTTGTTACTTCTAGTTAATGAAATGTTGGACTTGGCGAAATCTGAAAGCGGAACTCTAGAACTAGAATTGGTACAAGCGGATGTCATACCCTTTGTGAAATATATAAGTGAAAGTTTTAATTCTTTAGCTGAAAAACATCAAATTAATCTGACTATATATTCTGAAATAGAATCATTAAATATGGATTTTGATGCTAATAAACTAACGTCCATCATTTCTAATTTACTAACCAATGCCATTAAATTTACGCCTGAATTTGGTAAAATAATTGTACATATTAATCAGGATGTGCG
Source organism: Flavobacteriales bacterium 34_180_T64 (assembly GCA_002162765.1). Classification (GTDB taxonomy): domain Bacteria; phylum Bacteroidota; class Bacteroidia; order Flavobacteriales; family Flavobacteriaceae; genus MAAR01. The sequence goes on along the minus strand of MAAR01000017.1, from coordinate 317,600 downwards.
CAAAAAAAAAACCTATTTATTCATCAAAATTAAGGATACTGGTATTGGAATCTCAAAATCCGATTTGCCTAATATCTTTAATCGCTTCTACCAAAGCGACACAACGTCTTCTCGAAATCATGGAGGCACTGGAATTGGTTTGGCATTAACTAAAGAACTTATTGATTTAATGAAAGGGAGTATAACTGTAAAAAGTAAACTGTTAAAGGGAAGTGAATTTAGTCTACTGATACCTGTAACAAGAAAAGCCAATTCCACTAAACTTAATGATATCAATACAAAACCGGAAGCTTCCATAGTCAACTCATTTCCTGAAAAGACAGAGCAATTTCAAGACCTGAATTCTGATTTTCCTTTGGTGCTTATTATTGAAGACAACATGGATGTGGCGTACTATTTGAAAACGTGTCTTTTAGACTCCTATGATTCCATTCACGCTATTAATGGCCTAGTGGGTATAGAAATGGCATTAGAACGTATTCCTGATATTATTATTAGTGATGTTATGATGCCTGGGAAAGATGGTTTTGAGGTCTGTGCCACTTTGAAATCTGATCCACGAACCGATCATATTCCTATCATATTATTAACAGCAAGAGTAACTGTAGAAGATCGATTAACTGGATTATCCCATGGTGCTGATGCCTACCTTTCTAAGCCATTTAATAAAAAGGAATTATTTACGCGATTAGAGCAATTAGTGTCTTTAAGAAAAAAACTTATTGGAAGGATTCAAAAAGAAGGTTATCGTTTATTATTAAGTAAGCAAGACAATAACCCCAAATTACAATTCCTTCAAAAAGTAGTAAAACTAATTCATGAAGATATAGGTAACTCGAAATTTGGCGCCAATGAACTAGCAGGAAAACTGCATATTAGTGAATCTCAAATCTATCGAAAAATTAAAGCTCTTACAGGAAAGTCAACAGCTATTTTTATACGTTCCATTCGCCTTGAGTATGCTAAAGAGTTGCTAGTAAAAACTGACAAGACCGTTTCTGAAGTGGCTTATGAGGCTGGATTTAATAATCCGTCTTGGTTTAGTCGTGCATTCAAGGAAGAATTTGGATCTGCCCCTAGCGCTTTAGATAAATAAGAGGGTTTAAAACTTAAGTCTAAAACGTTATTTCTTCATAGTTCGAATATAGGCAACAGTATTTGAAATTCACAAATACTCCGAGAGATTGGCTAAATAACACATGCTATGGCTGAAGTGTTTTTGTAGTCTTGTAGAAGGCTTTATTTTTTATAGGCTCAACTTTTGAGATTGGTCCATTGAAGTTTGCCGTAATTAGCTATGTTACTGTTAGACTTCCACTAACAGAACCTCACAATATTATATGAATTTATAATCTCGTGAGGTTTTTAATTTTATTGGTAAATTGATGTCATGACATTGAATTCAATATAGGTGTAATGATATGCTTAAATACTGCTAGAGGTTGACTTAATAGTGAACGGTTTTCTGTAGGTAATAAACTAGTTTTATGAATTATTAATTAAAACCAGTGTATTATGAAAAGAGTTATTAAATTAAGTTTCATGATTTTACTAGTCCTATGGTCATGTAACAAAGAGGAGTTGTTAGAAGTAAATGAAGTTGAATCAGAAGCTACTTCTGCGAATAGGATGCCAGATAAAATCTTCATTTGTCATTATGAAGCGGAACCACAAACTTGGAAGCAAATTAGTGTACATCCAAATGCTTTAGAAAATCACCTTGCACATGGAGATATGTATAATGAGTTTTGTCCGGATTTTAGACTGGACGAAGATAATGACGGTATCACAAACGATTTGGAGCAGTGTCCAGATACACCAGAAGGGGAAGAGGTAGATGCAGATGGTTGTGCCGAAAGCCAAAAAGATGATGATGGAGATGGTGTAACAAATGATATAGATACATGTCCAGACACACCAGATGGAGAAATTCCAGATGCAGATGGTTGTGCCGAAAGCCAAAAAGATGATGATGGAGATGGCGTAACAAATGATGTAGATACATGTCCAGACACGCCAGATGGAGAATCTCCAGATGCAAATGGTTGTTCTGATAGTCAAAATGATGATGATGGTGATGGCGTGCCAAACGACTTAGATTTATGCCCTAACACACCTCCATTAAACGCACAAGAATTTGAAGTTGTAGATCAAAATGGATGTTTGGGCTATGGAGTCACAAATGATGCCAGTCATAGTCAAATTATAGGAAGGCGTAATCCAGGAACAGGAACCTCAGGAGATAGACTTGCACAAGGTCAAAGTGTAAATCTGCATGGAGATTATTCGCTAAATTCATTTAGTATTAAATTTGCTATGGGTTTTAGTGATATTGGAGATCCAGATAATATAGTTTTAGGTAATCAAGCCGAACTTATTCTACAGTTAAGAGATGCAAGTGGTGCAATCATTACTACATTAACTAAAATAGTTGATGATTCATTTCAAGGCGGATGGGTTAAATTTAATTTTAATCAACCACAAATATTAACGGCATCTACAACTTATAATTTTACGTGGTATATAAAAGATAGTTTCATAAATAATCTTAGGAGTACCGTAGATCTGGTCAGAGATTACGATGCTTATAATTTAGGTACTGCATATGGTGCACATACTTTTTTGGAAGATGATAGCGAATTTGATGATTTTAGCAGGTATACAAATCTTCCTGATATTTATAGTCAATATCCAGAGAGTGATTGGTTATTCATATTAAAAGGAGATTTTATTAACTAGAGACTTTAATTTGGAAAATCAATACCCTTTAGAGGTGAAAAGGGTGTAGATGATTATAAAATTTGTATTTTTTAAGAGGGATGAAGAAAACTTCATTCCTCTTTTTTATATCGTTCTTTGTGGTGTTTGAATTCGCTCAGTTTGATGATATTCGAGCCTAAACATTTGACTTATTTATAGCAGGTTGATTGTAATAAGAAGTAGAAAAGTTGTCATATGACAACTAAGATATGTTCTTTTAATCAGTTGTTTCTAAGACAAAAATGTCTTCAACTGGCTTTTTAAAGAGCTTCGCTATTTTTAAGGCTAATACAGTAGAAGGGACGTATTTGTTTTTTTCTATGGCGTTTATGGATTGCCGACTTACACCTATGGCTATGGCTAAGTCCGCTTGAGTCATATCGTGAATGGCGCGCGCTACTTTTAAAGTGTTCTTCATGAGCTAAGATTTTAATTTTAAAAAGTTAAAGCGACCAATGAAAAATAGTAATGGCGTGAACATATTAAATACCAGGACGTCAAAAAATGTAAAATCGTAAACAAAAACTATGGCTAAAATTAAGACTGCATAATTAAAAAGTAAAGCCCATACTAACGAGTCTTTTCGCAATTTGTAAATAAATTCATCTTCTATCTCTTCTTTAGAAAATCCCACAAACAATCCACCAATAATTATGGCTAGAGCAGACAATTCATCAAGAATACTGTTTTCAACTATCCTGAAAAAACCATCAGATTCGCTAGACATAAAGCCTTCGTTATAAATAGATAATACATTGACGCTTAGAGCATCCGATTCGTAACCTGTAAAAAGAATAAATAATCCTGTGACTATTCCTAAGCTAAAAAGAATCCAACCCGGAATTTTATACCTGTTGGGTAATAAATAGAGTGTGTTCATAATTGTTCGATTTTAATTGATTCTTCGAAAGTAAAGAAAACTTTACACATAGTCAATTAAAATTTACAAAAAGTCAACTATATATTACTTTTTAGTTTAAAGCATTACCCAATATCCGAAGTAACTTAAAATAGATACGATACTCAGTAAAACAACTTTATTACCAGGTTTAATAGATTTAAATGAAAGCATTAAGGCTATACAAATCACCAATAAGCAACCTACAAAATTCAACCATAAAAATGGAAGGTTAATGTATTCGTATTCATTCAATAGAAACAATCCAATAACAACTATCTGTGTGATTAATGCAGCAATGAAAACAGCGTTCGATTTAATGGTTTTGAAGAAAAATGCCAGTAGAAAAATTCCAAGGACATTACCATAAAATATAGAACCTATAATATTTACCAATTGTATTAAATTCTCAGCTAGATTTGCTACACAAGCTACTCCAATAGCAACAATTCCCCAGGCAAGTGTAAACCATCTCGAAGCGCTTACCATTTCAGATTCCGTTTTTTCAGAAGTATTACGTTTGTATAAATCGATAGTTGTAGTAGAGGCTAGGGCATTTAATTCGCTTGAGGTACTAGACATGGCTGCGCTCAAAATAACGGCAAGTAGTAAACCGATGAGACCTCTTGGTAAATTATTCAGGATAAAATGAATAAAAACATAATCTTTATCGTTGCTTTCAACTTTTATTTGTCTAGCTTCAGAAGCTTTTTCTATCAGTAATTTTGCTTCTTTTCGCAGTTTGTCACTTGCCTCATTGGCAAGACTGATGCCGATACTAAGTTCGTCTGATTTGGATATATTATAGGCATTGATAATATCTTTTTTATTTTTAAAAACAGCCTCTTGTTTTTGTTGTAAGGCTTTATATGCATCGGCATATTCCGAATTCAAAACCAGTTCAGTTGCAGTGGGGTTGAAGTTGATAGGCGCTTGGTTAAACTGATAAAATACAAAGACCATCACACCGACCAATAAAATAAAGAATTGCATTGGCACTTTAAGCAATCCATTAAATAGTAAACCGAGTTGCATTTCCTTTAAAGATTTCCCAGACAAATAGCGCTGCACTTGACTTTGATCGGTTCCAAAGTAAGAGAGCATTAAAAAGGTTCCTCCAATAATACCAGACCAGAATGTGTAGCGATTATTTAGATCAAATGAAAAATCTAGAACCTCCATTTTCCCACTAGCTCCCGCAATATCTAAAGCTTTCGTAAAAGTGATGTCTGCGGGAAGTTGGTTGATGATTAAAACAAAAGCGATTATCATTCCAGTGAAAATCACGATCATTTGATGCTTTTGTGTCACATTAACAGCTCGTGTGCCTCCTGAAACCGTATAAATAATAACGAGTATTCCAATGATTACATTAAGTAATAATAGGTTCCAACCCAATACGGCTGATAATATTATGGCTGGCGCAAAAATGGTGATACCAGCTGCTAATCCACGTTGTATTAAAAAAAGTATAGCGGTAAGCGTACGTGTCTTTAAGTCAAAACGACTTTCTAGATATTCATAAGCAGTATATACTTTTAGACGATGATACAAAGGAATAAACACCATACAGATGACTACCATAGCAATTGGTAATCCGAAATAAAACTGTACGAATCCCATACCATCATTAAACGCTTGCCCTGGTGTTGATAAAAAAGTGATGGCACTAGCTTGTGTTGCCATTACAGATAAACCAATAGTCCACCATTTTGAGGTGTTGCCACCTCTTAAGTAATCTTGTACGTTCTTACTACCTCTTGTTTGCCAGGTACCATAACCTACAATAATCAACAACGTGCTTATTAATACAATCCAGTCTAATCCTTGCATAATTAAAAGGCTTTTGTGATAAGGTAGAAGACTATAATGTAGATGGCATTAGCAACTAGCACCAACGTATACATTCTTTTCCATTTATATTCTTTCATTAGTCGTTGATTTTTTTGTCTAGTTTGATATTGTCTTTACCTATAGATAACATATTCGCGAATAGGCGATATGCTCCAGAAACACCTTCTGGAAATTCTCTAAAAAAGCTCAGCCCAGTATAGATATAATGTCCTTTACCATGTTTAGCAACTAGTAAACTTCCGTCCTTTGGTGATTCGCCTTTATCATTCATTGACAATAGAGGCGTGAATTCTGATGCCCATTCATTTGGGAAATATAAACCACGTTCTTGGGTCCAGCCTTCGAAATCTTGTGCCGTTATTTTGTTAGGATAGTTCAATAACGGATGTTCAGGATTTAGCAATCTTACTTCAGCATTTTCATCGGTAACACGATCTCGAGATAATTTCAAATCAAATGGTGCTAATGCATCAACTTTCAATCTGTAACTAGTATTGTATTGTACAATCATATTTCCACCTTGCTCTACAAAATCAAATAAGAGCTCTTGTTTATACTTAAGCTCATCTACAGTATTATAGGCGCGAATACCCACTACAATAGCATCAAATCGACTCAATACTTCTGCATTAATGTCACCAGGGTTTATAACCACTACATTATATCCTATTTGTCTTAAACTTTCCGGGACAACATCACCAGCACCTGAAATGTACCCAATGTTTTCCCCTTTTTTCTGAATATCTAGACGTACAATCTTGCTTCCACTAGGCAATAAAACAGTTTGAAATGGGATATGTTCGTAATCAATTTCAATGAGTTCTTTAGTATAGATTTGGTCACCTATATGAACCTGAGGTGTAATTAAGCCCTCACTTTGATATTTAGGAGGGATAACGGTGAAAATTAGCGTTTGTGATTCGCCTTTATACTCAATTTCTACACGCTGTTTTTCTGGATAAATACTCCAGTCTTTAGGGTGTGATATTTCGACATAACCTTCCAGTTGGTCGCGTCCCGCTTTCACAATAACTTCAATTTCTTTTTGTTGATCATTTTCAAATATGAACACCTTTTCAGCAATTTGAGCTGAAGCCTCTGGAATGATTTCAAATGGTCTATAAAGTTCACCTTTATCTGGTTTTGAATATCTATAGATTATGGCTTTTCGAATTGAAAAAGGAACGCCTTCAATGGTCAATTTAAAGTCTATATTAACGGCTCTTGGCGTTTCAGGCAACCCTATTAGTTGCTTGTCGGTAACCTTATACATCCCTAAACTTCCTTTCTCATTCAGCCAATAAGGGGCTGAGGTCTTTATGGATTCAGGAAGACTTATGTCTTCTTTGAAATTCAGCTTTACATTTGGCTCTAAGGCTATATTTTTTGTGTATTCAGTTGCGTTTGATGAGATGTCTAAAGTATGTAAAGTGATGTTCGCATTTGATCTATTGAGTGCTTCAATATTTACTTCGAAAGTATTGCCCGGACTCATATGTGGTTCGCTTGCTGAAGCTTCTAAATATAAACCAGTACAAGCTTCAATAATAGCTTTGATTTCTTTTGTTTTGATAGTCCTCCAATGGGTGTCCTCAATGGTTTCAATGAGTTGATATGCGCGTAATAATTCTGCTAAATGCACTGAAGGATCCTTGAAATTGAAATTGTTCTCAATAGCATAAAGAATGTTACCAATCGCATTGCCATCTTTTATTCTATTCCAAGACGTATCGATTCCAGAGAAGACATTCGATTTGTCTTCGGGAAATTCACCTTTAAGAAATTCTATGTATTCTTGACGCGATCCACGTTGTGATAAACGCCCAAATCCTTGACATAAATGTTGGCTACTTGCAATAGAAGCCAGTTCATTATTTGAAAGCCCTTTTAATGGATAATAAACACCAATATCCACATGTAACATATTGCTCTTATCGGCTTTTTTAAAATTTTCTTGACTCCCATAAAACCACCAACCCGTATTGAAAAACAAACGTTTAGGCTGCCAAGTGCTAACAGTTTTAAGTTGGTCTGTAAACTTTGAAGAGTCATTTGCTAAATCAAAAGCTTCTACGCCTAACATGGCAGAACTCGTATGGTGACCATGTGTACTTCCAGGAGTTCTATGATCGAATCGATTGATAATAATGTCTGGTTTAAATTGTCTAATAGCTAATACAATATCACTTAATACGTCTTCTTTACTCCAAATTGCTAAGGTCTCATCAGGATGTTTAGAATACCCAAAATCATTTGCTCTTGTAAAACGTTGTTCTCCTCCATCAACACGTCTAGCGGCTAATAATTCTTGCGTTCGCATAACACCTAATAGCTCTCTTATTTCAGGACCAATAAGATTTTGACCACCATCACCTCGAGTTAAAGAAAGATATGCCGTTCTGGCTTTAACTTCGTTAGACATATACGAAATTAATCGCGTATTCTCATCATCTGGATGTGCTGCGAGGTATAAAACAGAACCTAAAAAGTTAAGCTTCTGAATAGATTCGTAGATATCTGTAGTACCTGGTTTTTTAGGCTTTTGTGCGTGTAAAGAAAATGTAAAAAGGACTAAAACGAAATAGAGTAAGGATCTTTGCATGATAGTGTTTGGTTAGCTGAAATCAAATATAGCAAAGTAAAATAGCTCGATAGTGACTTTTAATTTTTCTTTAACTTATGAGTAATGGTTTTAGCTTTTATTTATCAAACGCATCTTTTTTGATGAGTGTAACGGGCTTTTGAAGTAACAAGTTGTTTGGATAAGTTACTAAATTCCCATTATCTTGTCTTAGGTGAATTTGAAATGAGCGGATATCTTCAATAACTGCTTCTATTTCATAATCTTTGTCATGAATCTTTATTTTATCACCAATCTTATAAGGAAAAGAAAAGAACATAATTATACCTGAAGTGACATTACTCAAGATTGACCAAATTGCAAATAAACCAATACCTATAACGGCAAATACAGATGAAAAAACGAGTGCTAAATCTGTAACGCCAACGCCTAGTATATAGGCTTCTACTAATATTGCTATTAATAAGAAACTTACTGTTATATAGCGCCCAACCAATTTAGCGCGACCCACATGTTTCTTTTTAGAATTTCCAATAATTCGTATCACTAATCGTGCAGCTAGTTGGATAATGAAAAATATCCCGAAAACAATTAAGGAATTCACAACCTCGTTGTGGTAATTAGAAAAAAAGTCAGACATAATATTGCTTTTTAGTAGAGGCAAAGTTAAATCAGAAAATGGAGATAATTAAGTAAAAAATCGAGTTTTTGACAGTACGGTCAAGCAAATTAACATGTTAGGCTCAATAGGGTTTTATAAATTAAATGTGTCGGTAATCCCATGACATTGAAATAAGAGCCTTCAATTTTTGTGACACCAATTTGACCAATCCATTCTTGAATGCCATAAGCGCCCGCTTTATCAAGCGGTTTACAAGCTTTCAAATAATATTGAATTTCACTATCAGTTAACTCCTTAAACGTTACTTTAGTGATAGCATTAACCGTCTTTTGAAGAGTTTTCGTGGTAAAGCAAACGGAAGTAATGACTTCATGGGTGGCATTGCTTAGAGATTTTATAATTTGAAACGCATCTTCGATATTTATTGGTTTTCCTAACGCTTTATTTTCATGCCATACAATCGTGTCGCTAGTAACTAAAATGTCATTTTCGACGAGTTCTTCCTTAAAAGGCAACGCTTTTAATTGTGCGAGATAATCAGAAATTTCGAAATGTCTCAATCGTTTTGGGTATTCTTCCTTTATAGGTTTCAATTGTATTTCAAAATCAAGCCCTAAGTCTTTAAAAAATTGCTGACGCCGAGGTGAGCCCGATGCAAGGATAATATTATAATTAGAAAGATTAGTGTCTAGCATTATTTTAAAATAATTGGATATAAGAGTAAAGATAACATACCAAATAGCATTATAAGTTTTAGTACATTACTGATATGATGGAACTCTGATTTTAGTTTTGCTGAAAACGATTTTATACTCACATATATTAAAGGAGCAATAATAAAAAGTAAAAAATAGCCAAGCGCGATTTGATGTGTATACAAATATGTCATCATAAAATAGATGACTGCTATTATTGGTAGCAAACTGATTGCACTTAATATTTTTGAAGCCCGTTCTCTGCCAATAGCAATAGGCAAGGTGTTCATTCCAGCTTTATGATCACCATCTACATCTTCTAGGTCTTTAGCGACTTCTCGCACTAAATTAATTATAAAAGCAAAAATTGCATAGTCTAAGAGAATTTTAAAAAACGTAAGTTGGGTGTCTTGATTTTCTTGAGTAATAGCAGGTATGAGTTCAAATAAACCAACAATGATAATACTCAATGCAACCAGCATAGAAATTACAAGGTTGCCAACTAGAAGCATTTGCTTTAAATAGCTAGCATAAACATAGAGTAGTGCTGAAATAATAACAAAGAGTGCAAAAAAACCACTTTTATCAACTAAATGAGATAAATAAAATCCAATGGCAACTCCAATAACATTTAGTGAGATAAAAAGATTGTATGCCATTTTTTCGGAAACAAGTTTCCCTATAATCACTTTTTCAGGTTTATTTATGGCATCTGTTTCGATATCAAATATATCATTGATGATATTTCCTGCGGCTGCAATACAAAGAGTAGCTGCGATAAGAAGTCCAAAACCAAACCTATTCAATGTTATACTCACATTAAAAGGTTCAAACAAGGCGTATTTAAGTAATAATTGCACAATAGCAATCATGACTAAATTCTTCCAACGAATTAGTTTCAGTATAGACATTAATAAAGTGGGTTAATTTTCGTTTTTATTAGTGATTTTTTCGATTTTATCAGCAATACTTATGATCGCAACATCATCAATTTTTTTCATTCGTAAAATTAATCCTACTTGAAAATCAAAATAGTAAATACCATCTTTCTGGGTTACAATTATTTCCATGACATTATTGCCAATGAGAATATGTTTTTTTTCATGAGTCAATTTCCAGTCATAGATATCAATAAACATCTCATCGTCAAATGTTGAAGGCGCTTCCGGGTTTAATTCAATTGTAAACTGATGATCAGCACTAAAAAAGAATTGTGCTCCAGAAAACCCTTCTTTTACCGAATTAACGCGCTCTTTTTGTGTCTCATTTTCAAATTCTAAATTAATAGCCACGTGTTCAACTTCCCAAACACCTTGAATGTTCTTTTCACTAAGAGATTGCGCAATTGTTGTTCCATGACAAATAAATAGAGTACATACGAAAATTAGATATTTCATGTTTGTTGCGTTAAGAGTTAATCATACTTGGCATCATAGCTACCGTTCCATTTGCCTTGCACTTTTAAAACTTGTTCAATCACATCTCTAACTGCACCTTTTCCACCATTTTTGTGAGATATATATTTAGAGAGTGCTTTAATTTCGGGAACCGCGTCCTGTGGGCAAGTAGGTAATCCAACAAGCTTCATTACAGGAGCATCAGGAATATCATCTCCCATGTATAACACATTTTCTAAATTAATAGTATTCGCATTTAAATAGTCTTTGAGTTGTTCTATTTTATTATGTGCGCCAAGATAAATGTCTTTAACACCTAAACCTGTTAAACGTACACGTACACCTTCATTTGTGCCTCCGGAAATAATGCACATGTTAAATCCCTTGTCTACCGCAGTTTTTATGGCGTATCCATCTTTTATATTCATACGTCTTAGCATTTCGCCTGAAGTGGTAACCGTAATGGTGCCATCGGTTAAAACGCCATCAACATCAAAAATAAAGGTGCTAATATGTTCTAGATACTCTTTATAACTTTTATCGTCCATGTGTTTTTTTAATTGAAGAAGTAAGGAGTTCATAAATAGCTTTATGATGCTCGTTATCCAATAGTTTTAAATGCTTATTTATGGTTTTCTTATCATTGCGCTTAGCTGGGCCAGTTTGTACTGAATAAGGTGATAGCTCTTGTACTTTTTTCGCAGTTTCCAAAATGAGCGGTTTTAAGATGTCAAATTCCACGCTTTGAGATTCCGTAATTTCATGCGCTACGCGAAAGAGTTGATTGGTGAAATTATTTACATACACGGCTGCTAAATGTAATGCGCGGCGTTGATCACTATTTACTTTATATGTTTTACTGCCAATGGCAGCAGCTAATTCTTTTAAAACAGGGAGGTCTTTCTTGTCAATGGTTTCTATGCAAATAGGCACATTTGCAAAATCCATAGAAGCATTTTTAGAAAAGGTTTGTAAAGGGTAAAATACGCCACGTTTATACGATTTGTCTAAGTCGTGAATACTAACGCTTCCAGAGGTGTGTAAAACAAGCTGGTTGCCAGTAGGAAGTTTCGAAGATACCCCAGCAATTGCATCATCACTGACTGCTAATATATATATATCTGCCGCTTTTAGGCTTGTGATATCGTCAGTTGTCTCTGTCAGATTTTTATAAGGTTCAAGCGGCTTAAGGCTTCTGTTAAACCATTGTTTTACAGAGATTTCTGATGCTTTATGGAAAGCTTTAAATAAATGCGTAGCAAGATTGCCTGCGCCAAGAATAACCACTGAAATCATAGGGCTAAAATACGCATATATTTTTTTTTAACTCAATGAAACACTTTAAAAATTTACTTAGGCACAACTAATGGTTACGGCATGTGTATGACCACTTCCACTTGTTGAATCTAAATTGATTTGTCCATTATTTTGTAAGCTACTGAAATTTTCAGTCGACACTGTTACGTTGTGAACGTGTCCTGCCGATCCTTCTATACTATAGGTTTTTTCGGCTCCAGCTTCTACATCGTTACGAGACACCGTTAAACTATGTCCGTGATTTGATGAAATAGAGCTTGCTCTAGCACCATTTTGCAAACAATTTGGGTCATTTCCTCCAGGATCGTTTGAATTTGAATCGTCAGATCCAGAGCAGCTTATTATTGCATACGCAGGAATAGCTACCGCAAATACCCCAATTGTGGTTTTAATAAATGTTTTTCTATCCATGATGTGTGTGTTTAAGCTATAAAACGAATTGATCAATAGCTGTTTTATAATATAACAACTAACTTTGTGCTATTCCTGAACGCAATGAATACCAATATGTCTAAAAAAGAAATTCAATCTAGAACTGATGTCCGTGAATTAGTGTCTTCCTTTTACGATAAAGTGAGAGCTGATGATACTCTTGGACCTTTTTTCAATCCGATAATTGAAGATTGGGATGCGCATATTGAAAGACTTACGTCATTTTGGGAAACCAGTTTATTCATGACCAAGAAACTGGAGCATAAATACCATGGAGATCCTTTAGGCGCTCATGTAAAGGTTGATCAAGAAAACAATAATAGTATTACAGAACTTCATTTTGGGCTCTGGTTGAATCTATGGTACCAAACATTGGATGAGCTTTTTGAGGGCGAAGTGGCTGATAATGCTAAGCATCGTGCAAGAAAAATGGGAACATTTTTATATTTGAAAATTTTTGAAGCTAGACAATAAAGAGTTAGCTGTAACTTTAACAGCTTTTATTTTTCAAATACTATTTCAAAACAAACAAAAACCTTAAATTTGCACGACTAAAATAAGCGTCTATCACTATGCAAAAAAAACTTGCTAATATATTTTTCTCCACACGCCTTACTGCCATTTTATTTCTTGTTTTTGCCGCTTCTATGGCTGCTGGTACATTTCTAGATAGTAGTATGGATACATCGCCAACACCATACACACGTAACTTGATTTATAATTCTTGGTGGTTCGAAGCGATTATGGTGTTTTTTGTGATCAATTTTATTGGTAATATGTTCAGATACCGATTGTTCTCAAAGAAAAAGTGGGCAACACTTAGTTTGCATCTTGCCTTTATTTTTATTCTATTAGGTGCATTTATTACACGTTATATTAGTTATGAAGGAATGATGGCTATTCGTGAAGGAGCTACGGAAAGTACATTTTTATCACAAAAAACATATGTCACAGCTTATATTGATGGCGACTATATAATTGATGGACAAAATCAACGTCGCATTGTCGAAGAGGCTGTAGATTTCTCACCACGAATGACCAATCATTTTAAGGTGAACACAGACTATAATAATACACCAGTAACTTTTGAATTAGTAAAGTTTATTGCTGGTGCTGAAAAGGATATTGTACCCAATGAAAACGGAGAGGAGTATCTCAAAATTGTTGAAGCGGGAGGAGGGCGGCCTCATAATCACTTCTTGAAAGTTGGGCAAGTACAAGATATTCATAATGTACTTTTCACCTTAAATAATCACATTGATGGTGCGGTTAATTTAACATATAAAGACCATCAGATTACCATTCAATCACCTTATGAAGGTGAGTATATGACTATGGCTACCAAGGTGACTGGAACTTTAGTAAAAGATAGTATTCAACCATTAATTTTACGATCGCGCTATGTCATTGGTAATATGCAAATGGTATTTCCTAAGCCTGTTGTTAAAGGTGTATTTGATATTGTGGAGAAATCGAAATTACTTAAAAACGATGAAGATGGACTCGTTTTTAATGTGACTGCAAATGGTGAAACTAAACAAATGAAACTTCTTGGAGGTAAAGGAAGCTCAAATGCCTTTGAACAAGATTCTGTTGGTGGTCTCCAAATTGCTATTAAATATGGATCTAAGACCATTCAATTGCCATTTAGTATAAAACTCAACGATTTTATAGCTGAACGTTATCCAGGTACAGAAAATAGTTATTCATCCTTTGCCAGTGAGGTCACCGTTAGTGATGAAACCCAAGACAATTATAATTATCGCATTTATATGAATAATATTCTTGATCATGGTGGCTACCGTTTCTTTCAAGCGAGTTTTGATCCAGATGAAAAAGGAACTGTGTTGTCTGTAAATCATGATTTATGGGGAACTCGGATTACGTATTTAGGTTACTTTTTATTGTACTTCGGAATGCTTGCCATCCTATTTGCAAAAAGGTCTCGATTTGGAGATTTAAAACGCAAGCTTAAAAAAGTAAAAGCTAAAAAAGCTAAAACCTTAAGTCTATTGTTTTTATGCGTAGGCTTACAAGGGTTTTCACAGGTTCATTCTGAAAATGATGGTCATGATACCAAGCCAACTAAATTGCAATTAGATTCCGTATTGCGTGTTAATATCACTCCAAAGGAACAGGCAGATACATTTGGACGTTTGGTAGTTCAGGATTATAGCGGTCGTATGATGCCAATGAATACCTATGCATCTGAAATGCTCCGTAAACTGAGTAAGCGAGATGCTTATGAAGACTTTGATGCCAATCAAGTTATTTTATCAATGCATGAGAGCCCATTGCTCTGGTATAATGTGCCTATCATTTATTTAAAGCTTAGAAAAGGGGATTCTATACGTCAAATTATTGGTGTCGATAAAAGCGAAAAGTACATTGCACTAGTAGATTTCTTTACGGAAGATGGGGCTTATAAATTAGAACCTTATTTAGAGGAAGCCTATAAAACACTTACTCCTAATGGATTTCAAAAGGAATTTAAAGAAACGGATCAACGTGTCAATTTATTGTATAATACAATTGAAGGCCGTGCATTAAAAGTTTTTCCGATTCCAAATGATGATAACAATAAATGGATATCTCCACTAGAATTTAGAGAAGGCGACTATCGTTCACAAATTAAGGATTCCCTTTACGGTAATTTTATCAATAGTAGTTTTAATGCGTACTTGTTTTCAATGTATAATGCTAAAACCTCTGGCGATTATTCAAGTGCAAATAGCATTTTAGAGGGTATTAAAAAAACGCAAATTCAGCAAGGTTCGGCTGTGATGTTGTCTGACAATAAAATTGATGCCGAAATCACTTATAACAAGTACGACATTTTTAAGAAGTTGTTTAGTTGGTATATGTATGCTGGAACACTAATGTTCATTTTAATTATCGTTCAAATATTTAGTGCTAAAAGTAAAGTGCTGAACATTTCTATCGCTGTATTTAAATGGACTATTGTAGGGTTGTTTTTATTACATACAGCAGGCTTAATTGTACGATGGTATATTTCGGGACATGCGCCTTGGAGTGACGCCTATGAGTCTATGATTTATGTGGCTTGGGCAACGATGTTATTTGGATTAGTATTTGGAAGAAAGAGCGACTTAACAATGGCAGCAACTGCTTTTGTAACGGCCATGATTTTAATGGTAGCACATTGGAATTGGATGGATCCTGCAATTGCCATGTTGCAACCGGTTTTAGATAGTTACTGGCTGATGATTCATGTGGCAGTTATTGTAGCCAGTTATGGTCCTTTTACTTTAGGTATGATTCTCGGTGTGACTTCATTATTACTGATGGTTTTCACTACTAAAAAGAATAAGAAAAAAATGTTGCTCAATATCAAAGAGTTAACCATAATAAATGAAATGGCCTTAACTGTTGGGTTAGTAATGCTAACTATAGGAAACTTTTTAGGAGGTATGTGGGCTAATGAAAGTTGGGGACGTTATTGGGGTTGGGATCCAAAAGAAACTTGGGCACTGATAAGTATTATGGTGTATGCCTTTGTAATTCATATGCGATTGGTTCCAGGTTTACGTGGGCGATTCGGATTTAATTTCGCATCTATCATTGCTTTTTCTAGCATAATATTTACATATTTCGGGGTGAATTTTTACCTTTCAGGTTTACACTCATACCAATCTGGACAGCAGATTGCTAGCTATCAAATTATAGCAATTGCTGCTGCTATTATTGCGGCTTTAGGGATAGGTGCTTATGTGCAATACAGAAGACATTATAGGAAATAGCATTATCTTCGACATATAACAATTGTAGTATGCGAAAAAACAGCAAACAAGAATCTTGGATACAAATTATAATTGAGCTTTTTGAAGCTTTTTTTAAAAGTTCACGCAGCACACCAAGAACCTGGCACCAACATGTAGTACCATATCGAGATGATTGGGCTGTACGTCGTGAAGGCAATAAGCGCATCACGTCTAAACACAGGCGTCAAGATACTGCCATTAGAAAAGCCAAACGATTGGCCAAAAAGCACAATGCCGATGTTATTATACACAGGCAAGACGGCACTATTCGTGATCGGATTAATTACGACTAAGGTTTACGTAATTGGTTTAAAATAAACAGATAAAAAGACACCCTTGAAAATATAAATTCACAAGGGTGTTTATTGATTGTTTTGATTGATGTGTTATCGCTAGATAACCAGTTTATTAACTGTAACGCCTTTTCGTGTTCCAAACAAATGTTTTTGTCGTGTTTGATGTAGCTGTAATTCTATTGTTGTTTAAAGTTCTCATGCTATTAAAATTTAATTGATGGTTATTCTTATGTTTTAGTTATATCGTCTTTTCGAGTTCCATACAAACGTTTTTGTCGTGTTTGATGTCGCTGAAATTTTATTGTTATGTAATGTTCTCATTTTGTTTTATTTGATTGTTTATACTGTATAGACGACTTCATTTCTAATATGTTACACCTGTTAACCCTTGTTAACAGACTTTAACAATGTATTAAGAAAAGAGTTGTGATTTGATACTGACTATGAAGTAGGATATTATTCTAAAACACTTTCAAAACTTTGGCAAATTCGATTTCCCTAAAACTAGAAATTACCAAATCGGCTTTCGTATAGTTTTGATTTTTAGAATGTGGGCTTTGAAAGCCTACACAGTAGATTCCGGCGGCTTTCGCAGCAGCAATCCCGTTAGTAGAATCTTCTATAACGATGCATTCACGTCTAGTATGTCCAGAAGCCTTGGCAGCATTGATAAATATTTCTGGATGGGGTTTCGAAGCTTTTAAATCTGCTCCCGAAAGTTTGGCAACGAAGTATTGGTCTAATGCAAAACGCTTAAAAATACGGCTGATATTTGGCATGGATGCCGAAGAGGCAAGGACTAAAGTAAGTCCGTTGTTATAATAGTCTTTAATTAAATCTAAAACGCCATC
The DNA here is from genome assembly GCA_002162765.1 of Flavobacteriales bacterium 34_180_T64. GTDB lineage: Bacteria > Bacteroidota > Bacteroidia > Flavobacteriales > Flavobacteriaceae > MAAR01. The sequence goes on along the minus strand of MAAR01000017.1, from coordinate 300,115 downwards.
AATAAGCGCAAGCGACTCGTCATGTTCAAACAAATATTTGAAATGTGCTCGTTTTAAATCCATCATCGTTTGAGGCCCTAGTTGGAGCTTAAATTGTTCTATGAGCTGTTTGCAAATGCTAAGCGTGGATTGTCCAGTAAAAGATTGGTATAGCGCTGCTGAGACTTCAATATTAACATCATTAAACATCTTGTAGTAGGCTTTGTGATGGAGCGGTTCGGTATCTACAATAACACCATCCATATCAAATAATACGGCTTTTAGCATGAGGGTTGGTTTAGTTGATACGAAGATATATAAAGAATTGGTTTCCACAAACCTAAAAATAAGTGGTAGTTTTGATGTTCAAATTAGACACATTTAAAGTACAATGGCTAAGAAGGGCAAAGAGAAAAACACAAAAAACAAGGCAAAACACAGTCGTCTTGTTGCACAGAAAAAGAATAAGAAAAAATCTGAAGAATCACTTCGTAAAGAGCGTCTACGGGCAATTGTAAAAGGAGCTAAGCCAAAGTCAGATACAGACTAGGCTTGCAGTTGTCAATTTATTCCTGAGTATTTGTAGGGTCTATGATTGTATACGTAATATGTACTAAAAAAAACGACAACTTGAAGCGATGTCTAATGTTAAGTACCTCTATGTTTAGGAAGGATTTCAATTAAAAAAACACAATGCAATCAAAAACCATATCATTCAAACAATTATTTAATTATTTTAAAATAGCCGTTACTGGTAAAGAAAAGGAATTCACTACTGGCAGCATTCGTAGAGCTGTATTCATGCTTTCTATTCCCATGATTTTAGAAATGCTCATGGAATCAATTTTTGCTATCGTCGATATATTTTATGTGTCTCAAGTTTCGGTAAACGCAGTAGCTACAATTGGACTAACAGAATCGGTTATTACTTTAGTGTATGCTGTAGCCATTGGATTGAGTATGGCAGCCACTGCAATTGTGGCTAGACGGATTGGTGAAAAAGACAATGAAGGTGCTTCTCAGGCTGCTGTGCAAGTAATTATGTTGGGTATAGCCGTTGCTCTTATTATTAGTGTATTTGGAATTTTATATCCTAAAGAAATTTTAGGGCTTATGGGTGGTGAACCCGATTTAATAGCCGAAGGCTATGGATATACTCAGGTGCTACTTGGGGGGAACATTACTATTATGCTGTTGTTTTTAATCAATGCCATTTTTAGAGGAGCAGGTGATGCTTCGGTTGCTATGTGGACGTTAATAGTGTCCAATGGACTCAATATCATATTGGATCCTATGTTTATTTTTGGCTTCGGACCAATTCCAGCTTACGGTGTGGAGGGCGCTGCAATAGCAACTACAATTGGACGAGGGACAGCTGTGGTTTTACAGCTCGTTATTTTATTCTATGGATGGAGTAAGATAAAAATAGGTATAAAAGATATTGTTTTGCGTACCAGTATTATGCTGAATATCATTCGGGTCTCTTTAGGAGGAATTGGACAGTTTTTAATAGGAACATCATCATGGGTGTTTTTAATGCGTATTGTGAGCGAGTTTGGTAGTGAGGTGTTAGCGGGATATACTATCGCCATTCGAGTGATGATGTTTACTTTAATGCCAGCATGGGGAATGAGTAATGCAGCTGCAACTTTAGTCGGACAGAATCTTGGTGCCAATCAGCCAGAACGTGCCGAAAAATCTGTTTGGAAAACAGGGAAATATGCTGCTATTTTTATGGGTGTTGTATCTGTAATATATTTGGTTTTTGCTCCTGAAATTATTAGTTGGTTTACTATTGAAACAGAAGTAATCAAAAATGGAAGCTTATGTTTAAGAGTAATTGCTGCTGGTTATATCTTTTATGGTTATGGGATGGTAATCATTAACGCTTTTAATGGGGCAGGTGATACCAAAACACCTACCTATATTAATTTTGTTTGTTTCTGGCTGTTTCAATTACCTTTTGCATATGCATTTGCCGTAACTCTTGGTTATGGTCCATTAGGTGTATTTGTTTCCATTACTTTAGCGGAGGTGCTTATTGCAATTGTAGGTATGATTTGGTTTAAAAAAGGACGATGGAAGACCGTGAAAGTCTAAGCAATTATTCGTAATTTTAAGGTTAAGACTAATAATCTGGATAAGAAAAAAAAAGTAGATACATTAATTGAAAATGAGTAAGACAACATTAAAACACAGATCAAAATCCGTATATAATTTTGAGAAGCTCTGTGCTGTTCATCCAGAATTAATTCCATTTGTTTTTGTTAACGCTTATGAAACGAAGACTATTGATTTTGGAAGTCCGAAGGCAGTGAAAGCTCTAAATACGGCTCTGTTATTCGCTAAGGGAAAGATTAAGTATTGGGAATTTCCAGACTCTAATTTATGTCCACCAATACCCGGAAGACAAAGTTACATTGATCGCATATCATTATTGCTAGAGGCATCAGATATAAATAAAAACGTAACGATTTTGGATATAGGCACTGGAGCAACATGTATCTATCCTTTGTTAGGAAATATAATATATAATTGGCGGTTTGTAGGAACAGATATAGACGAAAGATCGTTGAAAAATGCGCAAAGTATTCTTGATAAGAATGGCATACAAGATGTAATCGAATTGAGGATACAAAAAGATGCTTCGCAAATATTAACAGAAATAGTAACTCCAACAGATCGGTTTTCGGCTGTAATTTGTAATCCGCCGTTTTATAAAGACGAAGCAGAAGCTGAGGCAGCTAATGCTAAAAAAATAAAAGGTTTAGGGAAAGATGGTAAGGAGGTTCGGAATTTTGCTGGCACAAATAATGAATTAATTTATAAAGGAGGAGAAAAGGCTTTTTTACATAATTATTTATATCAAAGTTCGCTTTACAAAACCCAATGTTTTTGGTTTTCTAGCTTAGTCTCAAATAAAAAAAAATTAAAATCTATGCAAGCATCTTTAAAAAAGTTAGGTGTTTTTGAAATGAAACTCTTAGACCTACGACAAGGTAATAAGCAATCCCGAGTTTTAGCTTGGACATTTTTAAATAAAGCAGAGCAAAAAATATGGAAGCAATAGCTTAATTGTAATTTGTAATAATATAATATATAACTATGAAATTAGATATACTTGCCATTGGAGCACATCCAGATGATGTGGAATTAGGTTGTGGAGGGACCATAGCTAAAGAAATAGCCAATGGGAAAACTGTAGGTGTTATTGATTTAACACGTGGCGAACTTGGTACAAGAGGAACGGCAGAAACGCGAGATGAAGAATCGGCTAATGCAGGAAAGATTTTAGGTGTAACAGTTCGTGAAAACATGGAATTTGCAGATGGATTTTTCGTTAATGATAAAACACATCAATTAGAGCTTATTAAAATGATTCGCAAGTACAAGCCAGAAATTGTATTGTGTAATGCGGTTGACGATAGACATATTGATCATGGAAAGGGGAGTCAACTGGTAAGCGATGCTTGCTTTTTAAGCGGATTAATGAAAATAGACACCAAACATGAAGATTTGGATGGTTGGCAAGAACCATGGCGTCCAAAACAAGTGTATCATTATATCCAATGGAAAAACATTGAACCAGATGTACTTATCGATATTTCTGGATATATTGATCAAAAAATGGAATCTGTGCTCGCGTATAGAACCCAGTTTTATGATGCTAACAGTGAGGAGCCAGAAACTCCAATTTCGAGTAAGAATTTTACTGATAGCATTATTTATCGTGCAAGAGATTTAGGTCGCATGGTAGGTGTGGAGCATGCAGAAGGCTATAATGTAGAACGTTATGTTGCGGCGGATAGTTTTTTTGATTTAAAGTAAAATAATTCATAAAAAGGTTTTGTAAGAAAACTGAAATCGTTTACATTTGCAGTCCTAATTAAAATGGTGGTTGTAGCTCAGTTGGTTAGAGCATCGGTTTGTGGTACCGAGGGTCGTGGGTTCGAGCCCCATCTTCCACCCAATAATAAAGCCTTCAAAGCAATTTGAGGGTTTTTTTTGTGAGTATAATTAATGAGAGTATATATAGGCAAACAAAAAGCCTTTCAACTTAGAAAGGCTTTTACTCAAATATTTATGTGATGCTATTCTGAAGTTTTCACCGTATGTTTTTCGTCAACTGTAATTCTATCTTCGCGATTAGCCAGTTCCCAAGCTGTATAAAACACGAGTCGCGTTCTGTTTTCTAGTAAATCATATTCAATCTTGTCAGGAGTATCCGTTGGCTTATGGTAATCGTCATGAGATCCATTGAAATAAAATATTACAGGCACATTATGTTTAGCAAAATTATAATGGTCTGATCTGTAATAGTAACGATTCTTATCCTTTTCGTCATCATATCTATAATCTAAAGTGATCTTCGTATAGGTGTTGTTTGCTACTTCAGAAATCACTTTTAGTTCTTCGCTTAAACGATCAGAACCAATTGCATATACATAGTTTCGATCTTCTGTATGTAATTTGTCTACGCGACCAATCATATCAATATTTAAATTGGCAACCGTTTGTTCTAATGGAAAAATAGGATCATTATCGGTATAATGTCTTGAACCTAATAAACCTCTTTCCTCAGCTGTAACATGTAAAAACACGATTGAACGCTTGGGCGTATCTCCGTTTTTAACAGCAGTTTGAAATGCTTCAGCCATTTCAAGTAACGCAACTGTACCAGAGCCGTCATCGTCGGCACCATTATAGATGTTTTCGCCTCGAATTCCTTCATGATCCAAATGGGCTGAAACGACTATGAATTCATTTGGTTTTTCAGACCCTTTAATAAAAGCGACTACGTTTTCTGATGATACAGGTTCAGTTTTGTTTTTAATAGTTAGACTTAAATCGGTCTTTATAATTTGCGCAGAATTACTTGTAAGTATTTCACGAAACATAGATTGACCTAATGCTTCACTAATTAAAAACATAAGCATGTTTTTGTCTTTTGTTACTAAAGACACCCTTCCGCTTTTACCAGATTCAGCTAGTTTAGAATAATATTTTGAGTAATAAGCATGAGCCAAATTATCAACAACTAGCACAGCTTTGGCACCTTTTTCCTTAGCAATGTCTCGTTTTGCATTTCGAGCTCTACGACCAGAAGACCATACAGTTTCATCAGTTGCTCCAGATGTGACATAGGTCCCATCTTTATTTTGTGCTTCACCAGCTTTGATTAGTACAACTTTATTTTTAACATCAATATTATTATAATCGGAGTAGGAGTCCGTTTCAATACCATAACCCACATAAACGATTTCATCCGCGGTAAAAACCTGAGTGTCAGCGGTGCCAACTGAAACAAATTCATCAAACATTGTTGCAGATTCTCCATTCAGAATAAATTCAATCTCAGGGACAAATTGCTTAACTAAAGGGACGTCTTGAAAATAATCAGTTTCAGAAGGTGGAGAAGAAATGCCCAATGTTAGGTATTGTTGTTTGAGAAATTCAACGGCTTTCTTTTGACCAGGTTCTCCAGTTTCACGACCTTCAAACTCATCAGAAGCGTAGGTGTAAAGTAAGTCTTTGAGTTCTGATGAAGTAATAGTATTTCCGTATTCTAAAGGACTTGCTGTAGTTTTAGTTGCGTTTTCTGATTCGTTTTGATGTGACGATTTGCAACTAACAAAGCAGCTTAAAATACTGACAATTAATATATAGTTTTTCATTAAAAAGCTATTTTATTTATTAGGGATGTGCGAACTTACTAAAAACGAGTCGATAAGTTTTAAAATCACTTAGGTTTTTAACACAGTATTACCAGAATCATTAAAATGTTATTAAGATTTATCGGCAATTAGACGAAATTCAGAATTAGCGATATACCAAGCCGTAGAAAAAATAAGTTGGGTACGTTTTTCTAATAACTCATAATCTAATTTTTCAGCTGTGTCCGTAGCTAAATGATAATCGGCATGTTCGCCACTAAAGTAAAATATAACAGGAATGTCATTTAACGCAAAATTATAATGATCAGACCTATAGTAATAACGGTTGGTGTCACTGTCACTATTTAAGGTGTAGTCTAAAGTTAGGTTAGTGAAATTTGAATTTACAGCTTCAGAAATATAATGCAATTCAGTACTTAAACGATCAGCTCCAATGATATAGATGTAGTTTGGGTTATCTGCATGATTTTCATCGACTCTGCCAATCATATCAATGTTGAGATTTACTACGGTTTCATCTAATGAAAAAACTGGATGATCAGAATAATATCGCGACCCAATAAGACCTTCCTCTTCGCCAGTAAGATGTAGGAATAGAATACTTCGTTTAGGGCCAAAACCTGCTAGCTCAGCTTTTTTAAAAGCCTGTGCCATTTCTAGAAGCGCTGCAGTACCTGATCCGTTATCATCAGCACCATTAAAAATAGTAGCATCATCAATTCCTAAATGGTCGAGATGTGCAGAAATAATTACGATTTCTTCTGGATATTCTGACCCTTCAATAAAGGCAAGAATATTTTGTGAGCTTTTTATACCATCTGGAAAATAGGGTTCTGGTATTTGCTGATAGTAATTTTCTTGACCTAAAGGCGAACCAATATTTTCACTTATATAATAATCTTTTAAAAAATGAGCTGCTTTATAATGTCCTTGTTCTCCAGTTTTTCGTCCCTCGAATTCATCCGAAGAAATATGATACACATGATTACTTAGCTCTTGTGCTGTAATTGAATTCGCATACTCATTAATGTAATTTGAATCTTCAAAACGTATGTTGTCTTTTATATCTTGAATTTTTTCAGTGTGTCGTTTGGAGGCGCAAGTACCGACAAGGGATAACACAGTGGCAAAAAGAAGGACTTTCATATAATACTGGACTAATGGTCAGTCAAATAAATAAAAAAAAAAGGGAATACCATAGCGTTCCCTTTTTTTTTAACGTTAGTTTATTTTAATCGAGTTCTATATCATCAAGATTTAAACCTTCGAGATCCTCAATAGCCTCTTCTTCTGAAACTTTTTCTGTTTCTTCAAACTTCTGAATATCTCCAACTTCAGCAGTATTGAAAACGGCTTTATAGATGGTAATTGTTAAAGCTATAATGGTTAATAGAAAAATATATTGAATTACTTTTCTTGATTTCACCTGTTTTTTAGAATAAAACAAAACCACCAATCCGCAGACCAAAGCCATTAAACCTGGAGCTACTGCTAGATTTGATAATGGTGTTACAGCAAAAACAACTGCAATAATTGAGGTGATAAAACCGAGGATTATAAAAAGTTTTCTCATAATATTTAATGTTTTAATCCTGAAGCAGATTTAATTGAAAGCGCACCATTGCCAACTGCTATTTTAAACGTTGCATAGACAGGCACCTTATTTTGGTCTGCAGTTAGCCATAATACATTAGCATTGTTTCCTTTGAGGATGCTGTTATTCATACTTATGGCTAGTTTATAACATTCTTTTTTTCCAAGACGTGTTGAAATAGTTTCTTTACCTAAATATTTGACATAAATAGTTTCTTCTTGATTATCAAATAAGACTTTGAAGCTTTGACTATCTCCAATATTTGTTTCATGAATATCTAAATTTCTTATATGATAAATAGTAGTTACTATATCTTTAGTATCAGCGCCAATTTGCACTGTGGAATTGACATCATACGTACCACCTATTTTTTTCTTTTTTCGCTTTATACTTTCTACAGTTTTGGTTCTATGGTTGAATTTGTACTGCATAAATTTATAGTACGAACCTTCGTTTATATCTCTTTTATATAAATAGGGTGTAAGCGTGTTAGGATTCACATAACTTTCATACAAATCACGAATTTTAAAAAAACCGTCCCATTTGCTATAGGTTGTAGCCTTACATTTCAATTTTAGAAGTGTGGTTTTAGAAGTTTTTACTTCGCTAGTTTCCATTGTAACTTCGGCAATTTCAGTAAGTAGACCTGACATGTTATACGATGCTGAAAATGTGAGTTTTTCACCTGCTGCAATAGTGTTGTTTTGACTAAAACTTATTGAAGTTACAACAAATGATAACATAAATAATAAATAACGTTGCATAGAAAAAATTGTTTTTTTATAACGATGATAATAGCATTTATTGTGCCGAAAATACAATGCTTTAAAATATGAAGCTAATTTTTCTCAAAAGTATTTTAGGAGATGTTAATAATTGTTAGGTGACTTTTATCATAGTTTTTGCCATGAACTATACCTAAATTCATTGAACAAAATATTAGTGCGATGAAAAACATTCTCTTACCCACAGATTTCTCAGAGAATTCGATTAATGCAATTAATTATGCGTTGCGATTGTACGAATATGAACTTTGTCATTTTTATGTGATTAATGTAATAAAAGTTTCCTCTATCATAACAGACGATTTGATGGCAATGCAACCGTCTCAGACTATTTATAACTCTTTAATTGCATCTTCCAAATCACAGGTAAAAAAACTTATTAAAAACTTGAAAAGCAAATACAGTAATGTGATGCATACGTTTCATGCTGTTGTTGATTATGATAATTTTATAGATGCGATAAATCAGGTTGTTAAAGAGAAACGTATTGACCTAATAGTTATGGGTACAAAAGGAGCTTCAAATGTTGAGAAAATATTGTTTGGGACCAACACCGTTCATGTCATGCAACGTGGTAATTGCCCTGTGTTATCTATTCCTAGTAATTATAAGTTTAAACCATTACGCAAGATTGCCTTTACATCAAATTATTCAACACATTATAATGCGAATGACTTAGAGCCACTTATTTCATTGGCTGAAAATAACAACTATATGATTGATATTTTGCATATGAAAGTTTATGATCATTTGACAGAATCTGAAGAAAACAATCGCGCATTTTTAGATGTTTATTTATCGAATGTCGAACATGCTTTTATTAGTTTAGAAAACAACAATCTTTTTAAAACAATAGAAAATTATGTCGACAAAAATAAAATTGGTCTTCTGGCGATGATGAGCAGAAAACATTCTTTTTTAGAACGTTTATTTACAACACATGCAGTCGAATCCTTCGCATTTAAAATTAATATTCCGTTTTTAGTGATGGAAAATACTGGGGGATTATATAAGAAATAGTCCAAAATAAAAAACCCATAACAGTTGTTATGGGTTTTTGCGGAGAATGAGGGATTCGAACCCCCGGAGGTGTGACCCTCAACAGTTTTCAAGACTGCCGCATTCGACCACTCTGCCAATTCTCCTTGAGTGCCTCATCAGCTATTCGCTGAATGCGGATGCAAATATAGAACCCTTTTTTATTTCTTTCAAGGAAAACTACTAATTTTTTAAAACAATATTAATATGACTATTCAATTAATTTATGGAAGAAGTTTGAATTGGAAGCGAATCATATATTACTTTTGATGAAAATTGAATCTATAGCATGGATATAATTGAACAATTAGAGTGGCGATACGCTACGAAAAAATTTGATGCCCGTAAAAAACTTTCACCTAAAAAGGTGAAGATTTTAAAAAACGCATTTAATTTAACAGCCACTTCATTTGGGTTGCAAACCATTAAAATGGTTGTGATTTCAGAACAGGAGCTGCGATCATCTTTAGTGAAATATTCTTATAATCAGGATCAAGTGAAAGAAGCCTCGCATCTTTTAGTGATTTGTATTCATGACGATATTTCAGATGCCGATATCGATGCGCATTTTGATAATGTTGTTACAATTAGAAATACACCGGAACACATATTGTCTCCGTATCGAGAAGAATTAAAAGCAAAAATGAAAGCAATGACCAATCAAGAGCGTCAAGAATGGTCAATAAAACAAGCCTTTATTGTCTTAGGGAATTTAATGACAGTTTGTGCCGTAGAGAAAATAGATTCATGTCCTATGGAAGGGTTTATTGCAGAATCTTATGATGAGGTATTAGGATTAAAAGCTGAAAATTTGAAATCTGTGCTCTTGTTACCAGTAGGGTATAGGGCAGAAGATGATATGTTTGCTTCTTTCAAAAAAGTGAGAAAGGATATTAAGAATGCGATAATTGAGATGTAAAGTATAAAAACTTTTGTCTGTGTTAGCGATTAGTTATATTTGCTAGATTCTTATAAAAAAAACTATGAAAAAGATTTTACTACTTGTTATTTGTGTATTTAGTTTGAATATGTTCGGACAAGACACAACAAATAATTGGTCTAACGATTATAAAACTGTTCTCGAAACGGCTAAATCTCAAAATAAAGCCATTGTATTCTATTTTATTGATGCTGATAATTCTGAAAAAGATAGACTTATTCAATCTGAATTATTTGGATCTCAAGAATTTAAATCTTTGGCGTCAAAAGTAGTTTTACTAAAGGTGTATTCTTTAGAAACTAGTGGATTGTCTGAAGCTCAAAGAGCATACAGTAAGCGTTTAATAGGACATTATAATCCACAAAATAAATTTCCAGCTAGTGTCACTGTAGATGCCAACGAAATGGTTATAGCTACATTAAATGAAGATATTAACACTGCAGGGATTACAACGTACTTAACTGTACTAAAATCAGGATTATAATTACATGCCAGGATTTGAACTTTTCGGTGACGCCGAACGAAAGGAAGTAAACGACGTCTTAGATAATGGTGTGCTAATGCGCTATGGCTTTGATGGAATGCGAAATGGACATTGGAAAGCAAAAGCATTAGAGCACGAATTAGAGGCGCAACTGAAGGTTAATCATGCACAATTGGTTTCTAGTGGTACTGCCGCAGTGACCATTGCAATGGCTTCTGCCGGAATAGGATCTGGTGATGAAGTAATAATGCCAAGTTTTACATTTGTTGCAAGTTTCGAAGCTATAATGATGTTAGGCGCAATTCCAATTTTAGTAGATATAGACGACACCTTGACTTTAGATCCGGAAGCGGTTAGAAAAGCAATTTCCCCTAGAACAAAAGCAGTGATGCCAGTTCATATGTGTGGAAGTATGGCCAATCTGGATGCATTACAAGTTATTTGTTCAACTCATAATTTAATTTTGATTGAAGATTCTTCACAAGCTACAGGTGCTACTTATAAAGGTAAGCCCTTAGGGAGTATTGGCGATTTGGGCTGCTTATCTTTAGATTTTGTAAAAATAATTACCAGTGGAGAAGGCGGTGTAGTTGTAACGAATAATGAAACTTTTTACAAACATGCAGATCATTACAGCGATCATGGGCATGACCACGTCGGAAACGATAGAGGAGCGGAGACACATCCGTTTTTAGGATATAACTTTAGAATTTCAGAATTGAACGCTGCCGTAGGTTTAGCACAATTACGACGATTGCCAGAATTCGTGGCTATTCAAAAGAAAAATTATAATATTTTAAGAGAGGCACTATCTCAAATTCCAGAACTTAAATTTAGAACTGTTCCTGAAGGAGGAGAGGAAAGTTACTCGTTTTTAAGTTTCTTTTTACCAAATTTAGAAACAGCAAGAATTGCTTCTGACTCTTTAAAAGAGGGTGGCGTTGATGCTTGTTTTCATTATTATGACAACAGCTGGCACTATATTAGAAAATGGCAGCATCTAAAAGATTTAAAGACACTTTACCCATTGTCTAAAGAGGTTAAAGAAGGGTTGAAATATCTCGAAACCAAAACTTTTGAGCAATCAGACGCCTATATTGGAAGAAATATATCTTGCTTGATAAAATTATCTTGGACAGAAGAGGAGGTAAGAACTCGAGCTTCTAAAATGGTAGATGCTATTAAATCTGCACTATAGAATTGATTTAATAACTTACGTAATCCACTATTTCTAAACCATAACCTATCATTCCAACACGCTTAGCTTGTTGCGTGTTTGAGATGAGACGTAATTTATGAATATTTAAATCGTGAAGTATTTGTGCGCCAATACCAAAATCTTTAGAATCGATTTCTATGCTTGGTGCTTTTACGACTTTTCCTTCAACTTGTGATTCTCTTAAAACTTTCAAACGTTTTAAAAGATTCATAGACTGTGCTTGTTGATTTATAAAAATTATCGCGCCTTTGCCAGCCTCATTAACAACGTTAAACATACTGTCTAACTTTTGTTCAGCATTATTAGTTAAGGTGCCTAAAATATCGTTATTTACTAATGTCGCATTTACTCTGGTAAGCACGGCTTCATCTGCAGACCATTTGCCTTTTGATAAAGCTATATGTATTTGATTATTAGTTGTTTGCTGGTATGCTCTTAAACGATAACTTCCAAAACGAGTTTCGATCTGAAAATCTTCTTTTTTCTCGATTAAAGAGTCATGTTCCATTCGATATGCTACTAAGTCTTCAATAGAAATAATTTTCAGATCAAACTTTTGAGCCACCTTAGTAAGTTGAGGTAATCGAGCCATTGTACCATCTTCATTTAGTATTTCTACTAAAATTCCAGAAGGTTTAAAACCAGCCAATCGGGCCAAATCTACTGCTGCTTCTGTATGACCAGTTCGTCTTAAAACACCTCCGTTTTTTGCACGTAAAGGAAAGATATGTCCAGGTCTTCCTAAATCAAATGGTTTGGTAGTTTCGTCAACTAATGCTTTTATAGTTTTAGAACGATCATGAACAGATATTCCGGTAGTACAGCCATGGCCAATTAAATCAACTGAAACTGTAAATTGTGTGTGATGCAAAACCGTATTATTTTGTACCATCATATTTAATTCTAATTCCTCACATCTGTCTTCAGTTAAAGGTGCGCAAATTAAGCCGCGACCATTAGTAGCCATGAAGTTGATCATTTCTGGAGTAACCATTTCGGCAGCTGCAATAAAATCACCTTCATTTTCGCGATTTTCATCATCTACCACAATAATGACCTTTCCTTGTCTTATATCATTAATAGCTTCTTCAATAGAATTCAGTTGTATTTTAGGTGCTTTTGTCGTCATGTCTAACATTGTCTCAATAAATAAATTATTTGCAAAGATAGGCTTATTTTATATTTTCTATAGCGCTTTTGCCTAACTCTTCTTTGATTTTATTTTTGATTAAAAAGTAAGTCACTGCATAAAAGGGGATGCCTATGAGCAATAAAAATGGATTAATTTTTTTATCGTCTCCGACAGCAATTTTATTGAACTTTGAAATTTGAACAGAAGAGACGATAACATATATCACAAAGAACAGCAAAGCAATAAAACTTAAATCCAAAGCAGAATCTGCCATTTGGGGGAAGTTATTGTTATTGAAAATAAAATGTAGAAGGACAAGAATGGCAGCAATGCAATATGATAATACAGCTGTTAAAGCATAGTCCTTAGTGTCTTTTGCAACCTGCTGTAGGTTTTTATGTTTATCGCTAATTGCTACGCCTTTTGTTTCAAGATCGTCCAGAGAAAATCCTTTATTGACGAGAGTTTGATAAGCAACAAATTTAGCTTGTTTGCTATAATTGCTTGCATCCGAACCTTTAAGGATACTAATTAATTTACCGTTTTCAAACGTACTAAAATATTCAAATTCTTGAAATATCTCACTATTAGATCCTAATCTTTTAGATTTTAAAACTAACTTTTTTAGAGGATTTAATAAATTATCAAATTCAAAGAGTCCTCTATCTTTTGTGGCGCGTCGTGTTAAATAAATGCTAAGTGGCAGCATGATTAACGTAGAAAGCCAAGTAGCAAAAACAGGATTTAAAGAGTCATCATGAGAACTGTTCTTAGCAAAAATACCGATGAAATGATACGTTAGAAATAGCAAGATGGCTACAATCATTGGGAGGCCAACACCTCCTTTTCTAATAAGAGCTCCTAATGGTGCTCCAACAAAGAATAATATGATACATGCAAAGCCCAATACAAATTTTTCATGTAGTGAAATCACATGTTTATTAAGCCATTTGATTTTTTTGACAATTGTTTTATCATTTGTCTGTATTATTTGATGTGTACTATTTACTGTGTTAAGCGCTAAATTTATCAGCTGCACTTTATTGTTAGTGTCAAACATGTCTAAGACATTACCAGAATAAACAGAATCTCTAATAGGATCTATATTCTGATTTAAATTTGCAAAAGCGGTTCGATTATATAGGGTGTTAGAAAAATGCTCTAGATCGTTAGTTTTGTTATTATATAAACTATCTATAGTGTAATTTAAATCAACAACACCAAGCATATTATACCTGCTACTAGACTTAGTTTCATCCAGGTCACGTTTGTTAATGGCTTCGAGGTCAACATTAATTATGTATTTTTCGAATGTACTTTTTACGTGAGGTTTTTTACTACGTTCTTTGGGATTCCTATTAAATATTTCATCGTAATAGTTCCCGTCATAAAGAACAAGTTGTAAAATACTAGAGTGTTCACTACTTACTAGTTCTCCAGTCTTAGAAGCTATTACTGTATAATTCCCTGATCTGCCAGCTGTTTTTTTATGAATTATTACATGTTCTAAATATTGCCCACGATCGCCACTTTTTTGTTCAACTTTGATATTGAAATCTTCACCAATTTGATTAAACTGCCCTTCAGCAATTATCATAGCTGGTTTTAGCTTTTTAATGTTTTGTCGTAAGTTAAATGATTTAAACTCAGCCCAAGGAATTACATTATTAGCAAAAAAGAAAGTTGTAATTGCAAGACCAATTATGAATACGCTCAAACCTCTCATAGCACGCTGTAGTGAGATACCCGTTGATTTCATAGCTGCAAATTCATAGTTTTCAGCAAAGCTTCCGAAAACCATAATTGAAGCTAATAAAATGGTGAGTGGCAATACAAGAGGAATAAGTTTAGGAGAAAAGTAAAGTAAAAATTTCCCAATAATTAGAAAATCTAAGTCTTTACCAGCTAATTCGCTTATATAAAGCCAAATCGTTTGTAATACAAAAATGAGCATAAGAATTACAAATACGCTCAAAAAAGTTTTTAAGTAGGTCGTTAGTATGTACCTATCTAATATTTTCATTAATTATAAGGATGGTTAACCTAATCTAATTTGTTAATGTAATAGCCTTCGTATTTGCTTTTGTCAAATGTAAATAAGGTTTTTGATATTGGCTCATTAGTTTTAAAAGAATTAACAGTTAAAGTTGTTCGTGTACCGTTTTTACCTATTTCAATTAGATTGTATATGTGTTTCGTTTTTGCATCGATACCCAACAATACTTGTTTGATTTCAGAATTAGTATCAATAGGATTCAATTTTATATACTGTATTTTACGCCCTCTAACATCCTGAATAATATCCATATCGTAAGTGTATCCGTCTTCATAAAACGACAACATTTCACTTGGGGTTATGGTGCTTTCATCTTCAGAATTATCGGATGAAACGGTAACCTCTTCATCTTCAGGATTGATTGTATATAAGGTTTGACCATCATAGATACGAGTAATTCCAAGAACGTTTAAGATGTATTTTTCGTCTTCAATCACAACATTGCCACGTGTTTCTTGGTTAATGTCTTCGCTTGTATTGTGTAGGACGTATTTGAAGTCTATGCTAATATTTTCATATGCTTTTACTTTAGTGCTTACCTCATTTAACAAGGCTTCTGCATTAGTAGAGTTTTGTCCATACCCCGTAATGCCTATTAAAAGGGCTACTACTATTATAATTCTCTTCATCATATTATTTCATTTTTGGTCGATGCTATCGTCCTTCATTTTCTAAAAGTTGGTCTAATGCTACAAAATCTGGAACCAACACTTGTCTAGCTTTACTACCTTCAAAACCGCCAACTATACCAGCTGCTTCAAGTTGGTCAATTAATCGACCAGCTCTATTGTAGCCAAGTTTGAGTTTACGTTGTAGTAATGAAGCCGAACCTTGTTGTGCGGTTACAATAATCTCTGCTGCTTCTCTAAATAGTTTATCTCTGTCGTCTATATTATTATCAAGACTTGTGCCACTTTCTTCACCAACATATTCTGGGAGTAAATGTGCGTCTGGATAGGCTTTTTGAGACCCAATAAATTCAGTCATTTTTTCAACTTCTGGTGTGTCTACAAATGCACATTGAATACGAATAATTTCATTGCCTTGTGTATATAGCATATCACCACGTCCAATAAGTTGATCTGCTCCTGAACCATCCAAAATGGTACGCGAATCAATTTTTGAAGTAACTCTAAAAGCAATACGCGCTGGGAAATTCGCTTTTATAATCCCAGTTATAACATTTACTGATGGACGTTGAGTTGCTATAATTAAATGAATCCCAATGGCACGCGCTAATTGTGCTAAACGTGCGATAGGAGTTTCTACTTCTTTTCCAGCAGTCATGATCAAATCTGCAAATTCATCAACCACTAAAACGATATATGGTAAAAATTGATGACCATCATTCGGATTTAATTTTCGAGCTTTAAACTTTGTATTGTACTCTTTTATGTTGCGACACAATGCATTTTTAAGCATCTCGTATCGATTATCCATTTCTATACAAAGCGAATTTAAAGTATTGATTACTTTAGTGTTATCTGTGATAATAGCATCTTCACTATCTGGTAATTTTGCCAAATAATGCCGCTCTATTTTATTGAATAGTGTAAGCTCTACTTTTTTCGGATCAACAAGAACAAATTTAACTTCAGCGGGATGTTTCTTATATAATAATGAAGTAAGTACAGCGTTTAGACCTACAGACTTACCTTGGCCCGTTGCACCCGCCATTAGTAGGTGTGGCATTTTTGCTAGGTCAACCACAAAGGTTTCATTACTAATTGTTTTCCCAAAAGCAATTGGTAATTCCATATCAGTCTTTTGGAATTTTTGCGAAGCAATTACTGAGCGCATAGACACAATAGTCGCATTTTTATTAGGTACTTCAATACCAATTGTACCTTTACCAGGAATAGGTGCAATGATTCTTATTCCTAATGCAGCAAGTGATAATGCTATATCATCCTCTAGGTTTTTAATTTTTGAAATTCTAACGCCCGCATTGGGTACAATTTCGTATAAGGTAACAGTTGGACCTATAGTGGCTTTAATGTTGGAAATTCCAATGTTATAATTATTTAAAGTTTCAACAATCTTATTTTTATTTTCTTCAAGTTCTTCTTGGTTTATTGTGATGCCTTCTGTGTCATACTTTTTAAGTAATTCTAGAGGTGGGAACTCAAATTTGCTTAAATCTAGTGTGGGATCAAATTGACCAAAATCTTCTACTAGTTTGTTTGAAAGATTATCGGTTTCTGAAACTTCTTCTGCAATTTTTTCAACTTCAATTACGACCTCTTCTTTCGGTTCTTCTAGTTTTGGTTCTTCCTTTTTTACGACTTCCATTTCTAAGTCGAGTGCTTTAGATTCAGGCTTAGAATGTTTTTTTATCGTAGGCTCCAAATTTTCAAGAGGAATTTCGAAACTTGATTTAATTGCCTCCGCTTCATTAGATAAATCATTATCTAATGGCACACTAATTACGTCATCATCATTTGAGGAGGTTTCAAAGTCTTCGACCATATCTTTCTTAGCACTCTTGAAAAGGTCTACAATATGTTTTCCAGTCACTTTAAAACGAATCGCTAAATAGGTGATTAATCCGAAAAGCAGAAGTAAAGCCACTCCAATTTTCCCTACATAGTCTTGAAGAAATGTATTCATTTCAAACCCAATAGTACCTCCAAGCACATTATATTTATGAGAGAAAAACCCAAAGAATATAGACAGCCAAATGACTATTAAAGTTCCCCAAATCCAGTGTTTTCTCAGTCTAGATTTGTTGATATCTAATGTTACATACACACCCGAAAGGAATAGTAATCCCGAAAATATAAAGGATGCAATACCAAAACCACGTGTAATAAATAAATCACTTACCCATGCACCTAATTTATTTAGCCAGTTTTCTGCATGAGTGTCTCTGGAGGCTAGTTCTGTAAGTGTACTCTGGTCAGCTTTGCCAGTAAAGAAGAAAGATAAAAAAGCAATAAATAAAAGTATGCCAAGGATAATTAATAAGCTCCCAAAAATAAGTTTTTGTTGGCTCGATAATTTTAAGTTTGGCTTTTTAAGTTTAGAAGTTGGTTTACTTTTAGTTTTGGTTTTCTTCTTCGCCATTAACAATTAGTTAGATTAAAACAAAAATACAAATTACTAACGTTTATCCTAACGTAATTAGTATTAAAACACCTTTGGATAATAAATGATTATGGCTACAATCACAGCGCTAATAGAAGCTATAAAAACAGCGCCTGCAGCAATATCTTTAATGCGTCCAATTTTATGGTGATGTTCGGGATGAATAAAATCTGCAATATACTCTATGGCTGTGTTAACGCCTTCAATACTCATCACTAATCCAATGCATGTCATTTGAAATAACCATTCTGTTGCGGAAATAGTATAATAAAAACCGGCAACAGTAATTAATAGCGCGATTACAAATTGAATTTTTATACTCGATTCCGTTTTTAAAAGGTAAAGTGCACCATTAAAAGCATAGCCAATACTTTTTAATCGATTGACTAGAAAGGATTCTTTCTTTGACATAGTTTACAATGCATTAAGAGCCGCTTCATAATTTGGCTCTTGTCCAATTTCAGGAACCTGCTCCGTATACTTTATGACGCCATTTTCGTCTATAACAATTACACATCTTGAAAGAAGTCCATCAAAAATACCATTAGTCATCATTAATCCATATGCTTTACCAAAAGCACCTTCTTTAAAATCAGATAACATCACCACATCAGTTAATCCTTCAGCACCACAAAATTCTTTTTGAGTGAAAGGTAAGTCTCTTGAAATGCAAAGTACTTTAGTGTTTCCTAAATTACTTGCTTCTTTATTGAAGGCCCGAACTGAGTTGGAACAAACACCTGTATTGACACTTGGGAATATATTTAGAATTAACGTATGCCCTTCAAAATCGGTCATTGTTTTTGTTGAAAGATCTGTAGCGACAAGCTGAAAGTTTTCTGCTTGAGTATTGATTTCTGGAAGTTCACCTGATGTAAAAACCGGGTCGCCTCCTAAAGTGATATTTGCCATAATAGTGGAAATTTGATTTAAATACTAATTTACGGATTATATGCCAGTTTTGAATTAAAATCTTATAAATTTATAATCAATATTTGAAGCATATCACATTGAATACAACTAAACAAAACATCTTAGATTTACAACTTATTTCAGAAGCTCTAGAACCTTCAGAATCTCAGAGAAATGCATTTCTGGATCAAGTGAAAGCTTATGCGAACCAATTTATAAATACAATTGGCGAAGCTAGAACTTATAATTCTGATAAAGAAACTAAAAACGCTTTAGCCATTGACTTTCAGACTAAGTCTATGGAAGACATTCTAAAAACATACAAAGAAGAAGTAGCTACTAAAGGTATAAACGCAGCCTCAGGTGGTCATATTGGATATATTCCGGGAGGTGGAATTTATGCCTCTGCAGTGGCAGATTATTTGGCAGATGTTACCAATGAGTATGCTGGAATGTATTATGCGTCTCCTGGAGCTGTTGCTATTGAAAACGAAGTGTTAGATTGGATGAAGTCTATTTTCGATTTTCCAAAATCGGCAATTGGCAATTTAACATCAGGTGGTTCCATGGCAAATTTAATTGCACTTACAGCGGCCAGAGACAAGCATAAGATAAAGTCGGATAAAATAACAAGTAGCGTTATTTACGTGAGTGCACAGGTCCATCATTGTATTCATAAAGCGTTGCGAATTATTGGATTAGAAGATGTGATTGTTCGGTATGTAGATTTGGATGAACATTCTCGAATTATTGCAAATGATTTAGATTTTAAAATAAAATCTGATATAAGCGAAGGTTTAAATCCGTTTTTAGTTATTGCTTCTGCGGGAACAACAGATACAGGTGCAGTAGATCCATTGAAAGCTATTGCAGAATTGGCAAAAGGTAATGACTTGTGGTTTCACGTCGACGCTGCTTATGGTGGTTTTTTTATTCTTACAGAAGAAAAGAAAGATAGATTTATTGGTATTGAGGAGGCAGATTCTATAGTGATAGATCCACATAAAGGCTTGTTTTTGCCTTATGGCTTGGGTGCTGTTTTGATTAAAGATAAGCAAGCGGTGTATCATTCAAATCATTATAGAGCAAATTATATGCAAGACGTTATGGACGATTCTGCACCTGTAAATCCAGCAGATGTTTCTCCAGAGCTCACAAAACCATTTAGAGGTTTGCGATTATGGTTGCCGTTACAGTTGCATGGAATTGCCCCTTTTATAGCGTGTCTTCAAGAGAAGTTATTACTCACTACCTACTTCAGAGATGAACTACTAAAGCTTGGATTCATGTTAGGGCCAGAACCTGATTTATCCGTGAGCTATTTTTGGTATCCTACAAACGATGAAAATGAAAATGAATTTAATGAACGCTTAATGCAAGCCATTCATAAAGATGGGAGTGTGTTTTTAAGTTCAACTACCATCAATGGTAAATTCGTCATTCGAATTGCCATTTTATCTTTTAGAACTAAACTTGAGACCATAGATCGTGCTATTGAAATGATTTCTATAGCTTTAAAATCACTATCTTAATTCTGCCCCAAGCTGTTTTTCGAAATTAGTTTGAAGTTTTTTCATGATTTTGTCAATCTGCTTATCGGTAAGCGTTTTGTTTTCATCTTGAAGTTTAAAACTCACGGCATAACTTTTTTTACCTTTTGGTAAGTTTTTACCTTGATATACATCAAATAAATCAACATCCTTAAGAAGTTTTCTTTCGGTATTCATAGCGATGGTATCAATTTCTTCAAACTTAACAGCGTCATCTAAAAGTAGCGCAAAGTCACGTCGTACCTCTGGATATTTAGGGATGTCTTTGAATTTAATATCATTATGCTTAGCCATATTAATGACATTGTCCCAATTGAAATCACCAAATAAAACTTCTTGTCCAATCCCAAAATGTTTCAATACTTTTTTGTTAACCAAACCAAAGTCAACTAGTTTTGATTTTCCTATCGAAAGACTAATGCCTTCACTAAATACATCATTTTTAATCGGTGACACTTTAAAACGAGATAGACCAAGTCTTTCCAGAACTGCTGTGATTACGCCCTTTAAATAAAAGAAATCACTACGATGTGAAGGCGCATTCCAGCGCTCATCGTTTTTGTTTCCTGTAACAAAAATCGACATATGTTTATGTTCTTCTCTGCCATCATTGTATTGATGATAGGTCTTTCCGAATTCAAATAATTTTAAATCTTCACGCTTTCTATTAATATTATAACTCACAGATTCTAATCCTGAAAACAGTAAACTTTGACGCATCACGCTTAGATCATTGCTTAATGGATTAAGCATAGTGACATTATGATCGTCGTTCAATTGTTCGCTTAACTTAATGTAGTTTGGCGTTGTTAATGAGTTGGATAACATTTCAAAAAAGCCTTGAGCTGCCAATTGATCTCCGACGCTATTTTGTAATTTGTAATCTTCAAATTTGGAAGTATTAGATATAGATGCGTTTAATTTTTCGGTAGTATTAATGTTATTATAGCCATATACACGTAAAATTTCTTCAATAATATCAGCCTCTCGTGTGACATCATTTCTAAATGCAGGTACTGTTAATCCCAATCCTGTCTCGGTTACATTATTAATTTTAATATCTAAAGACATTAAAATGCGTTTTATAACTTCACGTGGAATTTCTTCTCCAATTAATTTCTTAGCATTTTCAAAGCTTAAGCGTACTTGAAAATCTTCTATTTTATTTGGATACATGTCTATTAAATCACTTGTAATTTCGCCACCTGCAATTTCTTGTATCATGAGCGCAGCACGTTTCAATGCGTACTCTGTTATGTTTGGATCAATGCCACGTTCAAATCTAAATGAGGCATCAGTATTTAAAGCATGACGTTTTGCAGTTTTCCTAATGCTAACAGGGTTGAAATAGGCGCTTTCCAAAAAGATACTTGTTGTGCTTTCGGTTACTCCAGAATTAATTCCTCCAAAAACACCAGCTATACACATTGGTTTTTCGCCATCGCATATCATTAAATCGTCTTCATGTAACTCGCGTTCAACTTCATCTAATGTGATAAATTTTGTTCCTTTTTTAAGGGTTTTGACAACGACTTTATTATCTGTTATTTTAGCAGCGTCGAATGCGTGAAGCGGTTGGCCTAATTCGTGCAAAACATAATTGGTAATATCTACGATATTGTTTTTTGGAGCTAATCCAATAGCTTTTACTCTATTTTGTAACCAAATTGGTGACTCTTCGACTTTGAGACCAGAAATTGTAACACCACAATATCGAGGTGCTAATTCTTTATTTCTTACATCAACATCTATTTTTAATGTTCTATTATCGACATGAAAAGAACTGACTGAAGGTGTAATTAACTCAGTGTTTATTTCTAGCTGTAATAAACCGGCTTTTAAATCTCGAGCGGTCCCCAAGTGACTCATGGCATCGGCTCGGTTTGGAGTTAATCCGATTTCAAAAACATGATCATTTTCAATGTCAAAAATATCAGCAGCTAAAGTTCCAATTTTGATATTCTTATCCAGAACCATAATGCCATTGTGAGATTTTCCCAATCCCAATTCGTCTTCAGCGCATATCATCCCGTGACTTTCTTCTCCTCGAATTTTTCCTTTTTTGATCTTCCAAGCTTCGCCATCTTCTGAATAAAGCGTTGTGCCAATAGTGGCAACAGGTACTTTTTGTCCAGCTGCAACATTTGGGGCACCACATACAATTTGCAAAGGTGCATCAGTGCCTATATTTACAGTGGTCACTTTTAACTTGTCTGCGTTAGAATGTTGTTCGCAAGTGAGTACTTCACCAACAACTATACCCTCTAATCCTCCTTTTACAGATTGATAAGTTTCTATGCCTTCAATTTCTAATCCTAAATCAGTAAGAAGCTCTCCAGTTTTTTCTGGACTCCAGTCTGTATTGATGAATTGTTTTAACCAATTGTACGAAATCTTCATTGTCTATCTTTAAATCAAGGAGCAAAGATAATAATACTATATAGTAATAGAAATGCAATATTATTTTTATTTGTAAGTATTTTATCTTTATTTCGATTATTAATTAGTTAATGTTAAGTTATGCTATGAAAAAAAACCTCCTTTTAGCTATATCGATAGCCTTTTTATCATGTAATAAGAACGCGCCAGAATCATTGTCTATTGGTGTTTGGAGGGCTGAACTACAGTTAAATGATGCTAATGTGTTGCCTTTTAATTTTGAGGTTACTTCGAATCAGTCTCTCAAAATATTTAATGCTGAAGAAATTATCTTAGTTGATGAGATTATTTATAAAAATGATTCTATATACATTCAAATGCCAGTTTTTGAAGGTTATATTGCTGGTAAATTAAGTCCTAATAAAATCGAAGGCAGTTTTATAAAAGAAAGTTTAGACCGTGTAGTACCGTTTGAGGCGAAGTTAAGTAAAGAACCTCGATTTAAGATTAAAAAAGTAGAATCTAATCATGAGATTACTGGAAATTGGGAGGCAATATTTAGTGAAGGAGTAGAAGAAGATGAATATGTGGCTAAAGGAATTTTTAATCAGAAAGGCCAAAATGTTACAGGTACTTTTAGAACAACTACAGGCGATTATAGATATCTCGAAGGCGTGATTGATGGAGATCAATTAATGCTATCAACATTTGATGGTTCACATGCATTTCTATTTAAAGCAACTTTAAAAGATAATACAATGCATGGTCAGTTTTACTCAGGCAGCCACTGGGAAGAGCCTTTTGTCGCCAAAAGGAATGAGGCTTATGAGTTGCCAAATGAAAATGAGTTGACATTTTTGAAAGCAGGCTATGATGCGCTTGAATTTACGTTTCCCAACGCATCTGGTGAAATGATTTCGCTTTCGGACGCACAGTTTAAGAATAAAGTTGTAGTAGTTCAAATTATGGGTACTTGGTGTCCAAATTGTTTAGATGAAAGTAAGTTCTATTCAGAGTATTATAATGAAAATAAAAATAAAAATTTAGCTTTTGTTGCTTTGGCGTTTGAGTACGCTAAATCGGAAGCGCTCGCATTTAAAAGCATAAAGCGATTGAAAGAACGAATTGGCATTGATTACCCAATTTTACTGGCTCAATTTGGTACTTCGAATAAATTGAAAGCTCAAGAAAAACTGCCAATGCTTAACCAAGTCTTGTCATATCCTACGTCTGTTTTCATTGATAAAACCGGTAAAGTAAGAAAGATTCATACTGGTTTTAATGGGCCAGCTACTGGAGAGAAATATACTGCGTTTAAAAAGGAATTTAAATCCTTTATAAGTGCGCTTCAATCAGAATAATAGTTAGTTTTCATTCTTCTTAACAAATCGTTAATTAACAGTTTAAGTTTTCTTTTTAACGTTCTGCTAACATGCAGCCCGTGTTAATAGTTCTAATTTAGAACCAACTAATTAAACCAAAAGAAATCATGAAAAACATCAACATTATTAAAATTTTTGTGTGCTTAGTATTCGCTTTTAATATGAATACATTTGCACAAATCAACACACCACGCGGTAGTCAACAAGCTACTATAACACAACGTGTAGGAATTTCGGATATTAGTATTACGTATTCTAGACCTAGTGTTAATGGACGCGAAGTTTGGGGGAAATTGGTGCCATTTGGCATGAATAACTTAGGATTCGGAACCTCAAAAGCAGCGCCATGGAGAGCAGGTGCTAACGAAAATACTACAATTACATTTTCTCATGATGCGAAAGTGGAAGGTAAGACTATTAAAGCAGGTACCTACGGTTTGCATTTTGAAGTAAAGGAAAATAATCAAGCAACTCTAATTTTGTCACATGATAATGCGGCTTGGGGCAGTTTCTTTTATGATGCTAGTCATGATGCATTGAGAGCCGAGATTTCAACTAAATCGACATCGCATAGAGAACTATTGACATTCGAATTTAATTCGGTTGCAGGAAATACAACGGTGGCTTCTCTAATCTGGGAAAAAAAAGAATTTCCCATTACAATTGAAATGGATGTTGCTAATATTGTACTAAATGAGTTTAGAGATAAATCTATAGGACGCACAGGTTTTCAGAGGCAAAATTGGGAGCAAGCTGCTAATTATGCGATGAATAATGGCGGTGATTTAAATGAAGCTTTAGGCTGGATTGATAATGCTATTGCAGGACAGTTTTACAGCCAAAAGACATTTAATAATGTAGCAATCAAAGCTCAGATTTTAAATAAAATGGGAAAGCCAGATGAATACGCAGCAATGATAGATGAGGCAGCAAAAATGGCGAATACAGCGCAATTGAATGCTATTGGGTATCAAATGTTAGGTGCAAAAGATTATGAAAGAGCGTTAAAATATTTCAAGCAAAACGTCGCAAATAATCCTGAAAGCGCCAATGCATATGACAGCTTAGGTGAATGCTATAAAACAATGGGAGATAAGAAAAATGCTATTAAATCATTAAAGAAAGCATTATCACTAAATCCCGCTGCGAATGTAAAAGCTAATTCCGAAAAATTACTTGCTGAATTGGACTCGAATTAGATTCAATCAATTAAATCACAAATAGTTATGTAATAAGCTCAATCGAAAGGTTGGGCTTTTTAACTTATATAATTCCAGATATTTTTGTATTTACCAAGCTGCTTATAGGTATTTAGAATTGCCGTGTTTTCTTGTGTAGCGAGTGAAGGATCTGTCGCTAGGACTTTTTTTGCAAAATATCTTGCGCTTTGTAGAATATCCTTGTCTTTTATGAGATCGGCTATTTTTAGGTTTAAAATTCCACTTTGTTGAGTGCCCATTATGTCTCCAGGGCCCCGTAAGCGCAAATCAACTTCTGCGATTTCGAAGCCATCATTGGTTTTACACATGGTCTCTAGTCTAACTTTACTGTCGTTACTTAGTTTGTGACTCGTCATTAATATGCAAAAACTTTGTTCTGCACCACGGCCAACACGGCCTCTGAGTTGATGTAATTGAGAGAGGCCAAACCTTTCGGCACTTTCTACGATCATTACAGATGCATTAGGCACATTTACACCAACTTCAATGACAGTAGTAGCTACCATGATTTGAGTTTCTCCTTTTACAAAACGTTGCATCTCGTACTCTTTGTCTGCTGGTTTCATTTTACCATGTACGATAGATATTTGATAATCTGGCAGTGGAAAATCACGAACAATGCTCTCGTAACCATCCATTAAGTCTTTATAGTCCATTTTAGAACTTTCCTGAATTAATGGATATACTATATATATTTGACGTCCTTTAGTGATTTCATCTCTAATAAATTTAAAAACCTGTAAACGATTTTTGTCATAGCGATGAACCGTTTTTATTGGTCGTCTTCCGGGAGGTAATTCGTCTATTATTGAAATATCTAAATCACCGTAAACAGACATTGCAAGGGTTCTTGGAATTGGTGTGGCAGTCATGACCAAAATATGAGGAGGGAAGGTGTTTTTTTCCCATAACTTACTTCTTTGTGCAACACCAAATCGATGCTGTTCATCTATAATAGCAAGGCCTAAATTTTTAAATTTCACTTTGTCTTCAAGTAATGCATGCGTACCAATTAACAGTTGTAAATCGCCATTTTCTAGAGATTCGTGAATTTTTTTTCTTTTTAAAGTAGTACTTGAACCTGTTAATAGTTTAATATTGATATTCAAATCTTTACATAGGTCATGTAAACCGTTGTAGTGTTGGACTGACAAAATTTCAGTCGGCGCCATTAAACAGGCTTGAAAACCGTTGTCAAGCGCGATTAACATTGACATTAACGCTACTATGGTTTTTCCAGAACCCACATCTCCTTGTAGGAGTCTGTTCATTTGTGCTTGGCTACCTAGATCTTGTCGAATTTCTTTAATCACTCGCTTTTGCGCCTTGGTCAAATCAAAGGGTAAATGTGAATTAAAAAAAGTGTTAAAATAATTTCCTACAGTTTCAAATGGAAACCCTTTTATTTTGGATTTATGAATCAGGTTTTTTAAAATTAGTTGAATCTGAATATAAAATAATTCTTCAAATTTTAGACGAAATTGAGCCTTCGATAAAAGATCTTGGTTCTTTGGAAAATGAACATTAAAAAGAGCCTCGCTTTTTGTGATGAGTTTTAATTCAGTAAGAATAGGTTCGGATAAAGTTTCTACAAATCTACCGTTGGTCTCTAAAAAGAGTTGCTGCATTATTTTGCATATAACCCGATTGCTAATACCTTTATTTGATAATTTCTCGGTTGAAGGATACACAGCTTGCATTGCCGAACTTAAATTTTTATTGTGATCTTCGAGTAATTCTATTTCTGGATGTGGCATACTGAATTTTCCGCTGTACCAATTGGTTTTGCCAAAAATGACATACTCGGTATTTAAATTCAATCGCTCTCTAATCCACTTCTGTCCTCTAAACCATACGAGTTCTATGTTGCCAGTTTCGTCTTGAAAAGTGGCAACAAGGCGTTTGCCTCGCTGTTGAGCTATTTCTTTAAATCCAATGATCTTTCCAATAATCTGAACATCGGCACTATTGCGCTGGAGCTGATTAATCGTATAGAAATGGGTTCTGTCTATATATCGATTAGGAAATAGATTAAGTAAATCTTGATAGGTATGAATTCCGAGTTCTTTGCGCAATAAGTCAGCGCGATTTGGCCCTACACCTTTTAAATAGTCTATTGGAGTTTGAAGGTTTGTTTGCATTTAATATGAATACTTTGTCATTTCTTTTTTTTGACGAAACTAAAGTACATGATTTAAGAAATAAACACTAATATTTTATAAATTGCATGCATCTAATAAAACACAACTAAATGAAACAGCATCACATTTCAAAATTACTGACTACGCTATCGTTAATTATTGTATTAATATTTACGATCAATTGTAGTAGCGATGATTCTTCTGGGAATAATTCAAATCCAACACCACAATTAGTTACAACTGGAACAATAGTTGCATTTACAGATACTGATGTGATGAGTCATTCGGCTTCTCAGTCCATTCAAATTGGAGGAAATGATCTAAATGAAAATGTTAATGTGGTAGCATCAGCTAATTACCAGGTTTCAATTGATGATGTTAGTTTTACTAATCAACTTACCATTACTAAAGATGCGGCAAATGCAGGAAACACAACTGTTTATGTAAGGTTCTCTCCAGCAGAAACGGCTATTGGACCTATTACAGGAAGTTTAGCTATTACCAGTAATCAAGCTACTTCAGTAACGATAAATTTAATTGGAACTGGGATAAGTATCACGCCAGTAATCAGTACTAATTTCGCAGATTTGATTTTTGAAGACACTGAAGTTCAGAGCATTTCGGCAGCCTTAAGTCTATCTGTTAATGGTGATAATCTGGACACCGGGATTTCATTAGAGGTTACTGAAGGGTTTCAAATATCTTTGGATAATACTGTGTTTACAGATGCTTTGGAGATTTCAGCTGCCAACGCGAATAATGAAACCATAGTTTATTTGAGATTTATGCCAAGTATTGCCGGTGATATTACTGGAACATTGACTCTGCAAAATGCAGAAGCAGACACTGTTGAAATTGATTTGTCTGGTGTTGGCTTACCTGTTATACATAATTATGTGACATTTAATAGTGAGCGGCTTGCATTTGGAGGTGGCTATAATCAATCATCGACGCAAACATTCAATTTGCATAATGATTTAACTAATATTGCTCAGGTAAAAATGTATATTAAGTTGAGATGTCCTTCTGGTGGTTGCGATGAATGGGATGTCTACGCCAATGTAAAAGTTAGAGATGTTGCATCTGGAGAAATGTATGAACTAGGACGTTATATAACGCCATACTGGAACGACAATAGTCAACTAGAACGTGGGTTTGAGTTTGATGTGACGGATTTTAAGTCATTGTTGACTGGATCGGCTGAGTTAAGAATTAGAACCGAGTGTTGGAATGATAGAGGATATGAAGTTACAGTCGATTTTGATTATATTGAAGGAACACCTGATTATCCATATTCTGCAGTCTCAAGACTTATAGCTTACGATGATTGGTCATCCTCAGGAGTACCTTACGGTGTAGCTCACAATATGGATTTAGATAAATCTTTTACGGTGCCTTCAAATGCTGAAAGTATTCATTTAAGAACTATAATTTCTGGATGGGGACACGCAACACCTAATGATACTGATGGAAGGCCTTGCGCTGAATGGTGTTATCGAACTCATGATATCAAAATTAATGGTTCAAATATGTTTCAGCATAATTTGGCGCCATTAGGATGTGCTTCAAACCCAGTTAATAATCAAGATCCAGGTAATTGGCAGCCAGATAGAGCGGGTTGGTGTCCAGGAATGGTGGTTCCTCCTAGAATTGATAATTTAAGTAGTATTGTTGCGGGGAATACGCTTAATTTTGAGTATGACTATGAAGATTGGGTTAGTGATGGTTTAAATGGAAATGCCTTCTACGCCACATCTACTTTTGTCATTGTTAAAAGTAATACGCCAATTACAAAGCCAAATGTCGTTGAATAATTCTTCTTATTTATAAATTTTACTGTAGTTAATTATGCGCGCACTTGTTATATCTGGTGGAGGAAGTAAAGGAGCGTATGCGGGAGGCGTTGCGCAATATCTTATAGAAAAAGAACAACGTAATTACGATATATTTGTCGGAACTTCGACAGGAAGCTTGTTGGTGCCACATCTCGCGGTAAATGATATTCCAAAACTCTATAGCATGTTTACCAATGTGACTCAACAGGATATTTTTAGTGTTAGTCCTTTTGTTCAGCGTAAAAAAGGAAATCGAGAATTCGTTTCTATTGATTTTGTTAATTCGCTTTGGCAATTTATAAGAATGAAGCGCACTTTTGGGGAAAGTAAAGCTTTGATGCGAAATATTAAACGAAATTTCACGCTTGAGGAGTTTGAGCTCATAAGGGCGACGAAGGAAGATGTAATTGTGACTGTGACGAATCTTTCCAAGAATCAGGTTGAGTATAAGTCTATTAAAGAGTGTTCATATGAAGAGTTTTGTAATTGGATATGGATTTCGTGTAATTATGTGCCGTTTATGTCATTGGCAACTGTTGATGGCTTTGAATATGCTGACGGAGGGTTAGGCTGTGTAGTGCCAATTCGAGAAGCAATAAAAAGAGGAGCCACTGAAATTGATGCAGTTGTTTTAGAGGCTGAACATATGGAGAACCTTAAAGTTCTTGGGAAAAACCCATTTTCTTTGATGATGAATTTGTTTGGTCATTTAATGGATCAGGTAGAAAAGCACGATATTGCTATTGGTAAACTAGCTGCAAAAAATAATAATGTAAAACTTAATTTATACTATACCCCGTCGAAGTTAACAGAGAACTCATTGATTTTTAGTAAGCGTCTTATGGTGAGTTGGTGGCAACAAGGATTTGATTATGCGAAAAAGAAGCATACAGAAAGCAGTTCTATGAATGCGATCAAAGATTAGATTACCACATTTCGCTAACTTCTTGTTTAATATATGACAGTGCAGCATCACTAGGTGCTCGTTTTTCCATCATTTCAGTGAGAACAACTTCTCTGAGTTTATTTGCAGTATCCGTTTTTTCTAATAAACTTGCTTTTCTAATCAATTGAATTGTGGCATTTTTGGCGGCTGCAATAATGTTCCAACAATCATCACTTAAATATATTTGCTGTGATAAATTATGTTCAAATTCTTGTTCTATTGAAGCTATAAGTAAGGATTCATAATCTTCTTTGCTTGAGGAAGTTGGAATTATTCTTATTAGTAATTTTGAAGGAGTGATGCGTTCCAAAAATAATGCCATACGTTCATAGGCTTGTAGACGTAATGGCATCGCATTAATTTGCATGTCTTTATGTAATAAAAAACGGCGACGTCCATCTTCATTCTTTGTATGTTCCTTAAAAAAGTAATACGCAATCATTCCTGTAATTAATGCTGGAACAGCATATAATAAGACTTCAAATATTTTTTCAACTTCCATATTTATATTGATTAGTTTGATTGATGATTATATTGACCGCCCAAATATAGACAATCTTTTAAATCTTGCATAGACGTAAATGGAACAAGTGTTTTTTCATACATATATGTTTTGTTTAATTCTTTAGACAAATGATGATCATCTACATTAACATCGATATCATCCATTTTAAATTGACAAGGATGCTCGTATCCAGCTGCATGCGTGATTTCAACAAGCTCTTTTCTAAAGGTCTTAAAGTATAACGCAAGTCGCTGTGATTTTAGTGTAGGATCAATTCCATTTTGTAACCATTTGCTTTGCGTAGCAACACCACTCGGACAGCGATTTGTATGACAGATTTGAGCTTGAATACAGCCAATGCTCATCATTGCTTCTCTAGCAACATTGATACAATCAGCTCCCATGGAAAATGCCATAGCGGCTTTTGCAGGAAAACCTAATTTACCACTACCAATAAAAACAATACGCTGACTAAGACCTTTAGATTTAAAAAGTTTATAAACATCGCTAAATCCATATACCCAAGGTAAAGAAACATGATCAGCAAAACTTGGAGGAGCCGCGCCAGTACCGCCTTCGCCACCATCAACAGTAATAAAATCTGGACCTCTATTAGTCTTTATCATAATGTCTGCTAATTCTTCCCATTGTTCTAATTTTCCAATTGCTGCTTTAATTCCTACAGGTAATCCCGTTGCTTCAGCTATAGATTCAATGAAGTCCACCATTTCTGATACATTTGAAAATGCTTTGTGATTTGGAGGCGAGAGCACATCTTTGCCAATTTCAACGCCTCTAATCTCAGCAATTTCTTTAGTTATTTTTGCACCTGGAAGCACACCACCTTTACCAGGCTTTGCACCTTGAGAAAGCTTTACTTCAATTGCTTTGATGAAGGGATTGTCTTCTACTAGTTTAACCATCTTTTCCATAGAAAATCCGCCATCATCTGACCGTACGCCAAAATATCCAGTACCGAAATGAAAGACCACATCTCCACCATGACTGTGATACGGTGATAATCCACCTTCTCCTGTATTATGATAAGCGCCTGCTATTTTTATTCCTTTATTTAAAGACGCTACGGCTTTAGCAGAAAGCGAACCAAAACTCATTGCTGATACGTTAATGATAGAAGCAGGTCGATAGGGTTTTCTTCGTTTATTATGCAGACCCATTACCTTCGCGCAAGGAAGAAAATTTTTGTCAATACTATTTGGATGATTCTCATCAATTTGATACGGCATCATCGCATTATTTATAAAAATATGCTGATGGGCATAAATATCTCTGTCGGTTCCAAATCCTTCATAGTTATTTTCCTTTTTTGCAGATGCATATATCCAGCTACGTTCTATGCGATTAAAAGGAAGTTCTTCCCTGTTATTCGCAACAAAATATTGTCGCATTTCGGGACCGATACTCTCAAAAACATAGCGTAAGTGACCCAAAATCGGAAAATTATGACTTATCGTGTGTGTTTTTTGAAAAAAGACATCTCGTATAGCAATTAAAGCTAAAACGATAAAAATCCACATCCACCAGGATATACGCGATAAAAAATCTATAACAGTTTCCATTTTTATTGATTTAAATAATCTAAAGTAATTTGAGTTAATGCTTTTACACCTAAAAGAAGCCCACTTTCATCAATAAAAAAGTCTGGAGTATGATGCGGATGTAATTTAGTATCTCCTTTTGCCATACCTCCTAGATAAAAATAAAACCCAGGAACGACCTCTTGAAAATATGAAAAATCTTCACCAATAGTTTCTGCTTTTATTTGTACAACATTGGTGTCTCCGGCCGCATTTTTTAAGGACGGCAGCATTTGATTGACTAGATCGTGGTTATTATAAGTAATTGCGGTTTGATTTCTAAATGAAATTGTAGCTTCTCCACCATAAGCTTTAGCAATTGTTTCTGTCATTTCTGTCATTCGCCGTATTACCAAAGCTTTCATTTCTGGGTCTAAAGTTCTAACGGTTCCTATGAGTTCTGCACTTTCTGGAATGATATTGAAACGAACACCTGCCGTGATTTTACCAACAGTTATAACAGCAGCTTCATTAATTAATTTCGATTCACGACTAATAATAGTTTGCAAGCCATCAATAATTTTAGCTGAAATGAGTATAGGATCTACACCAAGCCATGGAGCAGCACCATGTGCTTGCTTTCCTTTAACATTAATAACAAAACGTTCTACTGCAGCCATTGCACCGCCAGGTTTGTAATGTATTTGTCCA
This sequence comes from Flavobacteriales bacterium 34_180_T64, assembly GCA_002162765.1. Lineage (GTDB taxonomy): Bacteria > Bacteroidota > Bacteroidia > Flavobacteriales > Flavobacteriaceae > MAAR01. The sequence continues at coordinate 267,007 of MAAR01000017.1, read as the reverse complement.
ACTTCTACAGCAGATCTAATATGTAAACCAAAAATGGCATCTACTTTTGGATGTTCTAAAACACCTTCTTTGATCATTAATTTTGAACCTCCTTCTTGACCTGGAGGAGGGCCTTCTTCTGCAGGCTGAAAAATGAATTTTACCGACCCTTTTATTTTGTCTTTATTTTTAGATAATATTTCTGCAACGCCCATCAAAATTGCTGTGTGGGCATCATGACCACAAGCATGGGCTACTCCGGTTTCTTTTCCTAGAAATTCAGTTCTTACGGTTGATTTATATGATAATTCACTGTTTTCAGTTACAGGTAATGCATCAATATCTGCACGTAAAGCGATAACCTTTCCAGGAAGATTTCCTTTTAGAATTCCAACCACGCCAGTAATAGCAATTCCCGTTTCAACCTCAATACCTAGCGCTCTTAAATGAGTAGCAATGGTTTCAGCAGTTTTAAATTCGCTATTAGATAATTCAGGATTTTCATGAAAATGACGTCGCCACTCAATGACTTTAGATTCAATATCTATGTATTCTTGTTCAATATCCTTTTGAGCGAACGAAGTTGTAATTCCTATGAATAGAAAAGCGTATAAAATTTTCATAAAACCTGTGATTTTTTTTCAACACGAAATTTAGAATCCTAAATATATTCAAAAATAACCGCTCAAACTTCAAGTCGCAATAATTGTTTATAATTATTGATAAAAGGCAAGTCATAAAAGCGATACAATACTTATTTTTAAGCCTTAAAATGAAAATGTATTGGAGAAGTATTTAAGTCAACTAAATGAGGCGCAATTAGCACCAACACTGCAAAAGGATGGGCCAATGATTATCATTGCTGGTGCGGGTTCTGGTAAAACACGTGTATTGACTTATCGTATTGCGTATTTAATGAGTCAAGGTGTGGATGCATTTAATATTTTGGCATTAACGTTTACGAATAAGGCTGCCAAGGAAATGAAAGGGAGAATTGCTGATATTGTAGGCACTAGTGAAGCAAAAAATTTATGGATGGGAACCTTTCATTCTGTTTTTGCTAAAATATTACGTTTTGAAGGACATCACTTAGGGTTTCCGAGCAATTTTACGATATACGATACGCAAGACTCTCAAAAACTATTAGGTTCAATAATTAAAGAAATGGGCTTAGATAAGGATATTTATAAAACTAAGCAGATTTACAGTAGAATTTCATCTTATAAAAATAACTTAATTACGGTTAAGGCTTATTTGAAAAACTCAGAATTAATTGAAGCTGATACTGCAGCTAAGCGTCCACGATTAGGTGAAATTTATCAAAACTATGTCGATCGCTGTTTTAAGGCTGGTGCGATGGATTTTGATGATTTGCTATTGCGAACAAATGAACTATTAACGCGTTTTCCTAATGTGTTAGCTCAATACCAAAATAAGTTTAGATATATATTAGTAGATGAGTATCAAGATACCAATCATTCACAGTATCTTATTGTCAGAGCATTGTCTGATCGGTTTCAAAATATTTGTGTGGTTGGAGATGATGCACAGAGTATTTATGCTTTTCGTGGCGCAAATATTAATAATATTTTAAATTTTCAAAAGGATTACGATGATGTTAATGTCTATAAATTAGAGCAAAATTATCGTTCAACAAAAAGTATAGTAGGAGCAGCAAACTCTGTTATTGAACATAACAAAACTAAATTAGATAAAATCGTTTGGACGGCGAATACGGAAGGTGAAAAAGTGAAAGTCCATCGGTCATTAACAGATGGTGATGAAGGACGCTATGTTGCAAGTACGATTTGGGAAGCTAAAATGAATAACCAACTCCCTAATAGTGATTTTGCTGTTTTATATCGTACCAATGCGCAATCTAGATCAATTGAAGACGCACTACGTAAGCGAGATATACCTTATCGTATTTATGGAGGACTCTCATTTTATCAGCGCAAAGAGATTAAGGATGTAACAGCGTATTTACGTTTAATATTGAATCCGGCTGACGAAGAAGCTCTAAAGCGTGTGATTAATTACCCTGCTCGAGGAATTGGGCAAACTACAATAGACCGATTAGTTATTGCAGCAAATGGCTTTGGGAAAACTATTTTTGAAGTACTTCAAAACATTGACAAAATTGACATTAGTATTAATAATGGAACAAAAAACAAGCTAAAAGATTTTGTGACGCTTATTGAGAGTTACCAAGTAATGAATCAATCGTCAAATGCTTTTGATTTAACGGAACATGTTACTAAGTCAAGTGGTTTAATTAGAGAAGTTAATAAAGAAGGTACTCCAGAAGGTCAAGTGCGTTTAGAAAATGTAGAAGAATTATTAAATGGTATTAAAGATTTTGTTGAAGGTCAAGTAGAATTAGCTGATGCGGGTGATTCTCTAGCCGAATTTTTAGAAGATGTGGCCTTAGCTACAGATTTGGATGCAGACAAAGGAAATCCAGACCATGTTGCTTTAATGACCATTCATTTGGCAAAAGGATTAGAATTTTCACATGTATTTGTTGTAGGTCTGGAAGAAGATTTATTCCCAAGTGCCATGAGTATGAATACAAGAAGTGAATTGGAGGAGGAGCGAAGGCTATTTTATGTAGCATTAACTAGAGCTGAAAAACAAGCATATTTAACTTATACCTTATCACGTTATCGATGGGGTAAATTAATAGATGCAGAACCAAGTCGTTTTATTGAAGAAATTGATGATGAATTCGTAGAGGTATTAACTCCTATACAGGAGCAACGTTTTAATCCAATGTTGTCTGCTGATATTTTTGGAGATGTCGAACCTGATAAAATTCGATTTAAACGCCCAACTAAAAAGAAGAAAGATGCTAAACCACCTAAGTTTATTCCACCGGCGAAATTAAAACCTATATCTAAATCGAATGGTAGTGATAATACGAATTTATTTGATGGTAAATTAGCTGTTGGGAATATTGTTGAGCATATGCGATTTGGTAAAGGAGAAGTTCTTAAAATAGAAGGTAAAGGTGCTGATGTGAAGGCTGAAATTAATTTTGAAAATGGAGGGCTGAAAAAATTATTACTGCGTTTTGCTAAACTAGATATATTAGGTTAAATCAATACATAATGGCTGAGATAATTAGATTATACGAAGAAAATCCAAACCCTAGAGATATCAAAAAAGTAATTGATGTTCTTAAATCTGGTGGTTTAATAATTTATCCAACCGATACCGTTTATGGTTTGGGTTGCGATATTACTAAAACTAAAGCACTAGAAAAAGTAGCTAGGATTAAAGGTGTTAAACTCGAAAAAGCTAATTTTTCTTTTATCTGTCATGATTTAAGCAATTTAAGCGATTATGTTAAACAAATAGAAACATCTACTTTTAAAATATTAAAGCGTGCACTTCCAGGACCATATACATTTATTCTTCCTGGAGCTAAATCCTTACCGCATCCTTTTAAGAAGCGTAAAACTGTTGGTATTCGTGTTCCTGATAATAATATTGCTTTGGAAATCGTAAAGCAACTAGGTAACCCAATTATATCAACTTCAATTTATGATGAAGATGAAATCTTAGAATATACAACTGATCCTGAGTTGATTTTAGAAAAGTGGGATAACCTTGTGGATTTAGTGATTGATGGTGGCTATGGAGATAATGAACCTTCGACCGTTATAGATTTATCGGATGGTGAGCCATTCGTTATTAGGGAGGGAAAAGGCGGATTGGATATATTCTAAAACAAAAAAGCCCAACCTTTCGATTGCGCTTTTCTATTATTTATTTTTGTATTAATTCTCAGCAGATAAATTTTTCATTTCTTCTTCAATCATTTCATAAAACTGATCTATTTTTGGGAGTATAACAACTCGAGTACGTCTGTTTTTAGATCTGTTTTCTGACGTGTCATTATCAGCAAGAGGTACATAACTACTTCGTCCAGCGGCAATTAATTGTCCAGGATTCACTCCTAATTCTTGCAACACTCTAATAATAGACGTTGATCGTTTTACACTTAAATCCCAGTTGTCTACAAGAACTCCTTTTGAATATGATTTACTGTCAGTATGTCCTTCAATCATAGCTTCAAAATCTGGTTTGTCATTGATTACTTTTGCCACTTTAGCCAAAACATCTTTAGCTTTTGAAGTAACATTATAACTGCCACTTTTAAATAATAATTTATCAGCTATAGAAATAAATACGACTCCTTTCTCAACATTGACTTCAATGTCAGGATCATTAAAACCTACAGCTTTTTTTATGCTCGTAACAATAGCTAATGTAACACTGTCTTTCTTTGTTATAGCGTCTTGTAAACGTGATATTTTAAGATCCTTTTCACGAAGACTTTCCAAAGATTTTTCTAGGTTTTCAGCACCTTTTGTCGTTAAGACAGTCATGTCCTTTGAGGTTTCAATTAAATCTCTATTTGTCTTTCTTAAATCAACCAATTGATCTCTTAAGGCATCAAGACTCGCATTCGATGCTGCTGCATCAGATAAACAGCTGTTTAATTTCACAGTTGCTGTGTTCAATAAATCTTGAGTTTCTTTTTGTTTTGCTTCAAGTGATGTATATTCTTTCTTGGATACACATGAACTTAATAGGAATAATGTAGATAAACTAAATACGATAAGTTTTTTCATAATGTTCTAAAATGTTTTTCTGAATGATTGAATCAAAAGTATATAAAAATAGATAGCCTTATTAAGGATTAACAAAACTTTTACTAACTAACTTATAAACTTTTATAATGTCTCTTATTATTTACGAAATAGGACCAAACAATAGATGTTTCTTTGGCATAATTTTTTTTCTGAGGAAGTGCTTTTCGCTGTTTTAATAATTGCGAGAGATGCACATAAAAACTAAAATGTGCTTCAATGATAGCCAACACATGATTTAACTTAAATTCTAAAATAAATTTAACACCAGCGATGCCGTCTAAAAGTAAGCGTGTGAATACCAGAGTAAAAATATTTCCACCAGCATTTTTTGTAAGTGTAAAGAGGCTATTTCTAAAATTAAGATATGTTTTTTTGGGATTGGTGTTTTTAAGAGTTGCTCCTCCTACATGAAACACTTGAGATGCTCCAACATATTTGGTTGTGTACTCTAAATTATAAGCCCGCCAACACAGGTCAATTTCTTCCATGTGCGCAAAAAAGGATTCGTCAAATCCATTAAGCGCTTGAAACACAGGTTTTCGAATAAATAAACAAGCACCAGAAGCCCAGAAAATACCTGTAGTGTCATTAAACTGTCCTTTATCTTTTTCAATTGTATTAAAAATCCGCCCTCTACAAAACGGATAAGCATAAGTATCAATAAATCCACCTGCAGCTCCAGCATATTCAAAATGAGTTCGGTCTTTATAGTCCAATATTTTTGGTTGTATAATAGCCGTTTTTGGTTCTGAATTAAAGGTGTCAATAATTGGAGAAAGCCAATTTTCGGACACTTCTACATCGCTATTTAAAAGGCAGAAAACATCAGCTTCAATCTGTTTTAATGCATCGTTATATCCTTTTGCATAACCGCCGTTTTCAGTATTTTGAACAATGGTTATGTTTGGGTAATTAGATATAATAAAGGAAACAGAATCGTCCGAAGATGCATTATCAGCTACATATATTTTGGCTTCAAGAGAATGCGCTATAACCGATGGTAAAAACTGTTCCAGTAGTTTTTGTCCGTTCCAATTTAATATGACAACTGCAATTTTCATGAGGTGTAATTAGGAATGTCATTTAAAAATTGATAGCGTTCATTTTCAAAATCCATCTGACAATAATAGTGATTTATTCCGTTAGTCACCATTAAATAACTGGCATTAAGGGTCAGATTATATCGCGCAATTTGGTCGAATGTACTTTGATTGATTTTTATTTTAGCAGATTTACATTCAACAATTAAATGAATGCTACCATCAGGATTGAAAACAACAATATCATAGCGTTTACTCAAGTTGTTTATGCTGAGTTCTTTCTCAACATTTATTAATGACATTGGATAGTTCTTTTCATTAATCAGGTATTGTACACAATGTTGTCTCACCCATTCTTCAGGTTGAAGAATTATAAATTTTTTGCGTATAGCATCGAAAATAGAAACTTTATTTTCGCTATTTTTGAATCGAAACGAATATGTAGGAAAATTTAATTTTTGCACTACACAAATTTGGTGATTTTTTTTCAATGGACGAAGTCAAACATATAGTAACTGATATAAAAAAGGGAAATGCCAAACCCATCTACTTTTTAATGGGTGAGGAGCCTTACTATATTGATAAAATTTCTGATTTTATTGAAGACAATGTTCTTGCTGAAGAAGAAAAAGGATTCAATCAAATGGTATTGTATGGTCGAGATGTGTCTGTAGATGATATTATTAGTAATGCGAAACGCTATCCTATGATGGCTGAGCGCCAAGTTGTGATTGTAAAAGAAGCCCAAGATTTATCACGTACCATTGAGAAACTAGCGAGTTATGCCGAAAACCCGCAGCCTACTACGATATTGGTAATTAATTATAAATACAAAAAGTTAGATAAACGTAAGGCATTATTTAAAGCGATAAGCAAAGTAGGAGTTGTTTATGAAAGTAAAAAGCTATACGAAAATAAAGTCGCTGAATGGATAAGACGTGTGCTTTCTGGACAGAATTATAGTATTTCCCCAAAAGCGGCACAAATGCTTGTTGAGTTTTTGGGAACTGATTTGAGTAAGATAAATAACGAGTTGGAAAAGCTAAAAATCATCTTAGCAGAAGGCACACAAATCTCTCCAGAGCATATAGAGGAAAATATAGGAATTAGTAAAGACTATAATAATTTTGAGCTTAGAAAGGCTATTGGTGAGCGTAATTCGTTAAAAGCCTTTAAGATTATTAATTATTTTGCCGAGAACCCAAAAGACAATCCCATGGTTGTTACGGTATCTTTATTATTTAATTTCTTTTCACAGCTTTTACACTTTCATGGATTACATGATAAAAATCCAAGAAGTGTAGCGTCTGCACTTAAAATCAATCCTTATTTTGTAAATGAATATATTGATGCTGCACGTAATTTCCCAATGAAAAAGGTGAGTAGTGTAGTTGCAACCCTACGTGAATTTGATGTAAAAAGTAAAGGTGTTAATTCTAACGCTGTGCCACAAGGTGACTTGTTAAAAGAATTATTGGTTAGAATACTGAATTAATTTCTTTTATGGATTAATAATAGCAACTATTCTCAAAGGTGCGCCACTTCCACCTTGAATCTTCATAGGTAAAGCTATGACTTTAAATCCATCATTAGGCAAAAGGTCTAGGTTGGTTAAGTTTTCAAAAGCAGGAATGTTTTCAGACAATAAAATGACATGGCTTTTAAAATATTCAGATTGACCATAATCGATACTCGGCGTATCAATTCCAATAGCATTTATAGTTCTATTTTCAACCAACCATGTTGCAGCTTCTGGGGAAAGACCCGGAAAGTGTAACTGTTTAACGGCTTCAGGACCACGCTGATCTGTGCCGAGATACTTGATTTTGTCGGGATAAAATTTTGAAAACCCAGTTTCTAAAAGCACGATACTACCATCTGGAATAGTTTTGTTTTCAGTTTTTTCCCAATCTAAAAAATCCGCAACATTTATTAAATAGTCAGGATTAGTCAACACCTTTTCAGTTATGTTGATTTTTATGGCATTACCTATTAAGTTCTCAAGCGGGATTTCATCCACAGATTGCCCTTTTTTCGCAAAATGAATTGGCGCATCTATATGAGTTCCGCCATGTTCGGCAGTACTGAAATTATTGGCTGAATAATAAAACCCTTTATCTGTTTCTCCTTTAAAAACGGTGTCTAGGTGAAATTCTTTAGCAGTCACCCAATAAATGGTTTCATCAGAAAACACATGAGATAAGTCAACTAATCTGCCTTCTAATGTTTCAGCTGTATCGTCTTTGATCAATTCTTGAGAGGATGAAGTTTTTTTGTTACAGGAACAAAACATTAAAATGATCGTAAGTAGTTGCAGTGTTTTCATTTTGTTAGATTTTGATGAACCTTAATTTGGAGAAAATATAGGGTCTGCTTGATGAATAAATTTATGGATCTGAGCTAAATGTTTTTTGATTCGCGAATTAGCTTTTGGATTAAAGAAATTTGTCCCAAATGATAATAACTATGTTCTATTACACCTTCAATATTTCTGCGATAACTTCCATATTTCTCATTTACAAAATAGGTTTCAAGTGTATCGTCTGACATGAGTTCGACATGATTGGCAAACTGTTCAGCATTCGACCACATGCTATCTAATAGGGACTCCCATTTTTCTTTAGAATTATATGAAGGATGATCAAAACTATACTTATCTCGAATGTCTAAATTACCACCTTCAAAAACATTCAGAATACCAGCAATGTAATAATTAATATGAAAGGCTAGCGCCGCAATAGTATTTAATGCCCCGACTTTTGTAGTGGCTTGCTCGTAAGTGGTGTTCGATAATAAATCCTTAAAATTGGTATTCGCAATCCATTTTCCATCTAAGAGGACATCTTTAAATCGATTTGCGAGTTGATTAGAATTTTCCATGAGTGTTTTGATGATTAAGATTTATGAAATCATGATGATTGAATTCATTTTTATTTAAATCAGTTAGAACTAATATTGCAATTCAAGGTAGTCTTATTTTTATGTTTTGATTATTTTTAAGGATAAAAAAGCCCATTTTAATGTCAAAAGAATGTAAAAGAAGTGTCAACAATTATTAATAGTCATGAAATTGTTTGTTATTTACATAAATTATGAGCAATAGAAATATATATTCATTTAGGGTTTTATATGTTGTCCTTTTGATGACTTTGATACTTTCATGTTCGAGTGAAAAAAACAAGGAGTTTTCAGAAATTGTTAAAATATCTTTAAGAGATGTCGGACATCAGTTACTACTTTCCAATCAAGATTCTACGTCTTTGGTCTTACCAATAGTTGCTTTGGAAAAAACACGGTATAAATTGTCTTTTCAAAATCAGCTTTCTATTGACCCAGATAGCTTGGTGTCTATTGTGAAAAGTAGTTTTCAAAAATCAGAACTTTCTAAATATTATCGTGTTGAGGTCTTTCAATGTTCAGATCAAGAGGTTGCATATAGCTATGAAGTTAAAGACACCGAGGAAAGAGGAGTTATTCCTTGTAGCGGTCGGATTCTGGATGAAGGCTGTTATAGCATTGAAGTGAAGTTTACTAAAATGACGACTTCTTTTTTTGGTAGACATATCCCATTGATGGTATTGTTTACTGGTGTTTTAGGTTTTTTGGGTTTCATAATACTTAAAAGAAAACAAACTGTATTGAGAGAAGAACATATTGAAAATCATGCCTCTATCGGTAGTTTTCGATTTTATCCTGAACAAAATAAACTAGTCAAAGAAGCTATTGAAATTAGCCTCTCAAAAAAGGAATGTGAGTTATTGGAAATTTTTGTAGCGCGTCCAAATCAAATTATTAAGCGTGATGAATTGGAAAAGAGAGTTTGGGAGGATCAAGGTGTAATTGTTGGTAGAAGTCTAGATACTTATATTTCTAAACTCCGAAAGAAATTAAAAGATGATGATACAATTAAATTAACTAATGTTCATGGTATTGGCTACAAGTTGGAAATAGATCTTTAAAAGTGATTTTAGCAAATGGATTAGTGACTCTTTAATTAATACTCTAACTGTTCAACTATTTTTCTAGCTGTGACTGTGTCATATATAATTTTAAGCCTACTAATCTTATTTACAGTATCAAATTCTATAACATCAACAACATCAAATTCTACGTTTTGATGGTTTTTTAGTGTCCATTTATAATTAAAATAGAGTGCGATGTGATGTGTATCATTGTCTTCGAAAAGTCCAAGAAATTTGAGTTCAGAATTTGTTGTGTCACTATTCAGTTCTTGATAAAATGCTTTAACATTCATGATACCATAAATTGGAGAATCGATAATTGCGTCTTCACGAAATAAGTTTACAACTTCCATAATGTTACCGTTTTCAAGGAATTCTAAATATTTAAGAGCAATTTCTTTTTTTGTCATAATATTCGATTAGTCGATTTGGTTCTTCATGGGTTGAATTATAGTGAACGCGTTATTCGTTTAAATTTTCAAGTGCTAAATTATAATCATATTGTAAATCTTCGTGTAGCGTGTTAATAATTTTTTTAATCATTACAACTTGGCGATCATAAATATTGGTCAACGTGACATTGTGAGAAATGGATGGACTAAATGCTTTAAGCTTGTGGCAAAAGTAGAGTAGGAGTTCCACTTCGGTTTCCTTTTTGAGAGAATAACGCGCAAACTTCTTTATAAGTCTTAAAATCTTGCGGACACTTTTTTTAATATAAAAATAACTATCGGTGTTAATTGCTTCAAATTGTGCATCCACTTCTGCTTTTACGGTTTCGATATAACCATCTTCATCGTGGGACTCAAAAAGCAAATAGGTGAGTAGTTCTTTATTTTCTTTTTTGAATTTAGATAAGCGCAAACAGAGATCCATCAGTTCTTCTGAGGATCGATGCTGCAATTCTTTCTTTATGGTAACAACTGAAACCGCTTTCATTTAAGATCCTTTCAATAAATTAATACTAACTGTGGCTAACTCTGAGTTTGGAAATGTTGTAAAATAGTTTGGATCAGGATGTAATCCTGCTTCAGATGCTACTTTGTTGAATACGTCTGCTTCCAAAATATATTGATCTGAATACCCATGTGTTGCATCATAAGCTGTAGCAGCTGTTTTTCCGATATTCGCAGCCGTTAACTCTGGGTTTATGGTGTGTAATTCAATTATTAATAGTCCAAAACGTTCCACAAAAGGTTTCCATTTTTGTAGATGTTCTAGCAAAGAATCTTCGACTAAATTGTTTCCAATTCGCTTACCTTTATACGTGTAAGCCCCTGAAGATGTACTAATTTTATCAGTTACTTGTTTAGGAGGATCCCAAATTCGATTATGGTCTAAAAACGTCCGTACGTTGAGTAAATCTTTTAGTTCTATATTATAATCGTCTTTTAAATCCTTAGCCAATAAATCAGGACGGCCAATGTCTCCCCAAATTACTTTAGCCCAAATGTCAGCTTTAATCAAATTGGAGCGTGTCACTTTTAAAGCGGCCTGATTAAAATCTGCTCCAACCAAAAGCAACGGGTGTTCTTCCAGCATTTTTCCACGTTTAGTCTGGTATTCTATGACATCAAATATATGTTGAATAAAAGCGCCATTACCACAACCCATGTCAAGAATGCCTTTGGGTTGCTCATCAATAGGCTTATTGAATAGTTTTATTATGACTTCATCAATTACTTTGAAATAAGTAGAATGTGCACCTCCAGAACCCCAAACATTCATTTCTCTATCGACATGCTTTTCAGTGTCGTCTGGAGAATCAGTTTTTAAAATTAATGGGTTGCCAAAAAGTAATTCATCCAAATGTATAAATGTCGGTATATATGATACAGTAACACCATAAGCACTAGCACGTTTTGCGAAAAACAGGCCTTCATCAGTAAACTGATACGTATCCTTCTTTTTAGTAAACCATCCCAAATGGGTTAAAAAATCAAGAATTTTCTTAAAACTTTCAGGATCCTTATGATATTCTTGAGCGCGAAATGAGGCTTCCATAAAATATTTGTGGAATAATCCATTGACACCCAATAGTACAATTATTGGCGCAACAATAACACCTTCGATGTGTTTTAGAATCTGATATTCAATTGAATTGTCTTCAATATTTTTTAAGCCGTAGTTGGATTCAAATTTTTTGAATATACGTTCTAAAACGATAAATGCGTCAGCTCCAATACGTTCGTTTGGAAAATTAACCGAATAGGTTAGAAGATTTACCGCATCTTCATATAAATGCACCAAGCCAAAAGCTTTGTCACTATTCTCATTTACCTCATAACTAACAATATCTTTTTCATTATCGAGATGCTGGGTTAGCCAGCCTTGTGCACATAAAATCCGTAATCCTACATTGAGATAACCTTCATTTGCATTAAATTTTAAAACTAAATCTGATATCGATACATTTTTTTCGTCTAAGAGATATTGTAAAACACCTTTTTTATGTAATGCATAAGCTGTTGTTGCTGTAGCAATACCATCAAGGTGTCTAAAAATAGTGCCTCTTAGCTGTACTTTATCCGATTTTGTGAGCATGGTTTTTTTGTTTGACACTAAATATAAAAAAAAAGCACTTACGAATTGTAAGTGCTTTTGTAATGTTTTGGTAAATTTTATTAATTGATAAAAGGATTACTCCATTTTGGGTCCGTATAAATTTCATTTCCAGCAAGGGTTTGTAAAAATACTTGGACAGCATCTTTTTCTTGAGCTGTCATATTAAGTTGTTGCGGATTGCCTCCAGGTGTCAATCTAGGATCCAAATTTGTGTTTGCGGCAATATTGATATTATCATAATGGTTTAAAACCGTCATAATATTTGTTGAAACACCTATGTGCATAAATGGACCATTGGCATCGCCATTTGATTTCAGTACATCTCTTAAACTTGGAGCTCTTGTGACAGTAAAATCTACTCCAGTACCACTTGCGGTTCCAATAACGCCATTATTTAATGAGTTTGGATCAATATCAAACTCTGGAGCTTGATGACAACCAGCACAACCAATACCGCCATTTATTCGACTTCCCATAGTATCGAAAACTGGTGGTTGTAAGAATAAGTTTTTACCATTGTTTTCTTGTGCAGTAAAATTAGGAAAGGGTTGGGCGTTGTTTGCAGTTAGAAGTCTTCCTTCATCATATTTACTATCGAAAGATTGTATGCTTCTTATAAACTGAGCTAATGCGTTTTGAATTTTTAATTCAGAGATTTCAGAAGAACCAAATGCTAAATTGAATAGCTCAGGATAATATTCTATGGCTTCTAATTTTGTGACTAAATCCTCAAAATTTAGATCTCCATTTTCACCACTAAATCCCATTTCCACATGATCTTGTATGGGCATTGTAGTTTGCTGTTCTAATGAATTGGCGCGTTCATCCCAAAAAAATCTGTTTTCATTTGCAAAACGAACATTAACTAACCGCATAGAATGTCTTCCAGTAATACCATCAACGCCAATACTTACGGCATTGTCGTCACTAAAGGCAAATTCTTGTTTATGGCAACTTGCACAGGAAATCTCATTGTTTGTTGATACATTGACATCATAAAACAAAACTCTTCCCAGTGTAGCACCTTCATTAGAAATTGGATTATTGGTAGGTGAATTGTCCTTAGTGATATAGACTGGAATATATTGGTCTGAATAATTTGGTAGGACATTAAAATTAATATTGAAAACGCTCGATAAATCAAAAGCATTGTTAGCTGGAGCATCAGATGAATTAGTACTGTTATCACTTGAACAGCCCATAAAAAGTAGTATTAATCCGAATAAATAAAACCTCCTCATCAATAGTTAGTTTAAAAGTTAAAATCTTTTAGACTATGAAAATAATGAAAGGTTTAATGTCTTATCTCAATTTAGGATAATCTTTAGGATTTACTTCATTCATAACGTCATAAACGGCTTCAAAAATATCCTCGTTTGATGGTTTTGAAAAGTAATCACCATCAGTCCCATATGCAGGTCTGTGAGGTTTAGCTGCTAATGTTTTAGGTGGACTATCTAAATATTGGAAGGCGTTTTGGGTATTTATTATTTCGTTCAAAATATAGGCTGAAGCACCACCTGGGACATCTTCGTCTATAATCATCAAACGATTCGTTTTAGTGATACTTTTAACAATATCTTGATTGATATCAAATGGCAATAAGGATTGCACATCAATAATTTCAGCATCAATACCAACTTCTTGTAGTTCTCTTGCAGATTGTTCAACCATTCGTAATGTGGAACCATAGGAAACTAGAGTTATATCTGATCCTTCTTTAATGGTTTCAACAACACCAAGAGGTGTTTTAAATTCCCCTAAATTATTAGGCATTTTTTCTTTTAATCTGTAACCATTTAAGCATTCAACAATTAGTGCTGGATCGTCGCTTTCTAATAGTGTATTATAAAAACCAGCAGCCTTAGTCATGTTTCTTGGGACTAAAACGTGGATTCCTCTAATTAAATTTAAAACACCACCTAACTGTGAGCCAGAATGCCAAATACCTTCTAATCTATGGCCTCGAGTTCTAATAATTAATGGTGCTTTCTGTCTTCCTTTGGTTCTATATTGTAAAGAAGCGAGATCATCACTCATAATTTGAAGTGCATACAAAATATAATCGAGGTATTGAATTTCGGCGATAGGTCGTAATCCTCTCATTGCCATTCCAATACCTTGCCCTAAAATCGTTGCTTCTCTAATACCGACATCGGCAACACGAAGCTTACCATATTTTTCTTGAAGTCCCTCTAAGCCTTGATTAACATCACCAATAGTTCCGGCATCTTCCCCAAAAATAAGTGCTTCTGGATATTTATTAAAAATAGCATCGAAATTATTTCTTATGACGAGTCTTCCATCTACATCTTCTGCCGTCGCATCGTAAGTAGGATCCAAGCTGTCAATGTTTAATGCAGATTGTTTTGATTCGCTATATAAGTGTGAACTATAATTTGGTTGTACGGCATCAAGGTATGTGTTTATCCAAGATTTGAGATGATCTCTTTCAAGTGAATTTTCTGAAACTACATAGCGAAGTGCTTTTCTTGTAGCAGACAGAATATCTTTTCTGTTAGGCTCAATAATGGTTTTAAGATCATTTACCAATTTATTAATGAATACTTTATTTGAGGAGGTATTTGCTAGATTTGAAAGTAAGTCTAGCGCTTCTTCTTTTTCAGCCAAAATAGGTTCTAAAAAGGCAGTCCAAGCCTCTTTTTTGCCATCTCTAACTTCTTTTTTAATAGTTTTAGAGATAGCATCTAGCTCATCCTGCGTCACAATGTTATTGGAAATCATCCATTCTTGCATTTTAGTGATGCAATCATTTTCTACTTCCCAAGCTAAACGTTTTTTACTTTTATAACGTTCATGAGAACCCGAAGTTGAATGTCCTTGAGGTTGCGTTAATTCGACCACATGAATCATTACTGGCACATGCTCTTCTCTTGCTATTTTAGAAGCTTTCTGATACGTTTCAATAAGCGCAGCATAATCCCAACCGTTTACTTTTAGGATTTCGTATCCTTTATTTTTTTTATCTCTTTGAAATCCTTTTAAGATTTCAGAAATACTCTCTTTAGTTGTTTGATGTTTCGCATGCACAGAAATACCGTATTCATCATCCCAAATATTAATAACCATAGGAACCTGCAATACTCCGGCAGCATTAATAGTTTCAAAAAATAAACCTTCACTTGTACTTGCATTTCCAATAGTTCCCCACGCAACTTCATTTCCATCCACGGAGAAATTTGTGGTGTCTATTCCTTCAACCTGTCTATAAATTTTAGAGGCCTGTGCCAATCCTAGTAGACGCGGCATTTGTCCTGCTGTTGGCGAAATATCAGCACTAGAGTTTTTCTGTTTTGTCAAGTTTTTCCAATTTCCATTTGGGTCTAAACTATGGGTTCCAAAGTGCCCACCCATTTGTCGCCCTCCAGACATTGGATCAGCTTCTATGTTGGTATGTCCGTATAATCCTGCGAAAAATTGTTGAATGGTTAATTGACCAATAGCCATCATAAATGTTTGATCGCGATAATATCCTGAACGAAAATCACCGTTTTGAAAAACCTTAGCCCAAGCCAATTGTGGAATTTCCTTTCCATCACCAAAAATCCCAAATTTGGCCTTGCCCGTCAGAACTTCACGTCTTCCTAGCAAACTACATTCTCTACTAGTCACAGCAATTTTATAATCATTGATAATTTCTGATTTAAAATCATCAAATGTTATGTCTTTTGTAGCGTTAGATTTCGTTTGCATGATAAGAGGAATTTATTGACAGCAAATTTAGTCAAAGTTTCTATTTTATACAACGCATTATATGGTTATATTTTTAGGAATACTTTAATAAAAGCGTGCTTTTATTATTAAATTATCAAAAATGACTATAAAACGGCTTTTTTGTTAAAGATTGTTTAATACCATTTTCTTCTAAAAAGACCTAAAAGCGCTTGAGGATCTACTGTAAACTTAAATCTTATTTTTTGATCGTAATGGGGTTGACTAATTTCCCATCCTAAGTTTGAATATATCGGAAAATAGATTTCGAAATAATCGGTAACAAGGTTTAATCGAATTCCTGAATCATACACAAAATCGGCTTTGTTGTTTTTGTTTTTCACTAAACCTAAATCACCATAACCTTCAATATATTTCCATAAGGTCGTACTTGTATTTATAGTGGACATCCATTGATTTGCAAAAGGTGTGTCTAGCTTAGATTTAAATCCACCTTCAGCTATGATTATTTGTTGACTAAAAATTCCTGAATCTTCGGACCTACCTAAATAATTGTAGTCGAATAAGTAATCCGTTGGTCTATCTAATGCAAAGCTGAAATAATCCGAATTCACATCGGTTTTGTTATAAAGAAATACGCCTGTAAAAAACCGAAAATTAAATTGTCGGTTGCTTTCAAATAGTTTGCGGTATTCAAAATTAAAACCAAGTTTACCAAATGACTTTGATAATTGAAAGTCAGTATTCCAACTTGAATAGTCTACTAACCCTGGATTAGAGCTTACAAATCTAGCATTGAAAACACCGTAATCGGGTTCATCCAAATCTTCAATGATAGCATTTTCCTTAATATCTCTCGCGATATCTAAATAGCGAAATACTAAAAATTGAGTTTTATTAGATCTAAAGTTACTGTCATCTCTAAATCTAAATGATAAGCTTGGTGATATCCTTGTTACAAATGCATTTTCGGCGAAAGATGAATAGCTATAACGAATTCCGTAGTTTACATTATAAAGATTACTGTTCTCCAATAGATGCGTGTAAGATACTGTTGTGGATCCCGTTAAAGATTTTGATTTAAAAGCATATTTCGGGGAGATTTTATAAGAGAATCGTTTTCGTAATAAAGTAGAATTATAAGTTTTCAATCCTACTGTTAATCCGTCATATATATTTTTATATTCTACAACAGGCATAAAAAAGACTTGATTGTAATTGGGGTCTTCTATGTCTTTGAAAAATCTAAATTGCAAAGGTTTATTATTAAAAAAGAGCCCTTTCATGGATTTCCAGTTATCTCTTAGATTTATTTCTGGAATCACATTATCATAGTTTAAAACGAGTTTGTTAAAATTGTTTCTAGGCAAAGTAATGGTCTTCTCTTTGCTAATGTTTTCAATCCAAGTTTTGGATATTATAGAATCATTATTTAATGCAAATAGCGAAACAGGTAAACTATTTTGTCTTTTATTTTTTATTGTTAGTGTAACCGTTGAATCTTTATTCTTAATAACACGTTTTATTTTAAAGTCAGCTTTTTTTCTTGTATTCAGGTAATCTGTAAAAAACCAATCTACATTTTTATTTGTGTTTTTATTGAGAAGTGATTCAAAATCATCAGAAGACGTAAGTTGCAGTTTTGAAGTATTTAAATACTCAATAATTGTTTGTTCAAGAACGTCAGAATTCACGAAATCGTCTAAATATTTTAAGCCTATTCCTGCTTTGTATTTACCAGCAAGATTGGCATTAAATTTAAGTAATGAATCTTTAGATATTGTTAAAGATTGATCTCTATTGTTTCTGGCCATTTGCATGTAGAACAAATTATATTGCGAATTAAAATATAAATCTGAAATGTGAAATGAACGAACCCCCCAAATGTCTGAAAATGTTCCAAGAAGCTTCATATCAGGATAATTCTCTTCGACATATTTCATTAAAAAATAGATTTGCAAACCGTCCTTGAGCCAATAATCTTTTCTTGGATTTAACAGTAAGGTGTTTTCCAAATGCTTATTTAAAATTGTTTTTAGAAGTTTAAGTTCATATTGAAAATTATCAGGAAATGGACGTATGAAATTTGGTAATTGATTAAGACCATAAAGTGGATCTTTCCTATAATCAGTTTCTGTAACGATCAGACGTTTATGAGGATAAGCGCCAAGATTTTTTTTTACAAAATTTAATATATTATCTGTAATAATAGCTTTTTCAGGTGGTGGTAACCCGTCATCAGCTATGTTTGTTATTAAAGTAGTCTTGTCGGTTTTTAAAAATTGAAAATCTGAATTCTTTTTTAATATTAAACCAGTATTCACACGATTGTTTCCACTTAAAAAAACAGTTTGTGTTGTGTCCGTTTTGATATGGTTGAGCATATCTAATTCCGAAGTAAGCGTGTAATTAATTGGACATTCAATCTGAAAAGTAAGATTGGCTTTTGGAATGTATAAGTCATTTAAATTTTTGTTACTATAATAGCGCCATTCGCCATCATATACCGCAGGTGTGATGTACCAATATTTTAAATCAAAATCTTCAAGATCTGAAATTCCATACTCAGTAAAAGTATCATCAGGAACTCTAATATTATATTTGAGGACGAAATTATGAGTCTGAGAGGGTAACAGAGGTGTGTTTAATTCAATTTTAATAATATCAGGATGTCCATTTAATCTTGCATAGTCGATATTGTCATTGTCGGAATTTCTTATGGATGTGATAATGGTATATCCACGTTCTTCACTTTTAGCAAAGTGAAATTTATTATTGAATTCTTCAGTAAAACGTTTGGCTAAAGGTGTTTTTTTGGTTGAATAAGCATTGTTCCAATCATTTAAAAACATGACATTCAATGTGTCCTTGCTTGTATTTTGATAGGTGATTTGCTGTTCAATTCTAATAGTTTTAGAAGGAATGTCAAACTGAGCTTTCAGTTTTATATGGTTTTGCCCATAGACCAAAGCCGTTGTTACAAAAAGGTAAATTAAGATTAGATGGCGTAATTTCAATGTGCTATTATAAACTTTAAAGGTTTGGAATTTAATTCTGGAATTGAAATATAATATAAACCATTTGATAAACTCAATACATTAACATTTATTAGAGTGGTGAGCGTTGTATTAATGGTTTCCTGGGCGAACACCCCATTAATTGCAAACACTAAAATTGTTATAGTGCTAAATATTCTTTCCTTCATAATCTATAACTCCACGATTGGATTTAATTCTTAAAAATTTGGACTTAAGCCGTATTCTTTATAGAATCCGTCTAAAATTGATATAACCTCATCAGAGGTATCTACAAGATGAATTAAGTCTAAATCTTTTGCGCTTATATTATTAAATTTAGCTAATAACGTTGATTTTACCCAGTCAAGAATTCCTTCCCAAAAATCCGTTCCGACCAAAATAATTGGAAATTTTTCGATTTTATTCGTTTGAATTAGTGTAATCGCCTCAAATAATTCATCTAAAGTTCCAAAACCACCTGGCATTACAACAAATCCCTGAGAATATTTAACAAACATTACCTTTCTAACGAAGAAATAATCAAAATCCAAACTCTTATCGCTATCAATATATGGGTTATCATGTTGCTCAAAAGGCAATTCAATATTTAACCCAACAGAAGTACCACCAGCAATGTGAGCTCCTTTGTTTCCTGCTTCCATTATTCCAGGACCTCCACCTGTAATAACACCATAGCCATGTCTAACAATTTTTTCTGCAACTTCGGTCGCTAATTTGTAATATTTATCTTCTGGTTTTGTTCTTGCAGATCCAAAAATAGAGACACAAGGCCCTATTTTGCTTAATTTTTCATAACCACCTACAAATTCGCCCATAATTTTAAATATGGCCCAAGAGTCATTAGTTTTTATTGCATTCCAACGTTTGTGATGTTGTTCTTCTCTCATAGTGTTTTTTTAATTTTAATAACTGACTAATTTAATTCTTTTTTAAGAAACTTAGCTGTATAACTTTTTTTATGTTTAATTATGACTTCTGGACTACCTACTGCAACAATTTCTCCACCACCTTTTCCACCTTCATATCCAACGTCGATAATATGATCTACCGTCTTAATGACATCTAAATTATGTTCAATAATTAAAACAGTATTTCCTTTATCAGCTAATTTATTAAGGACTTGCATAAGGACTCTAATATCTTCAAAATGCAATCCCGTAGTAGGTTCGTCAAGAATATAGAAAGTGTTTCCAGTGTCTCTTTTACTGAGCTCAGTTGCTAATTTAATACGTTGTGCTTCGCCTCCAGATAAAGTAGTACTCTGCTGTCCTAAAGTGATATAGCCAAGTCCAACATCTTTAATGGTTTTGAGTTTTTTATGAATTTTGGGGATGTGTACAAAGAAATCTACACTTTCATTAATTGTCATATTTAGGACGTCGCTAATCGATTTTCCTTTGTATCGAATTTCCAAAGTCTCTCTATTGAATCTTTTTCCTTGGCAAGTTTCACATTCAACATAAACATCTGGAAGGAAATTCATTTCAATAACACGTAGTCCTCCTCCTTTGCAAGTTTCACAGCGTCCACCGGCTACATTAAAACTAAATCGACCAGGCTTATATCCTCTTATCATGGCCTCTGGAATTTTAGCAAATAAACTTCTTATTTCACTGAAAGTACCAGTATACGTAGCAGGATTACTTCTAGGCGTTCGGCCAATTGGTGACTGATTAATATCAATAACTTTATCGATATGCTCTAATCCTTTTATGCTTTTATAAGACATTGGTTTTTTAACACCATTGAAGTAGTAAGCATTTAGAATAGGATAGAGGGTTTCATTAATTAACGTCGATTTTCCACTACCTGATACGCCAGTTACACCTATCATTTTGCCTAATGGAAAATCAACCGAAACATTTTTTAGGTTGTTTCCAGTACATCCTTTCAGTACTATTTTTTTACCGTTTCCTTTTCGACGTGATTTTGGAGTTTCAATTTCTTTCGTTCCGTTTAAATATGCAGCAGTAAGCGTGTTATGAGTTTTTAATTCCTCTGGAGTACCGATACTAATAATTTCGCCACCATATTTTCCTGCCTTAGGACCTATGTCAATGACATAATCTGCATGTTCAATCATATCTTTATCATGTTCTACTACGATGATAGAGTTTCCTAAATCTCTAAGAGAAATCAGTGATTTTATTAATTTCTCATTATCGCGTTGATGCAGTCCAATACTAGGTTCGTCTAATATGTATAGCACTCCAACTAGCTGTGATCCAATTTGTGTGGCAAGTCGAATACGTTGCGCTTCACCTCCAGAGAGTGATTTTGAACTCCTATTTAAGGATAAATAATCCAGTCCAACATCAAGTAAAAATTGAAGTCTTGTTTTAATTTCTTTTATAACTTCTTCACCAATTTTTAGTTGTTTATCTGAAAGATGCGCGTTTAAATTAATAAACCAATCTGCTAAATCAACGATGTCTTTATTAGCTAAGTCGGAAATATTCTGGTTGTTAATTTTAAAATAAAGCGATTCTTGTTTTAAACGGGAACCATGACAAGAATCGCATTCAACTTTGTCCATGTATTCCTTCGCCCAACGTTTTAGAGACGTCGTTTCAGAATTTTTGTATTGATTTTCAATAAAATTTGCGACACCTTCAAATTCAATTTTATAATCTCTTGTCACTCCAAGCGCTTTACTTTCGACAGAAAATTTTTCATTTCCACCATAGAGAATCATAGTTTTGGCGTCTTCAGGGATGTCCTTATAGGCATCATTTAATGAAAAATCATAGCGTTGTGCAATAGTTTCAAATTGTTTAAAAATCCAACTATTTTTTTGAGGTCCATGCGGAACAAGAGCTCCACTTTTGATAGATAACGAGTCGTCAGGAATTATTTTTTTTTCATTGACCTGATAAAGTTGCCCAATGCCATTGCATTTAGAACACGCTCCTTTTGGCGAATTAAATGAAAAATTATTTGGTTCAGGATTTGGATATGAAATGCCCGTAGATGGACACATTAAATTACGACTAAAATAACGGACTTCATTCGTGTCTTGATCAAGGACTATTAGCACATCATCACCATGATACATCGCTGTGTTAATAGTTTCAGTAAGACGCTTGTCATTATCGGTAGAGTCATCAATTTTCAATCGATCAATAACAATTTCAATATCATGCGTCTTATATCTGTCAAGTTTCATCCCTTTCACCAGGTCTTTGATTTCACCATCAGTTCTTACTTTAACAAAGCCTTGTTTGGCGATTTGTTCAAATAATTCTCTGTAATGACCTTTTCGAGAGCGTACTACTGGCGCGAGTATATTAATACGTTTGCCATTAAATGATTCTATAATAAGCGCTTTAATCTGCGCATCGGTATAGCTTACCATTTTTTCTTCAGTATTGTAACTGTAGGCATCACTAGCACGCGCAAATAATAGCCGTAAAAAATCGTAGATTTCTGTGATTGTACCAACTGTAGAGCGAGGTGATTTGCTAGTTGTCTTTTGTTCAATAGCAATTACAGGAGAAAGACCATCTATTTTATCAACGTCAGGACGTTCCAATCCGCCTAAAAATTGTCTTGCATATGCTGAGAATGTCTCAATATAACGCCGTTGTCCTTCGGCATAAATAGTGTCAAAGGCCAGCGATGATTTTCCGCTACCAGATAAACCGGTTATAACCACTAGTTTTTCTCTAGGAATGGTAACATCGATGTTTTTTAGGTTGTGTACTCGGGCACCTCTAACCTCAATATGTTCTTCGAATTGGCTCATAGTTTGGCAAAACCGCAAAGTTACAATTTTTGTTCGTAATTTTAAGTGAAGGTTTTCTCCAGATTTATTATAATTGTGAGACCATTAAAATTAGATGAAATGAAATTATTAGGCATTAGCTCAAGAATTGATCACCCAGATTATGGAAAAGGCGTGGTTACTAACGTGACTTCAAAACATTATTGGGTTACATTTATTGAAAACGGATTAGAAACCATTGACATAAACTCTGAATTTGAAGTCATTGAAGCTGCAGATGGTGACGTAGATACGGTTAGTTTTTTTGATGTTGAAAGCAGTTTGGTAGAAATTTTGAGAAAATGGAGTGATCCATCAGAAGTGATTTCTATATCAGATAAATGGAAAGGAGGCAAACTTATAATGGAACCAGGCGATACCAGTCTTAAAGCTAGCGAAGTACCCATTGATAAGTTTTTTCATAAGATCACTATGGTTAGAGACCGATTGCGAGTTATGGAACAAAAAGTAAATTCGAGTAATTTAGAGGAGCATGAAAAAATAGATTTGCAACAATACATTACCAGAATCTATGGTAGTTTGACAACGTTCAATGTTTTATTTAAATTAAAGACTCAGCAATTTATAGGACAGAGATCAAATTAAATTATCAAATTACTTTACGCTTTTAATGTCTCCATTTTCTAATCCTAAAAATAAAAGTTTATGAAAAGTAGGAAGCTGTGCGCCGCTTTCTGTAACAGTCCAATCTGACCATGATGCTTCTAAACCGTCTATAGGCAAAAGAGAAGTCCACATTTGAAAACTTTTTGGTTTTCCACTCTTATCAATATGCCATAAATAGGAGTCTCCTGGTGTAGAGCCTCCCGCTGTATACGTTACAAGCAAAGCTTCTTCACCATTATCTAAAGTTACAATACTCCGTTCGGTACCTTTATCAAATATCTTATAAGGTGCGACTAGCCAAAAGGAATCGTTATTAAAGTAATCTATAGCCTCTTTTATGAGTTCATTGGATTGTTCATTATCAGTTTTAAAATTATGGATATAGACTTTGCTATTTGAGTAATTCTTTAAATTAAGAGCTACTTTATAATCTTTCCAATAAACGATACATTTATTCTCCTTTTTGAACCATTCATAATGCCGCCTGTTTTTGAATGTCCATTCTATATAATTGGTGTTTTTATAAGCTTCGAAATCTAAGGCAATAAGCATATTTTTTGCCATCATTTCTGCGCGATCTCCTTTAATACCAATTGGTAAATCTTCATTGTATTTTAAATGTAAAATGCCGTAAAGAAGAAGGCTTGGTAGTGATATAAAAACGATCACACCAACAATAATTTTTAAAGTTTTTTTTAGTTTCACAATTCTGTAATTAACTTATAAATTTAGCGGGTTTTTATTAACTCACAACTAAAAACGTTGATTATCAAATAGACTCGGTTAAAACCCTGCTGCTGTATCATCTCCCCGATGATCTGCACCTCCTTCAAGAGTGCCGTCTTCTAGAATTAATATAGCGTCAACCTTAGCTGTAATTGGTGTAGCATTCTTATTTATAAAATACCCTTTTTCGGCTAATTGAGACTCAATCTCTGATGTAAACGTAAGATCTTCAACTCTTATTTCATCTGGTAGCCATTGATGATGAAAACGTGCGGCATCAACTGCTTGTTGCATGGTCATATTATAGTCTTCAACATTTAAAATGGTCTGTAAAACCGACGTTATAATCGTAGATCCACCTGGTGTACCAAGAACCATATGTAAGCCTCCATCTTTTTCAATAATGGTTGGTGTCATTGAACTTAACATGCGCTTCTGAGGTTCAATCTTATTCGCTTCAGCACCAATTAAACCATAATAATTTGGAATTCCTGGCTTGCTACTGAAATCATCCATTTCATTGTTCAAAAAGAAACCTAATTCATCTACATAAAGTTTCGAACCATAAGCACCATTGAGTGTTGTAGTCACTGAAACTGCATTTCCAAACTGATCCACAATAGAATAATGGGTAGTTTCATTACTTTCATAACCTTCAATAGTTCCATGTGAAAGTGTGTTTGAAGGTGTTGAAGCTTTAAAAGTAAAAGATTGCATTCGTTCATTTAAATACATATCACTAAGTAACATAGAGGTTGGAACATCTACAAAATCAGGATCACCCAAAAAATAACTTCTATCTGCATATGCTCTTCGTTCAGCTTCAACAATCACCTGAACTGCTTTTAAGGAATTATGACCATAAGATTGAAGGTCATAAGGCGCTATCATGCCTAGAATTTGAGCTAAGCAAATCCCGCCACTAGAAGGAGGAGACATTGATATGAGCCGCAGGTCTTTATAGTTAAAGGTGACAGGGTCTCTCCATTTAGCAGTGTATAATTTTAAGTCTTCAAGAGTCATTATTCCGCCTCTTTTTTCTAAATAGTTAACTAAAATCTCAGCAGTTTTACCGGTGTAGAATTCATCTTTTCCATTTATGGAGATGCGTTTTAATGTTTCTGCAAGAGCTTTGTTTTTACAGGTGTCCCCTGATTTTAATGTATTAGAATATAAAATATCTTTGTTATTAACAGCTTTAAAAATACTGTCT
Organism: Flavobacteriales bacterium 34_180_T64; assembly: GCA_002162765.1. Classification (GTDB taxonomy): domain Bacteria; phylum Bacteroidota; class Bacteroidia; order Flavobacteriales; family Flavobacteriaceae; genus MAAR01. The sequence goes on along the minus strand of MAAR01000017.1, from coordinate 241,740 downwards.
TTTTCATTAAATCGAATCCATTGTTTTTCGCTTATTACAAATCCATTATTTGCTAAATCTATAACGGGTTGAAGAATGTCTTTTATAGGAAGTGATCCAAATTTTTCATGTGCAGCAAACATTCCAGCTATTGTTCCTGGAACACCCACAGCATATGATCCGATTGTACTTTTGTTTTCTATAACATTTCCTTCAGAATCTAAATACATGTCTTTAGAAGCTGCTAATGGTGCTTTTTCTCTAAAGTCTAAAGCTCCAATATCTCCTTCAGCAAGGCGGTATACCATAAATCCTCCGCCACCTAAATTACCAGCAAAGGGATATGTTACCGCTAAGGCCATTTGTGTTGCAATCATGGCATCGAATGCATTACCCCCTTTTGCGAGAATTTCAGTACCTATGTTTGAAGCTTCAGAACGTGCCGATACAATCATGGCATTTTCTGTAATGAGCCCTCTTTGGGAGGTCTCTGAGCTTTTCTTGCAAGAACTAAAGCAAATAAGTAGTAAAAATAGCATTGACACTTTTTTCATAAACTGGAATTTATTTTGGAGAGTTCATTTAATTTTTGTTTCGAAAAGACCATTAATTCATCAAAAAACATGGTGAACTCATTTTCAAATTCGTCGTAGAATTCTTTCAATTCATTTACAGCTTCATTCATTTTAGATTTATTATTGGTGCGTCTATTCATGCCTTCTAGTACGCGTTGAATTCCTTCAACCTTAGAATAGCTAAGCAACCAGTTGCCAGAAATCATATAGGGTAACATTTTTTGAGTTCGAGAAGGTAACAGTTCGAAATGAGTTTCTAATAAAGTGTAAAATTGACTCGCATATTCCTCCAAAGGAATATTTGAATATTTAGACCAGTTTTTAGCAAGATAATGATCGTAGAGAATGTCAACAATTACACCGCTATAATGACTGTAGTTTTTATGAAGACGTTTGGTGCTTTGTCTAACAATAGGATGTGCATCCGTAAACGTATCAATATGTCTATGCAAAAGTATACCAATTTGAATATCATTGGGGAATTCTTTATACGTTTTGCCCCGTATTCCATCAGCTATGAAATTGCCAATTGTTATAAATTCATTATCACCAGACAAATAAATATGTGCTAAAAAGTTCATTCAATAAATATATGTATTTTTAACCTTTAAAAGTTAAAATTTGAATCGACTACCAAATTTGGATCCATTACGTTTTGTTTTAGCTTCCATCGTAATGCTTTATCATATACCCCAATTGTGTAAAAATCAAGGGCTTCCTTATTTTGATGATTTGCACATATTTCATAAAGGTATAGAAGCAGTTTATATGTTTTTTGTTCTTAGTGGTTTTTTAATAATTAGGCTCATTTACCGAGCTAAACAGAATAATACATTTTCAATAGGACATTTTTACATACGTAGAATTCTTAGGATTTTCCCTTTGTATTATTTAGTAGTCATCTTTGGTTTTTTGTTTTACAATGTCGTTTTACCTGCATTACAGATACCATTTGAAATAAATTATAGTTTTGGGGAAGGCTTGTTTCTAACCTTGTTTTTCTTACCTAATATCTTTGCAGAATTGTACTACCCTGGAGGAATATTGGAAATATTATGGTCCATTGGTATTGAGGAACAATTTTATTTAATCATTGCACCTTTATTATTTTTTACAGATAAAGGAAAAATACTTAAAATATTACTCCTCTTGACTTTTTTGTATTTCGTTATTTTTCATGTGAACTATTTCGACGTGTTGCGAAAATTCAATTTTGTTTATTTTATGTTGTTTTTTGGAGGAATCATAGCGATTTTGGAAGAAATGAGAAAACTAGAATTCTTGAAAATTTCACCCATTATTCCAATAATTATTATTGGATCGACAATAGTTTACTTTACAACAAATGTGTTTGATTTTAATAGTATATGGATTAATAATTTATTCATGAGTAGTTTATTCGCACTTTGTATTCATTCGTTAGCATGTAATAATTTTAATACGACTATAACAATTAAGGCACTAATTTATTTAGGACAAATTTCTTACGGTATTTATATGTATCATATTATAGCTTTGAATCTGGTCGTTTTTGTGTTTTTGAAAATCGACTATTTAAAAACTTTTAATGAGATTTCAACCAGAATCTTAATATTATTATTGACTTTTGCGATAACAATAGCTATGGCACATATATCATACAAATATTTCGAAAGCTATTTTTTAAAACAGAAAAGCAAATTTAGAAAATGACATTAATAAAATCAATCTCAGGAATACGTGGCACTATTGGTGGAGCTGTTGGTGAAAACCTTACACCAATTGATGCTGTAAAATTCGCATCGGCTTACGGGGTATGGCTTAAGCAACAACGAGATAAAACACATTATATAGTTGTTGTAGGTAGAGATGCCAGAATTTCTGGAGAAATGATTCAGAATTTAGTTATGAATACCTTGATTGGTCTAGGTATTCATGTGGTTGATTTAGGGCTGTCAACAACGCCTACTGTTGAAGTGGCAGTGCCTCTAGAGCATGCCGATGGAGGCATTATCTTAACTGCTAGCCATAACCCTAAACAGTGGAATGCATTAAAGCTGTTAAATGCGAAAGGTGAATTTTTAAATGGCGTTGAAGGCGCAAAAATTTTAGATATTGCAGAAAGCGATCAAATGCAATTTTCGGATGTAGATAACTTAGGAAAAATTACAAAAAACCAGGCATATATAGATTTGCATATAGACGAGGTTTTGGATTTAGAACTTGTAAATAGAGAGGCAATTGATGCTGCTAATTTTAAGGTGGTAGTTGATGGTGTTAATTCTACGGGAGGAATTGCAATTCCATTATTATTGGAGCGATTGGGAGTTCATGCTGTTAAATTATTTTGTGAGCCAAATGGAGAATTTCCACATAATCCAGAACCACTTAAAGAGCATTTAGGCGATTTGTCTGAAAAAGTTGTAAAAGAACATGCTGATTTTGGAATTGTGGTAGACCCTGATGTAGATCGTTTAGCGTTTATGGATGAAAATGGCGACATGTTTGGTGAAGAGTACACCTTAGTAGCTTGTGCGGATTATGTGTTAAGTAAAACACCGGGAAACACGGTAAGTAATATGAGCTCTACAAGAGCTTTAAACGATGTTACTGAACTGCATGATGGAACCTATGAAGCTAGCGCAGTTGGTGAAGTAAATGTGGTTGAATTGATGAAAAAAAATAATGCGGTTATAGGTGGTGAAGGTAATGGAGGTATAATATATCCTGAATTACATTACGGACGAGATGCATTAGTAGGTGTCGCGCTTTTTTTAAGTCTTTTGGCTGAAAAAAAAATAAAAGTGAGTGCTCTTAGAAACTCTTATCCGAGTTATTATATGAGTAAGAAAAAAATAGCATTAACTGAAGGATTAGATGTTGATGGTATTTTGGAGACAATGGCGACCGCTTATACACAAGAGAAATTGAATACTATTGATGGCGTTAAAATTGATTTTTCAGATAGCTGGGTGCATTTACGAAAAAGTAATACCGAGCCAATTATTAGAATATATACTGAGGCTCCCTCGCAAATGGAGGCCGATAAATTGGCCCATAAAATAATTGAAGAAATTAAAGCTATCGCAAATATTTAGTATTTTTGTAATTCAAAATAGTACGCATGATCACCTCTGAAACTACAAATTCGAAATCAACTCACTTAGAAACTTATTTCAATCAGTTTCGACAACACATTATTGGAATTGATCAAGAGTTTGAATCCCCATTTGGACTTAAAAAAATAATCTATACAGATTGGACTGCTTCTGGGCGATTATACAGGCCTATTGAAGAAAAAATTTGCAACGAATTTGGACCTTTTGTAGCGAATACTCATACAGAAACTACGGTTTCAGGAACTGCGATGACTAGAGCTTACCATCGCGCTAAACATATAATTAAAGATCATGTAAATTGTAATGATGATGATGTCTTAATTGTATCAGGAAACGGAATGACTGGTGTGATTAATAAATTTCAAAGAATTCTAGGTTTAAAAGTGCCTGAGAATCTTCAAAAATATACAGATATACCAGAAGAAATTCGCCCTGTTGTTTTTATTACACACATGGAGCATCATTCTAATCAGACGTCTTGGTTAGAAACCATTGCTAAAGTTGAAGTGATTCCTCCAGGAGAAGATGGTTTGTTTAGTATTGAGAATTTAAAAGTTCTACTTGAAAAGTATAAAGATTGTACTCTTAAAATTGCTTCTGTTGTAGGTGGGTCTAATGTAACTGGATTAGAAACACCATATCATGATATCGCAAAGTTAATGCATCAAAATGGCGGTGTTTGCTTTGTGGATTTTGCGTGTTCTGCGCCATATGTTGATATAAATATGCATCCAGAAGATGAAGAGAAAGCATTAGATGCAATTTTCTTTTCTCCACATAAATTTTTGGGAGGCCCAGGATCCTCAGGTGTTTTGATTTTTAATAAAAAGCTTTATAAAAATATGATTCCTGATTGTCCAGGAGGAGGTACTGTAAGCTGGACTAATCCTTGGGGTGAGCATAAATATATTGAGAATATTGAAGATAGAGAAGATGGTGGAACTCCCGGATTTTTACAGACAATAAAAACTGCATTAGCAGTTAAGTTAAAAGAAAAAATGGGCGTTGAAAAAATGCTACAACGCGAGCATCAAATTGTAACTACTGTTTTTGAATCATTAGGATCTATTGATAATATAAAAATTTTAGCAGGACAGCATCAAGATCGACTGGGTGTCATATCGTTTTATATTGATGATATGCATTTTAACTTAGGAGTGAAATTGTTAAATGATCGATTTGGGATTCAAACTCGTGGTGGTTGTAGTTGTGCTGGTACTTATGGTCATTATTTGTTACATGTAGATTATGAAACGTCTCAGGCATTAACCAATGAGATCACAATTGGAGATTTTATGAGAAAGCCAGGTTGGATTCGCATGTCTATTCATCCAACAACAACAGATAAAGAGATTGAATTTGTTTGTGATAGTATCAAATTATTGGCAAAAAACCATAGTAAATGGGTTGAAGACTATAATTATATAAAGACTACCAATGAGTTTTTACACAAGTCTTTAAATGGAGCTGATGTGCATGAGACGCCAGTTAATTCTTGGTTTCAGCTTTAACCATTTATTGAAATTTCTCAGGTACTTTATTTCGATGCTTCCAGCGTTTGTGAGTCCATAAATAGTACTCAGGGGCTTCGTGAATTTGCTGTTCTACAAGTTTGAAAAAAAGCTCAGTAATCTCGTAATCCTTATAGTCTTTTGGGTTCAAGGTAATAGTCTCAAATGTCGTTTGATAGTAGCCTCTTTTTAAACGTTTCACTTTAAAGTATACTACAGCCATATCAAGGCGTTTCGCTAAGGTTTCGGCACCCGTATGTAATGGAACCTTAATGCCCATAAAATCGTGCCAATGCATTGCTTTATTTGGTTTAGCCGTTTGGTCAGAAACAAATCCATTGATGGTTAATTCTCCTTTTATTTTGGATTTTAACAATGTTGGAACCGTCTCTTTAGTCGTGATCAAATGACTATTGTATTTAGCTCTGATGCGTTTTATTAAGCGATCAAAATATTTGTTATGAATACGTTTGTAAACGGCATACCCTTTATAATTGATATAAGTTTGAAGGATAAAAAGCCATTCCCAGCTGCCATAATGTGCGCACATTAAGGCGATACTTTTATTTTGTTTTTCAATAGAATGAATTTCCTCTAGATTAGTAAAGGTCATACGTTTCTTTATTTCTGCCTCAGATATGGTAAGTGATTTGATGGCCTCAACCATCATATCGCATAGATGATGATAGAATTTTTTAGTAATCCTATTGATCTCTTTTTTGGATTTATCAGGGAATACAAGCGCCAAATTATCTTTTACTGTTTTTGTCCTATATCCAAAAATACGGTATAGAAAAATATAGATAACATCAGAAAAAGCATAGAGCAATCTAAAAGGAAGTATAGAAATTACCCATAGAAATGGATAAATTAAAATGTAAGCAAGAAATTGCATGAATTAGTTTTAGATTTGCAGGAACAAATATATGTTATATTATAATTAATCGTTTATAGTTTATGGGTAATTTAAGTTTAGTAACAATAGTCATAATTGCAGCAAATGTTATTATTTCGTACAAAGGGTTTAACGATTATGGTTTTTTTGAACGTTACAAATTTAATGTTGGAGGTGTTAGAAGAGGTGAACAAATCCGTATGTTTAGTTCTGGGTTTTTACACGCAGATACAATGCATTTGTTTTTTAATATGTTTACCCTCTATTTTTTTGCTGATGTAGTGGTACATCATTTAGAGAGCTTAAACTTTATTATTATATATGTAGTCAGCTTGGTTTTGGGAAGTCTTTTATCACTTTATTTTCATAAAAACGAATATCATTATAGTGCAGTAGGAGCAAGTGGTGCCGTAACCGGAGTATTGTATTCGGCCATCTTACTTGAACCAAATATGAGTCTATATATGTTTTTTATCCCAGTACCAATTCCAGCATATGTGTTTGGAATTGGTTATTTACTGTATTCTATTTACGGTATGAAAAATAAAGTAGGTAATATTGGGCACGATGCGCATTTTGGAGGCGCAATAGGAGGATATGTTGTAACTTTGATACTAGCACCTTGGTTGTTTGAAACTAGTTTGGCTATGGTTGGCTTGCTGGCCGTTCCAATAATTATTTTATTTATTATGCATAAAACCGGAAAACTATAAAAAAGCCTTCCATTATAGAAAGCCATTTTTTAATTTAATAATTCTCCAATTTTTTGCCCGAGTGCTGCGCCTCGTAAATTTTTAGCTACAATTTTTCCGTCTTTATCTAATATAAACGTAGCAGGAATGGATTGAATATTATAAAGTTGAGCCACAGGATCATTAAAATAGTTCAAGTTAGACACATGATGCCAATTAAGATTGTCTTTTTTAATAGCGTCTAACCAGCGGTTTTTTTGACCAGGTTTATCCAATGACACACTAATTATTTCTAATCCTTTAGCGTGATATTGTTCATAGGTTTTAACTACATTAGGGTTTTCTCTACGACAAGGTCCACACCACGAGGCCCAGAAATCAATTATAGTTACTTTTCCTAATATATCATCAAGTACAATTGTATTTCCGTCTGTAGACGGTGCTGAAAATTTTGGGGCTACCTTACCAATATTTAAAAATGCTAAACTCGCGTTTTTCTGCTTTTTGAATTCTAACTTATTAAATACTTCAGTACCAAATGGCGACGCTCTTAAGTCACTATCCAAATTATTAAAAGCCTCAACGAGTTTATCAAAATCAATGGATTTAGACTCTATCAATGATGCTATAAGAGTTAATGAAAACAAATTGTCGTTATGCTTATTAATGGTCGCTAATGGAAAGGTGTTCATCTTTGCTTTAAGGGTTTCCAATTCTGAAGTAATTCTAGCAACTTCAGCATCTTGCTTTAAAGCTCTTTCCTGTCTTAATTCTATATTTAAATTTCCATTCTTTCTACGTAAATCTAATATTTCGGCTGAATATGATTTAAACAAATCATTAGATTTTGTGCCAGTAACTTTAGAACCGTAGATACTATCCTTATTTACTACAACAGAAATGTCGGCATTTTCTAAGATGAATGGTAAACTTTTTGCGACTCCATTAACAAAGAAATAGTGAACTCCAGGAGCTTCCGTTTTACCTTCAAACTTAAAAGTTTCATTAACAATAATTGCGGTGTCCAAATTAGATTGTTTACCTCTTTCATCTATAGTTTTCAAGTAAACTCTTATGCCGTTATGTACACCTTTAGCAGTACCAGCAATAGCATAGCCATCTTTAGTTTGTTCAGCTTTGTCGCATGTTGATATTAACAAAAAAAGAATTAAAAGATAAAGTGTGTTTTTCATAGTATTTAATTTTAAAGAGTTACAAATATAATAAGTTCTACAGAAGATAATCATCATTAATTACTAATTAAATCTTAAAGAATTAACTCGCAATTATGAAAGAATCGCAATTTTGCAATACTTTTACTAAAAATTAATCTTTATGTCACATAATGATACTATTGTTGCATTAGCCACAGCGTCAGGAAGCGGAGCCATTGCGGTTATTAGGCTATCTGGAGAAAATGCTATAATAATGGCATCTCAAAGCTTCAAATCTGTATCTGGAAAAGATTTACTCGAGCAGAAAACGCATACGATTCATTTGGGACATATTATGGATCAATCTAGAACTATTGATGAAGTATTAGTTTCAGTTTTTAAGAATCCAAATTCATATACTGGTGAAAATGTAGTAGAGATTTCGTGTCATGGTAGTTTATATATTCAGCAAGAAATCATACAATTATTTTTAAGAAAGGGCTGTAGAATGGCCAATGCTGGTGAGTATACACTTAGAGCTTTTTTAAATGGAAAACTAGATTTGAGTCAGGCCGAAGCGGTAGCCGATTTAATAGCAAGCGAAAATGAAGCGTCTCATCAAATTGCAATGCAACAAATGCGTGGTGGCTTTTCATCAGAAATTTCTAAACTCAGAGAAGAGCTCTTAAATTTTGCTTCATTAATAGAATTGGAACTCGATTTCGCTGAAGAGGATGTTGAATTTGCCGACCGTTCTCAGTTTATGGAATTAATAGATCGTATCCAATTTGTATTGAAGCGATTGATAGATTCGTTTGCCGTTGGAAATGTTATTAAAAATGGAATTCCAATAGCTATTGTTGGAGAACCAAACGTGGGTAAATCGACATTGTTGAATGCACTTCTAAATGAAGATAGAGCTATCGTATCGGAGATTGCTGGAACTACTAGAGATACTATAGAAGACGAAATTTCTATTGGAGGGATTGGATTCCGATTTATTGACACGGCAGGAATTCGAGACACTGAAGATATTGTTGAAAGCATTGGGATTCGAAAAACCTTTGAAAAAATAGAACAATCTCAGGTTACTGTATATTTATTTGATGCACTCAATAGTTTTGAGAATTTGCAACAAGTTAAAATTGAAATTGAAAAAATTAAAAACAAATATCCACAGAAACCACTATTAATTATTGCCAATAAAATTGATAAACTTGATGATCGTAAATTGGCAGCGCTAAATACCGAAATTCCAGAGGTAAAGCTATTATCTGCAAAAACGGGGTTTGGGGTTGAAGCATTAACTGATTCTTTATTGAATTTAATAAATACAGGTGCCTTAAGAAATAATGAAACCATAGTTACCAACACAAGACATTATGACGCATTATTAAAGGCGTTTGAAGAAATTCAAAAAGTGAAGTATGGATTGGAATCTGGTTTGTCAGGAGATTTGTTAGCAATCGATATAAGACAAGCTTTATTTCATTTTGGTGAAATAACTGGAGAAATCACGAATGATGACTTATTAGGAAATATTTTTGCCAATTTCTGTATCGGAAAGTAACTACGATTAACAAACAACTACTAAAAGCATAATGTAAGCACAATAAAACCTTTATTTACAAAGGTTTTGTTGTTTTGGTTTAATATCTATTAATAAGTCTTACATGTTAAATGGGTACAAATTTGTACCTTATTTGTACCTTTATAGGGTTCGAGGTACAAAATTCATGATATTACCCTATTCTTATCTCGTTTTTTGCACCTAATTACACTTAAAGACATCTAACGACACTTAAAGACACTTAATTGAATGAGTAGTAATATTGAAATAACTCGAATTTGTAGTATACGAAAGTAATTTTAAAACCATCTAATTCAAATTCATCTTAAAACCTCATTGTTTGGCATGATGTTGTGTCATAATTATCTTACGTATAGTTTTTAGATCCCTCCTTATAAACACTACAATTATTGTATATTGTACGAAATTCAGTAGGAACAGTGAAGTTTAAAAAAATTATAGCACAAGTGTTTATTTTATTGTTTGGTTTGATGTTTAGTCAAACTATGGCCCAGGAATTACCTCCAATTGAAATATTTACTCCTAAACAGTATGGGGGTGAAAATCAGAACTGGGCAATATCTCAATCAAAAAAAAACTTAATTTATATAGCGAATGACGAAGGGCTATTAGAATTTAATGGAGCTAATTGGAAATTATATCCTTCGCCAAATAAAACCATAATGCGATCTGTTCATGTTGTTGATGAAAGGGTTTATACTGGTTGCTATATGGAATTTGGATATTGGAAAAGTAATAATTTTGGGAAATTAATATATACCTCACTTTCCAAAGACATTCAAACATCACTAATAGAAGATGAACAATTTTGGAGCATAATTTCATTGGATAATTGGGTGTTGTTTCAATCTTTAAATCGTATTTACATCTATAATACAAATGATTCGAGTTTTAAAATTATTGAATCTAAGACGCGATTAACTGAAGTTTTCAAGGTAGACGGAACCATTTATTTTCAAAAGCTAAATGATGGAATTTATAAAATTGAAAACGGAGAAGGAATTAAAGTGTCTGACCACAATATTGTTAAAGACAATATTGTGGTCAATATGTTTAGTTTTAAAAATAAACTTCTATTTGAAACACAAGAAGCAGGTTTTTATATGTTAGAAAACAACATGCTAACTAAATGGGATATTTCCGCAAGTGGAAAACTAAAAGATGTAAGCGTATATAGCTGTATACAATTGCACGATAAAAGTTTTGTGCTGGGAACAATTTCTCATGGTGTTTTTCTCATGACTCCTGAAGGAGAAATAAATTATCAAATTGATCAAAATACAGGTCTAAATAATAATACTATTTTGTCTGTTTTTGAAGATAATGATAATAATATTTGGCTAGGTTTGGATAACGGTATTAGCTGTATAAATGTGAATTCACCATTTAGCATTTTTTACGATGAAAAGGGAGAGATTGGAACGGTTTACGCATCAGCAGTTCATAATGAGAATTTATATTTAGGCACTAATCAAGGCTTATTTTTTAGAAAATTAAATTCGTTAGATTCTTTAAAATTTATTGAAGGAACTAGTGGACAAGTATGGAGTTTAGAACTAATAGATGAAACTTTGTTTTGTGGTCATAATATTGGCACTTTAATTGTCAATGATGATGAAATTGCGATAGTGGATAGAACTTCAGGGACGTGGAATATTCAATCTATTGAAGGGCGAGATAATTTGCTATTACAGGGGAAGTACGATGGGTTAAATATTCTGGAAAATAAAAATGGTGTTTGGCAATTTAGAAATAAAATAGAAGGATTTAATAATGCTTCAAGATTTGTTGAATGGTATAAAGAATATGAAATTTTTGTTAGTCATGAGTACAAAGGAGTTTATAGAATAATGGTTGACGATGACTATATGAAGGTTGTGAAGCTAGTTGAAGAAGCAAGTGTTAAAAAAGGATTACATTCTAGTTTAATAAAGTATTTAGACGAGATTCTTTATGCGTCTAAAGATGGTGTTTTTATATATAATGAATCTCTTCAACGGTTCGAAAAGGATTTGATATATAGTAGTTTATTTGAACAACAAATTTATACATCGGGAAAACTTGTAAAAGATAATACTTCTAATAAATTGTGGAATTTTACAAATCGAAGAATCAACTATTTATCACCTGGAAAATTAAGCGAAGAGCCGAGTATTCAAGCTATAGGATTGTCTAATTCGTTAAGAGAGAGTAAGACAGGGTATGAGAATATTACTTTTATAGGAAATCAGAGCTATTTATTTGGAACTTCTTTTGGTTTTATCATTATAGATTTAAATAGGCTAAATAGGCTAAATAGGCAAAGTCGCGAAGTAACTCTTAATACAATTACTAATAATGCACTTAATCAAACCCCTTCGGGTGTTAATAAATCCGTTGCTGGTCAATTTGCAAATAAAAAAAACAACATAGTTTTCAGCTATTCTGTACCAGAATTTGATAAATACCATATTGTCGAGTATCAATATCAATTGGATGGAATTTATAATCGGTGGAGTGATTGGTCAACAAACTCTAGTGAATCTTTTAAAAACTTGCCTCATGGAGATTATACATTTAATGTGAAAGCAAGAGTGGGAAATAAACAAACAACTAATATTGCTTCGTATAATTTTTCAATTGATAAGCCATGGCATCTCACTAATACCATGCTTATATTATATTTTCTTGGTGTAATTGTGTTAGTTTTCTTAATACATACGGCTTATAAAAGATACTATAAAAGACAAAGGGAGAAACTTCTTGAAATAACAGAAAGAGAATTAGAACTTAAAAAATTGGAAAATGAACAACAATTGATGGGTTTTAAGAATGAAAAATTGCAACATGATATTGATAGTAAAAATAGAGAACTAGCGATATCAACAATGAGTTTAATAAATAAGAATGAATTTTTAAATACAATAAAAAAAGAATTAAATAGTGTTGTTGATATTAACAATGTAAAGCCTGTTATAAAAATTATTGATAAAAATTTAAACAATACAGACGACTGGAAATTGTTTCAAGAAGCCTTTAATAATGCAGATAAAGATTTTTTGAAAAAGATAAAGGGTTTTCATTCTACTTTAACTCCAAATGATTTAAGACTTTGTGCATATCTTAGGTTAAATCTATCGTCCAAAGAAATCGCACCACTTTTAAATATATCTCCGAGAAGTGTAGAAGTAAAGCGATATCGTTTGCGAAAAAAAATGTGTCTTCCTCATGAGTCAAGCTTAACAAACTATATTCTCGAAATATAATTACACAACACTAGTCGTTTTTACCCATACATTACCACAACAGATAGCCAAATTAATAAAATTAGCGGTGGTAATTATTGATAATAATCTTCAATATCACGACCTTGTTTATTGAGAAATCAGCAAAAAACCCTGCTTAATTTTGTATTGTATATTTTTTGTTGTGCCTAATTTTGAGGATTCGTGAATTTTATGCGATAAGTTTACCATATAAAGTTTTATAACTATGAAATCAAAATTTTTATTCCTTACACTTTTAGGTATTACAGCATTTTCGTTCAGTCAAAATGTTTCTGTTTCTGGAACTGTTGTAGATAACATGAACATTCCTTTACCTGGTGTAAATGTTATTGTGAAAGGAACTTCTACTGGTACGTCGACAGATTTCGATGGAAAGTACACCATTAATGATGTTCCTATAAATTCAATTCTTGTATTTTCATACATAGGATTTCAGACTCAAGAAGTCACTGTAACTGATGCGCAACCTATCAATGTTATAATGGAGGAAGACGCAGAAACGTTAGGCGAAGTGGTAGTTATTGGATATGGTTCACAACGAAAAGAATTAGTAACAGGAGCTTATTCTAGTATTGATGCTGAAAAAATTGTTGAAACTAATCCAACAAGAATTGAAGAAGCATTAAGAGGAAATGCTGCGGGAGTTCAAGTTAACGCAAACTCAGGTTCTCCTGGTGCATCACTAAATATTAGAATTAGAGGTATAACTACTAATGGTGATAATTCCCCATTGGTAATCGTTGATGGCGTAAATATTGGTAATGACTTAAGTATTATTGATCCAAATGATATTGAAAAAATGGATATTATTAAAGATGCTAGTTCTGCAATTTATGGAGTACAAGGGGCAAATGGAGTTATTCTTATCACTACAAAAACTGGTAAGAAAAATAGAAAGACAAAATTTTCTTACAACTCTTACTATACTATTCAAGAATCAGATAATCAAATTGACTTGTTAAATAATTTCGAATATGCGGTATATGTTAATGAAACTGAAGCTGCAGATGGCAATCCGTTACCTTATCCAAACTTACAGAATTTAGATACCAATACAGATTGGCAGGATGAATTATTCGAGCGAGCAGCAATGTTTAATCATAATATTGGTATTACGGGTGGTTCAGAAACTACAACTTTTGGGTTTAGCGCTAGTTATTTTGATCAAGACGGTATCATTGCGAGTGATAAGTCCAATTATCAAAGATGGACGATTAAAAATAACTTTGGGGTAGATATTTCTAAGAAGTTAAAGTTAAATACATTTTTATTATATACTAATATAAGAAGTAAGGGAATTCCAGAGGGAGGAAGAGGTTCTACTTTATACTATGCCTTAAATGCCTCACCTCTAACACCCGTTTTTGATGACTCTACACCCTCCAACATTTCTGGAGGATATGCTTATATTGGACAAGAACAGGGTATCGAGATAATAAACCCACTTGCTCTTATAAATAATACATTTAATGAAGGTTTTGCTGATCGATTTACTGGTAAGATTGAATTAGAATATGATATAATAGATGATTTAAAAGCTACATCAAGACTTAATTTCAATTATTCAGATTTTGGTGGAAGATCATATTCTCCACTTTCATATTATGGTGCAGGAAAAGTAGTAAACAATGTACAGTTAGATGTTAATAATGTAGAAACCTTTGATCTTGATAGAAATGATGATGGGATAAGGGATTTATATAGTTCAGTTGCAGAAAATAGGCAACATTCGTTCGATTATACTTGGGAGAATTTTATAGATTACAGTAAATCTTTTAATGATAAGCACAATTTTAATGTGCTCTTAGGAACATCTATTCGAAGTGAGATATATAAGGGATTTTTCGGATCTGGACCTTTAAACAGCGGTCCCGAAGTTTGGGATAATGCTTATTTAGGGAATTCTAGTTCTATAATTCAAGTTGTAGATGGTGAAGTAACCACGAGTTTAGTCACATCTGCAGATGGTAGAAATGAAAACAGATGGTATTCATTTTTTGGGCGTATTCAGTATGATTATGAAGGCAAGTATATATTTTCCGCAATGGTGAGACGTGATGCTTCGACAAAATTTGGACCTAATAATAGAATAGGTAATTTTCCTTCTATTTCTGCTGGTTGGTTAGTGAGTAACGAAGACTTTTTTAATGTAGATATTATTAATAAATTAAAAATTAGAGGAAGTTGGGGAATTACAGGTAATGACAAAATTGGTAATTACAGATGGTTAGGTCTTCTGCAAGGGACAACTGGAGAGGCTACTTACCCTTTTAATGATTTATTATCATTTGGTAATGCTGTAGGTGCATTGGCTAATCCTGATTTGAGATGGGAAACAAATACACAAACAAATATTGGTGTAGATTTAGGTCTCTTTAATAATAAGTTAGACGTAACAGTTGACTATTATAAAAAAACCACTGAAGACTTACTACTAGTTCCTGAGGTTTCTGGACTTCTAGGGTCTACTGCAGGTGGTAGTTCTGCGCCTTTTGTAAATGCAGGTACAATAGAAAACAAAGGAATTGATTTAAGCCTTAGCTATAAGCATGATTTTAATGATGATTTTAATGTTAGCGTAGGTTATACAATTACAAGTATTAAAAATAAAGCACTTAAAGTTAATAATGCCGCTGGATTTATTCCCGGAGGTCTTTTCGGGCTAAACCAAACAACATCTCGTTTCCAAACAGGTTTGCCAATTGGTGTGTTTTACGGACTTCAAACGGATGGAATTTATCAAAACCAAGCTGAAATTGATGCTTTAAATACAGATACAAATAATGATGGAGCAATAAATAATTTAGATGCACCATTTCAAGCCAATGCAAGTCCTGGTGATATAAGATATGTTGATGTAGATGGAGATGGTAGCATAGAGTATGGTAGTAGTGACGACCAAACAGTTATTGGTAACCCTATTCCAGATTATACTATGGGATTCAATTTAAACATTAACTATAAGCAATTAGATTTCGGAATGTCACTATATGCATCAATAGGTAATGATATTGCCCGTAGTTATGAAAGATTTTTAACCTATAGTAACAAACCAAGTTTTTATGCAAATAGATGGACAGGAGAAGGAACATCAAATTCAGTTCCTCGTGCTTCAAGTACAGCATCTAATAATTACTTGTTTTCTTCATTTTTCGTGGAAGATGGATCTTATTTGAGAATCCAGAATATTCAGTTGGGTTATTCACTTCCAAAAGAGGTATCAGAAAAACTTCATCTAGATACATTCAGAATTTATTTCGCAGTTAATAATTTATATACGTTTACTAAATATAAAGGTTATAATCCAGATGTGTCAAATGGTAGTCCATTAGGAGCAGGTGTAGATCTAGGGCAGTATCCACAGGCAAGAACTT
The DNA here is from genome assembly GCA_002162765.1 of Flavobacteriales bacterium 34_180_T64. Taxonomy (GTDB): domain Bacteria; phylum Bacteroidota; class Bacteroidia; order Flavobacteriales; family Flavobacteriaceae; genus MAAR01. The sequence continues at coordinate 225,605 of MAAR01000017.1, read as the reverse complement.
TTACAACAGGTATTAATATTTCATTTTAATTTAAGACATATGAATTTTAAAAAAATAACAGCTATAGTATTAATCATGACATGCATGTCATGTGAAGATTATTTAGAGATTTTACCAGAAGGTCAAGAAAATACTGAGAATTATTTCAATTCAAAGTCAGATTATGAAGATGCTTTGGTAGGTGTTTATGATTTATTATCAACAACGTATCTTAATAATATATTAGGCGAAATAGCATCAGATAATAGCTTATGTGGTGGAGATTCGCCAACTGATGTTCTAGATTGGCAGCAAATTGATGATATGACGCATACTGCAGATAATGGTGCTCTGCGAAATATATTTCAATGGATGTATGCAGGAATTAGTCGTGCCAATTATATAGTTGAATTTCAAGATAGAATTGATTTCGAAGGTAAAGATCAAATACTAGCTGAAAATCTATTTTTAAGATCTTATTACTATTTTGAATTGGTAAAGTTTTTTGGAGATGTACCATTGTATGTTGACGGTAGAATTTCTATCGAAGAATCGCAATCCATAGATAGAGCACCTAAAGCACAAGTTTATGCACGACTTGAAACAGATTTACTTTCTGCAATAAATAACCTTCCTTGGCAACAAGGTCAAAGTGGAAGAGCAACAAAAGGAGCTGCATTAGCATTATTAGGAAAAATATATTTATATCAAGACAAATTTGATGAAGCAGCTATAGCTCTTGATCAGGTGATTAACTCTGGTCAATATCAATTGGTACAAGATTTTGGAATTATATTTTTAAATTCAAATGAAAACAATTCAGAATCTGTATTCGAAGTACAATATTTCGGTGGTGAAGGTGGAAGTTTTGACTGTTTCCAATGCGTTGAAGGAAACGTAGCAGTTGGATTTATGGGTCCTAAATTTTCTGGTGGTGACTATGGCCCATTTACTAAAGGATTTGCTTTTAACCCTCCTACAGAAGAATTATATAATTCGTATTCTGCAGATGATATAAGACGTGATGTCTCCATATTAAACATGGATGCTTTTGTTTTAGAAAGACCAAATGTTACATTTAGTCTTGGTAATACACTTGATTATACAGGTTTTTATAACAAAAAATACATTCCTTATGCTGAAGCAAATCAAAACGATCAAAATTTAACGCATAGTAATAATTATCGTGCTATTAGATATTCAGATGTTTTATTGATGGCAGCAGAAGCTTTCAATAGAGGTGGGCTTGATGATGTAAAAGCAAGAGATTATGTTAACCTAGTAAGAGACAGAGCAGGATTGGATGACATTCAAACCTCAGGTAATAATTTAACTCAAGATATATTTAGCGAAAGACGATTAGAATTGGCAGGTGAAGGTCATCGCTTTTTTGACCAAGTTAGAACTGGTCAAACGAACTCTATACCAAACTTTACACCAAAAAATGTGTTGTTTCCTCTTCCTAGAATTGAAATCGAGTTAGCAGGAAATAACTGGCCTCAAAACACAGGATATTAAAAAATAAAAATTGGAAAAATGAAAATAGTAAAATATGTATTTAGTATTTGTCTTTTAGTACTAGCGATTTATAGTTGTTCACAAGACGACGATAGTTCAGATTTTGTTAATAGCATAGAAGCTCCAACAAATATATCTGCAAATGTAGTAGTTACGCAAGATAACACAGGTTTAGTGACAATTACTCCATTAGGTGAAGGGGTTACTAACTTTAAAATAGGATTTGGTGATCAATCAGAACCTGCTGATGGAATTAATCCAGGAAATAGTGTAAGTCACATTTATGAGGAAGGAACTTTCGAGGCTACCATTACAGCTATTGGATTAAACGGATTAACAACAACAATTGTACAGTCAATAATAGTGTCATTTCAAGCACCGCAGGATTTAATGGTCACTGTTGAAAATGATGCAGCAGTTTCAAAACAAGTTAATATAACCGCTTCTGCAGAATTTGCATTAAGTTATGAAGTTGATTTTGGAGATCTTGCTGGCACAACAATGATGTCAAACATAGAAGAACCAATTTCATTTATTTATAATGATGCAGGAATCTATACGATTACAATAACTGCATTTAGTGCCGCAATAGAGACTACACAATATGTTGAAGAAGCCTTTGAAGTAACAGAAATATTGCAGCCAGTAGTTCCTGCTCCAGTTCCAACAAGACCCGCACCTAATGTAATTTCTATATATAGTGATGCTTATACACCAATAACAGTAACTGAATTGCCAACGGCTTGGTCAGGCTCCGGTTTTGATGAAATTCAAGTTGAAGGAGATAATATTATACAATACTTTGATTTAGATTTTACAGGCATTGTCACAGATTATGGAAATCCAACAAATTTAACTACGATGGATTATGTTCATTTTGATTACTGGACTACTGATGGAGTTGAACTAGGTTTTAAAATTGTTAATACTGTAAGCGGTCAAGAAGATATTGAATCTGTTGGGACTGTCGTACAAGGTGAATGGGTTAGTATAGATATTGCTTTAAATGATTTTGACATGGATAGATCTCAAGTAACTCAGCTTCTTTTTGATAATTTAATTCCTGATGATTCAAGTATAACTGTATTTATTGATAATTTATATTTTTATGTTGACACACCCACCATACCTTTGGTTGCAGCTCCATTACCAACTGCAGATCCAGTAGACGTTATAGCAATATATAGTGATACTTATACACCAATAACAGTAACTGAATTTCCAACGGCTTGGTCGGGATCCGGTTTTGAAGAAATACAGATTGAAGGAAATAATACTATAAAGTATGCTAATTTAGATTTTACAGGTATAGTTACTGATTATGGAAATCCTACAGATTTAACAGCGATGAATACCGTGCATTTTGATTACTGGACTGCAGATGCTTCAGAACTGGGCATAAAACTCGTGAATACAGTAAATGGAGATGAAGATATAGAGTCTGTTGGAACAGTGACTTTAGGTGAATGGGTTAGTGTAGTTATTCCATTAGATGATTTTGCGATGGATAGATCCCAATTAACCCAAATACTTTTTGATAATTTGGTTCCAGATGATGCAAGTATTACTGTATATATTGATAATTTATATTTTTCGGCGGGAGTGCTAAATGAGCCAGTTACTGAAGCACCTATACCAACAATAGATACCGCTAATGTAATTTCAATTTATAGCGATTCTTATACACCAATTACAGTAACTGAATTGCCAACGGGATGGTCAGGCTCAGGGTTTGAAGAAATTCAGATTGAAGGCAATAATACTATAAAGTACTTTGATTTGGACTTTACAGGTATAGTTACTGATTATGATAACCCTACTGATTTGACAGCTATGACCCATGTTCATTTTGATTATTGGTCCTCGGATGCTTCTGAGCTAGGTATAAAACTTGTAAATACTGTAAATGGTGATGAAGATATAGAGTCTGTTGGAACTGTAACTTTAGGTGCATGGGTTAGTGTAGATATTGCATTAGATGATTTTGCTATGGATAGATCTCAATTAACCCAAATTCTTTTTGACAATTTGGTTCCAGATGATGCAAGTATTACAGTATATATCGATAACCTATACTTTTATAATTAAAAAATAACCAAATGAAAAATTTTAAATACATATTAAGTTCGTTTTTAGTGCTTGCACTATTTGCTTCAAGTTGCCAAGAAGACGATATTAGTATTGGTGATATTACAGCACCAACTAATTTAGTAATAACTGCAGAGGTTGTAGGAGTTGATGCGGAAAACCCATTTGGAGATGGAAGCGGATTGGTTAACATGACTGCTTTTGCAAATAATTCATTAAGCTATACCTTTCAATTTGGTGACGGAATACAAGCTGTTGTACCTTCAGGAGAGAATACGCATCGTTACAGTATAAGTGGTGTAAACACCTATACAGTTGTTGTAAGCGCTATTGGTACTGGTGGTGTGTCTACTACTGCTACTATTGAGATTCAAGTGTTTAGTTCTTTTGACGATTTTGAAGCAAAAGTATTTTTAAGTGGAGGTCTAGGATCTACAAAAACTTGGTATCCTAAATTAGACCAAGATGGTCACTTAGGAGTTGGTCCAACATTAGAACAAGATATTGCAGATGATGGAGGTTTAAATGGACATTGGTTTCCACAGTACGATTCTACTGACGCATTTGGAAAATGCGATAATGGAGATTCAGATTGCTTCTGTAATTTTACTTTAACATTTGCTTTAAATAATGAAGGGAGCCTCACATTCAATCAAAATAATAATGGTCAAACATTTTTTAACTGGGCGAGTGGAGGCGCAGTTGGACAAACATTTCCAGAATTTGCAGATACATGTTTTGAGTTTGATACCTCTGGAGAAAGTGAAGTAACACTTATACCATCTTCAACAGATTGGTCTCAAGTTGCTGATCCTGATTTTCCAGCACCTAGAGGAACAGTAATGAATTTTACTAATGATGCCTTTATGGGTTATTATACTGGAGTATCATCTTACGAAATTTTAGCAATTGAAAATGATTTTCTATATGTAAGGTTTTTCGATAATGAGAATCCTGTTATTGTTTGGTATCAAATGTTTACAACAACACTACCAGTAGAAGAGTTTAATACCATTTATAATAATTTAATTTGGTCGGATGAGTTTGATACTAATGGTGCTCCTGACAATTCTAATTGGACATATGACCTTGGAGCAGGTGGTTGGGGTAATGATGAATTACAAACGTATACTAACAATGCAGAAAATGTAACAGTTGAAGATGGGTTTCTTAAAATTACAGCGAAAGAAAATGGAGGGGAATATACATCTGCGCGTTTGAAATCTGAAGATATATTTGAATTCACCTATGGTAGAGTTGAAGTTAGAGCAAAATTACCTGCTTCAATTGGAACTTGGCCAGCAATTTGGTTGTTAGGTGAAGATTATCAAACAAATAGTTGGCCTGGTTGTGGTGAAATTGATATCATGGAACAAACTGGTCAAGATAAAAACAGAGTTTTATCTACTGTTCATCATCCTGCTGTATCACCTGGTGGAGGAGATTCCGCTAGTGTTATTTTAACTACAGCTACTACACAGTTTCATAATTACACGGTAGAATGGACAACAAATACAATCAGATTCTTAGTTGACGATACTACAATCCATACTATAGAAAACACACCAGACTTACCTTTTGAAAGTGATTTCTTTTTAATACTGAATGTTGCAATGGGAGGTGATCTAGGAGGAGATATTGATCCTGCTTTTACTGAAGACACAATGGAAATAGACTATGTAAGAGTATATCAATAAATAATTTTTTTGATAGCCTTTAAATAGGTTGGTAGCTCATTTACCAGCCTCTTTGAATTTTTGTCTGGCTAAATAAATTAGACAATAAAAAATATGATTTAAAATATTTCTATAAGATATATGATTGACGAATTATCAATAATGGAAAATTTGGACACTGAAACATTACAAAATAAAAACGCTATTGAATTTGTAACCATTGGAGATGAAAAATTCTTCAAAATTTCCAATAGTGACGCGATGCGATCATTTTTTATGAGTATTGTTAGTGATTCCAACCATTGGATGTTTATCTCAAGCAATGGCGGTTTGACAGCTGGTCGTAAAAATTCTGAATTTGCACTTTTTCCATATTATACCGATGATAAAATCTCCGAGTCTTCTGAAATTACTGGAAGCAAATCCATTTTCCTTGTAGAGACAAATAACAAATCTCAACTTTGGGAGCCATTTTCTGAACGTTTCGAAGGCCTTTATAATGTCACTAGAAATTTATACAAAAATGAATTCGGCAATAAAGTAATGCTTGAAGAAGTAAATATTAGTCTTGGTCTTACATTTAGATATGAATGGAGTTCGAGTAATATCTATGGATTTGTAAAAACCTCTACGCTAAAAAATAACAGCGAGAATGCCGTTAAAGTTTCACTAATTGATGGTATCCAAAATATCCTTCCTAGTGGTGTAGGCAGTGATTTGCAAAATCAAAGTAGTAATCTTGTAGATGCATATAAACGCAGTGAATTAGAAGAATCTACAGGTTTAGGTATTTATGCATTAAGTGCTATTATCGTAGATAAGGCCGAACCAAGTGAGGCGTTAAGTGCTAACATTGCTTGGTCTTTGGGTCTAGAAAATCCAAAATACTTATTGTCCTCATTACAAATCAAGGCATTTAGAAAACGCCAAAAAATTAATCTAGAGGTTGATATTAAAGCGGAAAAAGGAGCATACTTTTTAAATGCGAATTTTGATTTGGAGCCTAATTCAGATAAGAAATGGATGATCATTGCGAATGTTAATCAAGATCATTCGACTATAGCTAAATTGTCAGATAGTATTTTAAATGATAAGCAATTAGTTCATAAAATAAATGAAGATGTTGCATTAGGAACAAAACGTTTGATTTCATTTAATGCATCCTCAGATGGATTACAACTTACTGAAGATAAATTGAGAGATGCCAGACATTTTTCAAATACGCTATTTAATATAATGCGAGGCGGCGTTTTTGATTTTAATTATCAAATTGAAAAATGGGATTTTGAAACCTATCTTTTAAAAGCGAACAAAAAAGTTATTCGAAATAATGAATTAATCATAGAACAACTTCCTAATCTCTTTTCATTATTCAAACTACAAGACATTGCTAATGAAAGTGAAGATGCAAATTTTAGGCGACTGTGCTTAGAATATATGCCATTAAGATTCAGTCGTCGTCATGGTGACCCTAGTCGTCCTTGGAATAAATTTTCAATTAATACTAGAAGTGAAATTGACGGCTCTAAAATTTTAGATTATGAAGGAAATTGGCGCGATATATTTCAGAATTGGGAAGCTCTCGCACATTCGTTTCCTGAGTTCATTGAAAGCATGATTCATAAGTTTTTAAATGCTACCACTTTTGATGGTTACAATCCATATCGCGTGACTAAAGATGGTTTTGATTGGGAATCCATAGAACCGGATGATCCATGGTCATATATAGGATATTGGGGTGATCATCAGATTGTTTATTTACTAAAGTTTTTGGAATTCATCGAACAACATAAACCGGGTAAATTAGAAAATTATTTTGATACTAATTTATTTGTATATGCTAATGTTCCATATAAAATAAAAGAGTTTAATAGTATTCTAGAAAACCCAAAAGACACTATAGAATTTGATGAAAGTTTAGATGTTAAAATTAGACAAGAACGATTAGAACTTGGTGCGGATGGAGCATTGTTACGTGATGAAAATAGATTTATTATAAAAGTAAATTTCATTGAAAAACTATTGACAACAGTGCTTGCCAAGCTCTCTAATTTTATTCCTGATGGTGGTATTTGGATGAACACTCAGCGTCCTGAATGGAATGACGCTAACAATGCCTTAGTTGGTAATGGGGTGTCAATGGTAACGCTTTGCTATTTAAGACGTTTTTTAAGTTTCTTTAAGGAGGTCTTTGAAAACACTGAGAAAGATCAGTTCGAGATTTCTATTGAATTATTGGACTTCTATTCAGAAGTTTTAAATACTTTAGAATCACATGAGCATGTACTCGAAACAAGCATTAATGATGAAACTCGAATGCAAATCTTAACAGCATTAGGAAAATCGGCAAGTGCTTATAGAATCCAGATTTATGATAAAGCTTTTTCAGGAAGAAAAGCTACAATTTCTCTCAAAAGTTTGACGCGATTTGTAGATGTAAGTCTGGAGTTTTTAGAACATTCAATTCGTGCGAATAAAAGATCAGATAGATTATATCACGCATATAACTTAATGACAGTTACTGATAAAGGAGTTTTAATTTCACATTTGAGTGAAATGTTAGAGGGTCAAGTGGCAGTATTGAGTTCTGGTTATATACCTGCCGATGAATCACTTGAAATATTAGATGCACTAAAAAATAGCGCCCTTTTCAGAGACGATCAGTATAGTTATTTGCTATACCCAAATAAAGATTTACCAAATTTTATGGAGCGTAATACAATTCCAAATGAATTGGTTTCTAAATCAGTATTGCTTCAAAAACTTGTTGAAGATGATGACATTCGGATTTTACAAAAAGATGTAAATGACGAGTTTCATTTTAATGGTAATTTTAAGAATGCTGGCGACCTAAGAGATGCCCTAAATGTATTGGCTGAATCTTCATATATGTCACTTGTAAATACTGACGCAGAATTAGTTTTAGAAATTTTCGAAACAATATTTAATCATAAAGCATTTACAGGAAGATCAGGTACTTTTTATGGCTACGAAGGTTTAGGATCTATTTATTGGCATATGGTATCTAAATTACAATTAGCCGTTCAAGAAACTTGTATAAAGGCTATTGACAATAATGAAAATGATCAAATAGTAGGACGTCTACTAGAGCACTATTATGAAATCAATGCTGGAATTGGTGTACACAAGCCACCTTCATTATATGGTGCATTTCCAACTGATCCATACTCGCATACACCAGCAGGTAAAGGCGCACAACAGCCAGGAATGACAGGTCAGGTTAAAGAGGATATTTTATGTAGGTTCGGTGAACTAGGTGTTTTTGTAAAAGAAGGTAAACTTACCTTTAATCCATGTTTACTGCGTAAAGAAGAATTTATAACATCCTCAAAGACATTTAATTATTTAAATACATCTCTTGTCTCAAATCAAATAGACCTAGATGAAAATACTTTGGCATTTACCTATTGTCAAATTCCAATAGTATATAAACTTAGCAAAGAAGTAGGAATAGAGGTAGTTTTTAGTAATGATAAAAATTTGACTATTGATGTATTAAGTTTAAATGATGACATTTCTGCCAAAGTCTTTAAAAGAACTGGAGAAATCGGCCATATAATTGTATCAATCACACAAGATTTGTGTAGATAAAAATGAATCGAAAAGAGCAAAATATAATTCGTCAATTAGTACTACTAATTTTAGTATTTAGCACGATTATGGTTTTTAACTCCTGCAAAAATAATAATCATAGCGAGCGCAATAATAACAGTATGAAGAACAACTCTAGCCTTAGTGCAAAAGATATTTTAGGAAACCCAAAGTACCTGGCAATTTCTTATGGTGGTTATCGCAATAATACAAGAGATACGCAACCTGGTATAGCTGAGTTAAAAGAAGATATGAAAATTCTATCTGCCATGGGTATTGGGATTTTGCGCACTTACAATGTTCATTATGATCATGCTTCAAATATTTTAAAGGCCATACAAGAACTTAAGGAAGAAGATTCGAATTTTGAAATGTATGTCATGTTAGGCGCATGGATAGATTGTGAAAATGCTTGGACCGATCATCCAAATCATGACAAGGAAGATATTGAAACGAATTCAGCTGAAATAAATAAAGCTGTGACCTTAGCACATCAATATCCTGAAATAGTTAAAGTGTTAGCTGTTGGGAATGAAGCAATGGTGCATTGGGCATGGAGTTATCATGTGAAACCTGGAATTATTCTAAAATGGGTAAATCATTTGCAAAACTTAAAGGAATCTGGTGAATTATCTAGTGATTTATGGATTACAAGTTCTGATAATTTCGCGTCTTGGGGAGGTGGAGAATCAGCATATCATAAAGAAGATTTAGTGAAATTGATCAAAGCTGTGGATTATGTGTCTATGCATACTTATGCTTATCATGATACGCATTATACACCAGCATATTGGATAAATGATACTATAGATTACGCAACAGATATACAGAAAGTTGAAGCTGCGATGCTAAGAGCCAAACATTATGCAATATCACAATACGAAGGTGTAAAATCATATATGGATAGCTTAGGAATCGATAAGCCAATTCATGTTGGAGAATCTGGTTGGGCCAGTGTTTCAAATGGACTTTATGGAAAAAATGGTTCGAAGGCTACAGATGAATATAAAGCTGCACTCTATTATAAGCACATTCGCGATTGGACAAATGAAGCTGGAATGTCTTGCTTTTTCTTTGAAGCTTTTAATGAAAACTGGAAAGATGCACAGAATCCTTTAGGGTCAGAAAATCATTTCGGACTCTTCACAATGGATGGTAAAGCAAAGTATGCACTTTGGGATTTAGTTGATCAAGGTGTTTTTCAAGGTTTGACAAGAAATGGTAATCCGATTACTAAAACATATAAAGGCAACAAAGATGAACTAATGAAAGATGTTTTAGTTCCTGATATTAATATCGAAGTAATAAATAATTGAGACTATGAAAAATAGAGCTTTTTACATTTTACTCTTTTTTAGCATATCATTGATGGCATGCCAAAAGGATATTCAATTTGATAAAGTGTCTGTTTTGGAACGACAATTATTAGTTGGAGATGAAGCATATATTATTACCGGTATTTGTTATCATCCTGTGCCAATAGGAAGTAGTAAGAGAAGTTTTGAAACTATTGATAAAGATCTTGAGTTAATGGTTGAAGCTGGGATAAATACCATTCGTGTTTATGAACCAATTGATGATATAAATGTTCTAGACAAAATAGATGCTGCAGGTGTAAAAGTTATTATCGGATTTGGATATGATCAAAAAGGATTTTTTGATATAAAATCTGGATCATTTATCAACTACATAAACACATATAAGAATCACAACGCCATACTGATGTGGGAATTGGGTAATGAGTATAATTATCATCCCGAATGGTTTGATGGAGAGATAAAAAATTGGTATAACGCAATGAACGATGCAGCAGATCTAATACATGAAAATGATTCTAATCATCCAGTAACAACAGCTCATGGAGATTTACCAAATACATTGGCGCTGTCACTAAGTCCAAATATTGATGTTTGGGGAATGAATGTATATAGATGGACTAAACCAGAATCTATTTTTATTGAATGGGAAGCTGTGAGTTCTAAACCAATGTATCTATCCGAAGCAGGTGGAGATAGTTATATGACTGTATCTGCTGAAGGTTATGCTCAAGGAGAAAATCAAAAAGCACAAGCAGATGCGAATAAAATAATTTTAGAAAAATCATTTGATAGCAAAGGAATTTGTTCAGGTGTTGCTGTATTCTCATTTACAGATGGATGGTGGAAAGTGGGCGAAAATGATGTTCAAGATATAGGAGGCACAGCTCCCAATAGTAGTGGGGTTCCATTTGACAGAGATCCAAATGAAGAGTTTTGGGGTATTGTTGATATTCATCGTAATAAGAAAAAAACATTCGATGTAATAAAAGAAGTTTATCAAAAACAGAAAATTGACTAATGAGAACGAAATTATTATATATATCACTTTTTTTAATGGTTTTTATTATGAGCTGTAATGAAGAATCTAACGAATTAAATGTTGAGGTTTATGAAACTTCTGCAAGCGGAAATAGTCTAACAAGAGTTCAAGAATTTGCGAATTCTGACGAAAACGATAAAGTACAAATTAAAATAATCCCTGAGAATGTATTCCAAACCATTACGGGTTTTGGAGGTTCATTTACAGAGTCTTCAGCGTATTTGTTAAATAATCTATCAAAAGAAAATAGAAACAAAATTCTGGAAGCTTATTTCGGTGAAAACGGTGCTCGATATTCATTGACAAGAACTCATATTAGCTCTTGTGATTTCTCTTTAAACAATTATACATATGCTCCTATTGAAGGAGATTTAAATTTAGATAACTTCTCAATAGATGAAGATCGTGATGATTTGATTCCAATGATTAAGGATGCAATGGCAATTTCTAAAGAAGGTTTTAATATCATAGCATCTCCATGGACTGCACCTCCATGGATGAAAGATAATAAGCATTGGGTTGGTGGTAAATTATTACCAGAATATTATGATACTTATGCCTTGTTTTTTACAAAATATTTAGATGCTTATAAAGCAGAAGGAATTAATATTTGGGGATTGACACCAGTAAATGAGCCTCATGGAAATGGAAACAATTGGGAAAGTATGCACTTTTCACCAGGTGAAGAAACAGATTTCGTGCAAAATCATTTAGGTCCAAAACTTGAGGCTGATGGAAAAGGAGAGATTAATATTTTAGGTTATGATCAAAATAGAGCGGGATTAAAAGAATGGGTCGATGTCATGTATAAGAATGAAGTGTCATCAAAATATTATGCAGGAACAGCCATCCATTGGTATGAAAGTACTTATGATTACTTTCCAAAAGCCTTGCAATACGCGCATGAAAAAGCACCAAATAAATATTTAATAGAAACTGAAGGTTGCGTTGATTCTCAAATCCCTCAATGGAAAGATGACGATTGGTATTGGAGAAAAGAAGCAACAGATTGGGGTTGGGAATGGGCTCCAGAAGAGCAAAAATATTTACATCCCAAATATGCACCTGTGAATAGATATGCAAGAGATATTATTGGTTGCTTAAATAATTGGGTTGAGGGTTGGGTCGATTGGAATATGGTGTTAGATCGTCAAGGCGGACCGAATTGGTTTGAAAATTGGTGCGTAGCTCCAGTTATTGTTGATACAGATATTGACGAAGTTTATTTAACACCATTATATTATACGCTTTCGCATTTCAGTAAATATATACGTCCAGGTGCAAAACGAATAGATTTTAAATGTTCTGATGTTGACTTAATGGTGACGGCAGCATCAAATCCAGACGGTTCGTTTGCCGTTGTAGTCTTTAATGAAGGAATGGTTGCAAAATCTTTTCAACTCACATTGAATGATCAATCCTCATTAATTACAATAAATGCTCAGGCCATTCAAACCATAATATTAAATAAGTAGAACTACATATGTCAAACATAATAACACCAAAAAGAGATAAAGTACCCTTTGGTCAAAAAATGGCATTTGGCTCAGGGCACTTAGTACTCAATTTATTACCTGGAGCTTTAGCAGTTTTTATGTTCTTTTTGGTAACTGCTTTTGGAATGGATCCATTTTTAGCAGGTTTGTTGGGAGGTTTGCCTAGAATATTCGATGCTATTACTGACCCTATTATGGGGTTTATCTCTGATAATACGAAGTCAAGATGGGGTAGACGTCGACCATATATATTAGTTGGAGCTATTTTGAGCGGGATACTGTTTGCGCTGTTATTCCAAATGAGTGAAGACAATTCAGTCATGTTTAACTTTTGGTATTTCCTCTTGATGTCTTTACTGTTTCTTCTCGGAAATACTGTATTTGCTACACCGTTGGTGGGCTTAGGATATGAAATGACTTCCGATTATAACGAACGTACGCGCTTAATGGCATTTGCAAATACTGTCGGACAAGTCGCATGGATGTTAGTGCCTTGGTTTTGGGTTGTTATCGCAGATCCTACTGTTTTTCCTCTAAGTGAGGAAACATTAAGAGTGATTGGAGAAATGGGACTTACAGGCGATGAATTACAAAAAATAACAGACGAAAAATTACAAGCAACGGGGGTTCGTAAATTATCGCTAATGGTCGGGTTAGTTTGTGCTGTACTTGGAATTTTGCCAGCTTTATTCTGTAAAGGAATTGATGTTGGAAAAATGGAAAATAGAAAAAAAATAAGTTCTAAAACATTATCATCGAATGTCAAGGAATTATTTCAAGGGATTAAAGAAGTGTCTAAAAACAAACCTTTTATGAAGTTATGTGGAGCTACTTTTTTAGTCTTTAATGGATTTCAAATGGTGGCCTCATTTAGCTTTTTCATAATAGTCTTTTACATTTATAATGGTAGCTATGCTCTAGCAGGTACTTGGCCAGCTTGGTTCGCTTCACTCACTGCATTAATTACTGCCTTTATGGTTATTCCGATCATTTCTCGCATTGCAAATAAATGGGGAAAGCGGAAAGCTTTTATTATTTCAACAGTCATTTCTATTATTGGATACTCTCTAAAATGGTGGGGTTTTGATAATGAATTAAACGCGGAATTCAATCAGACAAGTTTTGGTCAAGGATTAAACAATTTTGTGGTTTCAATATTTGATGCAATCAATCCTTTTCTGGATAGCATAGGTATGTCATGGTTTAGTATGGATACTAGCCAAGGTGGTCCATGGCTTATGTTTTTGCCTATTCCATTTATCGCTTTTGGCTTAGGAGGATTATTTACTTTAATGATGAGTATGACTGCTGACGTTTGTGATTTAGATGAACTTGAAAATGGTATGCCTCGAAAGGAAGGCACGTTTGGTGCAATATATTGGTGGATGGTGAAGTTGGGGCAGGCAATTGCTTTGGTACTTAGTGGCGCGATATTAAACTTAGTTGGATTCGATGAAGGTGCTATATCTCAAACAGCCGAAACAATGGCAAAGTTACGACTAGCGGATATTATTATTCCGGTATCTACAGCTGCATTGGCAATTTGGGTGATGTGGAAATATAGTCTTGATGAAAAAAGAGCTCGTGAAATAAAAACAGAATTAGTTGAACGAAGAGGAGAATTATAACTTGAACGTAGAAAAATATTATGTCAATTAGAACAGAAAAAGTGATGTCATTGGCTGGAGTTAATTACGCCAATAAGACCAAGAGAGGGGTACAAAATTTATTCAAAAGAGTTCTTAATAATGGAATGCATGGCTTGTGTTTTAGTCCATATGAAGAAGGACAGAAACCAGGAACTCAAATAACAGAAGAACAAATAAGGAGACGTATAGAATTAATTGTTCCGTATACGAAATGGATCCGTTCATTTTCTTGCACAGAAGGTAATGAGATGATTCCACGTGTAGCCCGTGAATATGGATTAAAAACATTTGTTGGAGCTTGGTTAGGGGACAATTCAGAAATTAATAAACTTGAAATTTCAGGTTTAATTGAGTTGGCTAAAGAAGGTTTCGTAGATATTGCAGCCGTTGGAAATGAAGTGATGTATAGAGGTGATTTAACTGAAGACGAACTATTAAAATTCATGTATGAGGTAAAAGAAGCAATTCCGGGAATACCAATTGGCTATGTAGACGCTTATTATGAATTTACTAAACGACCAAAAATCACTGAAGCTTGTGACGTGATTTTAGCAAATTGTTATCCATTTTGGGAAGGTTGTAGCTTAGAGTATTCTTTAGTTTATATGAAGGAAATGTACAATGAAGCTGTAAGAGCAGGTAACGGTAAAAAAGTAATTATTACAGAAACTGGATGGCCAAATTTTGGTTCAAGTTTAGGAGGAGCTCATCCTTCACGAGAAAATGCAATAAAATATTTTATAAATGCACAGCTTTGGTCTGAAGAAGCAAACATCGAAATGTTTTATTTTTCTTCATTTGATGAGTCATGGAAAGTAGGATCAGAAGGTGATGTTGGAGCCTATTGGGGACTATGGGATAAAGACGAAAATTTGAAATATTAACACTTCAATTTTAAATAATTTCTGCATTATTTTGTACAATAAAATGTAGATTCAATAGGTTTATTGATGTTCAGTTCAATTTTCATATTAAATATCTTACAAGCCTAGCAATACAGATTGTTCTACGACCACAACATTACTACAACATCTGTCTTTCAGTTGGATTTAAACAGATGTTTTTCTAAATCTTTCATTGCTACATCGTTATATATAATAGGTGTTGTTTAACGAAATGATAAATTACAACCTCTTTTTTTGCAATGTATGTTTTTTGTAGTGTGCATTCTTAAGGATTTCACAATCAAACGTATCTATATTTACGAATAACGAAAGCTAACAATATAGTTTTTTAAAAATAATTAATTAAAACATATAATAGCATGAAAAAAATTACATTTTTAAGTATCCTATTAATCACGTTTTTAGGTTATGGTCAACAACAAATTTATAATCTAGGTTTTGAGCCTGGAAGTGCAGATGCTACTGCTGGAAATTGGACTACTTTTGAAAATCCTTCACCTGGTCTTTCAATTGTAACTAATTCAATACTGAATGGAACTAATACTTCTGGTACCACTCAAGTTTTAAGATTGACCATGGCACAAGGTTCAGCCTGTTATGCTGGAGCCATTAATTTTCATGGTGCTTTAGGTACTTGGGAGTTGGATGGAGCCGTTACAAGTAACTTAACTTTAAGTATGGATGTTAATAGAAGTGCCGGATCTGGTGCTAATGTTGGAATAAAGTTTGCAAATGCAACAGATGGTACTATTTTTCAAATAACAGGTAGTGAGGGAGCTGTTTCCGCTGATGGTGTATGGGAAACTCTAACATGGGATATTTCTGCTGGTGCAGCTAGTGGTGATAATGTGAACATAGATCAAATGGTTGTCTTTATAGATTTTACTTGTGATGGTGGTACAAGAACTGGAGATGTTGAGCTACTTGTAGACAATATTTCTTGGGGAGCAAACAAACTAACTGATCCACCAGCCCCAACATGCTCAGATGGTATTGAAAATGGTAACGAAACGGGTGTAGATTGTGGTGGTCCGGATTGTGATGCATGTATTGAAGATCCAACTGAGGGACCTGGAAATAATGGATCAACAGGTGCTGATTTTTATATCTATAGCGAATTAAGTGGAAACCCAAATTCTTCAGATTTTACTGGATTTAATTTAATTGCTTTTTCTGGAGGTGGTATGGTTTTTTCAGAGCCAGACTTAAATGGAGATACTGTTCTTAAAGCTGAAAACATTAATTTCTTCGGTAGTGGTTTTGGTGAAAACTTTAATGCTACAGGAACTTATACTTATGTTCATTTAAATTACTATGCTACAACTTCCACAGGGTTTAATTTTTCATTAATAGATAATTCATTAAGTGCAACAATATGCTGTGGAAATCCAGAAGAGCCTTTTTACAGGTTTGGAGCAGGCCAAGATGCACCAATTGTTTTAGGACAATGGGTAAGTGTATTTATTCCTCTATCTCACTATGCGAATCACCCAGATTTAGTGAGTGGAACTTGGGATGGTGTAGACCTTAAAGAAACTCTATTTACCGGAAATGGGACTGTGTATATAGACAATATTTTCTTTAGCACAACCAATAGCTTAGGTATAAACGAGTTTAATGTTGCTGAATTTAAAGTTTATCCAAATCCAACACAAAATGTTTGGAATGTAAAAGCAAATTCTATAATTTCTAAAATACATGTTTATGATGTATTAGGGAAAAGCGTAATGGTTTTAAATCCTATGTCTAATGAAGCTCAA
Organism: Flavobacteriales bacterium 34_180_T64; assembly: GCA_002162765.1. GTDB lineage: Bacteria > Bacteroidota > Bacteroidia > Flavobacteriales > Flavobacteriaceae > MAAR01. Next base: position 208,564 of record MAAR01000017.1, on the reverse strand, counting down.
ATTGACGCATCATCATTACCGAAAGGATTATACTTTGCAAACTTAGAATCTGCAAAAGGAACTCAAAGCATTAAATTGATTAAAAATTAAATTAGATTATTTGAATAGTTGTAAAAGAGTGTGTTTTGCCATATAAACACACTCTTTTTTAATTTTAATAAAAATTCTTATGGTTACATTAAAAGAGTTGGCGAAACAATTAGATGTTTCAATATCAACAGTATCAAAAGCGCTTCACGATAGTGATGAAATTGGACGGGAAACCATTATTCGGGTTAAAACGTTAGCACAACAATTAAATTATAAGCCTAATAAAGTTGCATTAAGTTTAAAGAATCAAAAGACAAAAACAATTGGAGTTATCATTCCAGATATTCTTAATCATTTTTTTGCGAAAGTTCTTTTTGGTATTGAAAAAGAAGCGACTAAACATGGTTATAATATTATAACTTGTCTATCAAATGAGTCATTAGAAAAAGAAGTGAAAAGCATAGAACTTTTAACAACAGGTAGTGCTGATGGTTTGATATTGGCGTTATCTGAAGAGACAATCGTAAAATCTAAATTTACTCATTTTAATAAGTTAAAGGAGAATAACGTTCCGTTGGTGATGTTCGATCGCGTTTTAAAAGATTTTGAATGTGATAAGGTAATCATTGATGATTTTCTAGTAGCTCAACAAGCGACACAATTTCTCATTGATAAAAAAAGAAAAAATATTGCTTTTATTAGCGCTATAGATGAATTAAATGTTGGAAAAAGTAGAAAAGCTGGCTTTATTAAAAAGATAAATGATGTGTTCAAAAAAGAAAAGGTACCTTTAATTTTAATTATGAATGAGGATAGTAATTATCATGAAGAATTAGCAATGTTTTTTAAAAACAATTCAAATGTTGACGGAATCATTTCTGCCGATAATAAGTTGGGAACGATGGCATTAAATATTGCTAAAGATATTGGCTATAAAATTCCAAGCGAAATGTCAATTATAGGATTTGCTGATGAAATGACTTCGGAAATGTCTACTCCAAAATTGTCTTATGTTAAACAGAACGCTGAAATCATAGGGAATATTTCTGTAAGACTATTAATTGATAGGTTAAATTTAGAAGTAAATGACATTAATTATTTAACTAAAATTATTCCAGTAGAAATCTATGATAAAGAGATTTAAGAAAACATATTTTAATAAAGAGGTCGTGGGTTCGAGTCCCATCTTCTCCACAAATTTAGTGCCGCTTTTTCATGAATTATTTTGTGATAAATAACCATGAATAATTAATTTTATATGGTCTTAAAAAAATGCTTTTTATTAATATTAATTTTTTGTTTTAGTTCTAAAGCGAATGCACAGCTTATACCTTCGTTTGTAGGAGATGCTAATGATTTAGGTGGTGATTGCTATAGAATAACCCCTGATCTATTTAATCAAGCAGGAGCAGTTTGGTATTCAAATGCAATAGATTTATCAAGTGATTTTATAATTGACTTCAGGGCTAATTTCGGAACAAATGACGCTAATGGTGCAGATGGAATGACCCTAGTCTTTAAAGATTCGACAAACCCGATAATTGGTGGTTTAGGAGGAGGAATGGGATATGGAGGTATTTTAAACTCTTTAGCTATTGAATTTGATACATGGCAAAACAATGACTTGGCCGATCCATTCTTTGATCATATAGCAATTATTTCAAATGGGCTAAACAATCATACTTTTGCTGCGAATTTAGCAGGCCCAATTCAGGCTTCAATTACATCTACGAATATTGAAGACGGAAATGAACATGATATAAAAATAGTATGGACTGCAGCCACAAATACTTTAGCAGTATTTTTTGATTGTGATCAACGATTAAGTTATACAGGTGATATAATTAATTCAATTTTCAGTGGTGTATCTGACGTATATTTTGGGTTTACCGCTTCAACAGGAGGAGCAAGTAATCAACATGTCGTTTGTTTTGATTATATTTCATTTAGCTCCAATCTTTTAGATCAAAATATTTGTAGTGGAGACAGTGTGTCAAGCGTGGATGCTAGTATTGAAGGAGCAGTTAATTATAGCTGGACTCCCATTACGGATGTAAGCGACCCGAATTTGCCTAATCCAGTATTTTCCCCTATAACAAATACTACCTATACTGTAACTATTACAGATGAATGCGGAGATGTGTTCACAGACAGTTTTTTGATTACTGTTGCAGATGTCGTTATAAATGATATTTCATTAACAGTATGTAGTCCGACAGCTTCAATATCTTTTGATTTGGACAGTGAGGTTACTAACATATTAAACCCATTGGATGTTTTAGATTACACAGTTACTTTTCATACATCGCAAACTGATGCTGAAAATAATACTGGTGCGATTACAGGGACTAATAGCTATAACGGGACCGACGGTGAGATAATTTATGTAAGAGCAGAAGCTAATGGGGCTAGTTGTTTCGCCACAAGTACAATTACATTAAATGTGTTATTAATACCCGAAATTAATTCGATAACAGATTATATATTATGTGACGATAATAATGCTGGTGATGGGCAGGAGTCATTTGATTTAACGACCAAGGATCTAGAGGTCATTGATGGTCAGGCCAATGTAACGGTTACTTATCATGAGACCCAAGGGGATGCAGATGCGGGTATAAATGCGCTAGTGAGTCCGTATTTAAATACAAGTAATCCCCAGACGATTTATATCAGATTAACCAATGGATTAACGGGCTGTTCAGACACGGGGACTTTCAATTTACTAATAAATCCTTTACCATTAGTAATTGTTCCAACAGCCTTGAAGGTTTGTGATGATGATGGTGATGGATTTGGGATATTCACTTTAACGGATAAGAATGCAGAGATATTAAATGGCCAGGCTGGAGTAAATGTAACGTATTATGAGACACAGGCAGATGCAGATGGGGCTACGAATGAGATTTTCTCACCTTATGCCAATATTATCATAAATACTCAAACGGTTTATGTACGATTAGAGGATACGACCACTAATTGTTATAACACAACGATTTTAGATTTAGTTGTTAATCCCTTGCCAGTGGCGGTATTGCCAACGGCATTGGAAGTTTGTGATGATGATAATGATGGCTTTACCAGTTTTGATTTGACGCTAAAGGATGCAGAGATATTAGGCGGCCAAGTAGGCATGAGTGTGACCTATCATGAGACGCAGTCAGATGCAGATACAGCTGTTAATGCATTGGGAAGTCCTTATATGAATATAGTTCCTTCAGTTCAAACGGTTTATGTACGCTTGGAGGATGATTTGACAGGTTGTTATGATAGTGTAGAATTGGTATTATTAGTAAATACATTGCCAACAATAGTTTCGATCACTGATTACTTGTTATGTGATGATAATAATCCAGGCGATGAGCAGGAGTTTTTTATTTTAACGACAAAGGACGTAGAGATTATCGATGGTCAGGCCAATCTAAGTGTAACATATCATGAGACTCAGGGGGATGCCGCTGCAGGATTAAATGCACTGTTGAGTCCGTATTTAAACACGAGTAATCCACAGACGATTTATATCAGGTTAACTAATGGTTTAACAGGATGTGCTGATACAGGCACGTTTAATTTAATAGTAAATCCTTTACCACAATTGGTAGTACCGACAGCTTTAGAGGTTTGTGATGATGGTACCCCAGATGGTTTGACCCAGATAGATTTAACACTGAAGAACTCAGAGATTAGTGGTAACAATCCCAATTATTCGGTGACGTATTATTTTTCACAGGCGGATGCAGATGCGGGATTAAATGCGTTAGCGATTCCATATACCAATACGAGTAATCCACAAACGATTTATGTACGGGTTCAGGATATAGTTACGGGCTGTTATACGACTACGACTTTAGATTTAGTAGTAGAGCAGGCACCGATAGCCAATGTTCCGACGCCCTTAGAGTATTGTGATCCGGACAGTGATGGATTTGGAGTATTCACCTTGGAGGATTCCCAGAATGAGATTACTGGCGGTGATCCGGCATTAGAGGTGAGTTATCATGAGACCATGGCAGATGCAGATAATAATGTGAATGCACTAGTGAGTCCCTATAATAATATAGTAGCTGATACCCAGACTATTTATGTACGTGTAGAGAGTGCTACCATATCTACGGATTGTGCTACCATAGTAGAGCTCATATTGATTGTAAACCCTACACCGCAGATAGAAGATCCAACCCCATTAGAGGAGTGTGATGATGCATCAGCTGATGGCTTTGCACAGTTTGATTTGACCAGTAAGGATTCAGAGATCTTAGATGGCTTAGATCCCTTACAATTTATAGTAAGTTATTATGAGACTGAAGGTAATGCAGATGCCGGAGTTTTAGCGATAGCTACTCCGTTATCCTATACCAACACAACCCCCTTTAATCAGATATTATGGGTCCGGGTTCAGGATAATGTAAATGGATGTTATAAGCTGACCACACTGGAGCTTATCGTGAACGCCTTACCAGTTTTGGTACAGCCAACGCCATTAGAGTTATGTGATTACAATAATCCTGGAGATGAGATGGAGGCTTTTGCCTTAGAGGATTCATCAGATGAGATATTAAATGGACAGACGGGAATTAGTTTGAGTTACTACCAGACACAGTTAGATGCAGACAATGGTACTAACCAGATATTTTCACCTTATACCAATACGGTAAATCCACAGACGATATATGTCAGAGCGACAAACGATGTCACGGGATGCGTGAGTACAATTACCTTAGACCTTCGCGTAAACCCAATCCCTTCTCCAGCCGTTCCAACACCCTTGGAGGAGTGTGATGAGGATAATGATGGTTTTGCAAGTTTTGATTTAGAGACAAGAACCTTAGAGATTATTAATGGAGAATTGGATATAGTAGTGACTTATCATGAGACCCAGGCCGATGCAGACAATGCACAGAACGCGCTTGTGAGTCCATATAATAATATAGTTCCAGATACCCAGACGATTTATGCACGCGCCCAGAATGTGCTCACGGGTTGTTATACAGTAGTGGGGTATGTATTAAATGTATTACCATCACCAGTGGTTCCAGTAACCATAGATGACTATGTGATATGTGACACCAATACAGATGGTGTGGCTCAGTTTGATTTTGTAACAGTAATGAATCCGATTATTTATGGGTCTCAGTCAACAGTAGATTTTCTATTGACCTATCACTTGACGCAAGTGGATGCAGATTCAGGGGCTAATCCAATAGCCAACACTGGTAATTACACAAATTTATCAAATCCTCAGACCATTTATGTACGCTTAGTGAGCGCAATAAACGGTTGTGTTACTACAGGCTTTTTTGACATCCGAGTGGAGTTACCACCAACGGCGGTACAACCGACGCCATTGGAGATTTGTGATGATGAAGTAGCAGATGAGCTGACTGAGTTTGATTTAACGCTAAAGGACAATGAGATTACTGGCGGCCAGGCGAGTTGGTCAGTGAGTTATTATGAGACGGATGCAGATGCGCAATCAGGATTAAATGCAATAGACCCTGCAGATGCCTATACCAATACCTCGGTAAATGGAGCAGCACCGAATCCACAGACGTTGTATGTAGTGGTTACTGATACCGATACGGGATGTACAGATTACACGACATTGACCATTCGGGTATTACCAAATCCGACACCGAGTACGGATCCGGATGATTTAGAACTTTGTGATGATATTAATCCTGGAGATGCAGAGGAAGTGTTTGACCTTACAGCCAATGAACTTTATATCATCAATGGAGAATCAGGAGTAACGGCGAGTTACCATGAGACCCAGGAGGATGCAGACTTAGGGTTAAATGCGATAGTTGACCCTACGATGTATACCAATACGAGTACTCCACAAATGATTTATGTGAGAGTGACCAATGATATAACAGGCTGTTATACGATAGTTAGTTTTGATATTATCGTTCATCCATTACCAGATGTAGTGGCAGTTACGGATCTTATAGAATGTGAGCTTAATAATGATGGGTTCTATGATTTTGATTTAGGCGGCAAGGATACGGAAGTATTAAATGGTCAGGACGCGTTAGTATTTGCAGTGACTTATCATGCGACACAAGGGGATGCAGATAATTTACAGAATGCACTAGTGAGTCCATATACGAATCTTACCAATCCACAGCAGATATTTGTTGCTATTACCAATACGATAACGGGCTGCTCTATAAGCACCCAGAGTTTTAATATAGAGCTTCATGAAGCGGCAGAGGCCAATAGTGATATGGATCCTATTCTGTATGAACTCTGTGATGATAATATGGAGACTGATGGAGATCCTACCAATGATACGACCCAGTTTGATTTAACACCAGTGAGTACTGTATTAGATTTAGATCCATTAAGTGTACAGGCACAGATATTGGACGGACAGGATCCTGCCAATTATATAGTGAGTTACTATGAGACAGCGATGGATGCTGATTTAGGCGTAAATCCATTACCCTTTTTATATGAAAACACATCAGTGAATGGTAATGTAGCCAATCCACAGGTGATTTATGTACGTGTAGACAATGACACACCAGATGGAGGGGGGATGGACACCTCGATATGTTACGCGGTATCGGAATTAACCCTTCAGGTTAATCCATTACCGGAGTTTGTATTGGAAGAGAGTTATATTTTATGTGTAGATACTAATGGCACAGAGGTGTTAGCGGTACCATTATTGGACACCGGCTTATCACCACTAGATTATAGTTTTGAGTGGACACTGGGAGGCGTTATATTGGCAGGTGAGACAGGACCTAGTTTAACTCCATTACAGGGCGGGACCTATAGTGTAACCGCAATTGATAATATCACAGGATGTCCAAATACGGCCATTACTGAAGTTATAGAAAGTGCCCCCCCGAGTATAGAGGCAGATGTGACCACACAAGCTTTTGAAGAAAACAACGTTATAGTAGCACAGGCGACTGGACTGGGAGTTTATGAGTATAGTTTAGATGATGGTATGTGGCAAGAGAGTGGAACCTTTACAGGTGTTAGTGCAGGGGAACATGTGATTACAGCAAGAGATACTATAGGTTGTGGATATGCAAGTGTGAGTGTAATCGTTATGGATTACCCAGAGTTTTTAACACCAAATGGAGATGGATATCATGATACATGGAACATAATAGGAATAGGGAATCAACCAAGCGCAAAAATTTATATATTTGACAGATATGGCAAACTATTAAAGCAACTGAGTCCAACAAGTCAAGGATGGAACGGAACTTATAATGGAGCGCTAATGCCAACCAGTGATTACTGGTTTGTGGTTGAATATAATGAGCCTAATAATGGTAAAAGAAAAGAATTTAAAGCCCATTTTACACTGAAAAGATAATCTGTTCAATTATAGCCCTATTTAACAAAAGTGAAATTCAATTATCAAAATCATGTTGTAATTGGCAAATAGCATATAGTCAAAAACCAAAATATTACAATTGCATCTTTATTATTTAAATTATGAAGACACTATTAATTCATAATAGATAAGTGAAAATATTCCAGAAAAAATAATTGACCTTATAATTGATGCTAAAACCTTATATACGTTCACACTAATCGATAACACTTTATTAGAAAAAAAAATTTTATATAAAAATTCCGGATTAATCTATTTCTTAGATTTAACCCTTTAAAAGTTCACTTTTTGTTGACGTCTAACTCATCTTTGCCTCGCATAATATGTAACTGCTTGAGCTGTTCTTTTTTTAGAAACGAATTCTAACTTTTTTAGGCCATAATTGGTAATTTAAGGAGATATATTATTCTAGTTTGACTGTTTTTGATACCTAATGTACCGTATTTGTACCTTTTTTATCAAAAAGCTGATGTATACAACTAAGCTACTTTTTGTATCGGGAAGTAGATATACCAAACCATTGGAAGCACCATTATTACTTAAACTCTTGTTAATTAAATATTTCTATTTCAAAATTTTGTAACTTTGTTTTCAATATGAAACAAGTATTCCATAGAATAATGTCTTTTTCAATAGCTGTTGTAGTGTTATTTTCTACTATGTCATTTACTATTGATATGCACTATTGTGGAGATACGTTAATGGATACAGCTGTTTTCCAGAAAGTAGAAACCTGTGGAATGGAAATGGAAAATCCTTTAAGCGAAGGTTGTTCTATTGCTAAAAAGAATTGTTGTAGTGATGAACAATTAGTTTTGGAAGGTCAAGACGAATTGCAATTCTCAGTTGATAAAATTTCTTTTGAACAAGAGGTATTCATAGCGTCATTCATATATACTTATATTAACCTTTATGAAGGTTTAAATGAAAATGTATCTTTTTACGAAGCATACAAACCACCACTCGTCATTAGGCAAATCTACAAGATTGACGAGACCTATTTAATTTGATTTATTAAACAATAAACTGTGTTATCCTATGACTGTATGTTATATGGATAATTTGTTGTATTCAGTGTTATTCTAACACCAATGTTTAACTGTTTAATAATTAAAGCTAATGCTAAATAAAAGCATCAAATTTTTAATAGAAAATAAACTCGTAGCAGTTTTGCTACTCGTCCTTTTTATTGGATGGGGAACTATTAATGCACCATTCAATTGGGATACAGGATTTTTACCCAGCAATCCTGTAGCTGTAGATGCCATTCCTGATATTGGTGAAAACCAACAAATCGTATTTACCAAATGGGAGGGGCGTTCACCACAAGATATAGAAGATCAAATCACTTATCCTTTAACGACCTCCTTACTCGGCATTCCGGGAGTGAAAACCATTCGTAGTTCATCTATGTTTGGCTTTTCAAGTATCTATATCATTTTTGAAGAAGATATTGAGTTTTATTGGAGTCGAAGTCGTATCCTCGAAAAGCTAAATTCATTACCAAATGATTTACTTCCCACTGATGTTAATCCAGCTTTGGGTCCAGATGCAACTGGTTTAGGACAAATATATTGGTATACGCTTGAAGGACGTGATGAAAACGGAAACGTAACTGGTGGTTGGGATTTAAACGAATTACGAAGCATACAGGATTACTATGTGAAATATGCCTTATCATCTGCAAGTGGCGTATCTGAAGTAGCATCCATTGGTGGGTTTGTTCAAGAATATCAAGTTGATGTGAATCCAGAATTGATGCGTCAATATAATATTGGATTGGATCAGGTAGTAAAAGCAGTAAAAGCGAGTAATAAAGATATTGGAGCGCAAACATTAGAAATTAATCAGGTAGAATATTTAGTACGTGGCTTGGGCTATGTGAAATCTATTTCAGATATAGAAAATGCTGTAGTCACTTCCGAAGATTATACGTCAATCAAAATTAAAGATATAGGGATAGTAACATTAGGTCCTGCAACTCGTAGAGGTATATTAGACAAAGAAGGGGCCGAAGTTGTAGGCGCTGTTGTAGTAGCGAGATATGGTGCCAATCCAATGGAAGTCATTAACAACGTTAAAGAAAAAATTAACGAATTAAGCGCAGGATTGCCTTCAAAAGTATTAGCTGATGGAAGAACTTCTCAAGTCACAATTGTTCCTTTTTATGACAGAACAGAACTAATTCAAGAAACATTAGGCACTCTCAATGAAGCATTAACATTAGAGATTCTAATAACCATTTTGGTTATTATCATTATGGTATTTAATCTTCGCGCTTCGGTATTAATTTCTGGATTATTACCTGTTGCAGTTTTAATGGTGTTTATTGCTATGAAATTGTTTGGTGTAGATGCCAATATTGTGGCACTTTCTGGTATTGCAATTGCAATTGGTACCATGGTGGATGTAGGCGTCATACTTTCAGAAAACATTATTAGGCATCTGGATGAAAATGAAAATGTCATTCCGATAGAGCTAGGAACGGACGACGAGGAATCTTCTCAAGAGATTCTTCACTCCGTTCAGAATGACAAAAAATCAATTAACGAAATTGTTTATAATGCCACAACAGAAGTGTCGGGTGCAATTGTAACCGCAGTAATGACAACGATAATTAGTTTCATTCCAGTCTTCACTATGATTGGTGCAGAAGGGAAATTATTTAGACCATTGGCCTTTACAAAAACCTTTGCATTAACGGCATCACTAATTGTTGCGTTGTTTTTAATTCCACCATTTGCAGCATTTTTATTCAGAAGAAAAAACATCAAAAAGAGTTTTAACTATATTTTAAAAACCGTTTTAATTCTACTAGGTGTAGCGGCTATTTTATATGGTTATTGGTTAGGCATATCATTGATTGTTTTTGGGGTTGCAGGACTTTTAAAACTTCAAGAAAAAGTAACTAAAAAGCAATCGAACCTTATCAATATTATAATTTCAGCCTTGGTAATTATATTTCTATTGGCTGAATATTGGAGACCTTTAGGAGTAGATAAAAGCATCTTTTGGAATCTCATTTTTGTGAGTATTATTTGTTTTGGATTATTAGGTGTTTTTACATTATTTAGAACATACTATACACGTATTTTAAAGTGGTGTTTAGAAAACAAGCTACTATTTTTATCCCTACCAACTCTAATTGTTATTGGAGGGTTTTTCATTATGAAAAATACAGGGAAAGAGTTTATGCCATCCTTAAATGAAGGTTCATTCCTGTTAATGCCAACGTCAATGCCGCATTCTGGTGTAGAAGAGAATAAACGTGTATTACAACAATTAGATATGGCCGTAGCCAGTATTCCAGAAATTAAAACGGTTGTTGGTAAAGCAGGTCGCACCGAATCGGCTTTAGATCCTGCACCATTATCTATGTACGAGAATATTATTCAGTATAAACCTGAATATATGCTGAATGAAGATGGTGAACGTCAACGTTATAAAGTAAATGAAGATGGCCTTTTTGAATTAAAAGATGGTCGTTTAATTCAAAATGTAAATACAGCTGTCAGTTCGAGCGCAGTCGAGAACAAAGCGGCAGACATTTCGACTGCGCTCAATGTGACAAGACAACTACTCATTTCAGACGATGATGGTGAGTTTTACCGAAATTGGAGACCAGAAATTAAATCACCTGATGATATTTGGAATGAAATTGTAAGAGTGACAAAATTGCCAGGTGTTACCTCTGCACCAAAATTACAACCTATTGAAACGCGATTGGTCATGTTGCAAACAGGAATGCGAGCACCAATGGGAATTAAAGTTAAGGGACAAAATTTAAAGCAAATTGAAGCCTTCGGTGTACAATTAGAAGGTATTCTAAAACAAGCTAAAGGTGTCAAAATAGAAGCTGTTTTTGCCGACCGTATTGTAGGTAAACCGTATTTGCTTATAGATATTGATAGAGAGAAAATTGCACGCTATGGTATTTCAGTACAAGATGTACAAGATGTATTAAAAGTTGCTGTTGGTGGAATAGTATTGACCCAAACGGTTGAGGGTAGAGAACGCTATGGTGTTCGGATACGTTATCCAAGAGAACTTCGAGCAAATCCAACGGATTTAAAGCAAATATATATCCCAGTTGAGAAAGAGAGTCCTATACCTTTAAGTGAATTGGCAAGCATTCGTTATGAACAAGGTCCGCAAGTCATTAAAAGTGAAGATACGTTTTTAGTTGGTTATGTATTGTTTGATAAATTAGATGGTTTTGCTGAGGTCAACGTCGTTGAAAATGCACAAGCTTTAATTCAACAGAAAATAGATTCTGGAGAATTAATTGTGCCAAAAGGGATTAACTACAAATTCACAGGAACCTATGAAAACCAGTTACGAGCAGAGAAAACATTAGCGGTTGTTGTGCCTTTGGCCTTGTTAATTATCTTTTTGATATTGTATTTCCAATTCCGTTCGGTTGCTACGTCTTTAATGGTGTTTACAGGTATAGCAGTAGCATTCGCAGGTGGTTTCTTAATGATATGGTTATATGGTCAAGCGTGGTTTTTAAATTTCAATTTCTTTGGAGAAAACTTACGAGACTTATTCCAAATGCATCCAATTAATTTAAGTGTAGCGGTTTGGGTAGGATTTATTGCGCTTTTTGGAATTGCAACAGATGATGGTGTAGTAATGGCAACTTATTTAACGCAAACTTTCGACAGAAACACACCAGAAAACAAAACCGAAATAAGAGCGTCAATAGTAGAAGCAGGAGAAAAACGTATAAGACCGTGTTTAATGACCACGGCAACCACTATATTGGCATTATTGCCTGTATTAACCTCTACTGGACGTGGAAGTGATATTATGATTCCGATGGCAATTCCAAGTTTTGGTGGCATGTTAATCGCATTAGTAACATTGTTTGTCGTGCCAGTATTATACAGCTGGAAGCAAGAAATTCAACTTAAAAGAACAGCAAAATGAAAAGAATAGTTTTAATTATAATTGGTTTACTGTCCGTTACTTTTTCTAATGCACAACAATTAGAAACGATTATTGAAGAAGCACTAACAAACAGTCCAGAAATTCAAAAATTTGAATTGCAATATCGTATTGCTTCTGAAAAGGTAAATGAAGTTAATACAATTCCGAATACTGAATTTGGTGTTGGTTACTTTATACGCGAACCAGAAACACGTACAGGAGCGCAACGCTTTAAAGTATCGGCTAAACAAATGTTGCCTTGGTTTGGTAATATCACAGCAAGAGAGCACTATGTAAGTTCATTAGCAGATGCTAAATATGAAGATATCATCATTGCCAAAAGAAAATTAATGGCATCAGTGTCACAGTCCTATTATAAGCTATATGCTAATACCGCAAAGCAAGAGGTGTTAACTGAAAATATCAAATTACTTAAAACCTATGAAACATTGGCATTAACTTCAGTTGAAGTTGGAAAAGCATCAGCAGTAGACGTATTGCGATTACAAATGCGTCAAAACGAATTAGAACAACTAAACCAAGTTTTAATTCAGCAGTATTTGGCAGAACAAACAGCATTCAATAAATACTTAAATCGTGATAAAGACATTGTAGTTGATGTTATTCATGAATTAAATATGCCTTCTGAAGATTTTGAAATCAATTCTGAAAATTTAGCATTACATCCTGAACTGCTGAAATATGATAAACTCTACCATTCCATAGAACAGTCGGAATTATTGAATCAGAAAGAAAGCAGTCCCATGATTGGTTTTGGGTTGGATTATATTAATGTAAACAAACGCCCAGAAATGAATTTTAATGATAACGGAAAGGACATTATTATGCCAATGCTGTCTGTGTCTATTCCAATATTCAACAATAAATACAAATCTCAAACCAAGCAAAATGAATTGCAACAACAAGAGATTGCTGCCCAAAAGCAAGATCGCTTAAATACTTTGGAAACACTTTTAGATAAAGCAATAAACGATAGGATTTCTGCTAGAATAAGTTATGATACCCAAACTAAAAACTTAAAGCAGGCTAAAGATGCGGAGCAAATTTTAATCAGAAGTTATGAAACGGGAACGATTGATTTTAATGATGTGTTAGATGTTCAAGAGTTGCAATTAAAGTATCAAATGAATCAAATCAAATCGGTTAAAAGCTATTATATTCAAACCACAATTATTAATTATTTAACGCAACAGTAATGAAACACACATATAAAATAGAAGGGATGACTTGCAACAATTGCAAAGCTTCTGTAGAAAAATACTTTAACGAATTAGAAGACATCACCAAAGTTTCGATTAATCTTGAGAAAGGAGAAGCAGAGCTTACAATGAATAAGCATATTGCAATTAATATGTTACAAAAGGCTTTGCCTGAAAAATATGCTATATCCGAAAAGCACGATAATAATGTGTTCCGATCTACTAACTCGCCAACTATGTCAGTAGCTGATGGTAAAACCAAACTGCAACAATTAAAACCATTATTGCTTATCATCTTTTATATCACTACAGCAAGTATATTGCTTCATTATAATGATTGGTCTTGGAGCGAATTTATGCTTGACTTTATGGGCTTATTCTATATTGTGTTTAGTTTCTTCAAAATGTTAGACTTAAAAGGGTTTCCTGAATCATTCAAAATGTACGATCCATTTGCAAAGCGTATTCCCTTATATGGATGGATTTATCCTTTTATTGAAACAGCTTTAGGGTTAATGTTCTTAATCCGATTTGAAGTGAACATAGCTTTAATAGTTACACTTGTTGTATTAGGAATAACAACTGTAGGAGTGACTAAGACACTCTTAGATAAAAAATCAATACAGTGCGCTTGTTTAGGGACTGCCTTAAAATTACCTATGACAGAAGCAACTTTTATAGAGAATACCATTATGATTATAATGGCGGTATTAATGCTATTAAACATATTTTAAAATGAAAAAATATATAGTTTACATCGGAATGTTGGCAGTAGGACTGCTTTTAGGATGGTTGCTATTTAGTGATTCATCCAATAAAGAAATGGAGCACAGTCACACTCAAGTAGCAGAATCGAATCAAATGTGGACCTGTTCTATGCATCCACAAATTATGCAGCCAGAACCAGGCGATTGTCCTATCTGTGGTATGGACTTAATCCCTGCGGAAAGCAGTGTAGAAGGGTTAATGGCAGATCAATTCAAGTTAACTGAAAATGCAATGGCATTGGCAAATATTCAAACCTCTATTGTTGGTAATAATAAAACTGAAAATGGTGTCTTTAAATTATCTGGAAAGGTTGTAGAAAATGAAGAAGCTAATGCAGTTCAAGTCAGTTATTTTTCTGGAAGAATTGAACGATTGAATGTGAGTTTTACCGGAGAGGAAGTGCGTAAAGGTCAACTATTGGCAACCATCTATTCGCCAGAGTTATATGCAGCACAACAAGAATTAATTACAGCGGCTTCTCTGAAAGAATCACAGCCTGCATTATATAAGGCAGTACGTAACAAATTGAAATTATGGAAACTTTCTGAAAGCCAAATCAATCAAATTGAAACTTCAGGTAAGGTTAAAGAAAATTTCCCTGTATATGCAACTATATCAGGTACTGTATCCGAAAAATTAGTAGAACAAGGCGACTATGTCAAACAAGGTCAATCGTTGCTTAAAATTGCAAATCTCAATACTGTTTGGGCGAATTTTGATGTTTTTGAAAATCAAATCGATTTATTTAAGAAAGGTCAAGCCATTTCCATTACAACAAATGCTTATCCAAATAAGGAATTTAAGGCTAAAGTAGATTTTATTGATCCTGTTTTAGATACCAGAACGCGGACTGTGAAATTAAGAGCTGTATTAAATAATAAGGATGCTGTATTTAAACCAGGAATGTTTGTTGAAGGAAAAATAAAAGGAATGACTTCAAATGGAGAAAAAGTATTAACGATTCCATCTTCAGCTATTTTATGGACTGGAGAACGCTCTATTGTCTATCTGAAAACCAATCCAAATGAGCCAGTATTTGAAATGCGTGAAATTTCATTAGGTAATATGGTTGGTGACAATTATGAGTTATTAGAAGGCCTGAACAATGGTGATGAAATAGTAACAAACGGAACGTTTACGGTTGATGCAGCAGCTCAATTGCAAGGAAAAAAATCAATGATGAATAAAGAAGGCGGTAAGGTTATGACTGGTCACGAAGGACATTTTGGGACGGAAGAAGCTGATGCAGGAAATCATGAGAAGCATTCTAATATGAATGAAAGGCTGAAAGTGTCAAGAGACTTTCAAAATAAATTGAAGGTAGTTTTTAATGATTATATCAAATTGAAAGATGCATTGGTCAAAGATGATTCAAAAAACGTAGTAGGAGAATCAAAAAGACTAATTGATAATTTGTCTAAAGTTGATATGAAACAAATAACTGATATTAAGGCTCATAATCATTGGATGTCATTAGAAAAAGAAATAAATGCATCTGCAATTTCAATTTCAAAGACATCAAGAATTAAAGAACAGAGAAATCATTTCAAGCATCTGTCATCTCATTTGACAAATGCAATTCAACTATTTGGAGTTAATGAAAAAGTCTTTGTTGAATTTTGCCCTATGGCTGATAATAATAATGGAGCTTATTGGTTGAGTAAAGAAGCAAAAGTAGTCAATCCCTATTTTGGTAAGGCAATGCTAACCTGCGGAGAAGTAAAACAAGTAATAGAATAAGTAAAATCAATAAATCAAATTTAAACAATGAACTTTTCAAAGAAAAATCACGAACACAAAAGCCAAAATGTAATCGACGTGAGTAAAAAAGTAATTTTAAGTGTAGCTGTAGTAGCAGTTATGGGTTTAACAAGTTGTAAAAACGAATCCAAACAAGCATCAGAAACGACAACAACGGAAATAACAAAAGAAATAGCTATGGCAGATATTTCATTTGGTGTAAGAGGAAATTGTGGCATGTGTAAGAACACCATTGAAAAAGCAGCTAATGGTGTTGAAGGTGTTTCTAACGCAACTTGGGATGTAGATAAAAAGAAAATTGAGGTGTCTTTTGAAGAAACCAAAACAGATGCAATGGTTATTCATAATGCTATAGCAGATTCAGGTTATGATACTGAAAAAGTTGCAGGAAATGAAGAAGCTTACAATGGGTTGCCGGGTTGTTGTCAATACGATCATGACATGGAGATGAATCAATCTGGAGAAAAGAAAGATGATGACCATTCAAATCACGATCATTAGAATTAACAAAAAAAGAGTCCTTTTTTGGGCTCTTTTTTTTGACTAATTTTTACAGCAAATTTCAGTGGAGTTTCTGAGGCCATTTGTGCCTCATTCGAATAAAAAAAATAGAAATATTGATAATTAAATTTCTAAATTTCAAAAATGGATCCTGTCGATTTTCTGGTAATTTTACTATAAAAGCGTTTAATGTTACCATGATGAGATTATTTTTCAATAGCATCAAAAGATGCAACAATACCTTTAATTAAAGCAGAACTGAATCCATTGTGTTCCATTTCGTTCAAGCCAGTAATTGTACAACCTTTAGGCGTAGTTACCTTGTCTATTTCAAATTCTGGATGCTCATTCCGTTCAATTAATAATTCGGCAGCACCTTTAACTGTTTGATTGACAATTTCACTCGCTGTTTTAGAATCAAAACCAATTTGGATGCCTCCTTGTACCATTGCTCTTATAAACCTTAAAACGTATGCTATTCCACAGGCTCCAAGTACCGTAGCAGCATCCATAAGGATTTCATTAATGATAATAGTATTACCAATAGAATCGAAACATTGTTTTACTAACTTAATGGTTTTATCGTCTTGAGAGTTTGAACTAATACAAGTCATAGCAGTCGAAACATCAGCAGCTGTATTTGGCATTGCTCTAAATATTGGAATAGACGGATTAACATTTTTTTCTAGCTCTTCGATAGAAATCCCTGTGGCTAATGACACTAGAATATGTTTTTCCTTTTTAAAACTTGAACTAAGTTCTTTTAAAACTGTTGATATGTTATATGGCTTAAGGGCAACTATTATGATTTCGGACTCACTAATAGCTTTAACATTATCAGTAGTTATGTTTATCCCAGTTTTTAATAAATGACCAAGTGTGTTTATATCTCTTTTAGTAACGGTGATATTACTTGCTTTGATACCTTGAATGTTTAATAAACCATTCAAAATGGATAATCCTAAATTACCACATCCTATAATTGCAATTTTTTTTTCTATCATTATTTTATAATTCTACCTAACGCGGTCGTGTAGGGTTTGTTACGTGCGCATAAAGATAGAGAAAAGGGAGAAACCATTATTCAGCAGCAAGGATTTTTAGTGAGGAAAATTTGGACACATTGAATTATATACATGGTTGTAATCAATAAGAAAATGGCTCTTATATAGTTGATTCATTATTCTAGGCTTTTATGATTAACTAAGGGACGATTTATTATAGATTACAGGCATTTGTCCTTTCCATGTAATCCATAAATTCTCATCACTTAATAAATTAGCCATAAAGTGACCGACATTTATACGACTAGTTTTACCTGCATTAAAAATAGCACTCCTAGTTGGTGAAGCATATATTTCATAATCAGTTACGATTTCCTCATTAGTTAAAGTGTCAGGTCTTACAGCGGTCCACTCAATAAAATCATTATTTTGACCGATTTGGGTTCGTAAATAATCAGCAGCGTTTTCGTTATCCACGTGTGGTGGCAATAGCAAACGAAGAAGTCCAATAACGCATTTTTGACCAAAGGAAATGGGTTCGTTTAAATCACGATTACGATTTCCAGTAGTGTTCATTAATACATACTTAATTGGACGTTCTGGATTATTAATTTTTATGGCTTCGCATAGTCGTCGCGTAGCATCTGTTACAAGTTTCCTAGGTTGTCCATAAATACCTTTCCAAGTCATACTATGTCCAAGACATGAGACAATTGAATGACAATCAATAACATGTTGGCTCATTTCTATGTCACTCATTTCTAAAATACTTGCAGAAATAATTTGTAAGTCGTTATTCCTTTTCCAAGATTCTGGCAACTTTTCAGGAGATCTAACAACTACTTTAACTTTATGTCTTTGAATTAGAAGTTGTTCAACCAATTGAATTCCTGTTGCGCCACTTGCACCTACCACTAAAATTGTCATATGATTTTTTTTTGTGAAATGAGTTTGATTCTTTATAAGACGATATATTAGTCAATATGTTACACTATTTACATTGTGCTCGAGTACGATTTGTATCTATTTTTATTAGAGTAAGTTACACGAGAATTTACTTTTTTTATAAGATAAATTCAAAATGTAAAACATGGATTGGAATCTGGTTCGTCAGGAGGTTTGTTGGCTATTGGTATCAGACAAGCGATTTATCAGCCTTGTAAAATCACAGGAGAAATTACCAATAATGATATACTAGGCAATATTCTTGACAATTTTTGTATCGGGAAAATAGTCCGCTTCTCTAATTTGATTTATCGGGAGTATCTAATTCGTTCATTTTAAACAAGATAAAATTTGTATATTTGATTCGGATTAATAGCATGTTTCATATTATCATAACTTCTATCATTATGAAAAGGCTTTTAATATTAGTATCACTATGTATTTGCAGTACTACAATCGCACAATTACCAGATGATTATTCTGATGAACTTATCCAATCTGGATATGCTGGAATAATGGGAACCATTTTTAATGTTGATGGAACCAAAATGTTTGCTTGGACTCAAGCAGGTGAAATTTATTTATCAAATTGGAATGGAAATGCATATATAAAACAAAATGCTGCTGTTTTAGATATTTCAGATGAAGTGTCAGGCTATAGAGATTTTGGCATGTTGAGTATCTGTTTGGATCCAGATTTTGAAACCAATGGTTACATTTATTTGTTTTATACCGTTGATAGACATCATTTATTGCATTACGGCACAGGTAGTTATAATGCTAATACAAATGATTATTACAAGGCCTCTATAAGTAGAATAACCCGATATACATTGAATCACCAATTAACTCCCATGACAACAGACTATGCTAGTCGTCTAGTATTGCTTGGTGAATCAATTTCTACAGGTGTTCCCTTAACACATGAGTCACATGCTGGGGGAACATTAATGTTTGGTAGCGATGGGACCTTATTAGTAACTACGGGGGATAATGCGAGTTATACTTCAACAGATACTGGAAGTAGAAATGAAACCTATTATCAACAGGCATTAAACGATGGAATAATGCGTTCTGAAGAAAACGTTGGTGCGTTTAGAAGCCAAATGATAAATTCTCTTTGCGGTAAAGTATTAAGAATGGATCCATTAACTGGCGATGGGATTTCATCAAATCCATTTTATGATTCTAATAACCCAAGATCTGCCGAATCTAGAATGTGGGCCATGGGATTGAGAAATCCGTTTAGAGCTTCTATTAATATTGCTACAGGAAGCTTGGATCCAAATGATGCCAATCCAGGAACATTATTTGTAGCTGACGTTGGATGGGGAACTTGGGAAGATATTCATGTTATTGATAAACCTGGACTAAATGCAGGATGGCCGCTTTATGAAGGACAAACAGCATTAAATAGCTATTATACTAGTGGAACCATTAATCCAGATGAATCGCCTGCAACTTTCGTTAGTTTGTGTACACAACCTACATCCTTTGTAGATGACGCTATTCCTTCGAATAGAAGATTTGTACATCGAAGACCTTCCGCGACATGGAAACATGGTTCTAATAGAGTGCGCGTGCCATATTTTTCAGGTTCTACACCTACTGACCCAAGGGTGGGTGGTTCTGGTTCACCAACTACAGGAATCGAGTTTAGAGGGAATACCGCAATTGCAGGACCATTTGTTGTTGGCACTGCATTTGGTGCAGACTTTGAAGGGAAACTATTATTTTCAGATTATAAGGAAGATTGGATAAATGCAGCTACTTTAAATCCATCTAATACACCATGGTTTAATCATATTGAGCAGTTGGCTCCTTCAGATTATGGAAATGGGATTGTTCATATTTTTCAAAATCCTTTAGATGGTTCAATGTTTTATGTCAATATTAATCTGGGAACAATTAGAAGGATAAGTTTCTATGATGATACGTTGTCAATTACCAGCAATGAATTAAACGAAATTAAAATATTGCCAAATCCAGTTAATAATTTGATATCAATTTCGGGAATTACAAATCAAGTTGAAATTGAAATCTATAACCTATCTGGACAAATTCTTCTTAGTAGGACTGCTCATGAGTCGTTAGAGATTCCAATTTCATTGAGTTCAGGCTTGTATTTGGTTAAATTACAAAGTAATTCGGGTAATCAAATTTTAAAAAAGATAATAGTAAATTAAAAAATCACTTGATTTATAACTTAAATCCTATCTTTAGGCCTCTAAATAGAGCCGATTTATGATTGAACAGTTAAATCAGAACTATGGTTATCTCTTTGAGGATAAACTCTTAGATGAAATCATGTCTGTTGGCGTTTACAAAAAGGTTTCAGAAGGAATACCTCTTATAGAAATTGGTGATTACATAAATTCAATGCCTCTAATTTTAAAAGGTGCGATTAAAATTCAGAGAGAAGATAAAGAAGGTGAAGAACTTATTTTATATTTTATTGAACCTGGAGATACCTGTGCCATGACGCTTTCCTGCTGCATGGGTCAAAGTAAAAGCGAAATTAGAGCAATTGCAGAAACTGATGTTGAACTCATTATGATTCCTGTACAAAAAATGGATGAATGGATGAGTAAATATAAGAGTTGGCAAAATTTTATTCTAAAAAGTTATCATGATAGAATGTCTGAACTTTTAGAAGCTATTGATACCATTGCGTTTTTAAAAATGGACATGCGTATATTAAAATACCTTCGGGATAAAGCAATGGTGAATCATGACGATATCATTAAAGTGACGCATAAAGAAATAGCACAAGATTTGCACACATCTCGAGTGGTTGTTTCAAGATTATTAAAAGTCCTTGAAAACGATGGTAAAATAGAACTTCACAGAAATCATTTAAAAATAATAGATCTATAATATTAGTGTTACATATGTTACTAAAAGATTACGATGTTTATACTAATATTAACATCATAAAATAGTTATGGATTTACTTACGATATTAGGATATATAGGGGCGCTTTTTATTGGTGTTGTTTTAGGGCTTATTGGTGGAGGCGGATCTATATTGACAGTGCCTATTCTCGTATATTTAATGTCAGTAAATCCTGTAACAGCTACTGCTTATTCGTTGTTTGTGGTTGGTGTTTCAGCATTAATTGGTGCCTTTCGAAATATTAAAAAAGGACTTGTTGATTTTAAAACGGCTGTTATTTTTTCTATTCCAGCTTTTATTGTTGTGTATCTAACACGCAAGTATTTGGTGCCCGCAATTCCAGAAGAATTATTCTCTATAGGCGAATTTCTAATCACGAAAGATATTGCAATTATGATGTTCTTTGCTATGATTATGCTAATGGCATCGATTTCAATGATTCGAAAAAATAACAAAGTCCCTGATGAAGAAACGATAATTGTGTATAATTATCCATTAATAGTTATTGAAGGCGCTGCCGTAGGGTTACTTACCGGAATTGTTGGAGCAGGAGGTGGCTTTTTAATAATTCCTGCTTTGGTATTGCTTGCTAAACTTCCCATGAAAAAAGCTGTGGCCACATCGCTACTAATCATTGCCATTAAATCCTTGATCGGTTTTATTGGAGACGTTGAAAATCTTGAGATCGATTGGACATTTTTATTAGTGTTCAGTTCACTTTCTGTTGCTGGAATTTTTATTGGTACCTATTTGTCAAATTTCATTGAAGGGAAAAAATTAAAAAAGGGATTTGGCTGGTTTGTTTTGATTATGGGTGTTTATATTATCTTTAAAGAATTGTCCTGAAACGTCATTTATCTGTAACTTTTGTTACCATAAATATTGACTTTGAATCTTAACTTTGTGTACTAAATCTCAAGGTTATGAAAACTTCAATTTATGTATTACTTACCTTTATGTTTTTATTAAGTTGTGAAAATTCTGAAAAGGATCGGTACACTAGTATGGCTACTATTCAAACTGATAATTTTGAAGAGCATCCAGGTAAAATATTAATGGAAAACAACTGTTATGTGTGTCATAATCTAGCCGCTAGTCATGATGACTTATTAGCACCACCAATGATTGCTGTTAAACGCCGTTATACATCTTCTCAACCAACAAAAGCAGAGTTTATTGAAGCCATACAAACTTGGATAAAAAATCCAAATGAAGCAAATGCTAAGATGTATGGTGCAGTAAAACGCTTTAATGTGATGCCTAAAATGCCGTTTTCTGAAGAAACCATTGCTCAAATAGCTGATTATATGTATGAATATGATATTGCCCAGCCAGAATGGTTTGAAGGACATTTTAATGAAATGAAAGGAAATAGAAATTAAATGTATGGGAAACTTCTCAAGTATAATTCAACAAGATAGATTAGTATTAGTCGATTTTTATGCGGAATGGTGTGAACCATGTAAACTAATGGGGCCTATATTAAAAGAAGTAAAGGATGTACTAGGAGATGCTGTGTTAATTTTTAAAATTAATGTTGATATAAATCAAATAACAGCATCAAAATATAACGTAAGAGGTGTGCCAACCTTGGTTTTATTTAAATCGGGAAAGCAACTCTGGAGACAATCAGGAATTGTTCATAAGGGAGATTTAATTGATATTCTTAAAGGGAATAGTTAGTTTTTAGTACCACTACAGACAATAAATTCACCTGGAATCTCATATCCAACTTTAGTTTTATAAGCCTTAATTGATTCTAAATATGCTAATCTTGCTTCATGTTTAGTTTTTGAATCAAACCTTGAGTATGCCATGGCAACAGGGCCACCTATAAACGCAGCGTCACAGGCTTCTTCATCTGTTGAATATTGTAATGTGGTTTTAATTTTTTGAGAACGTATGTTTTTGAATCCTACTTTATCAAATACGTAATCTAAAACATTTCCCTCGCCCAGATTAAAAAACATTGGACAAACATCAGTATTAACCCGCGCATCAACGATGGGGAAAATTTCTGCCCATCCACAGTTTTTTCTAGAGCCCCAAACAGCGACTGTGGCTTTGCCAGTAGGTTTTAAAACCCGAAACATTTCTCCTAAAGCAATATCAGGTTCTGGGAAATACATTAATCCTAGAGCACATGTTGCAAGATCATATGTGTCGTCCTCACAGTTTAGTGCCTCTGCATCCATACGTTCAAAACGGACATTGGAAATAGTATTTGTCAAACATAAATTTGTTCCAATTTCTATCATTTTATCAGAAATATCTGTAGCCATAACAGAGCCGTTCGCACCTGCGATTTCGTTTAATCTAAAAGAAATTAATCCTGTGCCTGCTGCAATATCAATAATGTTGTCTCCATTTCGAACATCAGAAGTTTTTAAGAGTAAATCATGTGCAGGTTTTAATTGTACTTGCCATAAGTCTTGGTAAAACTCCGAGGCTTTGTCCCAGCCATATCTTTGTACTCTTCTTTGTAGATTAGGATTCATTTTTTTGAGTTTTGATTAATTCTATGTTTCGTTTACACAATTGTGCTCTTGAAAACACATCTAAATATGGACTGTGTTGTTCTGCCTTATCTAAAAACTTTTCGATTTCTAATAGCGATCTTGGGCTTTTAATTTTTACCGTATAACGCACTTCAGAATAACCCGGAAAAGCGTTTGAACTTGCAAATAATGCGCCATCATCATAGTCTGCTTCGATGCATACTTCTAATTTATCAATTGGAACATCGAGTTTTGATGCCCAGAGCATATACCCTGTGGCCAAGCAGCTGCCAAGAGCTGCTCTGCCTAAAACACCTGGACTAGGAGCGCTTCCATTTCCTCCAATTTGATTTGGCATATCGGAATGAAGTTTCCAGTCACCTTCTGAGATTTCACAGGAAAGACCATTTGTAATTCGTGTAACGGAAACTCCAGTGCCTTGACCAAGATTAGGTTTTAAAGATAATGCCTTCGCGTTTCTTTCAAATTTGTGTTTTATGCTGTCTTGTTCTTTCATTTTTTTAAAATAAATTGAGGTTTAGAATATGTTTTCTAAACCTCTATCTTCCATATTTAAATTACTTACCTTCTTTAATATAGCCCCAGCCTTCAGCTTGCTTTGTTATAATTTCTAGAATGCCATCAGCCACAAAAGTTACCCCAGGTATTATTTGAGAAGGATCAATTTTATGACGCTTCATTGTACCTTCACAAATAACAAAAGAAACATTCTCTTTTTTTGCTAATGTTTCCATGTCTTCGGCAACAGTGGATTTGTCTTTTAAAACCATCTCTATAGAACCACTGTACATTACGACCTCAAATTGAGAATCTGGATAGGCTTTAGACATATATTTTACATGTCTCACCGCAGCTTGATGTACTGAAGTATCACTGCTTGTAACATCGAATACAATTTTAATTGGTGTTTCCTGTGCAAAGGATATTGACGTAAATACCAATGCTAATATTACATTTAAAATAGTTTTCATTATTTCAAATTTTATTTAATTAATAATTATTCTCCAGCGAAAATATAGCCGCAGCCATTTTCTTGTGCTCTACCTAAAGCCCAGACTCCAGAAGGTACCAATTGAATATTTGGTAAAACACCATTTACCCAATCGTCATACACTTCTTTTGGATCTAAATTCATTTTAGCAGCAACAGCATTACTGTAAACTTTAGTCGCTAAATCGCAGACACAAAATAAAGCACCGCGTTCTATCATCCGTTTAATACCTTCTATTGCTGGTAATGGAAAATCACCATCTTGTGGCTCATAATAAGGATTTCGTTTTGAAGGCTGCCCTGTGGCATTATCATTTATGCCAAATACTTCACCAATGGGATACTTTTCCCAGATACGATTTTCAAATGCTAAAGGAATTGCCTTATGTCTTAAAACAGTCATAGCAGTCATATTATCATCTGAAGTTCCAGTTCCATTGTTGCTTAAATAATACGCCCAATTCCAAGTTACTGGAAATCCATCATGTGGGGTAGATCCATCGTAGACTATCCTGTGCTTTCCCTTAATGTTTTTGAACCAGTCATCTACTTCTTCCATTTTTTTAGCTTCAAATGCTTCCGTTGTAGCATATATCGGATTTGTTAGTACAGCTATGGTACTTGCCGTAGCACCTAGGGCTAAAGCGCCTAAAAATTTTCGCCTTGAATTACTTTCGGTTGTTGTTTTCATAATTATTCATTTAGTTTTAATAATATTATATTGATTTTTGTAATATTCTATAATGGGTTGAAATGGCCCTTTTTGATGCTGGTCAATAGAAAAGTTATCGGCATAAGGGGGATATGGCGTCGATACTGGTTTTTTCTTTATATCTGGAAAATCTTTTTCAGGATGGCTCTTTATTGGTCTTTGTTGTTGGTTGATAAATCCAGCGACATCATAGGCTTCTTCATCCGTTAAAAAAGGTGAGTCATAGGTTGTGCCAAATGGCATATTGGCTTTTATAAATCTTGCAGATGTCAGTACTCTAGTCATGCCAGCACCATCATTATAGGAGTCGTTACCCCAAAGTGGAGGATATTCATAATTAAATCCGTTGGCAGATTTAATACCTTGACCATCGCTTTGATGACATATGATGCAGTGTGTAATAAATACTTTTTTTCCATGTTCAAGATCGATAGCTCTTTCAGGAATTTTCAATTTCAAAAAACCTTGACCTTCAATTTCCCCGTCTTCTGGAGCATATCGACTCAAATACTCTAAGTATGCTACATATGCTTTCATTTCTTTACTATCAGTATGCAGCTTAATACCATTCATGCTTCTTTCAAAACAGCCATTAATACGTTCTTCTATTGTACCCATTTTATTCTCTCTACCGCGGAATTGAGGAAATCTTTGGATGATTCCAATTAAAGGTGCTGAATAAGGTTTAGTGCCTGAATTAAGATGACAATTATTACAAGACAATCGATTTCCCGCATATGACAATTCCGGATTTTCACTTTCAGGACCTATGTGTTTTGCTGTGTTTTGAAATAATTCAAAACCATACTTAATGATTTTATTTTTTTCAGAATCATCTAATGCTGCCGCATTATAATTCATATAATATACATTAGGTAATTTGTGAGAAGAGATGACCTGATCTTTAGAAATCACATTATAACATACCAGAATAATAATAGTACTTAGTACAATAATTGTCCCAATACAAAATGAGAGTAATCTCAGCTTTTTCGTTATGTATGTTTTTTTATTCATCTTGAAATCATTGCAAATTCACGTCCTTATCAGCCAAAGTGAATTATTTGCTAATGCATTTGCTTAGCAGCTTTATAGTTCTGTGGGGAGTTTGCTCTAGCGACTTAAATAGAAATTTGTTAAATCGTTCGTCAACATATTTCTGTAATATACGAATTAATAAATTTTCATTTTCTGAAAATTCCATTGAACAATGAATTGAATCGTTGCTCCATGTATAAGTATTCTTCTAGTTTTATTGTAGGCGGATGGCGGATCTGAATCTAGTTGTAATGGATTTTGTCCATTTTTTAGTCGTCTATGAACCCGTCTAAATAACAACCATTGTCCAGAATTGACAGCGGCTTTATAATATCTGATTGGTGTTTTCATATCTATGCCCTGAGATGGACTATATGTGTATGCAATAACAATTGATGGGCCATCAAAACTCTCTACTTCATTGAAAGCCTTGAGTGTTTGCGTATGATTAGCACCTCTAAAACAGATGCGACATAAGCATCTTGATAAGTCATTGCTAATAAGCCAAGATCCTTTTTCTGCCTTTGTTTGACTCTAAAAGTAAATTTGGCTTTGCACCAAATGGTGTAAATTTTGATGAATGACTACCAGTATTGTCATTAGCTTCATTATCTAAAACAAGAATGTTTTGATTTTTTCTTGATGCGATGGCATCATCTAATCCACCATAGCCTATGTCATAGGCCCAACCATCACCACCAACAATCCAAATGCTTTTTTTAACTAAATTATCCGAAATTTGGGATATTTGCTTCGATTTTGATGAATCTATAGACTTTAATAATTACATAAGTTTCAAGGTCTTAACATTCAGAAATGTAATCTTTTGAAGATAATTACTTATTTTAGACATTCAAAACGCTATTAATTCATAATGTCACAAAACCGACAACTTGCTGCTATCATGTTTACAGATATAGAGGGCTATACTGCATTGATGCGACGTGATGAAAAACTAGCAGTTGCCATGCGTAAGCGTCATAGAAACACTTTTGAAAGAACTACTGAGGCATTTAATGGCACTATAATTCAATATTTTGGTGATGGAACTTTAAGTACGTTTAAAAGCACGGTTGAAGCGGTTGATTGTGCAATTGAATTGCAGAAAGCATATTTGAAGGTACCTGAAATACCTGTACGAATCGGAATCCATGTTGGAGATATTATTCATTCTAAAGATGATATTATCGGTGATGCAGTAAATGTAGCTTCAAGAATCGAATCATGTGCTGTTCCAGGTAGTGTATTGATTTCGGATAGAGTGCATGATCAAATACGTAGTCATCGACATATTGAATATCAATTTTTGGATCGCTTTAAGTTTAAAAATGTAGAGACGCCAATTCCTGTTTATGCAATTTCTAATGAAGGTATTGTGGTCCCTGAATTATCTGAAGTTAGCGTAAAAGTTAATGCAAGTGAATCCCGTTCATTCAAATCATTTAAGAAAAAAGCAGCCATGTTATTGTTAGCTTTAGTAGCCGTTATTGTTGTTTTAGTAGTCAATGGAAAGCGTGAACAGGTTGGAGCAGTATACGAAAATTTGTCTATTGCTGTGTTGCCTTTTACTAATATGAGTATAGATAAGGATTCTGAAATTTTTACGGATGGTGTCACCGAGGACATTTTATTACAATTATCAAAAATAAAAGAGCTACAAGTAATATCGAGAACCTCTAGTATGCAGTTTAAAAATTCTGAAAAAACCATCCAGGAAATCGCAAAAGCACTGGGCGTTTCTTATGTTTTAGAGGGAAGTGTTCGAAAGTATGGAGACAAAATTAGAATTAATGCAAAGCTTGTAAATGCTATAAATAATGAATACTTATGGGCAGAGAACTATGATGAAACCATGACCGAAATATTTGATATTCAAAGTCGTGTTTCAACTGAAATAGCGAAAGCATTAAAAATTGAATTGAGTGAGAATGAACAATACAATTTAAATAGAACACCTACCGAAAATTCTGAAGCTTATAGAATATACAAACACGCACAACAAACGTTAAATAGAGGTAGCGGAAAGGTTGAAGATTTGGAAAAAGCAGTTGCACTTTTTAAAGAATCAATCGCTCTTGATCCAAATTTTTGTCGCGCCTATATTGGTCTGTCAGACACCTATTTGGAATATATATATTGGGGGCGATCGGCTTCAAAAGATGTTTTAGACAATGCCTTGATTCCAGCATTAAAGGCATTGAAAATAAGCCCTACTGAAGGAGGAAGCTATGGTACACTCGGTTCCATTAGCTTTTATCGTTTTGAAAAGGAAACAGCTATTGAGTATCTCGAACAAGCGTTAGATATCAATCCGAGTTATGTAGGTGGTTATGATAAATTGGCATGGATAAAATTGTTTGATGGTCATTTAGACGATGCCATAGCATTGTTTCAGAAAGTACTTGAATTAGATCCATTGTCTACAAAGTATATTGCAGACATAGCCCTTTCTCATTACTATTTTCAAAATTTTGACAAAGGAATTGGTATATTGAATGAGGCATTAATTGCACATCCAAATGATAATATGCTGTTATGGATGAAAGGCAATTTGCTTACTGGAAATGGCGATTATAAGGAAGCAATAGCTCTTTTTAATAATAGAACGGTTGGTATTAATACCAATTGGATGTTAGGATATGCCTATGGTATGTCAGGTCAAAAGGAGAAAGCACTTGAGATTTTAAATTATCAATTGGAAAAGAGTAAAATAAAATTCGTTCCGCCATATATGATTGCTGTTATCTATATGAGTTTAAATGATAAAGAAAACGCATTACTTTGGTTAGAAAAGGATTATGAAGCGGGAGGACAAGGTTTGTTCTTTTGGGGACTTAAGCGAGACATTAAATTTGAATCGATAAAAACGGAGCCTAGATTTATAGCGTTATTGGAAAAAATAAAATAGATGTAGTATGTCACAGATAAGACAACTTGCGGCAATCATGTTTACTGATATTGAAGGTTATACAGCCTTGATGCAGCAAGACGAGAAGGAGGCAGTTGTTTTTAGAAATCGACATCGAAATACATTCGAAAGAACAACTGAGGCTTTTAATGGGAAAATAATTCAATATTTTGGTGATGGTACATTAAGTACATTTAAGAGTACTGTTGAAGCAGTTGAATGTGCTATAGAGATGCAAAATGCGTTTCTTGAAGAACCAAAAATACCAGTTCGGATTGGTATTCATGTTGGTGATATTATACAGTTAAAAGATGATATTATTGGTGATGCTGTTAATGTTGCATCACGAATTGAATCCTGTGCGATTCCAGGTAGTATCTTGATTTCAGATAAAGTACATGATCAAATACGTAGTCATCGTCATATTGAGTCTGCCTTTTTGGATGCCTATGATTTGAAAAATGTAGATGAAGCAATGCCCATTTTCGCGATTTCGAATGAAGGGTTGGCAGTTCCTAATCCTGAAGATGTTCAAGGTGAACTTAAATCGAATCCTTTAAAAAACAGTAAAATAATTTCAAAGAAGCGAGCAATTTCACTTTCAATATTGGCATTTATTTTGATCGTAGGCACTGTGTTTTCGATTCAATATTTTTCAAATCAAAATGAAAGACCTGAAGATTTGTCTATTGCGGTATTGCCATTTAATAATTTAAGTGCAGATAATGATGCCGAAATATTTAGAGATGGTGTCACCGAGGACATATTAACTCAACTTTCTAAATTGAAGCAGTTACATGTGATTTCTCGTAAATCGGTAATGCAATTTAAAAATCTGGATAAACCAATTTCCCAAATTGCCAAAAAACTAAGAGTGTCTTATATATTACAGGGAAGTATTAGGAAATATGATGACAAAGTTAGAGTAACGGCTCAATTGGTTGTTGCTGAAACTGATGAACTAATATGGGCTGGACAATATGATAAAACACTTACTGATATTTTTGCTATTCAATCTGAAGTATCAAAAGAAATCGTTGATGCCCTAAATTTAAATATTACCTTCGATGAACAGCAAAGCTTGGAAGATATTTCTACCCATAATATTGAGGCTTATAAATTGTTTTTAAGAGGACGTCAAGAAGCTGATAAAAGAACTCAAGGAAGTATTGCAGCAAGTATTAAACTTTACGAAGCAGCAATAGATTTAGATAATAATTATGCTGAGGCATATGCGGAAATTGCGAACTCCGTGTATTTAGAAACGTATTATTCTGGAAGAGATGCTGTGGAGGCTTCTAAATTGGCTAATGACTATTTAAATAAGGCAGAAAAGATTAGTATAAAAGTATCTAGGATTTATTCGGTTAGAGGATTGATTTATAATATTGAAGGAAAGCATGAATTAGCAAAAGCTGCATTTGAAAAAGCAATCAAACTTGCACCTAATGATTTAACTGCGCGACATCAATTTTCCACGTTTTATTATTATACACAGCAATATGAAAAACAGCTTGAACAAGCAAAAATAGCCTATACTCTCGATCCATTATCTTTTGCAACTGCGAATAGCTATTTCACTGCACTAACTGCTAATTTCAAATATGATGAGGCAGAGAAACTTATGCAATCTATAGAAAAGGAAAGCGATGGAAGTAATGCTTTTGTAATTAATAGATCTTATTTTAGATTGTATATCGATAAAAGAGATTATAAAATGGCCATTGTACCATTAAAAAAAATTGTAGATGAGCAACCCGTGTTTAATCGATTTTTGGGCTATTGCTATGGCAAAGAAGGTGATACTATAAATTGCTATAAAGTGATCAATACAATTAAGAGCGCTACATTCAAAAGAAATGAAAAAAATCATCAAATTGCCATAGCATTCGCTGGTCTTCAAGAAACCGATAGTGTGCTTTATTATTTAGATACTATCCGAAACAATCAGCGCACAATGTTACAACGAGAACGCTATGAATTTTTTGGATATTTGAAAGATGACCCTAGATTTATAGATCTGATAAAAGCTCATGCTTTAGAGGTCGAGTAATCCCTTCAAAAAAATTTATTGAAATTATGTAACGTTTTAAAAAGGTGAGCGTCAAATAAGTAATCAATAAAATTTACTACCATCATGAGCCGAGCTTAATAAAAGTTTTTGGTTCGAATTATAAAAACGATTGGCGAACACATTTTTCAATTATATAAAATAAAAAAACAAAATGAGACAAGACAAACAACTTATAGTAATTACACATTTAAGTCAGTTGTTATGTTTTGTAACAGGCTTTGGAAGTTTGATAGTTCCATTAATTATTTGGGCTACTCAAAAAAGAAATGTGTATGAAATGGATGAGCATGGTAAAAACATAGTCAACTTTCAAATTAGTTTAATAGTGTATACACTGTTATGTATTCCATTAATATTAGTATTTGGATTAGGAATATTAGGATTCATAGTCCTTGGAATTGTAGCTTTAGTTTTTCCGATTGTTAATGCTATTAAAGCAAGCAAAGGCGAAACACCAAAATACCCTTTATCTCTTAATTTTATTAGTTAGTTATTTTATGTAGAGATAAACTAAAAACGCTCACTGAAAAGTGAGCGTTTTTTTAGTTATGTAAATGATTGATTAGTTATTTAACATTACGGGCATTACAAGCATAGTTACGTGTTCCCCATCATCTAAGCCATCAATTGGAGTTAAAATCCCTGCTCTGTTAGGTAAACTCATTTCAAGTTGTACATCTTCAGAGT
Source organism: Flavobacteriales bacterium 34_180_T64 (assembly GCA_002162765.1). GTDB lineage: Bacteria > Bacteroidota > Bacteroidia > Flavobacteriales > Flavobacteriaceae > MAAR01. Next base: position 176,219 of record MAAR01000017.1, on the reverse strand, counting down.
TTAAATTGTTTAGCATTTCAGTCAAAAACCTAGAGTTAAAGCCAATTTGCATATCATCACCTTGATAATCGCAAGTTAAACGTTCTTCCGCTTTATTTGAGTAATCGATGTCTTCGGCCGAAATATTTAATTCTGCACCAGCAATCTTTAATCGAATTTGATGTGTGGTCTTATTAGAAAAGATGCTTACACGTCTTACAGAATTTAAAAACTGTGTACGGCTAATTGTTAATTTATTTGGGTTTTCCTTTGGTATAACAGCTTCATAATTTGGATACTTACCATCAATTAAGCGACACACCAACTCTGAATTTTCAAATGTAAACTTAGCATTAGATTCGTTATATTCAATGGTTAAATTTTCATCACTTCCAGCTAAAATTCCTTTTAAAAGATTTAAAGGCTTCTTTGGCATTATGAATTCAGCAACTTGACTCGCTTTTACATCTGCGCGCGTATACTTCACTAATTTATGTGCATCTGTTGCTACAAAAGTTAACCCTTCAGTTGAAAACTGGAAAAAGACACCACTCATTACTGGGCGTAAGTCATCGTTTCCTGCTGCAAAAATTGTTTTACTGATTGCAGTTGCTAATACATCACCTGTAATGGTTGTAGTACTTGGATTATCTAAAGCGACTGCTTTTGGAAATTCATTACCATCCGCATATGCTAATGCATACTTACCATGATTGGAACTGATTTCAACTGTATTGTTCTCTTCAACCACAAAAGTTAAAGGTTGTTCAGGAAATGTTTTTAAGGTATCTAATAATAAACGTGCAGGTAATGCTATACTACCACTAGTATCACTTTCTACGTTAATAACCGAAGACATAGTCGTCTCTAGGTCACTAGCCGAAACCGTTAATTTTGAATCTGTTAATTCAAATAGAAAATTATCTAATATTGGCAGAGTGTTAGAATTGTTTATGACACCTCCTAAGACTTGTAATTGCTTAAGTAAATACGTACTCGATACTATAAACTTCATGAAAGATTTTTTAAAAAAATAATGAACAACAAATATATTTTATTTAACTGATAATACTTGGCCTAATTTATACATTTTTATTAACAGTTGTCTAAAATCTCTCAAAAGTAGAAAAATATTTATTTCTTAGATAAAATTGAATTTAGTATTTGAATCAAAATCCTTACTTTTACGCTTACAAAAAAAATGAAAAAGATGAAAAAATTCAACTTAAGAATGTCTATGTTGTTCTTACTAAGTCTCTTAGTGGGTTCAGGTGTGATTGCCCAAACAGCAGCCCAGCGCGCAGAAATTATTAAATCATACGATCAGGCTAAACTTTCACAGCTAGCATTAGAATATTCTAGAACTTTTAAAGCAGATTTTGAAGCGGCAAAAGCATATGCTGCCGCAAATGATATTCCTGTGGTTATTGAAAAAGAAGATGGTGGAATTGCTATTCTTCATAAAGTTTTAGAGGATGGTACATTATTATATACGACAACACACAATCAAGATGCTGGGATAACGGTTAGAGCAGATCAGCTTTATACAGGAGGCTCGTTAAATTTGTCTGTGGATGGCGAAGGAATAACCCTTGGAATTTGGGATGGTGGAGCTGTACGTGCCAGTCATGAATTATATGAAGGACGCACAGTACAGGCAGACGGAGCAACTGGATTGAGTAATCACGCAACTCATGTTGCTGGAACTATGATGGGTTCTAATGTTCCTAATGGAGGAATTTATACAGGAATGGCTTATGCAGCTAATTTGCAAGCCAATGATTTTGGGAATGATACCTCTGAAATGGTAGCTCAGGCCGCTGCTGGATTGATACTATCTAATCACTCTTATGGAGCTGGTATTGATACAAGTACACCACTATATTTTTTAGGTCAATATGATGGTAATGCTGCCAATGTCGATAATATTCTTTATAATGCACCGCATTATCTTGCAATGTTCTCAGCAGGAAATGATAATGGTGCTGGAATTAACCCAACAGATAATGGCTATGATATATTAACGGATAGAGGGGTTTCTAAAAACGGTATTACCGTTGCTGCAGTTAATGAATTATTGAACTATACTGGTCCAGCAAGTGTAGTAATGTCAAGCTTTAGTAGCTGGGGCCCAACAGATGATGGTCGAATTAAACCAGATATTTCTGCGAAAGGTGTAGCAATGGGGTCTTCAGTTGCAACTAGTGATACTGCCTATGGAATCATGCAAGGAACATCAATGGCGACGCCAAGTGTAACAGGATCTTTAGGATTATTACAAGATTTATATAGTAACATTTACGGTAACTTCATGTTGGGAGCCACAGTAAAAGGCTTAGCTATTCATACAGCACTTGAAGCTGGAGCTGCCGACGGTCCGGATTATAGATTTGGTTGGGGCTTATTAAACGTTGAAGCTGCTGCTGAAGTAATTTTAGATGAGGAAGTGCATTCTGCAATTGAAGAAAACACCTTAGTTACTTCAACAACATATACGAAAACGGTGACTTCAAATGGTGTTGATCCATTAGTAGTTACGATAGTTTGGACAGATCTACCTGGTACAGTTCAAGCAAATATTGAAGATGATACAACACCACGTTTGGTAAATAATTTAAATGTAAAACTTACAGATGGTGGTGGAAACGATTTTTTTCCATGGCGATTGAATGCATTCAATCCTACATTAGCAGCAACTAAAGGAGTTAATAATGTAGATAATGTAGAGAAAGTAGAAATTAATGCACCAGCTGGTGATTATACAATTACAGTAAGTCATTCAGGTGCTTTAACTGGAGGAAGTCAAGATTATTCTTTAATTGCTACAGGTATTGCCGAAGATGATTTCACGTTTACACCAGATAACATTACAAAATCATTTTGTTCAACAGAAACAACATTTTATAGTTTCAATTATACGTCAACAGCTAGTTTTAATGGACCAATGACACTCTCTGCAAGTGGATTGCCAGGAGGGGCGGTTGCTACGTTTACACCTGCCGTTATTACTGCTGATGAGGATTTTGTATTGGAAATTACTGGAGTTGCTGCTGGAACCTATAATTTTACAGTTATCGGTACTAGTGCATCACATACCAAACAAGTTGATCTAGAATTAACACTTAGTAGTGGACTACCATTAAATAATCCAACTTTAAATGCTCCTATTAATGGCGCAATGGATGTTTTTATATATCCAAGCTTACAATGGGATGCAGATCCTATTGCAGTTAGATATAAGGTTGAAGTTTCGAAACTATCAAATTTCGCTACTACTGTCTATGATGAATTTGTTACACAAAACAGTGTGAGTATGCCAGGTTTAGAAAGTAATACAGAATATTTCTGGAGAGTAAGACCAGAAGCAGATTGTGCTAGTGGCGGATTTACAACAGCTTCATTTACAACGGAAACAATTTCATGTTCTGCATTAAATACAGCTACAGATACACCAATTACGATTGATGTTGTTCCGGTAGTAATAGAATCAGTAATTACTGTGCCAGCTGGTCAAAATGTTGTTATTGGTGATATAAATGTCACTATGGATTTAACACATTCTTGGTTAGGTGATTTGACAATTAGTTTAATTAGCCCATTAGGTACCGAAGTGGTTTTAATGAATGGTGCTTGTGATGATGGTGTAAATGCCAACGTAACCTTTGATGATTCAGGAATTGAATTTACATGTGGTGCTGGAGATCCTGCAGTAACAGGTATTATGAGAGCAGAAAATCTATTATCTCCATTTATTTTAGAAGAATCTGTTGGAGATTGGACGCTAAGAGTTATTGATGGATTTAATCAAGATGGCGGTTCTTTAAATGGGTTCTCTATTGAATTTTGTGATACTGCTGGAGCCTTGAGTATAGATGATAAAGAATTAACAGCTTTTGATATCTATCCTAACCCAGCTAAGAATTACTTTAATTTTAATTTAGGTGTCCCTCAGGAAAATCTTAAAATAAGTGTTTATGATGTTAATGGACGTTTGTTAATTAATAAAGCATTTGAAGGTCAAGATCAAAAACAAGTAAATACAGAAATTTTATCGAGTGGAATGTATTTTGTTGAAATACAAAATGGAAACCAACGTGGCGTTAAAAAGTTGATTATCAAATAAGCAATATTTGAATCACAAATAAAATAAAAGGCTGCAGTTAATGCAGCCTTTTATTTTTATTGATATTTTCTTTTTCGCAGATATGTGAATACAATACTAAAAATAGTCAGAAACAAGAGTGGCAATGCAATATTTATAAATAGCCATTTTGACTTTTCATTTTGCACTTTTTGCTGATCTAAAAAAGGAATCACAACAGCCTTACTTCTTATGTCAATCAAGCCGTTATCGTCTAACAAATATTGAACCGCATTCTCTAGGAATTCTTTATTCCCAAAACGTTGACCTGTCCATCTATCAAAGCCTAATTCTTGAGGTTGATTGCGTATAACATCATTCTTAATAATATTACCATCAGCGACAACAATCATCTTTGTTGGGACACTTTTGTTCTTTTCATTTGTAATTTTAAATGGCTTTACACGATTATTATATACCGAAGTAAACGCACCTTCTAATAACACCGCTAAATGTTGTGGGCCAGCAGTAAATTGATCAGGATTTGGCTCCTGTGTTACTAATTCTAAACGAATCTCTTTAGGCACGCCTTCTAATTTTGAAAGCTTCGAACTTTGTAAAAGAATAGTTTTAGAAATGCTATTCTTTAATGTGTCTATAGTGTTGGCGAAATCAAACTTAATCAAGTTTAGATTGCTTGTAATGGAATGATTAGGATTACTTGTGGCTAATGGTGAGTAGGGCCATTTGAGTGGCTGAAATTGAGCGTTACTACCTTCGCCTATTGCCAAAGTAATAGGAGCAGAGTACATATCGCTTACCAAGACTGGATTAATTCGAATACCATATTTAAAGAAAAAATCATCAAGATTTAAAGCATTGGGTAACGCTATGGCGCGTCCAGATTCATTTAGCAAACTGTCTTGATCCATACTTACAGATTCCGTTAACCATAGACTTTTACCACCATACATTGTATACTGATCTAACACGAATTTTTCCGCTTCTGTAAATGGTTTCGTTGCTTTTGCAGATATAATTAAATCGTAAGCTTTTAGTTGATTTAATGTCTTTTGCGGCTGTATAGAAACACTGTCAAGAGTGAATGCTGCAATTTTATATTGTGATTTAATAGTCTTTAAGAAATCCGCAATATATAGGTCACCAAGTTGACCGTTACCCTTCAGTATAGCGATGGTTTTACTTTTAGGTTTTACCAATTTATTAAAGCCTTCAGCAAATGTATATTCTAGGTGTTGAATAGAATTGGTTATTAAGTCTTGTTGTGAAGCACCAATTGAATTTTTGATTAGAGAAATTTTTACGGTTTGGTTGTTGAAACTCGCTAATGCCCATGGAAAAATAAGCTCTTGAGACGATTTAGTACCTTCATTCACGTTTAATTGTAACGGTTGTAATCCGCGTTGCACGAGTTGTTGTATGATTTGATCACGATTTGCTTCATCTTCAAGCGGATTGAAAAATGAAAATTTCACCTGTTTGCTGTGCATGGCAAATTCTTCAAGAAGTTGATGCGTCTCACGTTTTAAGCGTCTAAATTCTGAAGAAAATTCACCTTCTAAAAACACATCTATAATTAGTGGAGAATCCACATGTTTGAGCATCTGTAACGACGCTTCAGATAATGTATACCGATGATCTTGGGTTAAATCAAAACGCTTATATACTGAACTGCCAACCCAGTTAGCTAAGCTAATAACGAGTACAGTAATACATACTATAATGACGCTAGATTTAGTCTTCGGTTTCAAATTTCACTGCTTCTTTAAAGGGATTAATACTCACAACTTTATTGTTTTTAAATACTATTTTTAAACATTCCTTGTTTGAGTTAAAAGCACCTGGCTCTATACCTAAACTATAATTCCAAATGTTATTATCATGAGCTTTTAAATCCATATTCCAACCCAACCATTCATAGTTGCCTAATGCCTGTTGCACCTCTTTTTTAGACATGTTTTTCAAAGTGTCTGATGCCATCAAATGATCACTCATTTCATACCGTAATGCCGGTTTTTCCATCCAAGCTTCAGTCTTAAAGTATTTTTGATGATGGTAATTACTAAAAATATTGATAAATGGATAAAACGCATAGAAAAAGACCAATGGAGTTAATACTATACTTAGTAATACAGTTAGCCATTTTCGTTTATCAATAGTATTAATAAATAAAAGCACCAGCACAAATACGATACCATTAAAAAGAACAAACAAAGGTGTAATTAGCATTGTTATTCTTTTTTAATGTTCAATTTAGTTAATACAATAAAGAACGCTGTTACACTTAAAAAGTACAGTATATCTCTAGTGTCCAATACGCCACGACTCATACTTTTAAAATGCGCTTCCATACCTAATAACTCTATATCAAATAGATCTCCAAATATCCGGTAGTTTGATACCCCTTCAAAACCAAAATAAAAAATGAAACACATGAAAACAGCACTAATAAAGGTAACAATTTGATTCTCTGATAGTGTCGACGCATAGATGCCAATTGCAGTATATGCAGAAATTAAAAAGAGGAGTCCAAAATAGGAGCCTACTACACTTCCTATATCTAAATTGCCCTTTGGATTCCCCAAAGATACAATAGCGTATACATATATTAAAGTAGGAATGAGAGCGATAATTATGAGTGTAAAAGCACCAAAATATTTTCCAAATACAATTTGTAAATGTGAAACAGGTTTGGTAAGCAATAATTCTATGGTGCCTTGCTTGTTTTCATCACTAAAACTTCGCATGGTTACCGCGGGAACAAGGAATAATAAAATCCATGGTGCTAAAAGGAAAAAGCTTGATAAATCTGCAAAGCCGTTATCCATTATATTAAATTCTCCTTTAAACAGCCACAACACCAAACCATTAAGTAAAAGGAATATTGCAATCACTAGATATCCAATTGTTGAGGAGAAAAATAGATTAATTTCTTTTCTGAAAATTGCAAACATAGTTTTGGTTTATGATTATTTCAAACTTACAAGTTTATCGACACTCCAAGCTTCAGGTTTTGCGTTAAACATAGGTTTGGTCTTTGCCCACACATCTTTAAATAAGTCGGAATGTCTATACCGTTCTAAATCGTTTTCAGATTGCCAGTAACTGTAAGTGAAAAATATATTAGTGTTGCGTTTGTCTCTATATAATTCTAAAAATTCGCAGCCTTCAAATGCTCTGATCTGAGCTTTTTTAAGCTCAAAATTTTCCAGAAATTCATTGATTTTCAATGGGTCAAAACTCATTTTTACAATTCTAACGAACATAGTTAAATTTTTGAAAAGTTAATGGTTACTGTATCTCTCATGTTCAACCCCATAAGTGTTGATGCACTTCCTACGGTAGCACTATCACTTTTATACACGGCTATTTCCAAATAATCAGAAGAGTTAAAAACGACTAGCCCTTTCCCAGCATCATATCGTTTTTCCTCCGGGATTTCATAGTTGATGGCATCACTATATTTATTATAAATAGTTTTAAATTTATAATTTCTTGCTGAAATTTCAAAAGCACGTGTTCTTTGAATAGATTCAAAAAATTTACGTTTAATATTAGTAATTACATTACCATAATTATCGATATAAATTATACTGCCTATAATTTGATTTTTTTCATCATTAACAAATGGAATTAAATTTTTAATAGGCTTAATAGTGTTAATAACTTTTCCTATAACCTCCAATGTTCCACCTCTTGCGATATGACAAGCAACTTTTACAAAAACATCTAAAACGGGAAAACTGGTTTCTATTTTGTCGTGTATGTTAATCTCAACAATTTTTTGAGGCGCGATATCAGAACAAATCATACTCATAATTCCATTGTTCGCACATATAAAATAATGGTCGTCTAACTGTACTGCAATGTGTTTGTTTTCAGGGTTTAATTCTGAGTCTATTCCTATAACATGTATGGTGCCTTTTGGAAAACTACTGTACGCATTTTGAATTATATATGCGGCCTCAGGAACATTAAATGGCGAAACTGAATGTGAGATATCTACAATCTTTACATTCGGAAGCTCTGAATAAATAGCACCTTTAATTGAACCGGCAAAGTGATCCTTTTCACCAAAATCGGTTGTTAATGTGATTATCGCCATAAATGATATATTGCTATTTTAGTTTTCATTCCTCTGCTAAAAATAAATTGATTTTTTCTGTTGAAAAAAAATTGTATTTTAAATGTCTGAGCACAACAATGTATTATTTTTTTCAGTTATTTTTGATACTATAAAATGAAAATTTTAATATCGTTTGTTTCAACACAAAACTAAGAAAACAAAACAGATTAATTTATTAAATCCTATAGCTTTTGAACGAACTTATAATTGAATTAGAAGAAATCACTCCAAAAGAATTTTTTGGAACTCAAAACGTTAATATTGCGCTTATAAAAAAATACTTCCCAAAATTAAAGATTGTGGCAAGAGGAAATAAGATTAAAGCCTTTGGTGATGAAGAGTTACTTGAGGAATTTGATCGCAGATTAGGAATGCTATTAACTCATTTTGGAAAATATAATAAGTTAGACGAAAATGTTATTGAACGTGTACTCACAAGTCAAAGTAGTGATGATTATACAACATCAAAGCAAAGCGGCGAAGTAATTGTACATGGCGTTAATGGAAAATTAATAAAAGCACAAACTTTAAATCAACGGAGATTAGTTGAGAGTATGCGTGCCAACGATATGGTGTTTGCCATTGGTCCTGCGGGAACCGGTAAAACGTATACTGGTGTAGCATTAGCAGTTCAAGCCTTAAAGAGTAAAGAAGTAAAACGTATTATTTTAACACGCCCAGCTGTAGAAGCAGGTGAAAATTTGGGATTCCTTCCTGGAGATTTAAAGGAGAAATTAGATCCGTATATGCAACCCTTATATGATGCGTTGAGAGATATGATTGCACCTGAGAAATTAACACAATATATTGAGAATGGGACCATTCAAATTGCTCCATTAGCCTTTATGAGAGGAAGAACATTAGACAATGCTTTTGTGATCTTAGATGAAGGGCAAAATACGACTCATGCTCAGATGAAAATGTTTCTAACAAGAATGGGTAAACATGCTAAATTTTTGCTGACAGGTGATCCTGGTCAAGTAGATTTACCGAGACGTACAACCTCTGGCTTAAAAGAAGCGCTACTCGTTTTAAAGAATGTTGATGGTGTAGGGATGATATACTTAGATGAAAAAGATGTTATTCGTCATAAATTAGTAAAGAAAGTTATTGAAGCCTATAAAAGTATAGAGAATAGAGATTGATTTTTTTAGGAGCTTTTTCCAGCTTTCCGCTATATCTTTTTTGCTCTTAATAGAAAAAAAGGATGCCGCATCAATCTGGGCTAGGCTAGTTTGCAGTAACCAGTAACCAGTAATTAGAAATCAGTAACTAGAAATCAAAAATCAGCAATCAGCAATCATTGGCAACAGGAAGTCAAAATTATAACAATAGGTCACACTGAGCGTGTCGAAGTGTCTCAACAAATTAAAAAATAGACAGTTAGTTCTATAGTTGCCTTTCGATAGAAAGGTTTTAATACGAGAAAAATAAGGTATCAATTAAATTTTAGTGAATTCGTGATAAAAAAAAGTAACACAATAATAGACACCAACTTCAATTTTCCGAACCAAAAATCGGTGTATAAAGGAAAGGTTAGAGAAGTTTATAATATTAATGATGATCTTTTAGTAATGATAGCTACAGATCGCTTATCAGCGTTCGATGTAGTTATGCCTAAAGGAATTCCTTATAAAGGGCAAATTTTAAATCAGATTGCAACTAAATTTATGGAGCAAACGGAGGATATTGTGCCTAATTGGTTACTTGCCGCTCCCGATCCTAATGTTGCAGTTGGTCATTTATGTGAACCTTTTAAAGTTGAAATGGTAATTCGAGGGTATATGTCTGGACATGCTGCCCGCGAATATAAATTAGGGAAACGTATGCTTTGTGGCATTACTATGCCTGAAGGAATGAAAGAAAACGATAAGTTTCCTAGTCCAATAATAACACCTGCTACTAAAGCCGAAATGGGAGATCATGATGAAGATATTTCTAGAGAAGATATTTTATCCAAAGGCATTGTATCGGAGGCCGATTATTTAATACTAGAGGAGTATACTCGAAAATTATTCGAAAGAGGAACTGAAATTGCCGCATCGAGAGATTTAATTCTTGTGGATACCAAATACGAATTTGGAAAAACTAAAGCGGGCACTATAGTGCTTATTGATGAAATTCACACACCTGATTCATCGCGATATTTTTATGCTGAAGGGTATCAGGAACGACAAGATAAAGGAGAAGTTCAGAAACAACTCTCTAAAGAATTTGTGCGTCAATGGCTAATTAGTAATAATTTTCAAGGTTTAGAAGGCCAGACAGTACCTGAAATGTCTGATGAATATATCAATTCGGTCAGTGAACGTTACATTGAGCTATATGAGAAAATCATGGGAGCACCCTTTGAAAAAGCGAATGTAATAGATATTCAAAATCGGATAGAAACGAACGTTAACACGTATTTACAATAATTAATTAGGTTCCTTTATTGAAAACAAGTTATGTACGTAACCAATATTTAACTCCGTAAAATCAGCCTGTCCTAAATTTGCATTAATAGATGCACCAAGATAAAAATTAGATTTTGGACGCTTTTTAGTACTAATTAGATAATATTTTAAACAGAATCTTGTAGATATTAAATGTTTGATTTTATAATAGGTATTAAATTCACCTAAAACAATATTGCTTTCCTCTGGTATGACTTGAGGTACATATTCCCAACCTTGATTAATTCTCCAGTCAATCTTATAACCAGGTTTGTGAATGTTAAACCCTAATTGAAGATCAAGACCAAAATGATTGAGTAAAAGTTCCCCACTTAAAGTTAAACCTAAGTTGGTAGCATTCCATCCAGGGTTCGTTTTGAATTGCTCAAATTCGCGTCCATCCTGAACTAAGGATTCATTGTCTACAATATAATCATAGTAATGTTGATAAAAGCGATAATAAAATCCCAATCCTATTTTATAGGTATTATTAAGCACCCAACCATATTCTCCAGAAAATGAATAAATGCTCTTTTTATCATTAAAAGCACGAGATAAGGTGTTTGAACCATAGCCTGTACGAATTGCGAAATAATTGTATTTACTTTTTTGTAAATCAGGTTTGGCTTGTTTAGGTGGCGCTTTTATCGATTTTGTAGGCCGCATAATTTCTGCCGATACACCAAATAATAAAGAATTATAGCCTTGGTTTGGCAAACGTGAATGCCCATTTGAATGATGGAAATAACCAGCTCCAACGTGATAATTGATGGTTTTTGTTTCTAGAATATTATAATGCATTTGCAGTTTAAAAGACCAGGATAAATCGGTGGATACGGCTTTGTTATTTGGATTATGAATAGAGTCATACTTTTTATTAAAATAGGACATTCCAGTCCCTATTTGAACTCTAAGATTTTTAGTTCGAAATGCATTAAATTCAATAAATGGCAAGACTGAAATAGCCTGTCCTAAATGTTTTGTGTTACCAAAATCGGTATATCCAATACTAATTCCTGTAGTCATACTTTTAAGGCGTTGTGACCATTCATCATCAGATTTAGAATGATCCCAAGACAGGTTTATAATAAATTGTTTTTGCAAATCGCGATCAGGAAAATTGGAATTGGATTCGCCAGTAGCACCTAATAGAATTTCGGGTGTAATTCTAAAATTATGTATTGTACTTATACTGTCTCGTTGTCCAAATATTGAAACTGAATATAAAAAAAGAAAAGTTGTAATTAATACTTTCATAAGTGTGTCTTAGTAAAAATAAGATTTTTGAATTTGAACAATGAATTTAAAACTATTTAAGTGTGTTTAGGTATACGTTTTTAATAAAAAATGCCATTTAAAAGTTTTAAAAAGTTCAATATTGATGAATAGCTTTAATGGTTTCGAATTGAGCTTTTCTTTAAAGCGAATGGCCGATTTATTAAAATAATTACTGATGCTATATTTCAGAGTAATGTCCTTTTCTTCCAAATATCTATAACAACAGTAACGTAGATAGGGCGCTAAGTTTTTACCTCTAAACTCATCAAAAGAATACATGTTTAATAAATAAGCTTCGTTTGAATTTATTTTAAAAAGCCTGTTTTTTAATATGAAATCATTTAACTCAATAAACATATAAGTTGCTATTTTATCACCATGTTTAAGTCCAATACACGCTTGTCCTAATTCTAAACTCTCATGAATTTTAGTTTCACTTACCGAATCTACTTCTGTAATTATATAGTCTAGTTCTTCAGCATTTAATTGCTTAAATATAAAGTCTTGAGATTCGCCTCTAATTTCAGGTTTATTAGATAAGATATATTCCTCTTGTACCCAATAATAGGGCATGATGTCAATTCCTATTTTGGCGAGACCATATCTCAAGCCTTGAAGAAAAAGACCGTGTCTTAAGAGTCCCCAAATTAATTTAAAATTATATGGTGATTTCTTTTCCTTGGTCTGCATCAATTATTAGGAATTAAATGGTCTGCCATATGCACCATGTCCTGGTTGCAAATTCATTTTAAGTCTGAATTCTGCAGGCGTCATAATCTCACGTTCATTGGCTTTAGCAATGACATGTATTCTTTGAATAAGGGCCGAATTTGTAGCCAATCGTGTGCGGTCAGTATCATACCAAATATTGTCTTCAAGTCCAACTCTAACACCACCACCAACAGCAATAGATAAAGAATTCATTTTTAATTGACTATTACCAATTCCGGCCAAGCTAAAAAAGGAATTATCTGGCAAGTCATTAATCATAACGCCTGTATGTAAAATATCAGCTTGGGCACACGCTATATTTCCAAATAATAAATTAAAATAATATGGCGGTTGAATCAATTCTTTACGCTGTAAATATTTGGCATAATTTATCATTCCAGCATCAAACACTTCTAATTCAGGAACAATACCAAGTTCTTTCATGGCATGAGCCAGGTCTTGAACCATCTGAGGTGAATTAATACTTGCAGTACGATTAAAGTTTAATGAACTAAGGGTTAAGCTTCCCATATCTGGTTTCAAATTAGCTTCCAAATAGAGTGCATCCGAACGCTGTTCTAGAGCGCTAAAATCTCTTCCGCTTAGTGAAACACAGATAACAAGATCAGGTGTGAATTTACGAATACCGCTTACAATCTCTGCATATATTTCTTTCTCATAGGTAGGCTTTCCAGTAATAGCATCACGAGCGTGCAGATGCACCATTGTGATACCTAAATCACTAGCCCTATGTACGTCTTCTACTATTTCTGTGACACTAACCGGAACATGGGGAGTCATGTCTTTAGTTGGGATCATTCCAGTAGGCGTGAAATTAATTATTAATTTCTCTTCCAATTTGCAATAGTTTAGTTAGTATATATTTTGAAGATAATCTATTCGCGTTTCAAATTTGAAACAGGTCTCAATTGTTATATACAGGTTTGTTAACATTTTTGATAAGTATTCTCTAACGAGTTGATATAGTATAACTTCTTTACTATTTTTATGAACCAATAAATATCTTTAAATGGAAATACTTGATGAATTACTAAAATCATTTTCGGATTTAGCTTGGGGATTACCACTGCTTATTTTATTAATTGGTGGCGGACTTTATTTATTAATTCTCTCAAGGTTTTTGCCTTTTCGGTATATCGGACATGCATTGCAAATATTAAGAGGTAAGTATGATGATCCAAATGATCCTGGTGAGATTAGTCATTTTAAAGCTTTGACCACGGCTTTGTCGTCGACCATTGGTATGGGAAATATTGCTGGTGTTGCATTGGCAATTTCAGTTGGAGGACCAGGTGCCGTATTTTGGATGTGGATGAGTGCAATTGTAGGAATGTCTACAAAATTCTTCACGTCAACACTAGCTGTAATGTATCGAGGAAAAGACACCAACGGAGCATTACAAGGTGGTCCAATGTATTTTATTAGGGAAGGTCTAGGAAAAGCTTGGATGCCATTGGCTATATTATTTAGTGTTTCTGGGTTATTGGGTGCTTTGCCAGTAGTTAATGTGAATCAATTAACCCAAGCCATTAACGATATTATTTTAGAACCTAATGGCGTGACTGTTGGATTAACATCAAATTTAATAATAGCATTTGTTTTAGTTGTGCTCACTTCAGTTATAATTTTAGGAGGTCTAAAACGAATTAGTGATACAGCCTCTAAAATGGTGCCTTCCATGGTTGCATTGTATTTTGTTCTTGTACTTATCATTTTAGCTGCACATATTGAAGAAGTTCCGAAATATATTACGATTATTTTTACCGATGCTTTTGCTGCTGAAAACTATAAAGGCGATCCATTTTTTGGAGGGGTTTTAGGAGCTTTGGTATTGTTGGGAATTCGTCGTGGTGCTTTTTCTAATGAAGCCGGAATTGGAACAGCTCCAATGGCACATGGGGCGGCAAAAACGGACGAGCCAGTTCGAGAAGGATTAGTAGCCATGCTCGGCCCAGCAATAGACACTTTAATTATTTGTACACTCACCGCCTTGGCAATTTTAGTAACAGGTGTTTGGCAAACAACAAATGATAATGGTGTGAGTTTAACGGCTTCAGCATTCAATGAAGTAATGCCTGGTTATGGTCAATATTTATTAATGATTTGTGTGTTTGTATTTAGCGTATCATCTCTGTTTTCTTATTCGTATTATGGTACTAAATGCATGTCTTTCCTTTTTGGAGCACACAGAAAACAGTATTATAATTATTTCTATATTATTAGTATCGTTTTGGCAGCAACAACGCCTTTTAGCATGATGATAAATTTTATTGATGGCGTCTTTGCTTTAATGGCAATTCCAACAATGATAGCAACTATCATCATGGCTCCTAGAGTAGTTAAAGAAATAAAAAGTTATTTGAAGCGCATAAAAAAACCACATTCGTAAATGTGGTTTTTTTAATTATAGAATGTTGTTCTATTGTTTTTTAAGTAAGATCTTTTCGTTCGTAAATTGATGTGCTTCATCCAAAAAGGCTTGCATCAAGTTCCAGTTAGAATTGGGTACATAATTTTGCTTATACTGTTTAGTAGTTGTCACTATTAACGTACTTCCTTCAATTTTAGCAGTACTTATAAATGCACCTGTGGCATTATCTACAGATTTATTGAACTTGTCTAATCCTGCAACTTTATATCCAGCTGGTATGTCTAAAGTAATCTCATAGTTATAACATCGTGGATAAGCCATATGAATATTTTCGGTACGTTGACGTTCTTTATCTTCTAAGTCAATTTGTCCACCTATAAGTTTTCCTAACTCTACAATATAATTTGGACCTGCTTTTTTCAACAAAATGTTTTTTGCCTTAAAGCCTTCGCTATATGTGAAATACGAACCCATTCCATAACGACCAGTATTATCAATACTATATGTGTAATCTTCAACATCAGAAGCTTCAAATTCGGCTTCAGCACTCTTTTTGAATCTATCTTCTTGTTTTACGCGCAATTTTTCGACCAATGCGTCTATTTCTTTTTTATATTTAATTTTTTTCTTCTTGTTTTTTATTCGAGCTGTAAAAGATTTGGTGGAATATTTTTTATAATCTTCAGATA
The DNA here is from genome assembly GCA_002162765.1 of Flavobacteriales bacterium 34_180_T64. Taxonomy (GTDB): domain Bacteria; phylum Bacteroidota; class Bacteroidia; order Flavobacteriales; family Flavobacteriaceae; genus MAAR01. Next base: position 160,507 of record MAAR01000017.1, on the reverse strand, counting down.
CATAATCTGAATAAATCATACGCTCATATTGTTGATCTTCTTTTTCATATCCTTTAAAACTATTTGTTGTAGAAATAGAAACTCCAGAAAAATCATCATTTAAACTTAAATTAATGCTCTTTTTAGTTTCATTTTGATCGAAAGTTGAAACTGGAAGTTTCCCGTTTTCGATAATGTCAATCTTGTTTTTAGAAGCCGACAACAAATAAATGTCTGTGCCTTCTATAAGTGAAGAGTAGCTATCAATAGTGGTATGGGGACTAAAGAATTCTGCATAAATAGGAGTTTCAGTCTTAATCTTTAATAATACATTTACATTTCGTTCTATGAGTAAATCTTTTATAGAACCGTCATATCGTTTTTGAGCAACTACAATTTCATATTTGATTTTCTGACGCTTAAGAAACTCTGTAAAGTGTCTAATAAATTGCTTTTCATTTTGGATAAACACAGGATAGTTTCCATAATACTCAAAAGGATAGGATAAGATATCAGCTTCTCTAACAAAGAAGGCTTCAATGAATCGTGTAAGATAATAATGACGCATGTAGTAATACGCAGCTGTTACCTTTTCAGCATCGTTTTTAAAACTTTTTCCTTTGAAAAAATCTTTCACATCTCCAATATCACCATCTGGTTTAAATCGGTTGTCATACAGCTCTAGTATTTCTTCCTTAGAAACGGATTTCTTTATGGTTTTTTCATCTTCTGGCAGAAATGCCAGCGCTCTATCTTCAAATTTACCTGAACGCGCAAAATATACTTGAAACTTAAAAGCAGGACGTTCTACCAAAGGATAAAACCATCTGCGGTATTCAGTTTTTCCAATATCTGATGCTTCCAAAGAATAGCGACGAATACTCTTTTTTTCTGAAGGCATAGATTTTAACTCAGGAGCCCCATTATAAGAATTGAAATTTATAAAAAAGTCATTTTCAGTTTCAAAAAATAACTTAAAATCCATGATTGGGTATTCTTCACCTAAGGTTGTCTCCACGGGTTCAAAACCAAATGCATAAGTCGATTTAAAAGGTTCAACTTTGTAAAAATAATAATCTATGATATCACCAACTTCTAGATTAGCAATGGCAATTTTAGTTTCACCATCCACCTCGATGGCTTCCTCATTAACATCGACTTCAACCACTGATCCATCGGTCTTTACTATTTTAATACCAACTACATTATCACCTTTGGCTTTCCACGAATAACGTCCCTTGTTAGACCTAAATCGCTTTGTAAATGAGAATTCAGAGAATTCCTCTACTGCTGCCTTATCAAGAAGTTTAATTCGTTTCCGTATTGAAGCTTTGTAGGTGACGCTTTTTCCGAACTTATGAAAATCATAATTTTCATTCTTATAAATAATTACAGCCGATTCATTGTTCCATTTTTTCGGGATATCATTGGCATTTTTGTAAGTATCAGTTGCTCCCCAAAAGAATTCTTTTGCTTCTTCTTCGTTTTTAGTCTGTGCAATACTTGCAATTGAGAAAGAGAGTAAGAGTAAAAGTGTAAGTCTCACATTAATCATAGGTCTATTGTTTCGTTAAAATAATTTGTTCGTTGTAAATATTATTAAGATTTTCAATGCATTGATTCCATTCTTCGAAGTCTGTAGTTTCAATTTTTGCATTCTTAATTTTAAATAGTTTCTTATAAACTATGGCGTTGTCCTTTTGAGAAAAACGCACAGATATATCATAGTTTTTACTAGAAACAGTAATGTCTTCTGGCATATGTGTAACCTTATATCCAGAAGGAATATTCAATTGTGTTGTAGATTCTAAGTCTTTTTTAGAATTGAATATGAAGTTGGTTTTACGTTTGTCAAAACTGTAAGAAGAAAATTGTTTATCAATGTCTAAATCGATATAAATATCATTATCAAAGGCAGCAACAGCGTTCTTAATTTCAATATCATAGGAAATATCTATACTCAAATCGCGATCTAATAAATCGGAAGTATTGATGTTAGACACTTTAATATTACTATTTCCTTTATTAAGGTACCATTCTAAAAACTCATCCTTTTTATCAGTTTTCAAGGTGTGGAAATAATACAACAGACTGGATCTACTTTCTCCATTGTAGCGCTTTTCTACGACGCCTTTCATTTCATCTTCTGTAAGAGTAAGCGTATAGTTTATGAGCTCTTTATTAAACGAGGCCTCGGAAGTAGGAACATACTGTAATGTAAATCCGTCTCCATCTTCAATTAAAACTTGCTTGCCTTGAATACGATCAGCATATTCACCAAAAGCATTAAACTTTTCAGTGCCATCTAAAAAGACAGTTTTACCATCTTTAAATAAAGAGCAAATCATATGATTGTCTACAGATAGACTAGGAGTAGAGTAATCATATGCGATACGCTTTGTACCAATCCAAGTTAATCGTGCATCAAACCCAGCCTCAATTAGCATTTGCTTTGTGAGATTTGCCATGCCTTTACAATCACCATATTTTTTGTCAAATACATTGGAAGCTTCATCAGGTTTAAATCCTGCAATCCCATCTTCAAATGCGATGTATCTAATGTTGTCTTGTACCCAATAATAGATGTTCTTAATTTTTTCATCATCATTGGTTACATTTTCAGTAAGCTCTTTAACTTTTGCCTTAATAGAAGTGTTATCATTCTCAAGACTATTTACTAAAGACTTATACCAATTGTATAAATCTTGAGTAGAGTTAAAAATGTTTTCTTTCGTTTCATTAAACGTATAGGATTTCGCCAATATTAGAATATGAGGATAAATGTAGGTTGGTCCAGGCGCATTTTCTTCCTTAAACATCGCTGGAACATTTTCAATGGTAAATGTGTGAATATTTACTTTCTTTTTTGGATCCTTAGTCACGTGTTTTTTAATATCGTAACCCTCAAAATTCAATTCTTTTAATTCTATATCTAACCAATAAGGAATTTCAATTTTAATCACTTTTTTTACTGTTGGGTATTGGTCATTAAAATACAGCTTGGTGAAATATTTCACATCATCATAGGCTTTAACAATCTTAGTGTTGTATTTATACCCTTTCAGTGGAAAATCTAATCCCGTATATTTTACTCTAGAATCATTATGAAATAAATCATTGCTAGTATACGCTTCGTCGCGAATATAAAATCCGGCATCGCGTTTGTTTTTATAAGTAATTTCAAATTCTTCGATACGTGATTCTCCATCATAAAAACAATACTTCTGGATGTCTGCTCTTGAATCCATGTTTATCATGCTTTCAGACATGGTGTGTAATACGGTTACTTTTTTGGTTTTTTTATCAAAATCGAAAGAGACATAGTCTGTGCTTGCTTCTAATGCAATTGGGTCGTCTGGATATTTTTCTTTTAAGGTTTTGGCTTTGTATATTTCCTGAGCTGAAGGATCTATTTTTTTCTGTGAGAAAGTGTTTAAGGAGACAGAAAGTATAAAGATGAGGTAGAATAAAGTTTTGGTCATAAATAAATGTTAAGACGCTAAGGTAAATTATCACAATCACAAAAGAAACTTTCAATACAAAATATTATTCGAATTAATTGAAATTTATAAATTGATTCAATTCGACCAGTAAAACTTCTATATAAACCGAAGTCAATAATAATTTTTATCTTAATCCAGAATATAAACTTGAGGTCATGAAAAACACAGATAAGGCCAAATTGTATTGGAGAAAAAACATCAAATATGTACTGATTCTACTCAGTATTTGGTTTTTAGTTTCCTATGGTGCTGGAATTTTATTTAAGGATGCCTTAAATGAAATTAAACTTGGAGGCTTTAAGCTAGGGTTTTGGTTTGCACAACAAGGGTCTATGTATATATTTGTAATTCTCATATTTGTCTATGTCCGATTAATGAACAAACTTGATAAAACATATGGTTATGACAATTAGTTTAAATTTGATTGAGGTCATAAGTGTGCAAAAATGGACCTACATTCTGGTTGGAATTACCTTTGCACTATATATAGGAATTGCCATTTGGTCTAGAGCCAGTTCCACCAAAGATTTTTATGTAGCAGGCGGTAGTGTATCTCCATGGGCTAATGGAATGGCAACTGCAGCGGATTGGATGAGTGCAGCTTCTTTTATTTCTATGGCTGGTATCATTTCTTTTGCAGGTTATGATGGCGCTGTTTATTTAATGGGATGGACAGGAGGCTATGTACTATTGGCATTGTTGTTAGCGCCTTATTTGCGAAAGTTTGGAAAGTTCACAGTTCCAGATTTTATAGGTGACCGTTACTATTCGAATTCGGCGCGTATTGTTGCCGTATTTTGTGCATTGCTCATTTCTTTTACATACGTGGCAGGTCAAATGCGTGGCGTTGGAATTGTATTTTCAAGATTTTTAGAAGTCGATATCAATACTGGAGTTATCATTGGAATGCTTATCGTATTGTTCTACGCAGTTCTTGGAGGAATGAAAGGCATCACCTATACGCAAGTTGCACAATATTGCGTGCTCATTTTTGCGTTTATGGTACCTGCAATTTTCATTTCAATCCAAATGACGGGAAATCCTATCCCACAAATTGGATTTGGAAGCGAATTGTCTGATGGTTCTGGGACCTATCTTTTAGATAAATTAGATGGACTCAGCACTGAATTAGGATTTGCTGAATATACGGAAGGCTCGAAATCACTTATAGATGTATTTGCTATTACCCTTGCTTTAATGGTTGGAACAGCAGGACTGCCTCATGTTATTGTTAGATTTTTCACCGTGAAACGGGTTAAAGATGCACGTAAATCGGCAGGTATTGCCTTGCTGCTAATTGTAATTTTATATTCCACGGCTCCAGCTGTTGCTGTTTTTGCGAGAACGAATTTGATTGAAACTGTATCAAATAAAGCATATGCTGACGTTCCTGAGTGGTTTAAAAAATGGGAAACAACAGGATTAATAACCTTCACCGATAAAAATAATGATGGACTAATTCAATATGTCGCTGATAAGGAAACTAATGAATTGGTAGTGGATCGTGATATCATGGTTTTGGCCAACCCAGAAATAGCAAAGCTTCCAAATTGGGTAATTGCACTTGTGGCTGCTGGAGGACTAGCAGCTGCGCTTTCAACTGCCGCAGGATTGTTGTTAGTTATCTCAGCTTCCGTTTCACACGATTTAATTAAGAAAGTAATTGATCCAGATATTTCAGAGAAAAATGAATTAATTGCTGCACGAATTTCGGCCGTTGGAGCGGTTTGTGTGGCAGGCTATTTTGGTATTAATCCACCTGGTTTTGTGGCAGCCGTTGTGGCATTGGCTTTTGGTTTGGCAGCAGCTTCCTTTTTTCCTGCCATCATTTTAGGTGTTTTTTATAAACGAATGAATAAAGAAGGTGCTATTGCTGGAATGCTCGTGGGTATTTTTACCATGCTGTTATACATGATGAAATACAAATTGGGTTGGTTCGACGATGTGGTTCCAAATAAAAGTGAATGGTGGTTTGGAATTTCTCCTGAAGGGTTTGGTTCTATTGCCATGCTCCTGAATTTTTCCGTGTCTATAATTATCATGAAGTTTACAAAAGCACCTCCAAAAGAAGTACAAGACCTAGTTGAAGATATTAGAATTCCAAGTAGTGCAGGTTCAGCAGCTAAACATTAATGCAATGGGGCAAAGGAAATTAGCAGATAATAATAAATTTAGTACTTTAGATAGCTCACAAAAAAATCGTTCAACATGATGAATATGTTGAATATTTCAAAACGAAATACATGAGTAATTATCATATAAAACATTTAGAAGAATATTATCAAGTTTATAGAAAATCGATACGTAATCCGGAGTTGTTTTGGGAAGAAATTGCTGAAGAGCAGTTCCTTTGGCGCAAAAAATGGAATCATGTGTTACGCTGGGATTTTTCAAAACCAGAAGTTAAATGGTTTGAAGGCGCACAGCTTAATATTACTGAAAATTGTATCGATAGGCATTTGGCCACTAGAGGAGACAAGACCGCAATATTATTTGAACCTAATGATCCTAGTAAGTCTGCTGAGCATATTACCTATCTCCAATTGTACCATCGTGTCAATAAATTTGCTAATGTTTTAAAAGCACAAGGGATAAAAAAGGGCGATCGCGTTTGTATTTATTTACCAATGATTCCAGAATTGGCAATTTCAGTTTTAGCCTGTGCGAGAATAGGCGCGATTCACTCCGTTGTATTCGCAGGTTTTTCAGCTACAGCATTATCTACTAGAATTAATGATAGCGATTGCAAAATGGTGATTACTAGCGATGGATCTTATCGTGGTGCAAAAACTATAGATTTAAAAGGGATTGTGGATGAAGCCTTAGAACGTTGTCCCGGTGTCAAAATTGTGCTCGTTGCGAAACGCATTCATTCTGATATTCAGATGAAAGAGGGTCGTGATCAATGGCTACAACAGTTGTTAGATGAGGCATCAGATCAATGCATTGCAGAAGTTATGGATGCTGAAGATCCGTTGTTCATATTATATACCTCAGGTTCCACAGGAAAGCCAAAAGGAATGGTGCACTCAACAGCTGGTTATATGGTGTATACGGCCTATACCTTTAAAAATGTATTTCAATATAAAGAGAATGACATCTATTGGTGTACTGCAGATATTGGTTGGATAACAGGACATAGTTATATCGTTTATGGACCTCTAGCCAATGGCGCTACAACAGTGATGTTTGAGGGCGTCCCAAGTTATCCTGATTTTGGACGTTTTTGGGATATCGTAGAAAAGCATAAAGTGACACAGTTTTATACAGCACCAACAGCCATTCGAGCTTTAGCAAAACAAGGCACTGAACTTGTTGAAAAATATAACTTAGCATCGCTAAAGGTTTTGGGTTCTGTAGGCGAACCAATCAATGAAGAAGCATGGCATTGGTATAATGATAATATAGGAAAAAAGAACAGCCCAATTGTAGATACCTGGTGGCAAACTGAAACGGGGGGTATTATGATTACACCAATTCCTTATGTCACTCCAACAAAACCAACATACGCAACATTACCATTTATTGGAATTCAACCTGCGTTGATGGATGAACATGGTAAAGAATTAATTGGAAATCAAGTGGATGGACGCCTATGTATTAAATATCCATGGCCATCAATGGCCAGAACCATTTGGGGAAATCATCAGCGCTATAAAGACACCTATTTCTCAGCATATGAAAACATGTACTTTACTGGAGATGGTGCATTACGAGATGAGGTTGGTTATTATAGAATAACCGGACGCGTTGACGATGTAATTATTGTCTCCGGACATAATTTAGGAACGGCACCAATTGAAGATGCCATTAATGAACATCCTGCCGTTGCAGAGTCTGCTATTGTTGGATTTCCTCACGATGTTAAAGGAAGTGCCCTTTATGGTTATGTGACCTTAAAAGATACGGGTGAGTCGAGAAGGCATGACAATTTACGTAAAGAAATAAATCAAATAATTACGGAACATATAGGACCAATTGCAAAACTGGATAAAATTCAATTTACTAGTGGGTTACCTAAAACACGTTCAGGAAAAATTATGAGACGTATATTGCGCAAAATTGCACATAATGACACCAGTAATTTAGGTGATACAAGTACCTTGTTAAATCCTGAAGTTGTGCAAGATATAATGGATAATGCGCTTTAAATTGTAACAATACGTTTTTGTCGACGTCATATGAAAATACAATCGCTATTTGGACTTTAATTCAATTCAGTATTTAAAGTGTAATGGCGTAACTAATCTCTAATCATCACTTTTTAATTATGAAAAATATTATTTTATTATTAGGTTTTATTTTTATTGGAATTACAGTCCAAGCTCAACATAAAATATCGGCAGAAGTGCAAGACCATATCAAGACACGAATTGACAAAGGTTTAAATGTAGGAATCGTGGTTGCTCTTATTAATGGAGATGATGTTGAATTTTTTAGCTATGGTAAAACAGCACTGGAAAATGGAAGTAATGTTGATGAATTTTCAGTCTTCGAAATTGGTTCAATTACAAAAACCTTTACAACAATCATGATTGCTGATGAAATCCTGAAAGGAAGAATGAGTCTTTCTGATCCTATTTCAAAATATTTACCAGAACATGTTAAAGTGCCAAGTCGAAACGGACGTGAAATCACCATTAAAGATGTCGCTACGCATTCATCTAGTATACCAAGAATGCCTAGTAACTTTGCACCTTCTAATCCAAATAATCCGTTTGCAGATTATACGATTGACATGGCATATGAGTATATTTCAGGTTTAGAATTAACCCGTGATATTGGCGAACGTTTCGAGTATTCAAATATTGCTATGGGTATTCTAGGACATCTTTTAGAATTGCAATATGGTAAAACGTATGAAGAAATAATGGTTGATCGAATCGCAAATGTATATGATATGAATAATACCAGAGTTGTGTTTACAGATGATATGAAAAAGCATTTGGCTTATGGACATGCTAACGGAAACCAAGTTGAAAACTGGGACTTACCAGCATTGGCAGGAGCAGGAGCAATCCGTTCAACAGCAACTGATATGGTAAAATATGTCAAAGCAAACATGGGCGTTACTAAAGGGCCATTATATGAGGCTATGCAATTATCTCATAAAAAAGCTTATAGTAATGAAGAGCAAGATTTTTCAATAGGCTTAGGATGGCACTACGCTTTAGATGATGATAAAGTAGTTTGGCATAATGGAGGTACAGGAGGTTACATCTCTTTTGCAGGCTTTTTAGAAGGAACTACAACAGGAGTTGTTGTTTTAACGAATTCTCAAAGAAATATTAATGACATCGGATTTAAAATCCTTGATGATACTTTTGAACTAAAAATGCCTAAAATGTCAATTGCCAATGCGATGGAAGCGGAGATTGAAACCAATGGACTAGAGGCAGGATTAGCACTTTATAAGAAAACAAAAACAGAAAACAATGAAGCTTATAATTTTAATGAAGGCGAATTAAACCAATTAGGATATGCACTGTTAGCGAAAGAGAACATGGATGCAGCTTTAGCCATTTTTAAACTGAATATAGAAATGTATCCAAAAGCTTTTAATCCTTACGATTCTTTAGGTGAAGCATATTTAACTAAGGGAGATACAGCATTAGCAGTCACCAATTATAGAAAATCCCTTGAATTCAATGCCGTAAATGAAAACGCTATTCAAGTGTTGAAGACAATGGGTGAAGACACCTCTGCGTTCGAAAAAGCATATGAAGTTTCTGAAACGGTGTTAGATACCTATGTTGGGAAGTATCAACTTTCACCAGACTTTTTTATTACAGTTACTAAGGAAGGTAGCAAATTATTAATCCAAGCAACAGGACAACCTCAATTTGAAGTTTTCCCATCTGCGGAACATGAGTTTTATTTAAAAGTTGTTACGGCTAGCATAACTTTTAATCCTGCTACTGAGAACGATGGCATAGAAAGTTTGATCTTACATCAAGGCGGACAAGATATGCCAGGAATTAAAGTAGAATAACCTTTTATACATAGAAGAATGACAAACCATTGTGTTCATACACAATGGTTTGCTTTTTGTACATACTGAAAATTATTAGTTCAGTCCATTTTTTTTTACTAGCTTTAACTCATTCTCTTTGAGAGCTCAATTTCCTTTAAGGGCTCGATTAATTTAATTGTTGTTGACACCAACTTTTAAGGATTTCACATCATTTCGTGGTATTCAGTTGTATGCATTAAACTTTGCAAATGCTTAGCTATTAATTAAAACTGATCAAAGATGAAAATCTCATTCATTAAAATGCTGACTTTTTTATTGTTAGTATCATTTTCTACCTATTCGCAAAAATCAAAAACTACCGAAATTTTAGGAAAGACGTTTAGTGTCAGTTTTAATCAAGCTACCGACGCCTTTATGATATGTGAGCATACTTCAGATTCTGAAAAGGAATGTAAAGAGAAAGTTATTAAAGAGGAAGGGGAGTTTGCTTTTCTTGAAGCTTTAAGGAACACATTGGATGAAAATGTTGCTACCTATAGTTTTAAAATGTTTAATAAAAGCAAAAAGCTCTCAGAACTTGAAAGCATGGATTATAATGAAGCAAAAATTGAATTGGACAGTACCATTCTCAATACTGAAGGTTCAGAGAAAACCATAAAATTCAGTGATGAACCTGATGAATTTCCTGAGTTCAAAATTAAGAAATCGACCAATGCATATGAGTTAAGCAATAAAGATGTGTTGTCAACTCCAGTCTCAATACCAGATAGTTTAGTTTCAAATTTGGATGGTCTTAAAACTAAAGTAAAAGAGGAATTAAATAAAATTAAAGTCAAGATTGCTAAATATTATGCGAAAGAAATAGGAGGAAAATTCACAAATTTATTGCAAGAATTATACACCGAATCCATCTCAAAGGATGAAACTTATTCATTGTTAACTACTCAAAAATTAAAGAGCTCTGCAGACGAAGACAGTACGTTTACTTATAATTTTTTGCTATTACTGAATGATAAATTGCATTTAAAAGTTTATAGAACAACCGAGAAACCTTCAAACGCCAAACGTTATGGTGAATTCGATAAAAGTATTTCTGAATCGGAGTTTGTTGGTGGCATGATTTCGCAACATAAAATGTTTAAGGATAACGAATTAAATAAGGCAACCTTAGGTAAAATCTATCATATGATTAAAACCAAAAACGAAACCAAGATTGCTACCGATACCAAAAAACGATTTGAAGATGACCTGGCTAGTGAAATCGATAAACAGATGAATGCTAAAACTACCTATAGCGGACAAATGGTATTAAATAAAAAAGTGCCTTTATATCTGCAAAGAATTAAATACACGATAAAAAAGACAAAAATTGAAAATAAAGAGGATAAAGAATCTGAAGATGTAAAATACAAAATTGATTCATCCATCGTTTATGAAAAAAATTGGCGCCTGAGAAATACATATACACCAAAACGCACAGGTAAATTTATTAGGATTGACACAGTAGAATTAGAAGTCGATTCGGTAAATGTGCACTTTTTTAATAATCGTGCTGATAATATTACTATTATAGGAAGGTTAAGTACCGATGAAGATGATAAAACAAGAGTACTAATCAATAGAATGTATAGCCTTCCTTTACGGGAATTAAATAATCGTTCTCAAACAAATTCATTTACTGACGAAGACGGAAATGAGTACAACTATTATTATGATGATGTGCTGGATTTTTTACCGTACAACAAATACAATTATGCGGTTAAAAATGGTGAGATTAAAGTGGTTGCGGATGATAGTGTCAAAGTTAAAGAAAGGAAAATCGGGGATTATTTTACTGGTATTTTCTTCTCGGATTTCTTAGGTTTAAATACCAACAGTAGTAATAGTTTAATTGTGGCAGAAGGACGCATCCGAATCCCTTTTAATCTTAGAAATATTCGAAGAAACACGTGGTTTGATAATGTAACCGCTTACGCCTCTTTGAATCTCTTTAGTGGGTTTGAAAATAGTTCACGAAAAGTTACTCTAGAGGATTCATCTGACGCTGATGAAACCTCAGATACTAACGCCGAATTATTTACTACTGATAATTTCAATTTACTATCTAATAATAATATTGATGCAGGAATTCTGATAACACCATACACCTTTGAATGGAAAGGTGCTTCTACCTTTATTCATTTACGATATGGCTTGCGATTTTTAAGAACAGGTGTTGAATACAATTTGAGAACACAAGATAGTGCTACAGCACCTGTTAATACAGAACTTAAAGGATTCCAAGTGTTTTCTATTGGTCAAGAAGCTGAAATAAACTTTGAAATTAGACCACAATCCAGTGTTGGAGCAGATTTATCTATCGGATTGAACTGGTTCCGAGCAAATGGTACGAATAAAAACGACGTCGATTTTTCAACAACCAATAACTCACCAAATCTCAAGGTAATGGCAAATATATATTCCTTAACCAATTCGGATGAAAGCAATGCAGGAGTATACTTTAGGATAGGCGGACATTATAATTTAGGCAGTTATAAAGTGTTTCCGCAAATGATGGTGGGCTATGCAACCAACCTGAGTTCGTTTGTAAATAAAGTAAAAAATGAAAAAAACTAGCAAATGAAAAAACAACTCAACAATATAAATCATTGGATTATCGATGTGCTTAATGAAATGAGTAACCATAAGATGTCTATTATTTTTGTATTTATCCTATTTCTGCTCTTATGGATAGTCCCACAAATAAACGATCTCATCGTAGTGCTCAACCAAGCACAAAACGATTGGTTCGTCGTATTCACCTTTTTTGCCTCCCTTAGTGTATTAGCATTTTTAATCAGTACAGTGGATTCCTATTTCAATCCGCCAATACCATCATCAGACGAGGAATCTGACCTAAAACCATCAGAAGACGCTGCACCAATACAGCAACAACAAAACCAATCCCTCTTTCAAATCCCTAAAGATTCTAAAGAGCGCTATTTGGAGCAGCGTCGTGATGATACGCTTACAACAGATGTACTCGATGATTTTTATGAAACTCAAGCCCAGTATATCAAAAGACTATTTCCAAAAATCCTAGGAACTATTCTTATCTTAATTGCCGCTTTTGCAGTGAGTAATACCTTTTACGAAATCTATGATGAAACCATTCTTATCACACCAAAATTGGGGCTGGGCATTTGTATTTTTCTGCTATTTCTTTTATTGAATCAATCTCTAATTCTTAAATGTTCTAGGTGGTTACACAAGTTCCCATGGACCAATTACATTCCTATAGTTGTGGCGTTGTTCTGTTTTTTTGGAATTATAATTCTAGGGCTTTTAAATACTGGTGGTTCTCGTGAAGATACCCTACGTTTTTTTACGGCCTTACTCTTACTGGCCATTTTATTTCTCTTAATCTCTGTGTCGTATAATATGTTTGTATTGAAACTCAAACGTCGCTTAGGCGCCAAGCTAATATTGGGGTTGACCATCATTGCATTTATTGCTTACATCTATTTAGTGTTCAATCCTGAAGGTTTGGCGTACATCACACCGTTATCTATCGTTATGATTTGTGTTATTGGCATGTTTACCATCCTAAATCTGATAAAATTAGTTGGGCATCGCTACAACATTCCTTTATTGCCCATTGTACTTATAATTAGTGTAGCATTGGCAGTATATACAGCCAATAAACCCGACTTCTCACATTACGATGCCAGTTGGAAAAAAACGGCAATTATGTCCAGTGAACGCTTAGTACTGGATGTTTTTATTAATGAATGGATAGACGATCGTAAAGCCGAGATCTTGACGCACGATAGCAGTAATCCGTTTCCAATTATTATGGTCTCTTCCGAAGGCGGAGGTTCACGTGCTGGACTGTGGTCCTTTTTAGTACAGAGTTATTTATACGAACGCAATCCAGATTATTTTGAAATCTATTTGTTCTCTATAACTGGTGCCTCAGGTGGAGGTGTAGGTAATAATATGTTTTACACACAGGCCTATCAATTGCAAGAAGGTACGAGCATAGTGCCTTTTAAATTTAAAACCGCAGAGGCAGATGAATTACAATATCGTGCGAGTTGCATTTATAAAAAAGATTATTTATCGACTTCTGTAGCGAGTTTGATGGGACGTGATTTATTTAAGAGCATTACCAATATTGGTGTGTTTCAAGATCGTGGGAAACTCTTAGAAAACCAATGGGAATCGGCTTTCGCAGAAACCTTTAAATATTCAGAAACGAATCAAAGTCCGTTGGCAGAAACTTACTTGGAGATGATGCCGCATTTAGGATCCGGAATTATAAAACCATTATTAATTACAAATACTACGCACTTACAATCTGGCAAACGAGCGGTCATTAGTCCAGTAGCTATAGATAGAGATTCTCATAACATGGGTGTATTTATGGATCTGTTGGCGAAATACCCTTTTAAAAACCGTATGATTAAACGTTCAACGGCGATGTCACTCAACGCCAGATTCCCTTATATAAGCCCAGCTGCCCGAATAAAAAAATTGGGGCAGTTTGGAGATGCTGGATATTATGATAATGTAGGAGGTACGGTAACGCGACGTCTAACGGTTGCTTTAGAAAAGGCTCTAGCAGAGCGAGACACTTTAAAAGGTAAATATGAAATAAAGCACTTGGTTATTAAAAATTACGCCAAAGCTTGGGATGTCGATGGGATTTTAAATTACAGCAGTCAATTAACGGCACCAGCAGGTATGATTTGGAATGCCACTTTTGCCCATCCTACAGAAATGGAAAAAACATTTACAAATGTAAGCTACATTGAATCCAAACGTACAGATATCGAAGAACGTAAAGCAGTGTTGTCTTTTAGTACTGAAGACGATGCCAATGGCCTTATGAAACCCATTATCCCTTTAGGACGTTATTTGTCTGAAGCGGCAGTACGCTCTTTAGAAAAACGTTTGGAAAATGATACCATCATTGAAAAATTGAATATGATATTACCTAGTAAGTAACTAGCAAAACGTGATGTATGTCATGAAATAAGAAAGAGAATAAAACTAAATTTGAATACGAACATCTTAAATAACACATATGAAATCTAGACTCCTCATTTTATTTTTAAGTATTTCTATATACTCATTTGGGCAAAAACGAGACCTCAAAAGTTTTACATTTCAAGACCAAACCATTGAATATTCAAGAATAGATTATTCAAATTATGGAATCGCTCAATTTTTTATCACAATGTATAGCGACGATACTAAATTCAACTTAGTAGAACAAAGTGCTTATAACTGTCTACGAAGAAAAGACAGGATTTATCATACTCTATACTTTTTTATTAAAGTGCCTTCCAGTATTGGAGATTCAGAAGTAAAGAACAAGCTATTTTCTGAATTCGTTAAACATTTAAAGGAAGAGGAGAAAAAGACAAAAATTGATTTATATCTAAATTTTGATGAAGACTATTCAGCCGTCTATCAAACAAAACAAAAAAGTGAGAAAAAGAATGATGTTAAAAGAGTGAACATTAACATTTCTGTTAAAACCATTTGTCAATCGCTCACCATAAGATAAAACATTGCTTAATAATTGTATAACTCATCGCTCATAATTTTATAACTAATGGAATTTTTCAGGGGCATAAACCTAAATACTACAGAAGAGTATTTACAGAAATATCTTAGACTAAATAGCCTAGATAAGCTAAGCAACGAGATCTTTAATTTGAAGACTCCAAGTGAGGAGGTGGCTGATATAGGAGGGATTTGGGGAGAATTCACATTAAGTCGTAATGAAATCAATGGAGGAATTCGCTTTGCATTGTTAGAGTGTCCTAATGCGCTGTGTTGGACTGTTACCACAGGTTTTCCGCCAGATCCGGAATCAACTGTTATTCACCTCACAGTAAATCGTCAACAAATTAGCCAAGAATTCATAGAAGAAATTGAAGAGTTCTTAGACGACCATTCTGAGTGCTTGAAAAGGGTTCTATCCATAGAAGAGTCCTGAACGAAAAAATAATCCAATAACCTGTATAATTAATTGCGTTTGATTTTCTTTATCTTAGAGCCCATGCATCAAACCATAGGTGATCATATTATAGTTCATTAAAAATGAAATTCAAAACAAATTCTCATATCCTAAAATCTGGAAGTCAAATTAATATTAGGGTTCCTCAAATTGAAGACGCCCAAGATTTGCTTGATTTAAAAAGAGCTTATATAAAAAACACATCTACTTTACCTCTGACTTTAGAGGAATATCCGATAGATGTAAAAAAGGAAGCTAATCTCATTGAAGATTATTATAAAAGTGAAAACAGTATTTTGCTAGTTGCTGAATTCAACAACATATTAATTGGTAATATTGATTTGACTGGAAGTCAAAGATCTAAAATGTTTCATACCGGAATGCTTGGAATGGGAATAGGTGAAAAATGGAGAAATCAAGGTCTTGGAAAACTATTAATTGAAAGTGTAATAGATTGGGCAAAACATAATTCGAAAATTGAAATCGTTTGGCTTGATGTATATACTTCAAATGAATTGGGATATAACCTCTATAAAAAAACAGGCTTTAAAAAGTGTGGAATAATTAAAAATTTCTTTAAACAGGATCAGCAGTACATAGATAAAATACAAATGTATCAAAGAATAAAATAGCAATCTTGACTAACGTGTGTAGTCCGTTGAGTCTAAATTATTAGTACCTTAGAGCACGTATAGAATTCTTAATTTTTTAAATTCAACCATCATATGTATCATTTAAAACGAAACCTATCATGTCTATTCTTCCTTGTTTGTCTATTGGGAAGTTTACAAGCCCAAATTAATAAAGGAAGTCTAGAAAAGGACAAACCCTTATCCGCTCAAATGTCTCAAGGAGAAACACATCAATATACTCTAGATTTAAAAGCCGACCAGTTTGTTTTGCTCAGAGTTATGCAAAAAGGTGTAGATCTAAAAGTGATGATTTATGATAGTCATGGTGAAGAAATGGAAGAATTTGATAGTCCTAATGGAAAGCAAGGTCCAGAGATAGTGACATTTATGTCGATTGAAAAAGGCGTCTATAAAGTTGAAGTCTATCCTTTTGATGAAGAGGAACCCAAAGGAAATTATGACATTAATTTAAGTATGTTGGAGCCGAAAGCTGTTTCACCATCTGATCAGGTAGATCAAGCATTTGCCGCATGGGATACAAAGGATTCACCAGGAGCAGCAGTTGCTGTAGTTCAAAATGGTGCTATTGTATACAAAAAAGGATATGGCATGGCGAATCTAGAATATGATATTCCTAATAGTACGTCCACAGTGTTTCATATTGCTTCTGTGTCAAAACAGTTTACAGTATTTTCCATATTACTACTGCAACAAGATGGCAAGCTTAATATAGATGACGACATTAGAAAATATATTCCTGAAGTACCAGACTTTGGTACAACCATCACTTTAGGTCACTTGGCATCACATACCAGTGGATTAAGAGATCAATGGAATCTATTAACCATGGCAGGTTGGCGCATGGATGATGTAATTACGAAAGATCATATCTTAAAATTAGTAAGCAGACAAAAGGAATTAAATTTTAATCCTGGAGAAGAATTTCTGTATTGCAATACAGGATTTACTTTATTGGCAGAAGTGGTGGCTCGAGTTTCAGAACAGTCCTTTGCCGAGTTTACACAAGCCAATATATTTGAACCTTTAAATATGAGCAATACCTTGTTTTATGATGATCATGAAAAGTTAGTAAAAAATAGAGCCTACTCGTATTATTCGGATAGTGGAGGCTTTAAAAAAAGTGTATTGAATTATGCTAATGTAGGTGCGACAAGCTTATTTACAACCGTTGAAGATTTAAGCCTATGGGCACTTAATTTTAGTAATCTAAAAGTAGGAACTGCTGAAATCATCAATACCATGAATACGCAAACAATTCTTAATAATGGTAAGACCATTGGACCTGCTCTCGGACAATTTACTGGAACGTATAAGGGCCTGAATGAAATTCAACATGGTGGTGCTGATGCGGGTTATAGAAGCTATTTAACACGATTTGAAGATCAGAAAACTGCCGTGGTGGTTTTTAGTAATGCTGCCGAATTTAATTCTGGACGAATGGCGCATAAAGTTATAGATATTTATCTAAAAAATCAGATTAAAGTTGAGATTAAACCGGAACCTGAGTCCAAAAAAGAAACGTCTAATTCTGAACAAATTGTTGTGAACCAAAGCTCATTAGACTCCTATGTTGGAGACTTTGAACTCCAGCCAGGATTTATCATTACCATTACCGAAAGTGATGGTAAATTAACGGCTCAAGCTACCGGACAAGGCGCAATTGAATTAATACCAATGAGTATTACAGATTTTAAAGTTGGAAATGTTGATGCTATACTTGAGTTTATCCCTAATAATGGCGATGCTATTGAGTCACTTAAATTACATCAAGGTGGTCAAATTAGACCAGCACCAAGAGTTAAGGATTTTGATAAATCTGCAGTTGATTTATCAGAATTTACAGGCGCATTTTATAGTGAAGAATTAGCAACAACCTATAATTTTAATTTGGTTGATGGAAAACTTATAGGAAGTCATAGTAAGTACAGTGACTTTAATATTAATCCGGTAAAGATCGATGTGTTTTCAGCGGATAGAAGATCTTTAGGTCAGATTGAATTCCTTAGAGATGCAGATCAATCTATTTTTGGATGTAAGGTCTCAAACGGACGAGTAAGAAATCTATATTTTAAAAAAATGAATTAACTCTTAAAAAATGGGTACTAAGAAGAATAAAAGCAAACAAGGTGTAGGAGTCGCCATGGGAATAGCTATTGGAACAGCCATTGGTGTTGCTCAAGATAATATAGGCTTGTGGATTGCCTTAGGATTAGTATTTGGCGTGGCCATCGGGAAACTTATGGATCTTAAAAACAATGACAAAGAAGAAAATTAAGAAGCCCGATATTTACAAACTCACTTCGTTTAAAATGATAAAGAAACTAAATCACAGTAATACTGATATAGCAAAGTCCATACGTTCTGTATTTCAAGTGTCCTATGCTGTGGAGGCTAAACTGTTAAATGCTACAGATTTTCCTCCTTTAAAGCGGCCCCTTGAAGCCTATGTGAACTCTGAAACTGTGTTCTATGGATTTTTTATTGAAGATGAACTGGCGGCAGTCGTAGAAATAAATCATGAATCTAAAGCTACGCACATTCAAAGTCTCGTTGTAGATCCCAAGTTTTTCAGACTAGGCATTGCGGCAAAACTCATTGAATTCGTCTTTAAAACCTATAACTCTAAAGTATTCACAGTAGAAACAGGATTAGCAAATGCTCCTGCTTGTAAGCTCTATAAAAAGTTAGGATTTTTTGAAGTGAAACAATATGATACAAATCATAATATTCGTAAGATATGCTTTGAAAGAATTATGTAAATTGCACCGAATTTTATACAATGAATTTTGTAACTAATCCGAATCAATGGCATCAAGTAAAAAATTAAATGTTTTAGATAAAAACTTAACCTTATGGATTTTCACAGCAATGGCTATAGGTGTTGGCATTGGATATTTTGCACCATCATTTCCAGAAATCATAAATTCATTCAATCAGGGAACTACAAATGTTCCAATCGCTATTGGTTTAATCTTAATGATGTATCCTCCTTTAGCGAAAGTGAATTACGCCCTATTGCCAAAAGTGTTTCGCGATACTAAAATTCTATCCATATCACTTATTCTAAATTGGGTCATTGGTCCAGTGTTGATGTTTGTGTTGGCCATTCTGTTTTTACGTGATTATCCTGAATATATGGTTGGACTGATTTTAATTGGTTTGGCGCGTTGTATTGCAATGGTATTAGTATGGAATGATCTTGCAGAAGGAAGCAGCGAATATGGCGCGGGACTGGTCGCTTTAAATTCTATTTTTCAAGTGTTTGCTTATAGTTTTTACGCTTGGATTTTTATAACAATTTTACCGCCTTACTTTGGTTTTGAAGGTGCGATAGTAGATATATCTATTGAGCTCATTGCTGAAAGTGTTGCCATTTATTTAGGAATTCCATTTCTCTTAGGAATTTTGAGCCGATGGCTATTGGTGAAACGGAAAGGCAAAGACTGGTATGAAAATACGTTTATACCAAAAATATCGCCTTTAACCTTAATCGCTTTATTGTTCACCATCGTTATAATGTTCTCACTTAAAGGCGAGTTGATTGTAGAAATCCCAATGGACGTTTTAATTATTGCAGTGCCATTGCTAGTGTACTTTGCATTAATGTTTATTATCGGGTTTTTCTTTACGAAAGCCATGGGAGCGGAGTATGATAAAACAGCTTCAGTTGCGTTTACAGCAGCAGGAAATAACTTTGAATTGGCAATTGCAGTTTCTATTGCAGTTTTCGGACTCAATTCAGGGCAGGCGTTTGCTGGAGTTATTGGTCCGCTAGTGGAAGTGCCAGCTTTAATTCTATTAGTACGTGTTTCTTTCTGGTTGAAAAAAAAGTATTTCAATAAAAAAGCAGAACAACCTAATGTCAGTTAATATCGACTAGATTAGTCTGCTTATTAATGTGCTAAAATCTATGCTTTTGATTCTGGTAAATGAACGCCTTGTTTCATTAAAACAATCCCCATCATCACTAACCAAATGACTTTCACATGAAATATTGGTTTGTAGATTTCGAAATTATCAGGAATAGCTAATATGATGCCCATAGCCACTAATCCGAGTAGTACTGTAAACCAGCCCAACCATTTGCTTACAATGTTCCATTTTACAAAGCCATAACCTATTAAGATCAAACCAACTCCAGAGAAAATACGTCCAAAACGGAAGAAGCAGGTCACGTATTGGTTGGTAAATAACATATTATCCATAAAGACTTGAAGTTCTGTAGCAGACATTCCGGCAGTTTGTCCAACACCCCAAGCTCCAAAATTATAAAAATATGCATTAGCAATAGCTAAAGTAAATGTACCTATAATTACCATTCCTGCACCTGGCAAAATGAGTACACGATAAGGTTTTCGTCCGATTATAGACACTAAAGCAAATAGAGCTATACCCATTGTAACCCAACCAAAAATATGAATACGGTACATCCAAATCCAATACCAAACGCTTTCACCAATAGCAGTAAAATCAGAAGCAACTATATATTCACCAATATGATGTGGCGAAAGGAACCAGCCAAACCATAACAACACGGCAGCAAAAATAAATGCCCAACCCGTAAAACGTGTTTCAAAATCCTTTTTCATAATCTTCATGATAGTGTGTGTTTTGTTAATTCTGCAATATATAGGCTTCAATGTGTTTTTTGTGCAACATAAGTTACAAAAATAGAAATATTGAAATAGTACCTTTAAACTTGTTAAATAAACCCATAATTTTATCAATTGAAAAGAAGAGATTTCGTAAAAAAAACAACACTTAGCTCGTTTGCTGTACTCATCGGAACAGAGTTAGTGTTTGGTTCTCAAATGCTTGAGGGTTATACGCCATTGGCTTTACAAAAGACCGATCCTTTTAAACTATTTGATAAGAACCCTGAAATGATTGTGCTCAATGATAAACCTTGGAATATTGAAGCACAGACCCATTTACTAGATGATAAAATTACACCTAACTCAAGTATGTTTGTTAGAAATAATGGTTTATTACCTAAGGCAATTGATCATCGAACTTGGACTTTGACCATTGATGGTGAATCTGTAAAAAACGAAAAAACATATACTCTGGCTGAGTTAAAATCCAAATTTGAAAAACATACCTACCAACTTACTATTGAATGTGGTGGCAATGGACGTAATGAATTTGATCCCCCAGCTAAAGGAAATCAATGGACTGTTGGTGCAGTCCATTGTGCGTCCTGGTCAGGTGTTCGATTACGCGATGTGCTAGAAGATGTTGGTATTAAAAGTAATGCGGTTTATATTGGTTTTCATACCATAGATACCCATTTGAGTAATGACCCTAATAAAGAAGTTATTTCAAGAGGTTGTCCTATGCCGAAAGCAATGCAAGACGAAACCATATTAGCGTTTCAAATGAATGGAAAGGATATTCCATTGATTCATGGATATCCACTACGATTGGTCGCTGGTGGTTGGCCAGCTTCAGTCTCTGGAAAATGGGTAAATAGAATAAGCGTAAGAGATAAAATCCATGATGGACCCAAAATGACAGGGGCGTCTTATAAAGTACCATGTGATCCTATTGCTCCAGGAGAAAAAGTTAGGGATGAAGACATGTGTATTATTGAATCAATGCCTGTTAAATCATTAATTACATATCCCAAATCGGGAGCAATAATAAAGAAAGGAACTTCATTAAACATTAGAGGACATGCTTGGGCTGGTGAACTCGAGGTTATTAAAATGGAGTATTCGATAGATTTTGGTTCCACTTGGAAAACAGACACCATTGAAAAGCCGTCAAATCGGTTAGCTTGGCAACATTTTTCAACAACCATAGATTTTCCGAAACCGGGTTACTATGAAGTTTGGGCGAGAGCAACAGATTCGAATGGTAACGCACAACCTATGATAGTGCCAGGATGGAATCCTAAAGGCTATTTGAATAACGCATCGCATAGAATTGCGGTAAAAGTGAAATAATGAACAAAGAAGAAGCCTTTAGAATACATGTAAAAAAAGTATATCGCATTTTGATGCTTATTTTTACGTTGTTTGTATTCACCATAGGTGGATTAGTTTATTATATTGTTAATCCAGATAGTCTTGGTTTCAATAGCAGCAAAGAATCAGTTGCAGTAATACCAATTGAAGTGGATGACGATCGGATTGAAAATGGAATACATTTAAAAACAGGATTAAAAGATGCCGATGGGTTGATGTTGGTTGTTAATAATTGTACCAATTGTCATTCATCAAAACTAGTAACTCAAAATAGAATGAGTACGGAGGGTTGGAATGCCACAATTAAATGGATGCAAGAGACACAAAATCTATGGGATTTAGGAAGAAATCAAGAGTCAATTGTGAATTATTTAGTAACGAATTATCCACCCGTAGGAAAGGGTAGGCGTATGGTTTTAACTGATGTCGATTGGTATGAATTAGAGAATTAATAGTAGTGTATAACACAGATAAACAATAAGAAAATGGAAAAATATTTAGATGCGTTTGTGAATGCTTTTCAGGGTACAGTAGATTGGACATGGAAATCTATAATTTTCGATGTACCGTGGTACACAAATTACTTTTGGGGACTTATAGCCATCTCTCTTTTTGTTTGGATATTGGAAATAGCATTTCCATGGAGAAAAGATCAATCCATTTTTAGACGCGATTTTTGGTTAGATGCGTTTTATATGTTTTTCAATTTTTTCATTTTCGCAATTATCATCAGCGGAGTATATGAAATCATTGGTTTGCTTTTTGGAGACGTAAATATCACAGCTAAAAGTTTGGCCCTTTTTGATATTTCAGACTGGACACCTTGGATGCAGCTGTTTATATTCTTTATTATACTTGACTTTGTGCAATGGTTTACACATGTGCTATTGCATAAATATCCATTTTTATGGAAGTTTCATAAGGTACATCACAGCGTGAAAGAAATGGGGTTTGCTGCGCATTTGAGATACCATTGGATGGAAAATATATTGTATAAACCACTTAAGACTTTTGGAGTTATGCTAATTGGTGGATTCGAGCCTGAACAAGCTTTTATCATTCACTTTATTACCATTGCTATAGGTCATTTCAATCATTCTAATATTAAAATTACTTGGGGACCACTTAAATATATATTCAATAATCCAGTGATGCATTTGTATCATCATGCCTATACATTACCAGAAGGGAAATATGGTGTGAACTATGGAATTAGTTTAAGTCTTTGGGATTATATATTTAAAACAAACTATATACCAGAAGAAAGTGGAACCATAGAAATTGGGTTTAAAGGAGATGATAAATTTCCTCAAGATTTTATTGGACAAAGTGCGTATGGCTTTAAAAAAGGTCAGAAGTAGCAAGAATCATATTATTTAGTGTTTGAGAAATGTGTTGGAAATCTGTAAGGTAGTTCAGCACATTTGTCTTTTTTATTACCTTAGTGGAACACAAAAAATAGTGTAAGAGTGTTAATTAATATTAAATCTTGTGAAATAATCTACATGAATTTACTCGTTTTAATAATAATTATATTTTGTGTTATGAGAAATCTAAATTCAAATTATTATGGAAAACAACTACATTAATTACGTCGAATTTAAAGCCCATAATATTGACGCGATAAAAACATTTTACGCCTCAGCTTTTGACTGGAAATTCACTGATTATGGCCCAACATATGTTGCCTTTTCAGAAAGTGGTTTAGAGGGCGGCTTTGAACTGACTGAGGACCGAATAGTTAATGGGGCTTTAATCGTTTTATTTCATAAGAATTTGGAAGCAACTCAATCTAAAGTAGAAGTGTCTGGTGGTACAATTGTAAAAGCCATATTCTCATTTCCAGGTGGACGTAGATTTCATTTTATTGATCCTTCAGGAAATGAATTGGCGGTTTGGTCAGATCAATAATCGTGATGCATTTTTAAATCGAGATAAGAAAAAATGCGTTTTGCAACAATCTGTGTAGGGTAAAAAACTTAAATGTGAGATTCGTGTATAAATCAGTATCTTAGAGTAATCATTATACAATATCATCATGAAACCATCCATTTATTTTCTAAGCCTGCTCGTTCTTCTTTGTTTCAATTGCAAATCTGATCAAAGTCATGAGCCTATTAAAAATAATGCCATTGATTATTTAGATAATTCTAACAAAGATGACTTGTATATGGGAGGAATTAAAATGATTCCTATAGCCACACCAAAAGGCGAATTTAACGTATGGACAAAACGCGTTGGGAATAACCCAACTATGAAGGTGTTATTGCTCCATGGCGGACCAGGGTTTACGCATGAACTTTATGAAAGCTTTGATGGATATTTTCCACATGCTAATATTGAATATTACTATTACGATCAATTGGGCTCTTATTATAGTGATCAGCCTAAAGATTTATCGTTATGGGATTTAGATCGTTTTGTAGAAGAAGTAGAGCAGGTACGTATTGCCTTAGGATTGAATAAAGATAATTTTTATTTGTATGGACAATCCTGGGGAGGCATATTAGGAATGCAGTATGCGCTCAAATATCAAGATAATTTAAAAGGATTAATTATCTCAAATATGGTGGCTTCTATTCCTGAATACATGAAATATTCCGATGAGGTTTTGGCGCCAAAGCTAGATCCTAAAGTATTGGAAGAAATCATGTTCTATGAAAATGCTGAAGATTATTCTAATGAAAGATATCTTGATCTTGTTGTAAATCACTACTATACCAAACATATAATTCGTGTTCCAGTCGATGAATGGCCTGAACCCTTTAATAGATCCTTTAAGCACTTGAATCCTGAAGTGTATGTAACTATGCAAGGCCCAAGTGAATTTGGAGTGAAAGGCGATGCAACATTAAAAAACTGGGATGTGACTAAAGAGTTACATAGAATTATAGTTCCAACACTTTCAATAGGAGCGACGCATGATACCATGGACCCAGAGCATATGAAATGGATCTCCACTGAAGTTAAAAACGGTCGTTTTTTATTATGTCCTAACGGAAGTCATCTCTCACAATTTGATGATCAAAAAGTGTATTTTGAAGGGCTTATCAAATTCATTAAAGATGTTGATGATGGTAGTTTTAATTCCGAATCTAACTAGGTCTTAGACACTTTAAGTCTAAGAAACACAAGCAATGATAATATTCCAAAACACAGAAATCCAATAAAAAGAGGTAACACTGAAGTGTCTACAAATTTACCAATATAGTTAGCTATAGGCACTGCCATAACTGTAGATATAAATCCATTCAGAGCAGAACCTATTCCGGCAATATGACCTAAGGGTTGCATTGCTAAGGCACGTAAATTTCCAAATAACAAACCAATAGAGAAGAATTGCAAGGCAAAGAATACTAATAAAACTGTTACACTCGGATTTTCACCAGAGAAAAATAAGAGAATATATAAGGCTGAAACTATACAATAAGAGATGGTTCCAATAAATGCGATACGCCACATTCCAAACCGAACAACTAATCTGCTATTCAAAAAGGTCGCTAAACCTACAGCAATTGCTAAACTTGCAAAAATATAAGGGAATTCATCTTTCAGATCATATTGCTTCTCAAATATTTGCTGAGACGTACTTAAATAAACCATAAACGAACCTGTCATAAAACCAGAGACAAATGTAAAGGCCACCGAGCTTTTATGCGTTATAAATTCTTTAGTACCATCAATAAATATATGCCAAGTAAATTTTATTCGATTTGTTTTAATTAATGTTTCGGTCTGTCGTCGCCAAAACCATAACATAATCAAAGCTCCAAATATCAAATTCACGTAAAAAATGGCTTCCCAATTGTAGAAATTCAGTAAGAACTGACCCAAAGCTGGAGCAATTACTGGAACTAAAATAAAAACCATCACAATAATTGATAATATTTTTGCCATATAATCGCCACTATAGGAATCTCTAACCATAGCAATTGCTATGGTCCTAGGTGAAGATAATCCAATACCTTGCAAAACACGACCAAAAATCATCATCTCAAAACTTTCAGTGGTCACACAAATGATACTTGCAATAATAAAGATGACAAAACCAATATAGACAATTGGTTTTCGTCCGAAACTGTCAGATAATGGCCCGAATATGAGTTGCCCAAAACCCAAACCTAAAAAGATCATTGTAATTAACAACTGGTTGTTATTGACATTAACAACGCCTAATGCGTCTCCAATTTCTGGCAAAGCTGGTAACAATGCATCAATTGATAATGCCACAATTGACATCAAAGCTGCCATGAGTACAACAAACTCTAATTTGAAGGATTGCGAATTTTGCATTGCGCAAAAGTAAGCTAAATATGTTCTACTTTTATACCATGGAAACACATTATAACTTAAATGATATTGATTTCACGCAACAATTTAAGCAAGCGACTTTAAAACCTGATTTATTTACGCATGAGGCACATTTACGTTTGGCTTGGGTATATATTATTACCTATGGAATTGATATAGCTATTGCTCATGTTTGCGATCAACTGATCAATTATGTTTCACATTTAGACGCTAGAGACAAGTATAATAAAACTGTTACTGTAGCAGCTGTTAAATCAGTATATCATTTTATGCTAAAATCTTCATCTGATAATTTTAAGGATTTTATCGAAGAATTTCCACAACTTAAAACCAATTTTAAAGGGCTACTAGTACAACATTATGATATAGATGTTTTTAAGTCAGAAGTTGCGAAGTCTACATTTATTGAACCTAATTTACTCCCATTTGATTAATTAAAAATTTTAAAATATGCTGACCGATACATTGATAAAGCTTTTTAGTAGAGATTTAAAAAAATTAAAAACAGAAGTAGAACTCTATAAATACGAAGAGAACTTATGGAAATTAGACCAAGGCATTTCAAATTGTGCCGGAAATTTATGTTTGCACATTGTTGGTAATCTGAATGCTTTTATTGGAGCTGGATTAGGAGATTCAGGTTATGTTAGACAACGTGATTTAGAATTTTCTTTAAAAAATGTGCCTAGAACTAAGCTTTTGAGTCAGATAGATGATGTTATAGTTGTAGTTGAGTCCACTTTAAAGCGGTTGACCAATGAAGATTTACAAAAGGAATACAAACGTCGTGTGTTTGAGGACACAATGACTACTGAGTTTTTTCTAGTGCATTTAGTAGCGCATTTGACATATCATTTAGGACAGATAAATTATCACAGACGTTTATTGGATAGATCATAACAAACCGTCAATTATATCGCTACATTTGCTGTTATTAAAAAATAATTATGCCATTTAAAAAGCTCATCGAACCTCTTAAAGAAGCACTAAGCCGTAAAGGCTTTGAAACTCCTTTGCCATTTCAAAAACAAATCCTATCTAAAATAAAAGGTGGGGCAAATGTTTTTGGAATTGCTCCAGAAGGTGCTGGAAAAACGACAGCCTTAATATTAAGCGTAATTCAAAAACTAAAAGGTGAAGCTATAGATGATGCACCTCGAGCTTTGATTTTTGTTAAGGACAAAAAAGCAGCTTTAGATTTGGCCTTAGAGTTTAATGCGTATACTCGCGGGACAGATTTAAGAGTGTATTGTGCGTATGACGAGCATAACATAGAACTACAACGAGAGGAAATTTATCTCGGGACAGATATTGTAATTGCAACTCCCAAACGACTAAATAAAATTTTCTACTTGAACGGAATTCATTTAGGACAATTAAAAATTTGTATTGTGGAAGATGCTGAATTCTTATTTAAAGGGCGCATTTTTGGAGAGATTTCTCGTACACCTGAGAGTATTGAAAAATGCCAATATGTGGTGCTTTCAACAAAATACGACACGCGTTTCGAACGTTGGCGAGAGACATTTATGAATAATTCCCAGATCGTTAAACTATCCATTTAGATCAGATTATTGATAATAGATTTATTTACGACATGTGTGCCTTGAAATGGAATAATATTTAGTCCATCACCAAATAATTCATATGCCTTGTTTTTTTCTAAAATCATACGAGATTTATCTAAATATTCGTCATTTTCTCCATAGATTAATGAAACCTCGGTATTTGAAAACTTAAAATCATCTGCAATTAATTCCTTTGGGATTCCTCCAGACATTATCAATAATTGAGAACACTTTAATTGTCGTTTTGCCATATAGCGCATGGCAACACTAACGCCTTGAGAATACCCGACAACGATAAGATTTATATGATTAGGCAATTGCTCAGCCTCAAAAACGGCATCAAAATACCGCAACACATTTTCAGTTTCTTTGATTGTATTTTCTTTTGTTAACCAGCTCGCTCCAACATGTTTAAACTTAGGCGCAATATAATGTTTGCTTTGCGCTTGTGGTGCAATAATATAGTTTTCATCAGGATGTAATTCATCAAAATATTTTATAAAGTAACGACTCAAATAGCTCATGCCATGACAGACAAACCAGACATTTTTAGTCTGAGCATTTAAGGTGTTTAATGTGGAATATGAGTTAGTGGATTGATAAGAAATTTCTTTTTCTACGGAATTCATTTCATCTAAGGTTTTGTATTTTTACAGGATAAAGTTTAAAAATAAGTTATTCTATGCAATTATCTAAAGAAGATGTGTTGGCTCAAGCACGATTGATATGTCAAAATACATTAATGGAAACTTTAGAGATTGAGTTTATTGATTATGGAACTGACTTTGTGGTTGCTAAAATGCCGGTGAATTCAAGAGTACATCAGCCCGATGGCCTGCTGCATGGTGGTGCAACTGTGGCTTTAGCTGAAACCACTGGAAGTTTTGCGGCTCATGTATTCTTAAACTTGAATGAGGTCTTTGTTCGTGGTGTAGAAATTACTGCGAACCATTTAAGATCGGTTAAAGACGGATATGTGTACGCAAAAGCTATGTTTATTCATAAGGGAAAAACTACACAATTATTAGAAATTAGAATAACCGACGACCATGATAATTTAATTTCTTTATGCAAGTTAACAACCGTATCACTTCCTAAAACAAAATAAGAATGACTTCCAAAGATTTCTTTGATAGTTTGCAGATGCACTATCAATCTCAGTTGCCATTCGTTGCCTATAGTGCTTCAAGTACGCAAGTTGTTAAATCCATTTTACAGAAAGATAATACATTACATTATACGTCGGAATTTAATGAAAGTGGCTTTGTATTTGCACCATTTGATCATCAACAAGACGCTATTTTATTTCCAATTGATCAATCGGATTGTTTTGAAACAAAAGCTGAAAGTGATTTTAAGTTTGAACGGCATTCTATTGAAGACCAATTAACCGAAGAAGATCAAGAAAATCATATGAATTTAGTATTAAAAGGGATTTTTGCTATTGAAAATGATGAATTACAGAAAGTGGTGCTTTCTAGAAAAGAGACTATTCGTTTGCATGAATCTAATCCCATAATCATATTTCAACAGTTATTAAGTTGTTATCCAAATGCATTTGTGTATTGTTGGTATCATCCAAAAATCGGATTGTGGCTAGGTGCTACTCCAGAGACCTTACTAAAAGTAAAAGGCAATAGATTCTCAACGATGGCATTAGCAGGTACTCAGACTTACCAAGGCACATTAGATGTGAGGTGGCAAACAAAGGAATTGGAGGAGCAAAAAATAGTTACCGATTATTTAGTGGACCGTTTAGGACAACTAACAGAAAATTTACAAGCAACAGAAGTGCAAACTATTCGGGCTGCAAATGTCCTGCATCTGAAAACAGATATTCTGGGAACTTTAGATAATCAAAAAGTTGGTCTTAAAAACATTTTAGAAGCATTACATCCAACACCTGCCGTTAGTGGTTTCCCAAAAGACTCGGCGAAACAATTTATTTTAAAAAACGAAAATTATAATCGCGAGTTTTATACAGGCTTTTTAGGAGCAATTAATATTAAAGAAACAAAGCCTAGAAATTCGAATCGCCGAAACGTTGAAAACAATGCATATGCAACAGTTAAAGCAGTTTCAAATCTATATGTAAATTTACGTTGCATGCAATTGAAAAATAATTATGCCCATATTTATGTTGGAGGAGGGATTACAAAAGACTCCAATTCTGAGGCCGAATGGTACGAAACTGTTAATAAAGCTATGACAATTAAAAATTGCCTTTAATCATTTTATTTCGTTTTACGATTTTGTATTTTTGAATACTCTAAGTATTCATAATGACGTACCCTAAAATTCCGCTAGCACAAACGATAATTCAACTTTGTAAAGCCAAACACGTTAAGCATATCGTGATTTCACCAGGTAGCAGAAATGCACCATTAACCATTGGTTTTACTCACAATGAATATTTTAAATGCTATAGCATTGTTGATGAACGCTGTGCTGCTTTTTTTGCATTAGGCATTGCGCAACAATTACAAGAGACTGTGGCTTTAGTTTGTACATCTGGTAGTGCCTTATTAAACTATTATCCGGCAATTGCTGAGGCTTTTTATAGTGACGTGCCCTTAGTGGTTTTGTCCGCTGATAGACCCAAGCATTTAGTGGGAATTGGTGATGGACAAACTATAAATCAAAATAATGTATACCACAATCACATTTTATATTCAGCGAAATTAAAACTCGATTTAAATAAGCACGATGATTCGCAACAAGAAAATATTCCTATTTTCAAAAATCTAGAAAATAAACTAGAGCGTTTCCTTGGATTGCAGTTAGACATCCAAGAGCATAATGAAGAAGAAATTTGTAAGGCTTTAAATTTGGCAAAATCAGAGCAAGGACCAGTACATATCAATTGTCCCTTTGACGAACCCTTATATGAGCGTGTAGAAGAACTGAGTGTTAAAGTTAAGGCGGATGAATTTGAATTGGTATATCAAAATGTTGATACGGCTGAACGCGATGATTGTATAGTTAATTGGAAGACAGCATCTCGGAAAATGGTGTTAGTTGGAGTTAATCAGCCGAATCAAATCGAACAGAAATGGTTGGATGCACTAGCAAGTGATGGCAGTGTAATAGTATTAACTGAAACAACATCTAATTTATATCAACCCGACTTCTTTCCTAGCATTGATAAATTGATTGCGCCTATGAATGAAGCTCATCAGAAAGAACTACAACCGGATATTTTACTCACTTTTGGAGGACTAATTGTATCAAAGAAAATTAAGGCACTCTTACGAAATAGTAAACCAAAGCAGCATTGGCATATTGATCAAAAGAAAGCCAATGACACGTTTTTTTGTTTAAGTAAGCATATTCAAGCTTCACCAAATCAGTTTTTTTCTGAATTCCTTCCAAATGTTGAACAAGTTTCAAATAGCAATTATTTCGATTTGTGGAACAGAATAAAACTGACTCGACATAAAAAACATGCGGCTTATGAAGAACAGGTTCCATATAGTGATTTTAAGGTTTTTAGCCATGTATTAAAAGCGATACCAGACGATTCAATTTTACAATTGGGCAACAGTTCAACAGTGCGTTACGTACAATTGTTTGATTTAAATAAAACCTTAAAAGTGTTCTGTAATCGAGGGACAAGTGGAATAGATGGAAGTACGTCTACCGCTGTTGGATGTGCGGCAATAAGCATGGAGACTACTACTTTAATAACGGGAGACCTTAGTTTTTTTTATGACAGTAATGCGCTGTGGAATAATTATATTCCAAAATCATTTCGCATAATTGTGATTAATAATGAAGGAGGGGGGATTTTTAGAATACTCCCAGGACATAAAGACACTACTAATTTCGATCAATATTTTGAGACAAAACATAAACTCACAGCAAAGCAATTATCTCATATGTATTGTTTTGACTATCTTAAGGCTTCTAATGAATCAGAGTTACACGCTGCTTTAAATACCTTTTATACCGATTCTGATAGTCCAAAAATTCTAGAAGTTTTTACACCCAGTAAAGTAAATGATGAAATACTATTAAATTATTTTAAATTTTTGAGATAACCTGTGACTTTTTCACTTTGGATGTGTCTCAAAATTAACAATCTTTAAAGAACAAGTTTATAATAATCTAAAAATCATATTAAAATGAGTAAAAGAGATGAATTAATTGTAAAGTATGCAGCAGATTTAAAAGAAAAATGTGGAGTAAATGCTAACATGGATTTATTAACAAAAGTAACTATTGGATGTGGACCTTCAATTTATAATGCAGATTCAGCAACAGTATCAGGATCGGATCAATCTGAATTGGATACTGTGAAAAATAATTTCTTAATTAAAAAATTAGGGTTAAAAGATGACGCTGCATTGGACAATGGAATTCAATCCGTAATGGATGCTTATGGTCAGTCAAATAGAAATAAATATAGAGCTGTAGTTTATTATCTATTAACTAAACATTTTAAGAAAGAATCGGCTTATTAAAAAAAGCATTGATATAAAATTTAAAGCGTTGCAATCTTGTAACGCTTTTTTTAGTTCTAAAACCTAATATTATTACCTTTGCTGCATGATAAGAATAGGAGATTATAATACACTCGAAATACTAAGAGAGTCAGAACAAGGGTTGTACTTGGCGGATACTGATGGAAATGAAGTACTATTGCCAAATAGGTATGTTCCTAAAGAATTTAAAATTTGGGAAAAGATAGAGGTTTTTGTGTATTTAGATAATGAAGAGCGAAATGTTGCTGTAACAGATCAACCCTATGTAAAAGTAAATGATTTTGCCGTTTTACGTTGTAATCAAGTTACTGAGCATGGTGCCTTTTTAGATTGGGGTTTAGTAAAAGAATTATTTTGTCCTTTTAGAGAAATGGCTTTTAAAATGAAAGCTGGAGGTTGGTATTTAATCTATTGTTATCTTGATGAGGTTACTGGACGCTTAGTTGCTTCAAGTAAAACGAATCGTTTTTTAGATAATAAAGAATTAAGCGTTAAACAATTTGATGAAGTCGATTTAATTGTCTCTCACCCTTCTGATATAGGAATGAATGTGATTGTTAATAAAGAGCATTTAGGTCTTATATTTAAAGACGATATCTATCAAGATTTAAGTGTAGGTGATCGTATGAAAGGAATCATCAAAAAAGTACGTCCAGATAATAAATTAGATATAAGTTTAGGGCAAATAGGATATCGAAATATAGAACCAAATGCAGAGGTTATCATGCATGAGCTTCATGATAATAGCGGTTTTATGAATCTAACAGATAAATCTTCACCTGAGGCTATTAAGGATAGACTTCAAATGAGTAAGAAAAATTTTAAGAAAGCGCTTGGAAGTTTATATAAACAACGACTTATCGAAATTAAGGCTGACGGAATTTATTTAATTCAATAGTCAATAATTCCTTAGTCATCCATTTTGCGGCATCTATTAAGCTATTGAAGCGTTCTCGTTTCGAGTTGTGATAATAATCTTCAATTGCAAGCATACGCTTTGTGTTATGACTATAGGTGACTATTGCATAAGCGCTCAGCTGTGCTAATTTATCTCTATTCTCAACAATATCTAGTAAATTTATAGAGTAGGAGTTAACTCTGTTTGAAATAATACCACTAGGTTTACCCTCGAAAAATTCTCGACTCAAATCAAAAATTTCTTTAAAATCATTAAATGAGACATAGGATCCTTGTTTAAACTCTGCAACAATAAAATTGTCGAAAAAGTGAAAATCGCCGATATCCAAGCAGTACGTAGCTTGAACATTTTTAGAAAGAGGGGAGTCTAAAACAGTCACAATACAATGAATTAATCAATTCAAATCTAAAACGAATTGTGAGTACAACCAAAAAAATGGAATTATTTTAGTTGTAAATATGTATTTTTACGCTGAAAATAATTTTCTATGAATAAAATAGATTGGAAAGACGTAAAATCTTACGAAGATATTACTTACAAAAAGAGTAATGGCGTTGCAAGAATTGCGTTTAATAGACCTAATGTGAGAAATGCATTTAGACCTAAAACCACTAAAGAATTGTATGATGCATTTTATGATGCAAGTGAAGATGTAAACATTGGAGTAGTCTTGTTATCTGCAGAAGGACCATCAACTAAAGATGATGTGTATTCATTTTGTAGTGGAGGCGATCAAAAGGCTAGAGGTCATCAAGGATATGTTGGTGACGATGGATATCATCGATTAAATATATTAGAAGTGCAGCGTTTAATAAGGTTTATGCCAAAAGCTGTAATTGCTGTAGTTCCGGGTTGGGCTGTAGGTGGAGGTCATAGTTTACATGTGGTTTGCGACTTAACCTTGGCAAGCAAAGAACATGCGATTTTTAAACAAACAGATGCAGACGTTACTAGTTTTGATGGTGGTTATGGTTCTGCATATTTGGCAAAAATGGTTGGCCAAAAAAAAGCAAGAGAGATCTTTTTCCTTGGTCGTAATTACTCGGCTCAAGAGGCATACGAAATGGGAATGGTTAACGCTGTAATACCTCATGATGAACTAGAAGACACGGCTTATGAATGGGCTCAAGAGATATTAGCTAAATCACCAACTTCTATAAAAATGCTCAAGTTTGCAATGAACTTAACAGATGACGGAATGGTTGGTCAGCAGGTATTTGCCGGTGAAGCCACTAGGTTAGCCTATATGACAGATGAAGCCAAAGAAGGACGAGACGCATTTCTTGAAAAAAGAAAACCGAATTTTGATAAAAAATGGATTCCATAATTGAAAACAAGTTATAAATGAGTAAACTAAAACCTTGGTTGTCTGCTATTCGACTAAGAACATTACCATTATCGGTTTCAGGAATCATTATGGGAGCGTGTTTTGCCGAATATAATGGCTTTTTTAATATTTACATTCTAATATTAGCATTACTAACAACCATAAGCCTTCAAATTTTATCCAATTTAGCTAATGATTATGGCGACGGTATGAAAGGCACAGATAATGAGAATAGAGTAGGCCCTGAGCGTGCCATTCAAAGTGGTAGCATTACGCCAGAGCAAATGTTTGATGGCATAAAAATTAATATTTTTATTACAATAATTCTATCAGTATCATTGATATACACATCTTTTGGTACTGGGAATTTTCTATATGCAATGCTATTTTTTTTATTGGGCGGTTTCGCAATATATTCTGCTCTGACATACACTATGGGAGATTCTGCTTATGGCTATCGCGGTTTAGGAGATGTATTTGTTTTTTTATTTTTTGGATTGGTAAGTTGCATTGGGAGCTATATTTTGTTTGGAAAACAAATTGATCATGTTCTCATGTTACCGGCAATCTCTCTCGGTTTTTTAAGTGTAGGTGTTCTAAATCTCAATAATATGAGAGATATTGATTCAGACAAATTGTCTAATAAAATTACACTTGCGGTAAAACTTGGCAAAAAAAAGGCTAAAGTTTATCATATGGTTTTAATATTTAGTGCCATAGTTTTGTCATTGGTATTTTCTATTCTTTATTATACATCCTTATGGAATTTCTTATTTTACATTTCTTATATACCCTTGGTGATTCATATTAGAAAAATTCATGTTGCAAATGCACCAAATGAATATGATTCTCAACTAAAGGTTTTGGCATTAACTACCTTTTTATTCTCAGTGTTGTTGGGGGTCGGTTATATTTCATAATATTCGCATAAACACTTGCAAATCATATATTTAATTCGTATATTATAGGCGAAAATTTTGTAGGTCGGCATTATTTGCTATTATGTTGGCAATAAAATTTGGGGCTTTAAAACTCAGGCAGATTGCTAAATTTGTCTGAGTTTTTTCGTATTTTTCATTTCGATTTTAAAAATTGAATACGATGAAAATAACATTTTATGGTCATGCTAGTTTGAGTATTGAAGTTAACGATATACATGTACTGGTAGATCCTTTTATTTCTGGAAACCCTAAAGCCTCCCATATCAACATTGAAACGCTTCCTGTAGATTATATTCTTCTTACACATGCTCATCAGGATCATATTTTGGATGTAGAAACGATTGCAAAACGAACCAATGCAGTTATTATTTCAAATTTTGAAATCGCAACGCATTATGATAAATTGGGATTTGAAAGTCATCCTTTGAATCATGGAGGACATTGGGAATTTGAATTTGGAACCGTAAAATATGTTAATGCCATTCATACCTCTTCTTTCCCTGATGGTAGTTATGGTGGTCAACCTGGTGGATTTGTTATTGAAGGCGAACATAAAAACATCTATATTGCTGGTGATACAGCTTTAACTTTAGATATGAAATTAATTCCTATGC
This sequence comes from Flavobacteriales bacterium 34_180_T64, assembly GCA_002162765.1. Lineage (GTDB taxonomy): Bacteria > Bacteroidota > Bacteroidia > Flavobacteriales > Flavobacteriaceae > MAAR01. Next base: position 124,255 of record MAAR01000017.1, on the reverse strand, counting down.
GAACGAAATTGGATTTAGCGATTTTACCAATTGGCGATAATTTTACTATGGGTATAGATGATGCTATTTTGGCAAGTGATTTTGTAGATTGTGATAAAGTACTGGGCTATCATTTTGACACGTTTGGATATATTGAAATTGACCATGAGAAAGCTAAACGTAAATTTTTTGATAAGAATAAAGATTTGATGCTTTTAGAAATAGGTGAAAGTTTAGAGTTATAGCAGCTATTGATTGTCCAGCCAATCATTCCGCAAGTCTTCGCTAATTTTTCCAGTACCATCATGACGCCAACCAGGAGGTTTTAAAAAATATTTAAATCGATTGTAAATAGTTGTTTTATTTAAGAAAGCATCCTTTATCATATAAAACCACTCTATAAATGCAACTTTTAGAGGATTATAGGTGTGAATGTTTTTTACTAATCCATAAATTACTTTTTCTTCTTTTAGCTCGGGTTGGAATGAACCAAATAATTTATCCCAAATAATTAAAATACCAGCATGATTTCTATCTAGATATATTGGATTACTTCCATGATGAACACGATGATGTGAAGGTGTGTTCATAACGTATTCAAACCATTTAGGTAGTTTATGAATAGTTTCCGTGTGAATCCAAAATTGATACAATAAACTAATTGACATTTGTAACAGAATCATACCTGGATGAAACCCCAATAAAGGCAACCATAACCAAAACACAAAACTATAAAATCCTCCCGACCAGGTTTGACGCAGTGCTGTGCTCAAATTATAATGCTGAGAAGAATGGTGTACAACATGAGACGCCCAAAACAAGCGACAAGAATGAGAAATACGATGAAACCAATAATAAGATAAATCATCTGCGAAAAACAGAAGTACAAAACTCCACCATACGATAGGAATTGTAACTATTCTGAAGTTATTATAAACATATAAAAGCGCTAGTAGGACCAAGGCCTTACTTAGGAATCCTAAAACTACATTTCCTATACCCATAAATATTGATGTGAGAGCATCTTTTGTTTCATAGGATTTGATTTGTCTTCTTTTTGTGATGTACAGCTCAAAAATAATAGAAAACACAAAAAACGGAATAGCAAAATGAATGATATTTGGAAATTCAGGCATAGACATCTGATTATAATCATTAAAATTACAATTTTATTTAAGTATTTTTGGACAAATTATGAAAGCAAATTACCACAAGTATATTTTAAATTTTAAACAAGCCAGTGGCACATCTCGAGGCATATTAAAAACCAAAGAAACTTGGTTTATTGTTTTGAATTTGAATGGGAAACAAGGCGTTGGTGAATGTGGTATTTTGAGAGGCTTGAGTATTGATGATCTACCTGAATATGAATCGAAACTTCGTTGGACATGTGAACATATTCATTTGGGACTGGAGATTCTATATAGAGAGTTAATTTCATTTCCGAGTATTCAATTTGGTTTAGAAATGGCATTTAAGTCATTAATTAGTAATTCACCATTTGAACTATTCCCTTCAAAATTCACACAAAGTGAAGATGTAATACCAATTAATGGTTTGATTTGGATGGGGAGTGAGTCGTTTATGAGGCAACAAATAAAGGAAAAATTAGAATCTGGTTTTACCTGTATCAAACTAAAAATTGGAGCAATTGATTTTCAAACTGAGCTCAACTTGATAAAATCAATTCGCAGTGAGTTTTCTTCTGATGATATTGAATTACGTGTTGATGCTAATGGTGCTTTTAATCCAGATGATGCATTGGAAAAGCTAAAACGTTTATCAGAATTTGATTTACATTCTATTGAGCAACCAATACAAGCTGGTCAATATGAGACTATGGCTGCTTTGTGTGAGCAAACACCACTACCAATTGCTTTAGATGAAGAATTAATTGGTGTCTTTACAGTAACAAATAAGGAAAAATTACTACAAACCATTAAGCCACAGTTTATCATTTTAAAACCGAGTTTTATTGGTGGTTTTTCTGGTAGTCAGCAATGGATAGATTTGGCCGACTCCAAGGGAATCGATTGGTGGATTACAAGTGCTTTAGAAAGCAATGTAGGATTAAATGCAATCGCACAATGGACCTATGGTTTAGGAAGTAAATTACCACAAGGACTTGGAACAGGAAGCTTGTTTAGTAATAATTTTGATTCACAATTAATTGTAAAAAATGGTACATTGCGGCACGATAATAATTTAAGTTGGAATTTTAATATTTAGTATATGTATATAGCACAAACGTTTAATGTTTTGCATGAATGGTGGCGGTATGCCATTGGATTTCTTTTAGTTTTTATAGCAGTAATTATTGGTCAATTACCATTTACAGTTGTAGTGATGGTTAAGGCATTAGCAGACGGAGAATCGTTTCAAACATTGAATGAACAAACAATGCTCACCATATTGGAGCCTAACTTAAACCTCTTTTTGATGTTGCTATCATTTGCAGCAGGCTTGTTTGGTGTTATTTTAGTAGCTAAATATTTGCATAAACAAACATTGAGACACTTAACAACTTCAAGACCTAAGATAGATTGGAAGCGTTTCTGGTTTGCATTTATTTTTTGGGGAATAGTATCATCTGGTTTAGTACTATTGGATTATTTTATGTCACCTGACGATTATGTAATCAATTTTAAATTGGTGCCATTTTTGATTTTATGTGTCATTGCTATCGTCATGATTCCGCTACAAACCAGTTTTGAAGAATATTTATTTAGAGGCTATCTAATGCAAGGTCTTGGCGTGATTTCTAAAACAAAATGGTTACCATTAATTACAACATCTTTCATTTTTGGAATGCTTCATATTGCAAATCCCGAAGTTGAAAAATTGGGACCTATTATTATGGTGTATTATATAGGCACAGGGTTATTTCTTGGTATAATGACACTTATGGATGATGGCTTAGAATTGGCATTGGGGTTCCATGCAGCCAATAATTTATTTACGGCTTTATTGGTTACTGCAGATTGGACAGCTTTTCAAACACATTCCATATTTAAAGATATGTCAAACCCTGAAGCGGCAGGAGTTATAGATGTATTCATACCTGTTTTTGTAATGTTCCCGATCTTACTTTTTATTTTCGCTAAAAAATATAAATGGACAGATTGGAAAGGAAAATTGTTTGGTCGTGTTGAAGAACCGCCAACTGAAGATTATAAAATTATAGGAGAATCATAAAAAAAAAGCGACCAATTTGGTCGCTTTTTTTATTCTGTTGCTTTGAGTAATATGTACGCCTTATTAAAATCGGAGGCTGCATTTATGACCTCTCTAAATTCATCATATCGAAATAAATCATATTCATGTGTTTTATAAAACTCCTGAATCGTAATTGTAATGGTATTGCCTTCTTGTATATAATTGGATTCGAACTTACATAGTTTTTCTCCAGTAGATTTTGATTTGTAACTCTTATCTATATTTAAACTACTTAATCCATCAGCTGTATAGCCATCTGGTATTGTTATTGTAATGGTATAATCATATTGATTAGGATAGGTCATTTCAATTGGATTTACACGCTCTGTTTCTTGATACAATTCACTTTGTGTACCAATAATTTTTCCAACTTGAAATAAATAACTGTCTCCAGCATCTTCAATCAATGATTCAGAAGAAATCGTAGATTTTACAATAAATGGAAGGTTATATTCCGTTTGATTGATGTCTGTGTTTTCAGCTTCATAAGCGACTTCAATTTTATCTTCAATACCCGTACCAGTCAAATAATCTTTAAATTGAAGAATACCTTCATCGTTCGACAGGCTTAATACACCTCTATTGGTTGCAGACCAGTGGCCTGAGTATTCCTGATACTCCTTAATAATTGCGCTTTCAATAGCTTCGTCGAAACTAATATCTAAATTTCTACTTATTTTGCTATAATCGGGATCCTCTTGTGTGATTTTTGTAAAATAATAATCTAAGTCCGATTTGATAAATAAACCATAATTACCTAAAATATTCGCTGGTGCTTCTCCAACGCGATATTCAATTCGATCTGCCGCAATATATTTCTTTTCTGTAGGCAAATAAATTAAGAAGGCTCTTAGCATGTTAGGATTAAAAAAATCGGGATCAAATTTATACTCAAATCGACTCGCTGAAACTACAATTTCAAATTCGATATTTTGAGACTTTAAAAAATTGGCATACACTTTAAGAATACCAAAATCACTAGCAGATCTATTTTTTAAAATATAATTGAGATCTGTGAGTTCTTCATTATTATTTTTTACAACATTAAAATTACTTTTAATGAAGTTGTCAATACGCGCTGCTTTTTCAAAAACACTCAGACCTTCTTTGCCTTCAAAGATGTTAGTTAAATCAGTGTCAATTAATATTGATGCTTTTTCTGGAAAAAATTTTCGTCCAATATTATTTGAAACATTCCCCCAGAACATCTCTTGTGTAATATCTTGACCTCTCGGTAAGCATTGATAAACCACTGCAATCTTATTTGCATCTGGTGTCGCGTATTCCTCGTCAATCATGGCAGGAATATCATTTAAAACAATGGTCATAGCTTCAATACCATCAATGGTTTTTGATTCGAATTTCTCGCTAGTTCTATAGGCTTTTATATTAGAATTTAACGTTCCAGTTATAAATGTAAATTTGGCTTCTTTTATTTTATAATTACTTTGTAAGAATTCAGAACCATACATGTCAAATTCTTTTTCTACTGTATATAGAACTTCAATTTCTGAGTTTTTCTCAACACCTTCAATCGCGAATATTTTAAAATCTCCGTATTCATCAACATTTTTAACCTCTTTTATGTTTTCCTGATTTAACAAGACAACATCTCCTTTCGAATTTATAGTTCTCGCTTTTATATCGATAACTTGCGTTACTTCATACATTGGAATGTATACTGTATTATGCCTAGCGATACCTTTGTCGTCATTAACGCGAACAATTGTATGCTCAGTTTCGTAACGTTTTAAATCTGGTAAAAGTAGACTCGACGAATATTCTACAATATGATTTTTTAGGATACCTATTGAAGACGCTTTAGTTTCTTCTGAAGTCAACTCATGAAGTTTAGGAGATGCCTCCCAGTTGTATGTTTTATACTGTTGTGCAAAACTACTTCCGGTTGCTATTAATAATATGATTAGTGCTTTTTTTATCATTATATTGTTTCTAATATTATACTCTTTTTGTAAGCCTTAATGAGACTCTTAATGAACGTATTCCAGCTTTCAAATTCATCTGGTTGAATGCTTAATGTTTTTATATATATCGATTTGTTTTGAATAATAGTATTTCCTTCTTGAGAATAATTAATTGTAAAGCCATAATTGTGATGTTCAAAAGATAGATCTTTTGGGATGTAATTCGATTTATAGCCTTGAGGTATTTCAAATTTTGAAATGAAATTCTTATTGAATTTATAATCTATTTTTTTGCTATACTTTCGTTTTTCTAAATCAACCTTGCTTTTGGAAAGCGTACGATCTATGTTTAAATTAATATAAACCTTATCGGCAATTGTTTTTGCATAATTGTCTATGATCAAGTCATATTCTAATTTTAAAGCATCCGTTTTATTGTCCAAATTTTCCTTAGTAAAATTGCTATAATTCGTTTTATTATTACCTAATGCTAACGTTGTGTTTAAGAATTCTTCGTCCGTCTTATCAGCTTTTTTATAGATATAATTAGAAACGAATTCTACTTTTTCATATCCGGTTAATTCTCTTTTTTCATTAACTTTCATTGTACCATCTTCTAAAGTAAATTGACTAGTAACATTAGAAGTGCTTTTTTCAGCATTTTGAACCGGTACTTTTATCACTTTAAATGTATCAGTATCAATTCCTAATAAAGCCTCTTTAGTTTGAGTAAAAGCACTAGGCATTCCAAAAGGGACATAGCTGTCTGTAGCATCAAGAAAAATGGTTTCATCGTCAATAATAGCCGCAGTAATCATATGATTATCGACCATTGGTGTTGGAACTTCAAAATACGAGTACGTTCTATCTCTTGTGCCAATCCATGTTCTATGTGCTTCTATGCCTACATGATTGAGCATAACATATAGAAGATTGGCCATGTCCTTGCAATCTCCATAACGCTTATCACAAACACTCGAAGCACTCCTAGGTATAAATCCGCCTAAACCGTCTTCAAAAGCCACATAGGTAATGTTATTTTGAACCCAATTAAATATGGCTTCGGCCTTATTTTTTTCTCCAGTTATCGACTCAGTTATTTCTTCAGCTATAACATATACTTTTTCTAACGACTGATCATCAATTTGCTTTACCAAAGATGTATACCATTTGTATAAATCATTAACATCACTTAAAACATTATAAGTTTTACCACGTTCTTCATAACTTTTTATATACACAATAATGTGTGGCAAATAATGAAGTGCACCTTCACTATCCTCTTCTCCTTGAAAGCCATCAATATTTTTAACGCTCCAAGTATAAGTGTAGCCATGTTTGGAGTCTTCCTTTTTAAAATCAACCTGAATTTCTTCTGTATTAAAATCGATATATCCAATAGTAACATTTTTAGGAAACTCAATTGAAAGCTGTGCATTTTTTGTTGGCACATATGAGCCAAATCTAAAAAGTCCTAAAAAATGTGGATCCTTAATAATCTCCTTATAACTCAAGTTTGTAATGGCGCCTTTTGTTACGGCAGGAAAAATAAAATTTTTCGATTCTTGATCGCTATAAAAAATGCCGTTATCAAATTCACGTTTAGTCTCTATATAATCGACTTGAATTTTTTCATCAGAACTTGGTAAATAGGTGAATGCATCAATATCTTCAATAGCTGTAAAGCTGTCAAATCCCATAGATTGATTTGCGAAATATAATTTTTTGGAGGTTAAATATTCAGCTTGCTCAGAAATGCTTTTTGAGATATTGAACTTTCCCTTTTGAACATCGATTTTAATATGTTCATTTCGTTTTAAAAAAATATAATCTTCTTTTGAAAAATCTTGAGAGAAAACAAGATATGGTAATAGCAATAAGAGGATAATGGCTTTCTTCATAATTCACGCTTTGTTGTCAAATATAGTTATATTTTAATATTAATTTTTAACTTCGAATCGTTAAAAATAGTATAAATTTAAGTATCTAATATCATACCAAAAATGACGCCAACTTTTGATAAAGTGCATTTAAAATTTAAACTTAATGGGATTAACTATACGCATGAAAGCCTAAAAGTAGTGGCATATAGTTTAATAAAAGAGGGTGAAATGTATGAGAAGGCTATCGGCGATTTTCTACTGGATTGGTTGGATTCTAAAGATTATGTAAGTGTCAAGACTTCGGGTTCCACCGGAATCCCTAAGGTTATAAGAGCAGGTAAACAAGCCATGGTAAATTCTTCGATCATAACAGGAGATTTTTTTAAATTACAACCTGGAGATAATGCTTTGCTTTGTCTTCCAGCGCATTATATTGCCGGAAAAATGATGCTGGTTAGAGCATTGATATTAGGATTAGAGCTTGACTTAGTTGAACCAACATCATCACCAGATTATGACGATTTGAAATCCTATAGCTTTTGTGCAATGATACCTATGCAATTGAGAAAATCACTTCATAGACTAAACAATATCAAAATTTTAATTATTGGTGGTGCATCAGTTTCACCGGATTTATTGAATGATATTAAAACACTTAACACAAAGGTGTTTGCAACTTATGGGATGACTGAAACCGTAAGTCATATTGCTTTAAAACTGCTAAATGAACACAATGAAAGTTCATATTTTAAAATATTAAATGATATTCAAATAAGTACTGATTCACGAGATTGTCTAGTTATAAACGCTCCAAAATTAACTTCAGATAACATAATAACGAACGACATCGTAAAATTGCATTCTGACACTGAATTTGAATTGCTTGGTCGCTATGATAATATAATCAATTCAGGAGGGATAAAGTTATTCCCTGAGCAGATTGAGGCTAAACTTTATAACAAAATTGCGTCACGCTTTTTTATTGCTTCCGAAGCAGATTCAATACTTGGTGAACAACTCATATTAATAGTTGAATCAGACTCCATTAGTCTTGATGTTTCCATTTTTAATACGCTTCATAAATTTGAAGTCCCCAAACAAATTTATGCTATTTCTGAGTTTTCAGAAACGTCTTCTGGGAAAATAAATCGTCGTAACACGTTGAAAATGTTACAGTAACATGTTTTACTCATCCAAAAGTGTATTTCACTCATTACGAGTTTTATTGAGACGGATTTAGTTTTAGGTTTATATCAAACTTTAAAACTACAGCATTATGAAAGCACTAATTACACTAATACTTGCTTCGTTTTTATTAACGGTAAGTTACGCACAACAGCTAGACATTAATACCAAATCTGTAGCAATTAATGACATGATTAATTTTGTTGCTGAAACCTACGAATACCAAAGTGAAGAAGAAAATGATAGTAACAATATTACTTTTGTATTACAAGTGGCAGGAGCGGATATTTCAGTTGAAAATTTGGTGATACTGAAACAGGCATTTAAGTTGTTATCTGAGCGTCTCAACGCTGAGAATACGATTTCCATTATTACCTATTATGGTTTTAGCGGAATTGCATTGGAACAAGTAAGTCCAAAAGAAATAAAGACCATTAATAGCACCTTATCAAATTTAAAATCAAATATTGAAGAATTTAAAAGCGATGGCATTGAACTCGCCTATGAATACGCTGAAGAACGATTTGATGACGCTTCTAAAAACACCATTGTCATCATAAGAAATTCAAATGCGTCAAAACCTGATAAGAGCAAATTGAGTAAAAAAGAAATAAAAAAACTGAAACGTAAAAAACGAAATAAGGCAATTGTAAATACAGCTATAGGATTGTTACCTGAGCTTCTCCTACTATTGAATAAATAGAAAAAAGAGCGACTTAATTGTCGCTTTTTTCTATTTCTGCATTTTAAAGAAATAATCGGCCGAGCGTTTTCCAGAACCATAGAACAAGAAAAAAATACAAACAACTAAAGCTATAGATGCTAATAGCAAGTTTGTCGAGTTCATGTCACCAGTAAAATTAATAATCAATGCTCCAATTAATATTGGAATTTGGACAATCATTACCCATCGTGTTAAAAGTCCGAATGCAATCATAATACCTCCAACAAAATGAGCTGGTATAACTAAATGTAAAAACAGCATGCCACCAGTTATTTGCTCAACTGATTTAATAAGCTCAGCTAAAATATCTTGATTTTGCATAAAATAGACGCCTTTCCAAAATAGAAAAACTCCTAATGCAATTCGTAAAAGGTCAATTGGAAAATAGGTATGTGCGTTCGCCCACTTATTTAATGATTTGATTGTAGCCATAATTAAATGTGTTGATATTCAGTTATTAAGATACGAAAAAAAGTAATGCAATTCAATCTTTAGGAATACCATTCGTAAATAAACGTCTTAGTTTGAGAGTGTAGATTCTTACTTTTTAATGGACAATTTATAGAGATACATTGAAGTTAATAAACCAAGGCAAGAAAATATAGCCATTGTGAAGAAAACATGTTGATGGCCTAATTCACCTGGTGAGTTATCTAATAAATAACCAATTAATGGTCCTGCAAAAATATCGGGAGTATATCCTACTATTGATATAAAACCAACGACCGTTCCGGTAAGAGCCAAAGGAATATTAGACTCTTCTAATGTAGCAAAATATAATACCCTTGCTGAATATACACCTAATGCCATAGTTCCTATGGTTAGAATAAATAACAAAGTTGATTTGCTATCGATAATTCCAGTAGCAAAAATTAAGCTTGTTATTAGCATTAATAAAAAGCCAATAACTATCCAAAGTGTTGCTCTTGTTCGATCTGCCAACAGTCCGATTACAACACCAATTATGGGTCTCATATAGAGGAGATAAGTACCAACTTTAGCCGATTCAATTTCATTGTATAACATGACATCTTTAGCATAAAGACTAAATACATCTGTCATTTTATACCCAAAATAAGCACAAAGAATGATAATCATTAATAACCAAGTAGCTGGGTACTTCATGACTTTCTTGAACTCACTAATTGTTAAATGCTTATTATTACTCTTTTGCTCTAATGAAGTAGTTTCAGGCTCTAATGTTTTAAAAAAAAAGAACACTAAAAGGGCTACAAATGCAACAGCTCCAGATGTAAATAGAATGACCTGTTTAAATGCATCTTTGCGTTCGGCTAAAGTAGTCAGAGAAATATCTGTAGAGATGAAAAAAGAAAATATTAAGACACCAACAGATCCAAAAAGAGCCGCTGTTAAACCGCGACCACCATCCAAAAAACCAAATGCAATACCTTGTTTGTCTTTCCCTCCCCATATTCTAGTAGCCTTAATCATAGCAGCCCAAAAGAGAAATATTGTCGTAAAACCCCAAAACCCATAGAGTATATGGAGGTTATAAAGGGAAGGATATGAGGCTAGGTAAAAACCGCCTAATGCGGTTAATAAAAGCGCAAAAGACATTAATTTCCTGAGATTAAATTTGTCGGCCAATGGTCCGCCAAAAAGATAAGAGAAGAACGCCACTATGCCATATACAGAAAAGCAACTTCCTAATTGTAAATTTGTAATATTGAATACTTCAAGAAACGTAGGCCTGAAAATTCGTGCTAAAACAAAAGGCAAAATAAAAACAGCCTCACCAGCCAGAATAAGTAAAATGATTTTAAAAACTCGAGATTTTGTTTTATTATGTGCCATTAGACCTGTAAAACACCCAAATTAAATGCTTTCTCAATAGGAGCGTGGTCTGCAGCTTCAATGCCCAAGCTAATCCAAGTTCGAGTATCTAATGGATCAATAATTGCATCAGTCCAAATTCTTGCTGCGGCATAATATGGTGATACTTGACTGTCATATCTGTCTTTAATCTTATTGAAGAGTTCAGCTTCCTTTTCAGGGGTGATTTTTTCACCTTTCTTTTTTAAAGATGCCGTTTCAATTTGCAACAATACCTTAGCAGCACTATTTCCGCTCATTACAGCAAGTTCAGCACTAGGCCAAGCTACAATTAATCTTGGATCATACGCTTTTCCACACATGGCATAATTTCCAGCGCCGTAACTATTGCCAATAACAATTGTGAATTTTGGAACTACTGAATTACTGACCGCATTTACCATTTTAGCGCCATCTTTAATAATGCCACCATGTTCACTTTTGCTACCAACCATAAATCCGGTGACATCTTGTAAAAATACTAAAGGAATTTTCTTTTGATTACAATTGGCAATAAAGCGCGTGGCTTTATCGGCACTGTCGTTATAAATAACACCACCAAATTGCATTTCACCGCTTTTAGTTTTAACTAATTTACGTTGATTGGCAACAATACCAACTGCCCAACCATCAATTCTCGCATAAGCTGTTATAATAGTTTTACCATATCCTTCTTTATATTCATCAAATTCAGAATTATCAACAATACGTTTGATAATTTCTTTCATGTCATACTGATCGGCTCTACTCTTTGGGAGAATGCCATATATTTCTTCAGGATTTTCTTTAGGTTTACCTGGTTTTGCTCTATTAAAACCAGCTTTGTTATAATCTCCAAGTTTATCTACTAAATTTTTTATAGTGTCTAAAGCGTCCTTATCATCTTTAGCCTTATAATCTGTTACACCAGAAATCTCACAATGTGTTGTTGCACCACCTAAAGTTTCATTATCAATACTTTCGCCAATTGCTGCTTTAACTAAATAACTTCCAGCTAAGAAAATACTACCAGTTTTATCTACAATTATCGCTTCATCACTCATAATAGGTAAATAAGCACCTCCGGCAACACAGCTGCCCATTACAGCAGCTATTTGAGTAATTCCCATGCTACTCATTACTGCGTTGTTTCTAAATATTCTTCCAAAATGCTCTTTGTCAGGAAATATTTTATCCTGCATTGGTAAATAAACACCAGCCGAATCCACCAAATAAATAATTGGTAATCTATTTTCTATTGCTATTTCTTGAGCTCTTAAATTCTTTTTACCTGTTATAGGAAACCAAGCACCAGCTTTAACAGTAGCGTCATTGGCGACAACAACACATTGTTTACCCTTGATGTACCCAATTTTAACAACAACACCTCCCGAAGGACATCCGCCATGTTCCATATACATATCCTCACCAGCAAAAGCTCCAATTTCTATTTGTTTGGACTTTGAATCTAGTAAATAGTCAATCCGCTCTCTTGCGGTCATCTTGCCTTTACTGTGATGTTTCTCTATACGGTTTTGACCACCACCAAGTTTTACTTTTGCAAAACGTCGTTTGAGGTCTGAGAGGAGTAGTTTATTGTGATCTTCGTTTTTATTGAAGTTGATATCCATACATGCATTTATTTGCTACGAATTTACGAAAGTAGATGATGTTTAAAAAGTGAATGTTTTGTTAAATAATATTACATGGAATTATATTCCTAGGAATATAAATATATTTTGTATATATTTGTGCTATAATTAAAACTTCAAGAAATGAAAAGAGATAAAACTATTTATTACATCGCAACTATATTACTAACTTTATTAATGTTGTTTTCTGCAAGTATGTATTTTTTTAAACATGATGATATAGAAGCGGTATTTACTAATTTTGGGTATCCAACCTATATCATTTACCCATATGCCGTTGCCAAATTACTTGGTGTGTATGCTTTATGGCAGTCAAATTTTAAAGCTTTAAAAGAGTGGGCTTATGCTGGATTCTTTTATGCTTTTACTCTAGCCTTTTTTGCACATTATATGGTAAGCGACGGAGGTCAATGGACCGCAGGTATTGCGTTAGTATTACTCGTAATCTCGTATATATTTAATAAACGTAAATCAAAAAATTAGAATGAAAAACATTATAGCCTTTGCTGGAAGTGATAGTAGAACATCTATCAATAAACAATTAGTGGAATATGCTGCTAGTTTATTAACTAATGTTCAAAGCGAAGTATTAGATTTGAATGATTTTGTACTTCCATTATATAGTATGAACTATGAAATTGATCATGGTATCCCGGATATTGCAAATAAGTTTTTAGATAAGATCAAGTCTTCTGATGGGATTATAATATCCCTTGCTGAACACAATGGTGCTTATGCTAGTGTTTTTAAAAACCTGTTTGATTGGTTGTCTAGAGTTGATGGTAAATTGTGGAGCGATGTTCCAATGCTTCTTATGGCAACGTCTCCAGGAGGACGAGGAGGAGCCTCTGTTTTGGAAATTGCAAAAGGACGTTTTCCTTATATGGGAGGAAATATTATTACAGATTATTCTTTACCATCATTTAATGAGAATTATTCTGAAGGAAAGATCATTAATGATGAGCTTAATACAAGTTTAGTGTCTAGAGTGAAATTATTCCAAGACAACTTATAACTATGGATATTAAGCATTTTGATGATGGTAAAAAAGGAAAGTTCTATATAGAAATTGAAGGCACTCAAGAAGCCGAAATGACCTATACTTATGCTGGTTTAGATAAAATAATTATTGATCATACAGAAGTAAGTGAACATTTTAAGGGTCAAGGTGTAGGTTATAAATTGATACAAGCATCAGTAGACTTTATGCGTGCTAATAGGATTAAAGTAATTCCTTTATGTCCTTTTGCTGCTGCTGTTTTTAAGAAAAACCGAGACTATATTGATCGTATTGCATAATTTATAAACTATGGGAGATTTATCTAGAGATATAAATTCGAAGTTTCCAAACTATAAGGTCAAGGCCTTATTAAATATTGTCTATACGGCAAATTGGATCAAAAGTCATCAAAATGATTTTTTTAAACCTTATGGAATATCACCGCAGCAATTTAATATTCTTAGAATTTTAAAAGGAGCAGGAGACCCAATAAAGGTACAAACTATTAAAGAGCGCATGATTGAAAGGGCGCCAAATGCAACACGATTAACAGATAAATTATGCGCGAAAGATTTAATTGAACGTATCGCCTGTCCTGATGATCGACGTGTTGTACATATAAATATTACTAAAAAGGGATTGTTATTATTAGACGACATCTCAAAGAATTTAAAAAACGATTTAATAGATAATTTAAGTGAGGCTGAAGCTTTGCAATTGAGTGATCTGTTAGATAAAATTAGATAGAAAGGAAATTAAAGTGAAACAAACTACAATAAAGAATGTTGGACGAAGCGACTTCGTAAATATGGGACCTATTAAACTGCGTCAGCCATTACCAACTCAAGATATAGAAATGGTAGATCCATTTATATTATTACATCATTACGGACCATATCAAATAGATGAGTTAAATAATCCATTTGATTTAGGACCCCATCCGCATAGAGGATTTGAGCCCATTACATTTTTGATTCAAGGCGAACAATTACATCGAGATTCACTTGGTAATGAAAGTATAGTGAAAGCAGGTGATGTACAATGGACCACCGCTGGTCGAGGAATTGTTCATGCCGAAGGACCAACAAAATCTTTTGTTGAGAAAGGTGGAACGTTAGAAGGTATTCAACTATGGTTGAATTTACCAGCTGAAAAGAAAATGATAGCCGCTAATTATCAACATGTAAAGAGTGATGGTTTTTCAATAGTTAAATCTCAAGATGAAAAAGTAGCAATTCAAATTATTGCTGGTGCATACAATGGAAAGTCTGGCAAAATAAGTACTCAAACATCCGTGAATGCATTCATGATTGATATTGATCCTGATGGGTTTGAAACGATTACATTAAATCCGAAACATCAGAGTATGATATATTTATTGAATGGAAATGTTACTGTTAATGATACAATTGGTTTGAAGCAAAATGAAAATCAATTCATTGAATTTAACCGAGATGGTGAAGGGTTTACAATAAAGGGAAATGAAAAAAGTAAGTTGCTTTTTCTTTCTGGCGAACCATTTAATGAGAAAGTCAAAAGTTGGGGACCATATGTGATGAATACTCAAACTGAAATAATGGAAGCCATGAGAGATTACCAACAAGGTAAAATGGGATTTCTCCCAGTGAGTTAATTAAAAAAAGCATCCATTATGGATGCTTTTTTTATGTAAAAGAACGATATTTGTAGTTTGACTAACTATAAAATGAGATTATAATGGCAATGAATAAAAATACGGTGCTGGCATGGGCTACCACAATAATGATAATTGTGGGCTTGGGTTTAATTGCTTTAGGTGCATTTAGATATGATGATGTAGCTGGCTGGGGATTTGCAGCAGTTGGAATTGGCTTTTTTGCTATTGCGTGGGTGTTTAATGCATTAAAAGGACGTGTATAATGAGTGATGATAAAAAAGTGATTTTTTCAATGTCTGGACTTACTAAGACATTTCAAGGTGCAAATACGCCTGTGCTAAAGAATATTTACCTAAGCTTTTTTTATGGTGCTAAAATTGGAATCTTAGGACTGAATGGTTCAGGTAAATCAACGCTTCTGAAAATTATTGCAGGTGTTGATAAAAATTATCAAGGAGATGTAACATTTTTACAAGATTATTCTGTTGGTTTTCTTGAACAAGAACCTATTTTGGATGATGAGAAAACAGTAATGGATGTTGTAAAAGAAGGCGCTGCCGAAACTGTAGCCATTCTTGATGAATACAATAAGATTAACGAGCAATTCGGTATGGAAGAAGTCTATTCAGACCCTGACAAAATGGAAAAGCTTATGAACAGACAGGCTGTTCTCCAAGATGAAATTGATGCTGCTAATGCGTGGGAATTAGATACCAAATTAGAAATTGCTATGGATGCGTTGCGTACGCCAGATGGGGACAAAAAAATTGGAGTGTTATCTGGTGGTGAACGTCGTCGAGTGGCTTTATGTCGTTTATTATTACAAGAACCTGATGTATTATTATTAGATGAGCCTACCAATCATTTAGATGCTGAATCAGTACATTGGTTAGAACATCATTTGGCTCAATACAAAGGTACTGTTATCGCTGTTACGCATGATAGATACTTTCTGGACAATGTTGCTGGGTGGATTTTAGAACTCGATAGAGGAGAAGGCATTCCTTGGAAAGGAAATTATTCCTCTTGGTTAGATCAAAAATCTAAGCGTATGGCTCAAGAAAGTAAGGTAGCTTCAAAGCGTCAAAAAACTTTAGAACGTGAGCTAGAATGGGTACGTCAAGGAGCTAAAGGTCGACAAACTAAGCAAAAAGCACGTTTGAAAAATTATGATAAGTTAATGAATCAAGATCAAAAGCAACTTGATGATAAACTTGAGATTTATATTCCAAGTGGACCACGCTTAGGAACAAATGTGATTGAGGCTATAGGAGTCGCTAAAGGATATGAAGATAAATTATTATATGACGATTTGAATTTTAGTCTTCCTCAGGCTGGAATTGTTGGGATTATTGGTCCTAATGGTGCTGGTAAAACAACCATTTTCAGGATGATTATGGGTGAGGAAAATGCAGACAAAGGAGAGTTTAAAGTTGGTGAAACTGCTAAATTGGCTTATGTTGATCAAAAACACTCTAATATAGATCCTGAGAAATCCATATGGCAAAATTTTAGTGATGAGCAAGAACTGGTTATGATGGGTGGAAGACAAGTGAATTCTCGTGCATATTTAAGTCGTTTTAACTTTAGTGGTAGCGAACAAAATAAAAAAGTAAAATTGCTTTCTGGTGGTGAACGAAATCGCTTACATTTGGCTATGACACTCAAAGAAGAGGGTAATGTATTACTTCTTGATGAGCCTACTAATGATTTAGATGTCAACACATTAAGAGCTTTAGAAGAAGGTCTTGAAAATTTCGCTGGATGTGCGGTAGTTATTTCGCACGACAGATGGTTCTTAGATCGAATTTGTACACACATATTAGCTTTTGAAGGCGATTCTCAAGTGTATTTCTTTGAAGGTAGCTTTTCTGATTATGAAGAAAATAAGAAGAAACGTTTAGGTGGCGATTTGATGCCGAAACGTATTAAGTATAAAAAACTTGTGAGATAAAATAAAGCCTGCATTTGTAGGCTTTATTATTATTTATTGTCATACAAGTGACCTTCAGTAAAATCTTGATAGCTATTATTAGCATCAGTTTTAGACGAGTCCATCTCTAAAAGGCGCTTGTTTTCTGCTTTTAACTTATACATTTTAATTACCGCAACGATTATAAAAAGTAGAAATATAACAGCCGTAATAATGAGGATGAATGTAAGCTCAGTTGTGCTTACTAGTAGGGTTTTGTTTGAGAGACTATATAACATAATACTAGTTATTTAGATTTGGTTTGGTAATCAAATATACAATTTTAATTGAAACGGTAACTATTTCATAATAAAATTGTTACAAAAAAAAAGCATTGGTTGACTATTAATATTTGTGACTTCAAGGTTTCGCTATAGATTCTCATGTATTTAGACCATTTTTAAATCGTATGGCTCATTTGTAACAATTTATTGAATTTTGCTACCAATAATTAAGCAGTATTAATTTCAAAAAATGATAAATTTTAACGAAATTGCTTAACCAAAAATTGTTCAACCTTAAATATTCGATACAATATGTCTGATGATTTTGATTTATTAGAAACTAATTCTAACGAGAAAACTGAAAAAGTAGATGTCAATTGGGGAAAGGCCATTGATACTATGAAATCTAAGTTAGCTCAAGAAGATGATCCGCAAACACGCCAAAAGATTCTAAATGCTACTCTGGATGATGTTGTGCATATGGCAGAGAAGGACAGGAGTACGTTACTTGATGCGATTAAAGATTTAACGGATTATCAAGATGAAGTTGGTATTATATTTGAAAAATTCTCATCATTAAATGCAAATGAGCAAAAAGTAATCGATGATGCCCAAAAGGGACTTGAACGTGCAAGAATTGAACTTGAAGATGCCGAGAAAAAGCCAGACACTTGGTGGAATAACCTATGGGGCCGTAAAAGTAAAATAAAAAAGGAACAGGCCGAGTTTAAAGAAGCTCAAAAGATACGTGATGCTGCAGACAATAAAGCGAAAGCCATGTTTCAGCAACGTATTGAAAGTGCTGATATACAAACACTTTTAAGCGAATTGTCATATAAAAGTCAAGCCGCAGTAACACGTTTGAAAAATCGTGAAGTTGAAATCAAAGAAGTTGAAGAAAAATTAAAAGATGCTATGGTTGAAGCCACTAAAAATCATACCAAAGCACTAGAGAAAAAGAAGGAAGTTGAGGCTAAACTTGAAGAGAATTATGCGTTGTTAAAGCAATCGCGTCAAGAACTAGAAGATATTGCCGATAAGCAATCTGCTGAATATGCGCAAGCCGTTGGAAAAGTTACAACTTTAGAGCAAAAAGTAGAAGAGCTAGAAGGTCTTAAAAATGCGTATACAACCCTTGCTGCCAGTAAAGATAGTTTTGTTCACAAGCATAATTTGACTATTAAAGTATTGACTTCCTTGCGCAGTAACTTACAAACACATCGCGCAAAATTAAAATCAGATACAGAAGAGCGTTTAAAATATTATGATGGATATGTAGTTGCGTTAAAGGCTAGAACCGATCAAGAATTTGCTGCAATTTTAGAGCATTTAGGTGTTAAAACAGATGAGCATATCGGAGAAACTTTAGCATCTATGCATACAGCAAGTGCAAAAGCTAGACAAGAAATGATGGATAATATTCCAGTCCACGAAAAAGTGATGCAAGGCGTTTATAGTAGTTATGCTGAGGCTTTACAAGAGATTAGAGCTAAAGATTCTGAGATTCAAAAGAATTTTGCAGAGCGCTATGGTATCGATATGAAAGAGATATTCGAAGACTATTATAATGCCGATGCCAATGCGCCTTCAGGAAATGATGGTGCTGAACCAGAAGGAAATTCTGAGCCAGAAAATAATGACGACTTGCTCTCTTAAAAACACCTATGACGTTTCCCTTTTAAGCGCTTTGGGCTTCAAAGGTCCTGGCTTTCGGTAGTCGCTCTCTATCGAGGAACTCCAACAAAGCCTTAAATATATAGGATTCACGATTTCGTATTAACAATTAGAATAAATGAGTAATCCTTAACGCTAATATTTGCAATTGTCAATGATAATTTATCAGTTGAAACATGTCCATTAATCACATTGTAACTCCATTAGATTCTGCAGTTCTTGATTCCAAGGAACAGTACGTGTTTTATCATAAAATGGTCGATTTTGTGCTGAAAGAACTCATTGTTGGAGTACAACAAAACAATCTTTGTACAAAGCAAGAACTGATTTTCTTTAAACAGTATTCAGATTTGCTTTTATATTCTATTGAAGCTATGCGTGTAAAATACATGTATGACGTAGAAGATAATATGAAAGTTGATGTAACAGAATCTGGCTTTCCTAATTATTTAGAGTTTAGATACCTTTTCAATGACCTGTCTTTAAAAGGTAATTATATCAATAAACTAAAAGATGTAGGTGAGTTGCAAAACGAATTCTTGGATCAATTACTACGAAAAAAAGTAGCGATTAAAAAGGATAAATTGTTTCAAGCCGCATCGATTGTCTATTATACTTCAGTTGAACAAAAATACATTTTCAACCGTTTTGTACAAGGGAAGATAATGAAGGCGCCAGCCGAAAATGCTGCAGAGTTTATGACAAGTTGGAGCTTTTTTGATGTTGCGCAAAACAGACCATTTATTTGCTTTATGTATTTTGATTATGATGGCAGAAATGTATTGAGTTATAAAGACGAGATTTATGAAGTATTAAAAAACACAGCCGATCGTGATATGGATTTGGATACTATGGCTTATGGTATAGATAGAAAATTACCTGATGTTATGCCAAAGCATATTAAGCGTATTGATTTGGGACCTTTACACAATGTTTTTGCTAAAGACCAAAATCAAATTACCCATGCACTTTTAGAGAGTATTACAAAAAAAGAAATTCCATTGGAGTCTTATGTTCTATCTCTAAAAATAGATGAAGTGTTTTCAGGAAGTACGTTTAATGAAGGTGGTTATTTTTCAAAACAAGTCCTTCAAAAATGGAGTGATATCGTTAAGCAAAAATACGTTTTCGCTCCACATAGAATTATTCAATTATTATATAATAAAACTCCAGACATGATGAATCAATTGGCAAAACCACCAATTCAAATGTCAAATTTAAACATAGATAATCTATAAATATGGAACACAACTCAACTTTTCCCATTAAACAAACTGAACTTGATATGCTTCGTGATGAAGCAACTTCATATTTAAAGAGTATCCAATGGGAACAAGGGCAACGTGCTAAAAACAAAGATAAAGATGCCAAAGAAGAATCCATTTTATTGTATTTATCTAGAGCTAATAATGGGAGTAATGTTACAAATGTCACTTCAGTTTCTAAGACAATTTTAGCTTTAAAAAAACGGCTGTTACCAGAATCGGTGGCAATTCCTTTGTATTTAAATCAAACCTTATTTGCTGTTCAAGAAGGGTTAACACTTGGAATATGGATTAAGGATAGTTATTATGATGCGTCTGGCTTGTCAAGTTTAAATGAACGGAAGTCTGCTTTAGACACCAATGGGAAGCGCGAATTTGAAAGTAAAATGCATACGGCTACTGCGTTTATGTTGTTCTCAATTTCATATAAAATTTTAAATGATCTTAAACCTCATGCTTCAGATGATTTAAGCGTGATGCAACAAAAATTCGCTGGCATTCCTGAAGTATCATTGATGTCACCTTTAAAAGGTGTTGCCTGTAGTTTGTTTTACTATGATAAATATTTAGCACATCCAGATATTATTAAAAGTGATAAAGATGTTATCGATTTTACGGTAGTTTACTTTGAAGCACTTATTGATGAAATACAAATGCGTAAAAGCGCTTTGGAATATACAGAGACGATAGTAGATAGAACCTATAAATTAGAAAACTCTGAATTTGCGGTTTCAGGTTGGAATAATGTATTCGCTGGTGCTGCAAAAAGTATCGAATTCAATAAAATTCAGTTTGAACAAATTGTTGGAAATAGAGATGCAAAGCATTTTGCGCGTCGTTTAACAGAACGTATGTTAAGCTATGATTTTACCGTTAAAAAAAATCCGTTTCAAGAATTGGGTGGATTTATGCCAGTGTTTATGGGATATGGTATTCCTGGTACAGGGAAAAGTATGCTTATCGCGGCTATTGCAACCCGCCTGAAAGAACATTGTGATACTCTGGATATTCCATTTCTATTTCACCCAATGCCTGATACATTGATAAGTACATTTCAAGGAGGTTCTGCAGAAAAAATGGTAGAATGGATGAAACCATTACAAGATCCTTCTAAATTGATTTTTGCACCTATTGATGATGCTGAAAACAACTTGCAAGAGCGGACAGCTCAAGGTGTTTCTGCAGGTGTAAAGGAAGTAATTGGCGTGTTTTTAAGATATACAGAGGGTGCTTATGCAGTAAATTACGGAAACAGTTCTATTGGTTTATTTACCAATTTACCCGAAATGTTAGATAAAGCAGTGATTTCTCGTGTACAAGGACGCTTCAAAATTGATGGTGCTCGAACTGAACACGATTTTCTTGATCAAGATCATTTATGGTGGAGAAAACTAGATTCTACGATGCCCGATTTTGTAAATATGAAAGGATCAAATGATTATACATATCTTCAAGACCAAGGATTAGCAAAAAATATGGGAGAAATCCTTAATCTTACAGACAAACCTTCTGAGGAGCGCGTTTTGAAAGCTTATGATAAGATTGAGAATCGATTTAAGACAAATGAACATCTGTTTTATGCGAATTTGTATAGAGAAATTCAAAAGATATTTCCATTCTTTTCATCTAGAGATGTAAGAAACATACAGAGTGCTGTATCCTTACGTTTAACAGATTTTGACTTGGAGAAAGATTGGTTCGGAAATCCGGAAATTTATTTTCATCAAGATTATGATACCAAATTCAATATGTTGCAGGAGTTAATGCGAGCAAATATGAAAGGTTTGGATTTTTCAGAAATTAGAAGACAGGAAGTTGTACGTTATTTGGATAATGTAGCAACGATTGCAGATACCGATTTTAAGCGAAAAGTAGATGCTAGAGTGAATCAACTAAATATTGATCTCGAAGCTCGAGAACAATTTGGAAAATAAAAAAATACTGTTATTACGAGGAGCAAAGCGACGTGGTAATCTTTTGGATTAAAAAGAGGGCTTCACTTTGTTCGTACTGACGAAAATTGAAATATGCAAAAACTTAAACTTGCCAATTTATATCGAAGTGAACTCATTCCTATAAGTGGGAAACTGGTAGAGCGTTATAATCTGTGCTTAGTAAAATTGGGTTTTACAGAAACCAAGCTCAAAACATTTTCTATTGATGGAAAGGGTTGGAGTCCTGAAATTGCTGAAGAAAAAGAAAATTCGCAGTATTTAAATAATGGTGAAGCCAATCCACATGCTATTATAATTTCACCTTTACAAAAGGGAAAACCCGTATATGTGCCTTTTCATACATTCGATCGCGATATGATGCAATTGGTATTTAAAACCTACGAATCCAAGATTAACGATATCACACGTGATTGTGCGATTTGCTTGGATTTTGATCAAAACATTGATGCGTTTTATGAACCATTAGATGTTTTAAAGTATGATACCATCTCTATTAATTTTCATTTGATCAATAACCTATATAAAGCTCAAAAAACGCAATTTGAACTTATCGAAAAGTTTAAGGAAGGGCATAATTTTATTGATGAAAATTTACATGAGACACTTTTAAATTCGGCTAAAACATATGGGGATTTAAGATCTAGAGATCTTCATTTACCACCTTTAAGCTTCAGGTCAGATTCTTTTTATACTAGAGCTTTTGGAGGTGTTTTCGTTCTTAGAGATTTTATTTCACCTATTGTAGTTTTGGAAGATAAAGAATGGTATAAAGAGGCAATCAAAGACACAACTCATGACGTGCTAATTTATCATATTTCACAACCAGAACTCATGGAAAAATTACGGGATCATGTGATCATTGAATATGATTTGGAAGATGTTGTAAAAACGAAACGCTATGAGCGTATTAAGAAATTTGAGTTATCACAGCATTTACAAAACCCAACACATGCCATTAAAGATATTTTAAATGATACTGTGTTATTTAAAAGCTACTTGAATAAAGTTGATATTAAAACCCGTAAAAAAATAATGGGTGTTGAATTATATCTGGAAAAGCTAGAAGTAAGTAATCAATATAAAATCGCAGATATAGTAGATATTAAACTTTTCGAATCTTTGCATGAACCACATTCATCCTTAGATCCAAAACATCAAGATTTAATTTGGATGCTTTTAGTTAATGTGGCACCAAAAGATGTGCTTTTCTTGTATTGGTATGATAAAGAAGCATTTTATAATAGTTTCAAAACTTGGGATGATTCGTTAAAAGACTGGGCTATTGAAACGATTAGTAACAATATATAAATTTAATAGACTAATTTTATAGAACGTATTGTCATTTTGCACTGCGATGCAGAATCCATAGAACCTTAAAAACAACAATAATGGGATTAGAATTAGTCATATTTATCGGAGCCATATTATTTGGAATTTTCTTGTATTGGAGAGAGTCAAATGGAAATGGGTTTTACCGTTTTATCAATAAGATAGTCAATAGTAAAGAATTACAAATGGAAGCTTCAAGCAAAAAAGGATTTGTTTATAAGCAAGCATTTTTACCACGTTTGGTATTTGTTGCGACCTCTTTTTTATTAGCGGCATTGATACTACAATTTTTGACGCCATTTGAAATATTTGGTAGTTATAATGGTGTGTCTGCATTCTCATCAGTTATTGTTGGGACGTTGCTTGGTACGTATTTGGCGAATTTTGTTTTGAAATCTACCAAGGTAATTGAAGAAAAAAGTGACACTATTGGAGATATAGTTGAAGGAGCTGTTGAAAAGGGTAAAGATTTTATTGACGATTTGAAAACTAAAGATGCTGATGTAGTTAAAGAGGTGAAAGAAGAGGTTAAAGAAGCTAATGAAGTAGAAGAGAAAAGTGCACGCGAACGTTTAAAAGATAAAGGCTTGTTATAGATATGATAAAACAATATTGGAGTAGAGGAAAGAAGCAAAAGATCATTACTATAATCGTTGGACTAGCTGTGCTAATTGGATTATTTGTATTAAGAGACGATTACCAACCTGCCTTGTTATTCTTTAGGAAATATTTATTTATTATTCTTCTTGTTGTTATCGCTTTAGTCTTTGGTCTACGAAAATTTAGAAGTAGTGCGAGTACTGGAAAGCGAATAGGAGTATTGGCATTATTAATCGTGTTTTTTGGCTTGTTATATGTTTTTGGATGGCATTTTAAATTGTACGATTATATGAAAACATATAATGTGTTTAACGATTTAAACCGTGTTGAGATTAACGAATTACCCTTAACACAAAACGAACGAATTCAACCCTTACGTAATATATTTTCAATGGCTAATGAAAGTGTAGGTGAAACAAAGGATGTGTCGCTTCCTCATTTGGTACGAGTTGATAATGAAAATAAATGGACCATGGCTATTCAGCCTTCAGAGAAATATGTGATTCAACAAATGAGTGATAATACTGAAGAAGTGTTTTCTGTTTCGAGTACAACACCATTTCCACGTTTTTCTGGTGAAAATCGCATTCCTGTAACCTTTTCGATTGGAGAATCCTTGAAATTCAGCAGGAACACTTATAATTCAGTAGTTCAGCGTTTTAATCCTTGGATGCTGTTTAATTACGAACCAAGCGATACGTTTTATATGAAAAATGATACAGGACAATGGGTGGAAGTGGTCAGTTTGATAAAATGGAAGGGCTTTTTCTTTCCGTATCCAACTTTTGGAGGTGTTATGGTGATCGCAAATGGTGAACATGATTTTAATGATTACATGGAGCGTATAACTATTGGTAAAGGAACGTTTATCAGTCCTGAAGATATGCGCAATTATCCGTATCTGACAAAGCAGAATACCTTAGCTGAAGAAGTATCTCGATTACAAGCTGAATCTTTAAAGTTTTTAGGAGGGTTTTCAGATCCTTTACCATGGAATATGAAAACTGCTGTTAAAATTCCAGAAATGCCAGATGATCAAAACCAACAACCTTTTGTAACGGATTTTGATTTTACAGGAAATGAACACAATGCCTATAATGGACTATACCACTGGTTTGGATTAGAACCAATAGGAGATGAACGTACAAGTTTAACGTATAGCGTATTTATTCCTTCTGATGGTACAGACAAATTGTATTATTATGATCATGCGTCTAGAAAACAAGGTTATGCTGGTGTAACAGCAATGCCTTCAAAAGTCATTGAATCTCGAAAAGAATTTGATTGGAGTGTTAATAAACCTGTCGAATTTAGACCTTATATAAAGGATATCGCCGGACGTAAGCGTATGTTTTTTTTAGGAACTATTTCTGCAATTAGAGAAGGTTCAGATAATTTTGATGGATCAGCAACACCAGATTTAGCCTTGATAGACAGTGAATATCGTGATGTTGTATGGATTGATGTAAAGCATCCTAGTCAGTGGGATAAAATGGTCTATGATCAGTTGGGAGAAGCCTGGAGATCTAGCGAAGGCATCGGTTATTATTTTGTTGAAGACACAAAGGATATCGATATCATTGAACAACAAATAGATTCTGTAATGGCCATTCCAAAGGGCAATGTAAATGATGCCGAAATCGAAAAATTACAACGTCAAATAGACTCTCTTAAAAGTTCTGGTAATTAATCAAATCATTAATTTCATTTTTATATCACTACGCACATATGGGCAATTTGGTTCTACAGGTATTTCAATGAAACCATACTTTCTATAAATATAAATGGCATTCTCTAATTTGGTATTCGAATAGAGAATGAGTTTAGGGAATCCTTGAGATTTTGCGAAATCAATGCAATGTTGCATAAGTTGCTGACCAATTTTTTTTCCCCTTTGACTTGGAGATACTGCCATTTTCGTGAGTTCAAAAACATTAGTTTCTTTCATTGGCATTAGTGCAACTGTACCCAAAATTGTGTCGTTTTCTTTAGCGAAGAAAATATATCCTCCTTTATTTATAATATGGTCTTCAGGATTACTAAGGATTTCCTCATCATAGGGCTCTACATAAAAAAATGTTTTAAGCCATTCTACATTTAGTTCATAGAAATCATTAGCATATTCGTTATCGTAATTGATGATTTCTACGGTATTTGGAATGTGTATTTCGGCCTTCTTAATTATAACCTTGCTCAAATCGTTTTTATTTAATTTATCTTCTAATCTGTTGAGATGTTCTACTAATGAATTCGAAGGATGTGTAGTATAGTCTTTTACGATAGTATCTATCACCTTCCATAAAGGTTTCATTTTTAAAATAAGTTGTGTTCCTTTTTCAGAAAGACTAATAATTTTTTTACGTTTATCCAGTGCATCATACTTAAATTCAATTAATCCTTTGTTGGTTAATTTATTGATGGACTGCGTAATTGCTGGTTGAGACAGTTGTAAAGATGTTTTGATCTCAGCATTCGTAACACCTTTTTTGTGCTCAATAATTTTAATAATAGGGAATAGGTAAGGGTCAAAATCAATATTGAAATAGTCATAGACAAGCTGAACCTCTTTCATGATTTGTTCACTGGTACGTTTTAATCGAGACCCCAAACCGAGTTCACTCAAACCTCTTAATGCATCCATAATATATATTTATATAAGTACTTATGCAAATATAAATATTTCTAATTTAATTTCAAAGTTGGACTTAAGGTTTCATAAAATCTATTATAAGATGACTGATCAATTTACCTACTTGTGTTTCCGTTTCTAGAGTAGGGACAGCCTCGCATATATGTAGATATATGTGGTTATCATGTTTTGACATATAATTCACAAACGCACTCGTTGTTGAGAGGCTAAAGCCATTTGGAGTTATGGAAGTACCGGGAATATTTTCAATAGCTCCGCAATCAATTTCAATTCCGAAAGGCGCATTCTTAACATGATTTAAAGCACGAACTAATTCGTCATCATAATTCAACTCATGACGAATAGTTAAAGCTTCAAAAGTGTTGTACTTGATTGATTTTAATTTTTTAATGGTCTTAAAGATTGTCTCAGAAGTATAACTTTCATGTAGGCCGAAAATAAAATAATTTTTTAAAAACCCTTCAGCATATGCATAGCTAAATCCGTTACCACTATGTCTTCCTTCTTCAGATCTAAAATCAGATTGCACGTCAAAATTGATCGCATTAATTGGTTTTTTTAGAGCTAACGACGCTCCTTTTATATTACCATAAGCATTGTTCTGACCTCCGCCAACAATAATAGGAATTTTACCAGCTCTTACAATTTGATGAACTAAATGACTTACATGGGGGTCAATTTTGGCAACTTTTTTTCTTGCCTTAACGATATCTTTTCGGAGCCTTTGATCTAAAGACTTTAATTTTTCTAAAGACTTCGTAAAATCTAAATGCCCTAAGATTAAGACTCGTTTTGGAGTTGTGAAATTGCTACTTTCAATATTTAACAAAACTTTTAATGTTGCATCCCAAGCCATGGATGTGCCTGGTTTTCCGTAATTTGCGAAAACGCCAATATCTTCTTTTATTCCAAATATGACATAGTCAACATCCAAATCTACTAAGTCTTCGTATATATTTGTGAAGCTAGGAAGTAATTGAATATGTTTTCCGAACTTGGATTCACCAGATCGACGTTTTAATAAGTTTTTTAAATCCTTATTATTAAATAGAACAAGTTTATCCATTGAGGATTTTGATTAGAATTACGATAATTAAATGTACATTTTATTTACACTTCAGCCTCAAAAAAATAATTATTTTTAAAAAGTAAAAACAAGAATTAACGTTTCAATAATTAAAAACAAAATTGGATTATGGAGAACACAAACAGCAAAAGTACAGGGTTAAAAGTTGCAATTGGGATATTAGTTGTCCTGTTTTTAGGAACTGGATTTTACACTTCAAAACTTTACAAAGATAAAAAGGAAAATGAAGCAACGCTAACAAAAGAGAAGCAACAAGTAATGGCCGATTTAAGTAATATGGCAAAGCAGTATGATATCGCTATTGGAGAAAACGATGTTGCAAATCAACATTTGGTTGATGCTAGAGATCGCATTGAAGGATTAATGGATTCATTAAAAATTTCTCAAAACAGCGTAAATAGTTTGTGGAGATACAAAAAGAAGTTTTTATCCTTACAAGAAGAAATGGATGTATTATTGACCGAAAATGATAAACTAAAAATCGAAAATGAATTGCTAGCTACTACATTAGATAGTACTAATGTTCAATTGGCTGAACGTGCAATGTTTACAGATTCGTTATTAGTTCAAAATACTGAATTGGCTGAAGTTGTTGAGAATGCGGCAGCATTACAGGCTGTTAGTTTAAAAGGATTCGGGGTTATTGAGAGAAGTTCAGGGAAGTTAATACCAACTGAACGCGCTAAAAGAAGTGATAAAATTAGAGTGTGCTATACGATTGCAAGAAATACATTAGTTGGTTCTGGAGACAAAGAACTTTATGTTCAAGTATTAGATCCTAGTGATAATGTTCTTGGAGCCAATGAACAAATACAATTTGAAGATAAAGTATTAAACTACAGTTTAGTGAGTAAGTTTAATTATGAAAACAGAAGCTTAAATATATGTGAGTTTGTTGCACCGAACGATGATTTTTTAACGGGTCGTTATATAGTGAATGTTTTTAATGAAAAAGAATTAATTTCTACTACCGAGTTTACTCTAAGATAGAGTAATGAATTGATTTGATTGATAGTAAACCCATAAGCAATGCCTATGGGTTTTTTTATTCAACTTCTATACCATTGATAATCACCTTGTCTATATGGTTTTCGCCAAATGCATAGGTCAAATGAGTATAACTTGGGATTGCCTTTGTGATGATAAGGTTGGCTTTATTGCCTTTTGTAATACTTCCATATTGTTTGGAAATCCCCATGGCATAAGCCCCATTAATTGTAGCAGCGTTGATAGCTTCTTCTGGTGTCATTTTCATTTTAATACAAGCTGCACTAACTACAAAATTCATATTACCACTAGGTGTTGACCCTGGATTGTAATCTGTGGCAATTGCAACTGGTATATTGGCCTCTATAAGTTGTCTTGCAGGTGTATAAGGAATACCTAAAAAATAGGAACAAGATGGTAATGCTACAGCGATCGTATCACTATCCTGTAAGGCACTAATATCTTCTTGAGTTAACACTTCAAGATGATCTACCGACAGCGCATTATGAATTACACCTAAAGCTACACCTCCGAAAGCATTAAATTGGTTAACATGAATTTTAGGAATAAGTCCATGAGCTTTTCCAGCAGTAAGAACTTTATCTGTGTCTTCGAGTGAAAAATAACCTTTCTCACAAAATACATCGATATACTTTGCCAGCCTTTCTTTAGCTACAGCTGGAATCATTTCATCAATAACGACTTTTAAAAAGCCATTTTTATCGTTTTTATATTCTTTCGGAATCGCATGAGCCGCCAAAAGTGTTGCTCTTACTTTTAATGGGAATTTTTTTTTAATACGTTTAATAACGCGTAACATTTTTAATTCTGCGTCAACTGTTAAACCATACCCAGATTTTATTTCTATGGCACCAGTCCCTTGTTTCATAACTTCCTTCAAACGTTCTACGGATTGCTGATAAAGCGTTTCCTCGTCCATATTCTGAAGTTTTGCAGCTGAATTTAAAATACCTCCACCACGATTAGCAATATCCTCATAGCTTAATCCATTAATTCGATCAACAAATTCTTGTACGCGGTTTCCGGCATACACCAAATGAGTATGTGAATCACACCATGTTGGAAGAACAATTTTACCAGTGGCATCAATTATTTCATCTGCATCAATCCCAATTAAATCGTCCATACTACCATAATCCACGATAGTATCATGATCGATGAATACATAGGCGTTTTTGAGAATGGGTAAAATTTTCATTTCTGCACCTTTTAGAATGGCGACGTTCTCTTCTCGAACTTGAAGGAGTTCTTTTATATTGATAATTAATATTGACATAGTATAAAAATAAAAGTCTAAATTTAACAAAATTAAATAGTGATGACTAGAGAAGAGCGCAATAAAATTTGCAGGTCATGCACCAAACATATTAATGATGATCGTTATGGTGTTTTATGTGGTTTGACTAATAATTTTGCACACTTCGATTCAAACTGTAAAGATTATTCCAAAAAAGAACGAACTACTATTATTGAAAATGTTCCTACAATCGTACCTAAATTTATTTCTGAGAATAAGAAGAAAAAGGGAATTGGATCTTTAATAGGTGGTGGAGTTGCACTTTGGATTATTTTTAAAATACTTTTAAAAGTTATTAGATCAGTATCGGAGTAACCCAATTCCTTTAAATGATAAAATAGAATGTTGTAATAATGTATCCAAGTTACGAGTTTTTAAAAACCCTTTTTAATGTTTCAGACGAAACGTTTTTAGTCTTGCAAAAAATTTCAAAATTTAAAAAAATAGATAAGAATACTGCTGTTGCAAAGGTTGGAGAAATACCGAGCAAAGTATACTTATTAACTTCGGGGATTATGCGTGTCTATTTAAATTCTGAAAATGGTAAAGAGTATAATAAAAATATTTTTTCACCAATGTCATTTGTTGGATCCTTAACTTCTATTGTTAGAAACACACCATCGATACTAACCTATGAGACTTTGACAGATTGTAAAGTTATCGAAATAGATTTTCGTAAAATTCAGAAGCTGTGTCGTTCAAATTTGGAGGTTTCAAATTTTTATAACAGCATTTTGGAATATGTTTTTGCCTTATATGAAAAACGACAATTAGAGTTTCTAACACTTAATGCGACACAACGCTATTTTAAACTACGCGATCGCATCCTATTTAAATATTACTCCAGTTCAATTGAGTAGAATAAGAAAAAATATGGAAAATAAATAGTTGTATTAACATATGTTAATGTCTTTCCAGATATTTGAAATTATATTTGAATGCATTTATAGTAAAGTAAAATTTTCTTAATGATTAATAGATTAACTAACTAAACAAAAAAAGCAGGTCGTGAGATCTGCTTTTTTTAATTTATAAAGGTTGATTTTATTCTTTTACGAATTTAAAACTTGAGTTGGTATCAACAAAATTAATGATATACATACCAGAATTTAAATTAGAAATATCTAACCCTCTAATAGAATTAACAGTTTCGTTTAAAATGTTTTTTCCAAGTAAATCTGTGACTGAAACATTATAATCTTGATTAGAAAGTCCTTTAAAGTTTAATTGGTCCTTCGCAGGATTTGGATAAATACTTATGTTTTGGATAGTTGGATCGTTAATACTTAGAACGTTCAGAACGTTTTCATACCAATCTACGGTATCAGTAGTATTTCCAATAGTTGCTATGTCCAAATCATTCAATGCATCGTTATCGAAATCTCCAACTGTGATGTCATACATTACAGAACCATTGTCAAAAATTAAAGTCTGTACGGCATCAGGACTGGTCATAGAATTGCCTTTAAACCAAATCATAGCTTCATCCGCTGAACCACCATCTGTGACGATCACGTCATTTAATGTGTCGTTATCTAGGTCAGCCACAAAAACGGATGCTGGATTCGTAATGATGGTGCCATCACAAATTGTGTTTTTAGTTGAAGCTCCATTTTTAATTTTATCAAAATAATTCACCTCTCCTGCAGAGAAATCAACACTGACAACTTCATCAATGTTGTCGTTGTTTACATCACCAGCAGTTACCACAAATAAGAAGGTCCCTCCAGTATCAACAGGAACTGTGTCTCGTAACCAAGTAACAGAAGAAGGTGGATCAACATCCATATCATCATACTCATTATAAAAAATTTCTATGGATTGTGAATCAACATACCCTACTACTACATCTAAATCATCATCATTATCAAAATCACCAACATCTACATAATAAGCTCCTAGGCAAGTTAGACAATCATTATCATCTATATAAGTTTGTAAAACAAATCCTCCAGCTCCATCTCCTCTGTACCATATTACTCTATTGTTGTCATAAGAAATTGTCACTAAATCTACATGATTGTCTTTGTTAATATCTCCAGCAACTACATTACCAGGTCCTACAACGGTTCCAACTCCAACAGGTGTTTCTGGTCCAATGCCGGTAAAAGTACCCATGCCGTCATGTTGACTTAAAAAATAGACTATTTTATTCTGATTTACTGATGTAGCAACAATATCGTCATAACCATCGTTATTAAGATCTACTACAATTAAACCATCTATCCATTGCATTGTCGTTGAGACTTCTGGAGTTTCAACCGTGTATCCTCCACTTCCATCATTACTATACCATTTTATATAGTCTTGTGTAGGAGTTCCGCCATTGTAATCATAGGTAGCCATGACAAGATCGATATCTCCATCGTTATCAATATCTCCAGATGCAATTTCATAAGGTTCTTGTCCAGTATTAGGATCAACATTAGTTTGAGACCAAGGTTGGGCATTACTTATATTTCCAATACAAGTAATAACTAAAAGGTTAAGTAGCGTTTTTTTCATAATTGTAGATTTGTAAGTGCTAATATATTGATTTATTTTAAGTTACGGTTATTTTAAGCTTCCTACCATATTCTCTGGTTTTACCCAAGAATCATAGTCTTCAGCGGATACATATCCTAAGTTTATAGCTTCTTCTTTTAGGGTTGTACCATTTTTATGAGCCGTATTTGCAATTTCAGCAGCTTTGTAGTATCCAATCTTCGTGTTTAATGCAGTAACAAGCATTAAAGAGTTATTGAGTAACTGTTTTATCACGTCATGATTTGGTTCAATTCCTGAAGCGCAATGTTCATCAAAACTGATGCATGCATCTCCAAGTAATTGTGCCGATTGTAGTACGTTTGCTGCCATCATAGGTTTAAACACATTAAGTTCGTAATGTCCTTGGGTTCCACCAACAGTTACAGCAACATCATTACCCATAACTTGTGCACAAACCATAGTTAATGCTTCACATTGAGTTGGATTAACTTTTCCTGGCATAATTGAACTTCCAGGTTCATTTGCCGGGATTATAATTTCACCTATCCCACTTCTAGGGCCCGACGCCATCATACGTATGTCGTTTGCAATTTTATTAAGAGACACAGCAATTTGTTTAAGCGCACCATGTGTTTCAACTAGAGCATCATGTGCAGCCAAAGCCTCAAATTTGTTTTCAGCAGTAATAAATGGCAGCCCTGTAAAATCTGAAATATATTTAGCAACTAGAACATCATAACCATGAGGCGTATTTAGACCAGTACCAACAGCGGTTCCTCCTAAAGCCAATTCAGAAAGATGTGCCAATGTGTTTTCTAATGCTTTTAATCCGTGATCTAATTGAGATACATAACCAGAAAATTCTTGACCTAAAGTCAAAGGTGTTGCATCCATTAAATGGGTACGACCAATTTTCACGACCTCCTTAAAATCCTGTGCTTTTTTGTGTAAAGTATTTCGTAATTGAATAATACCTGGAATGGCAGTTTCAGCAATTTTTTTGTAAGCCGCAATATGCATTCCTGTTGGAAAAGTATCATTTGATGATTGCGATTTATTGACATCATCATTAGGTTGAATGGTTTTGTCACCTTCGCCAATAACTTTTCCAGCAATTTGATGTGCTCTATTTGCAATTACTTCATTTACATTCATATTACTTTGAGTCCCAGAACCTGTTTGCCAAATTACTAATGGGAATTGATCATCATGTTTCCCATCGAGAATTTCATCACATACCTTAGCTATCAGATCTCTTTTTTCTTCAGCAAGAACATTTAATTCATGATTCGTATAAGCAGCAGCTTTTTTAAGATAGGCGAAACCGTAAACTATTTCTAGTGGCATTGACCCTGGCGCTCCAATTTTAAAGTTATTCCTTGAACGCTCAGTTTGTGCTCCCCAAAGTTTATCTGCAGGAACATTTACATTTCCCATTGTGTCTTTCTCTATTCTATAATCCATAAGAATTCTATTCTTTAAATGCGAGTGCAAAGTTAATATTTTAAAATTTATTTGATGATGACTTATCGCTTTATTTAGAAGAATTCTTACAGGTTTTAAATGCTGAAAACCCTGTTAATAAATCTCAGTTTTTCTATTGTATAAGAAAACTCTTTACCATATCTTTGCCTTAGTTATAAAAAATGAACTCACATTATGTTTGAATTTGATCAATATTTAGGATTTTTAGCGTTTTTAACCATTTTAACCATTGGTTTTTGGTTAATGATATTTTTAATAACTTTTGTTATTCCTTATTGGATTGGAGGTTCATTAATTGAGCGTATGAAAGAGATTAAAGAAGAGAAAAAAGCGAAGCGAGAAGCAGCTACTCATTAATTGAGTACCATTATATAAAAAAAGGAAGCCATTTGGCTTCCTTTTTTCGTTTAATCTTATTTATTGTTTTAGCCTTGAAAATCAAAGTCACCACCGCCTTGACCTCTGTTGCCACGTTCACGTTTTTTCTTTTGATTGAATCTATAAGTGAATGATAAATTAAAACTACGTTCTCTCCATTGAAATTCACCATTATTTGAATAGGTATTTGTCAGTGTTTCTGATTCTCGTTTTCTAGAATTGAATACATCTCTAACATTAAACGCTATTGAGGCTTTTTCTTTAAATAAATCCTTGCTGAATGCCATATTAGCAGAAAACACACCTTTATATTTATTTTGAGCATTTTCACTCGGTCCTCTATAAGATAGTGTTGTTTGCCAATCAATTTTTGCAGGGAGCGTATATTTATTACTTAATCTTGCCGACCAACTAATATTATCTGCATCAAAATTTATACCGTTATAATCGCCTTTTGTAATAGATTTAAAAAAGTTAAAATCGCCATTTACACGCCATTTTTTAGAAGGACTATAGGTTAGATTTAATTCGTAACCATATCTGTCATTAGTAGCTAAATTTATAGGCGTTCTTTGAATTACAGCAACATCTTGACCATTGATATTTACAGTATCCCCTGTATCAAAGCTTATAAAGTTAAACACGTCTGTGGCATGTTGAAAATAAATTGATGTACTAAGAGTAACTTTACCAAAACGGTTAAGGTAACCCAAATCGAAAATACCAGAATAACTAGGATCTAAATCAGGGTTTCCTTGGAATATATTGGTCAAACTTGATCTTGAAGGAAATGGGTTTATAAACCAAGAACGCGGTCTACGGATTCGTCTGCTATATCCCAAAGTCATGTTTTCCTTTTCACTTAATTCATAATTCAAATTAACAGTAGGGAAAAGTCCAGAATAATTCTTCTTTTTAAAATCGCCACTCGTTGGTTGATCTAAAGTGAGTTGTGTGTTTTCCAATCTTAATCCAAGTAAGAACGATAATTTATTAATTTTACTTCCATATTGAGAGTATGCAGCGTTTAAATATTCTCGATAGTTAAAAACATTTGATAAATCTGTATTAACTTCAAAACTATTCGTCGATTCATTCAGTATTTCGACATTATAATCCGTCGATTTATCCCTAAAGTTTCCTCTATACCCAAGTTCAAATTGACTGTTTTCACCTATTGGTAATACATAATCTGTTTGCAATAATATTCGTGTTTCATCTTCTAATGATTCTACTTGTTCCGAAACTGTATTGTTTGCTAATACAGTAGAAGTTTCATCCTCATTACTATCTTCATACTGAAAGTCTAAAGATAATTTGTGTCCATGGGTTTTAAAATCTTTAGTGAAATTGGATGAAAATTGAACCGTTTTAAATTCTTCTAATTCAGGATCAAAACGTGTGCTTGTGTTTATTAAGACTTCATTTTCATCCAATTGCAATAACCGATTTGACGTATTGTGCTCATGTTCACCTTCTCTATAAAATGCAGATGTAGTAAGAGAAGCGGAATCATTAATATACCATTCTACACCTAAATTTGTATTAATTCCTTTTCTTGATCGATCAAAATCATTTGTTTCTTCTGAAAATGTATCTGGATCGTCGTTTATTAAAACACCATTTTCATCGAAATCATTATTAAAATATCTGGTGTTTACATAGGAATGTCCAGGACCACTTCTATAGCCATAACCTGTAGTATTAAAGAAATTAAAATCACCTGTTCGATAGTTGATGTTTCCAGAGATACCTGCCGCAGTAGGATGACCAACGTTTGTTGTGATAGCGCCATTAAGCCCTTGCAACTTACTTCGACGTAGTATTATATTCAATATACCTGCTGAGCCTTCAGCATCATAGCGTGCTGAAGGAGATGTAATAACTTCTACACGTTCAATAGATTCTGCCGGTAATTGTCGCAGTGCATCCGTAGAATTTAATCCTACTAATCCGGAGGGTTTACCATTAATTAAAATTCGAACATTATCATTTCCTCTTAACGATACATTGCCCTCAACATCTACAGCAACAGAAGGCACATTATCAAGTACATCACTAACAGTCCCACCACTTACGGTTAAGTCTTTACCAACGTTATATATTTTTTTGTCGAGTTTTATTTCAACTGTTGTACGTTCAGCGATTATTTCAACTTCAGCGAGAGATTCTACATCCAAAGTTAAACCTACAGTTCCTAAATTTGCCTTCTTTAATATGGATTTATCATAGTATGTCTTCGTTTTATAAGAAAGATATTCAACTGATATATCATAGGTGCCAATTGGAACGGGTATTTTAAAATCACCTTTTGCATCTGTCATTCCACCGGTTACAATTTTATTTAGTTTTTTACTAAAAAAAGCAATTGTTGCATATTCTAATGGTGCATTAACATCCGAATCTATAACGGTTCCAGAAATTACTACTTCTTTTTGGTCTTGCGCATAACTGAATTGAAATGATAGTATCAATAGTAATAGACATAACGAATTTTTCATAAAGTGGTTAGCGATTTTAATATTGTCTTTAGGACAGCGAATTTAGCCCATAGTTTAATCCTCTTTGGTTAAAGTTGTGTTAAAAGAAACATGTCGTAGGAGTGCTAAATAATATCCAAGATTCTATTAGGAGGTCTACCAATAACGGCTTTATCACCATTAATTACGATAGGTCGTTCTATTAATTTTGGATGTTCAGACATGATTTTAATGAGTTCCTGATCGGTGGAATCTAAATGGCGAAAATTTTCTTTCCAAATGGATTCATTTTGTCGAACTAATTCTATCGGCTTTATGTTTAGAAGTTTAATGATTTCTGTCAGATTTTCAACGCTCAAAGGCTCTTCAAGATATTTAATTATCTCAAATTTTGCGTTTTGTTTATTTAGAATATCTACAGTTTCTCTCGATTTACTGCATCTTGGGTTGTGGTAAATAACTATCATTTTTAATATTATTTTTTTATGAAGGATATATGATTCAATATTAAAGGCAAAACAAGTTATGCTTTTTAGTTATGTAATAGAATGCTAGTTATATTGTTACAAATTCTGATTATCTTCTTTATGTTGTCCCATCATCATTAAATACGCTTTCAAAAAGGGCTCGATATCTCCATCCATAACTGCATCTACATTTCCAGTTTCATGACTACTACGGACATCCTTAACAAGTTTATATGGATGCATTACATAATTTCTTATTTGACTTCCCCATTCAATTTTCATTTTTCCAGCTTCAATATCTTCACGTTGTTCTAATTGTTTGCTCAATTCAATTTCATAGAGTTGTGATTTTAACATCTGCATGGCTCGTGATCTATTATCATGCTGCGATCGCGTTTCAGAACATGAGATTTGAATTCCTGTGGGTTTATGTGTTAATTGTACTTTAGTCTCAACTTTGTTTACATTTTGTCCACCAGCACCACTAGAACGTGCTGTAGTTATTTCAATATCTGCTGGATTAATGTCTATTTCAATAGTATCATCTACCAAAGGATATACATAGACAGATGCAAAGCTAGTATGTCGTTTTGCATTGCTATCAAAGGGTGAAATTCTAACAAGACGATGTACGCCATTCTCACCTTTCAGCCAACCAAAAGCAAAGTCACCTTCAATTTCTAAAGTAACCGTTTTAATTCCTGCGACATCACCTTCTTGGAAGTTGAGTTCTTTCACCTTAAAGCCACTTTTGTCAGCAAACATAAGGTACATTCTCATAAGCATACTAGCCCAATCACAAGATTCGGTACCACCAGCACCAGCAGTAATTTGAAGCACAGCACTAAGACTATCACCTTCATCCGAAAGCATATTTTTAAACTCTAATTTTTCAATTAAATCAGTAGCTTTTTCAAATCGGGAATCAACGTCTTCAGATGTCGCCTCGTCTTCTTTATAAAATTCGTATATAACTTCTAAGTCCTCAATAAATGTAGAGGCAGACTGATAATCTTGAACCCATTTTTTCTTTTCACGAAGTGATTTCATAATCAATTCCGCCTGTTTGGAATCATTCCAAAAATTTGGATCAAAGGTTTGTTCTTCTTCGTTAGAAATTTCTATTAGTTTGGCATCAATGTCAAAGATATTGCTTAAGCGTACTTAAGCGAGAATTTAGATCTTTAATTTGATCTGATGTAGTCATAGGAAATAAATTTCCACGAAAATAATATTTTATTTATTGAATGCGAAACATATTTAATTATTCGTTATATAAAGTAAATTTGTAGTTTTATAGGCTAATAAAATATTATGAAAAAAATTACATTTCTATTCGTATGTTCTCTGTTATCAAATACTGTTTTTTCTCAAGAATTAAAGGACAAATCACTTGAGAGTTATAAAGGGTATTTTAATTTTCATTATGAAGAAGCCCAAGATAAAATATATTTGGAAGTTGAAAGATTAGATGAGGAATTTCTATATGTGAGTTCCTTAGCAACTGGTGTTGGATCAAATGATATTGGATTGGATAGAGGACAGTTGGGAGATCAACGCGTTGTGAAGTTTATCAAGGCTGGAAACAAATTATTATTAATTCAGCCCAATCTGGATTATAGAGCAATTACCGAAAATGAATTGGAGCGAAACAGCATTGAGCAAGCCTTCGCCAAATCTGTTTTATTTGGATTCAAAATCGAAGAACAAAAGGAAGGTACGTATACTATTGATTTTACACCTTTTTTAATGCAAGACACTCATGGTGTAGCTCAAACGTTGAAGCACTCAAATGAAGGGGTTTATAAATTAGATCTTTCAAAAAGCGCATTATCCTTAAATAGAACTAAAGCATTTCCTACAAATGTTGAATTTGAAGCTTTATTAACCTTTAAAGGGAACCCGACAGGTCGAAATATTAGGAGTGTAACACCAACGGCATCTTTAGTAAGTGTAGTTCAGCATCATTCATTTATAGAATTACCAGATAGTAATTACGAAAAACGTGAATTTAATGTTAGAAGTGGGGCGATTTCAATTTCGTATTTAGACTATGCAACTCCTGTACAAGAACAAATACGAAAGCGTTTCATAACACGTCATCGTTTAGAAAAAAAGAATCCTGATGCATCTATAAGCGAAGCAATAGAGCCTATCGTTTATTATTTAGATCCAGGTACTCCAGAACCTGTGCGTTCTGCATTATTAGATGGTGCACGATGGTGGAATCAAGCATATGAAGCCATTGGATTTAAAGATGCATTTCAAGTAAAAATGCTACCTGCTGATGTGGATCCTATGGATTGCAGATATAATGTCATACAATGGGTGCATCGTTCTACAAGAGGATGGAGTTATGGAGGCAGTGTTATAGATCCACGAACAGGTGAAATTATTAAAGGTCATGTAAGTCTTGGAAGTTTAAGAATTCGTCAGGATTTTATGATAGCCCAAGCTTTAATAAATAAACCATTCGCTGAGCGCGATGATAATTATCAACCGATGTTAGAGATGGCACTTGCCAGAATTCGTCAGTTGAGTGCACATGAAGTTGGACACACCATTGGATTTGCTCATAATTTTGCAGCTAGTGCTAATGGAAGAGCTTCAGTTATGGATTATCCGCATCCCACTGTAACTTTAAATAATGGAGAAATTGACTTGAGCAATGCATATGCTACTGGAATTGGAAATTGGGATAAAGTAACCGTTGCTTATAGTTATTCTGAGTTTGGTGAAAATGTAGGTGAAAGAGATGCATTAAATGCCATTTTAGTAAAAGCTCAAAATGATGGATTGCGTTTTATTTCAGATTCTGATGCTAGACCTCAAGGAGGAGCTCATGGTTTGGCTCACCTTTGGGATAACGGAAATAGTGCTGCTGCAGAATTGAATAACATTTTGAAAGTGAGAGCACAAGCGATTAAAAACTTTTCAAAAGAAAATATTAAAACCGGTGAGCCTT
This sequence comes from Flavobacteriales bacterium 34_180_T64, assembly GCA_002162765.1. Taxonomy (GTDB): domain Bacteria; phylum Bacteroidota; class Bacteroidia; order Flavobacteriales; family Flavobacteriaceae; genus MAAR01. The sequence goes on along the minus strand of MAAR01000017.1, from coordinate 83,920 downwards.
ATACCGTTTTAGAAGATGTTTTTGTACCGCTTTATTTCTTTCACAGATTTCAAACTGAAGCAGCTTCAAAATTAATTGGAGGATTAGATTATAATTATGCCGTAAAGGGTGATGGACAACTAATTACTAAAGTGATTGGTGTAAGTGATCAGAAAGACGCATTGAACAGTTTATTAAAAACACTGACAGCTGTAAATTTGGCTATCCCTATTGATAAATTAGAGCTGTTTCCACCCAGATCTTTTGGCTATTGGAGAGGACGTGAATCATTTTCTAGTAAAACAGGCGTTGCATTTGATCCATTAAGTGCTGCTTCAACCGCAAGCGACATGACCTTAAATTTGATATTGCATCCCCAACGCGCTAATAGACTAATTCAGCAAAAAAGTTTGGATTCAAACCAATTAGGATTAGAGGAGGTGTTACAGAAATTGGTGGTTAATTCTTTTGGAGTAAAATACGAAGATGCATATTTAAATGAAGTACATCAAATGGTTAATATGAATGTACTTAAATACATCATGAATTTAGCGGTTACTGAAAATGCGTTTTTTCAAGTAAATGCATCAGCATATAATTCAATTCTTTCAATAGAAAAAATATTAGGTGAGTCCTCGTATGACATGCAGTATAAACGATTGATAAAACAATTCAACAAAAACCCGGAAGAATTTAAGCTAGAAAAATCACCAAAAATACCTGATGGTTCTCCAATAGGTAGTGATTTGTGTAATTATTCTCAAAACTAGTTTTTATGATTATAGATTTAAGAAGTGATACAGTAACCAAGCCAACTCAGGGTATGTTGGATGCCATGTTTTCTGCAGAAGTAGGTGATGATGTGTTTAAAGAAGATCCGACGGTTAATGCCTTAGAAGAACGCTTAGCAAAGTTATTTGGAAAACCGAAAGCCTTGTTCTTTCCATCTGGAAGTATGGCAAATCAAACGGCAGTAAAATTGCATACAAATTATGGTGAACAGGTTATATGTGATAAATATGCACATATATATAACTATGAGGCTGGAGGTGTGTCATTTAATAGCGGTGTATCTTGCAAACTTATTGATGGACATAGAGGAATGTTTACAGCAGAACAAGTTAAAGAAGCTATTAATCCTCAAGATTTTTATTATAGCCAAAGTAGTCTCGTAGAAGTTGAAAACACCACAAACAAAGGCGGTGGAGCTTGCTGGGATTTTAAAGAGCTCGAACGAATTCGAGAAGTGTGCAATGAAAATGATTTTGGCTATCATTTAGATGGTGCTCGATTATGGAATGCCTTAGTTGCTAAAAATGAAACAGCTTCACAATATGGTGGATTATTTGATACTATTTCTGTTTGTTTAAGTAAGGGACTTGGTTGCCCTATAGGCTCAGTCTTGATTGGTGATGAAGCTATTATGCAAAAATCTATTCGAATTAGAAAAGTTTTTGGCGGTAATATGAGACAAGTTGGATATTTGGCTGCTGCTGGTCTTTATGCCTTAGATAATAATGTAGAGCGTTTGGCTGAAGATCATAAAAAAGCAAAGGAAATTAAAGATGTACTTGTAACATTATCAATGGTGAAATTGGTTGAACCCGTAGAAACTAATATTGTAATTTTTGAATTGAACGCAGGAGTTGATGAGACCACTTTTGTAAATAAACTCAGCGAAAATAGTATACACATTATTGGAATGGGCGGCGGAAAGTTACGTATGGTTACGCACTTAGATTATACCAATGAGATGCATGATTTTTTATTGAAAACTTTGAAAACTTTATAATATCAAAAGATTCCTTTTTATTTAAACATGTCCATACCAGGAATATTAGGCATGCCTTCTTTTGCAACTGCGGCAAGTTCAGCCTCATTTACACTTGATGCCTTTTCAATAGCTTTGTTAAGTGTTAATATGAGGTAATCTTCTAGCATATCTTTGTCAGATAATAAATCATCATCTATAGCAATAGATTTAATTGTTCTATTCGCAGTCAATGTTATTTTTAATTTGTTGTCGTTACTCGTTTCATCAATCAATACATGATTTAATCGGGCTTTAGTTTCTTCAACTTTCTTTTGGGTGTCCTTGAGTTTTCCCATCATTCCCATCATATCTCCAAACATAATACTTCATTTTAAAATTAGTGCAGCAAATTTACGAAATCATAAACAATACATTAACAGTTATATTATAATTTTAATTCTATTTTTACAGTCTTCAATATGAACACGAATTAATGACGAAATTAAGTTTACAACCTCCTATAGCAACCAAGAGACCTAAAGAATTACGAATTCATGATGATCTTAGAATTGATGATTATTTCTGGTTAAATCAAAGAGAAGATGGTGAGGTTTTGGAATATTTGAACGCTGAGAATGATTATTTCGAAGAAATGACAGCGCATACCAAAACTCTTGAAGTTCAACTTTTTGAAGAAATGAAAGCTCGAATAAAGGAAGACGATCAATCTGTCCCTTATAAATATAATGGGTATTGGTACATTTTTAAATACGAGAAAGGTAAAGATTACCCGATTTATACACGAAAAAAAGAAACATTAGAAGCGGAAGAAGAGTTGTTATTCGATTGCAATGATTTAGCTAAAGGGAAGGATTATTTCAGATTGGTAGGCTTAAGTGTAAGTCCAGATAATACGATGATTTCGTTTGGAGTGGATACATCAGGAAGACGAAACTACACGATTCAAATCAAGGATTTGAGAACCAATGAATTGCTAAGTGATGTTATAGAAAACACTACAGGATCTGCAACTTGGGCAAATGATAACAAAACGTTGTTCTATACAAAAAAGGATGAACAAACCTTACGTGCAAATAAAATATTTAAACATCAACTAGGTAACTCACAAGCACATGATCAATTAAAATTTCATGAGACTGATGAAACTTTTGGAGTTACTGTATATAAAACTAAATCGAGAAAATATCTAGTAATTGCTTGTTACAGTACGTTGACCAATGAGTATCATATTTTAAATGCTGAATCACCTAACGCAGAATTCAAAGTCTTTCAGGAGCGAATTAGAGGACTCGAATATAGTATTTCACATTTTGAGGATCGATTTTATATTGTAACTAATGCTGATAATTCTACCAACTTTAAACTGATGAAGACAGTAGAAACGGCTACTGGACGTTCAAATTGGGTAGAAGTTATGGCTCATAGAGAAGATGTACTACTGGAAGATATTGATATTTTTAAGGAATACCTTGTAATTAGTGAACGCTCGAATGGTTTAAACAAAATTAGAATACGAAGATGGGATGGAAAATCGGATTATTATTTACCCTTCGATAATGAAACTTATACTGCCTATACGGGAACTAATGTCGAATTTGATACCAATATTTTAAGATATGGTTATAACTCATTAACAAATCCGGCATCTACCATCGATTTTAATATGGAAACCAAATCCAAGACTATTAAAAAAGAGCAGCAGGTATTAGGAGGGCAATTTGATAAAAACAATTATGAATCTGAGAGAATTTGGGCTGTTTCTGAAGATGGAACCAAAATTCCAATTTCTTTAGTGTATCGAAAAGGGATTAAAAAAGATGGGACAAATCCATTATTGCAATATTCATATGGCTCATATGGTTCTACCATAGATCCATATTTCTCAACCATACGATTAAGTCTTTTAGATAGAGGATTTATATACGCAATTGCGCACGTTAGAGGAGGAGAGTATTTGGGGAGGCAATGGTATGAAGATGGTAAGCTTCTCAAGAAGAAAAATTCATTTTCTGATTTTATAGATTGTTCAAAGCATTTAATTTCAGAAAATTACACAGCTTCGGAGCATATGTATGCCATGGGTGGAAGTGCTGGAGGATTATTAATGGGGGTCATTTTAAATGATGCACCTGAGATTTATAATGGAATTGTTTCCGCAGTTCCATTTGTTGATGTAGTAACAACAATGTTAGATGATAGCATTCCACTAACTACAGGAGAATATGACGAATGGGGCAACCCAAATGATAAAAAATATTACGATTATATGAAGTCGTATTCACCATATGACAATATAAAACCTCAAAATTACCCTAATTTACTGGTAACTGCAGGATTACATGATTCACAAGTGCAATATTGGGAACCAGCAAAATGGGTGGCAAAATTGAGAAATTTAAAAACGGATTCTAATAAGTTAGTCTTTAAAACTAATATGAAAGCAGGTCACGGTGGAGCTTCGGGACGATTTGAGTCTTTAAAAGAAGATGCGGAAGAATTTGCTTTTTTACTAGACTTAGAGAATATTAATGCCTAATTCAAAAAAAACACTTATTTTTGCGAGGTTTTAGGTTACATTTTTATAATTTGTATCTGATAAATAGCATTTATGAAACAAGACATACACGTATTTGATAATGTGTTGCAGCTAATTGGCAAGACACCTCTAATTAAATTAAATAAGATAGCCTCTAGTTTTGATGGCGATTTTTATGCTAAGGTTGAAGCTTTCAATCCTGGGCATTCTACAAAAGATAGAATTGCATTACATATCATTGAAGAAGCTGAAAGACTAGGTATTTTAAAGCCTGGTGATACCATTATAGAAACTACATCTGGAAATACTGGATTTAGTATAGCCATGGTAAGTATTATTAAAGGTTATGACTGTGTTTTAGCCGTAAGTTCTAAATCGTCTGCTGATAAAATTGACATGTTGAAATCAATGGGAGCACAAGTATATGTGTGTCCAGCTCATGTTAGTGCGGATGATCCACGTTCTTATTATGAAGTTGCAAAACGTTTACATACCGAAATAAAAGGTTCAATTTATATTAACCAATATTTCAATAAACTGAATATTAATGCACATTATAATTCTACAGGACCGGAAATATGGTCTCAAACTGAAGGTGAAATCACGCATTTAGTTGCCTGTAGTGGAACTGGAGGAACAATTTCTGGAACGGCTAAATTTTTAAAAGAAAAAAATCCTAATATTAAAATCATAGGCGTTGATGCTTTTGGTTCAGTATTAAAGAAATATCATGAAACACGTGAGTTTGATGATAAAGAGATTTATCCTTATAGAATAGAAGGATTGGGTAAAAACTTAATTCCAACTGCTACCAATTTTGATTTGATTGATAAATTTGTAAAGGTTACTGATGAAGAAAGTGCACATACAGCAAGAGAAATCTCAAGAACTGAAGGATTATTTGTTGGTTATACTAGTGGCGCAGCAATGCAAGCCTTGAAGCAATTAAGTGATTCTGGTGAATTTAAGAAAGGGGATAAGGTAGTTGTTATTTTTCCTGATCATGGATCTAGATATATGAGTAAAATATATAGTGATAAATGGATGGAAGATCAAGGTTTTTTTGATAGTAAAAGCACCTCTGCCGTTGAAACTATTCAGTACATAAAATAGAAGAGATATAATAATATTGAATCCTATTATATTGAAAAGATATGATAGGATTTTTGTGTTTAATGGGTTATGAACACAAGTTTATAAATTAATTATGCAATCATGATATAATTAATTAATTTTGCCCATACTAATTAAGACTAATATAGCTTGAATGAAAGATTTATTTGAAAAAATTTATAAAGATAAGGGACCTCTAGGAAAATGGGCAGCACAAGCTGAAGGGTATTTTGTGTTTCCTAAATTAGAAGGTCAAATATCGAATAGAATGAAATTCCAAGGTAAAGACGTTATCACTTGGAGTATCAATGATTATCTTGGTTTAGCTAATCATCCTGAAGTTAGAAAAGCTGATGCTGAAGCGGCTGCTCAATATGGATCTGCGTATCCTATGGGCGCTAGAATGATGTCGGGCCATACAGATTTACATGAAAAACTGCAAAATGAGTTAGCTCAATTTGTAAATAAAGAATCGGCTTACCTTTTGAATTTTGGATATCAAGGTATGGTTTCAACAATTGATGCCTTAGTTGCTAAAGATGATATTATAGTTTATGATGTTGATGCACATGCATGTATAATAGATGGTGTACGCTTACACATGGGAAAACGTTTTACGTATAAACACAATGATATTGTAAGTTTAGAAAAGAATCTTGAGCGCGCTACAAAAATGGCTGAGCAAACTGGAGGCGGAATTTTAGTGATTTCTGAAGGTGTGTTCGGTATGAGAGGTGAACAAGGTCGTCTTAAAGAAATTGTTGAGCTCAAAAAGAAATTTAATTTCCGATTCTTTGTCGACGACGCTCATGGTTTCGGAACATTAGGTGCATCTGGTGCTGGAGCAGGAGAAGAGCAAGGTGTTCAAGATGACATAGACGTGTACTTTGCTACATTTGCAAAATCATTGGCTAGTACAGGAGCGTTTATCGCTGCTGACAAAGAGATTATTGATTATTTAAAGTATAACTTGCGTTCTCAAATGTTCGCAAAATCATTGCAAATGCAATTGGTTGTAGGTGCGTTAAAGCGTTTAGATATGCTGAAAACAATGCCTGAATTAAAGGCCAAATTGTGGGAAAATACAGATGCTTTGCAATCTGGTTTGAAAAAGCGTGGATTTGATATTGGTACTACACAAAGTTGCGTTACTCCTGTGTATTTAAAAGGAAGTATTCCTGAAGCGATGGCTTTAGTTCGTGATTTAAGAGAAAACTATGGTATATTTTGTTCGATAGTTGTTTATCCTGTGATACCTAAAGGATTAATTTTATTACGTTTAATACCTACGGCTACGCATACGATACAAGATGTAACTGAAACTTTGGATGCTTTTGAAGCAATTAGAGAACGATTGGAAAATGGAACTTATAGACGTTTATCTGCAGCAGTGATTGCAGCTATGGGTGAGTAAAATTATAATAAATATTCATAAAAAAAACCACTATTCTCATAGTGGTTTTTTTTAGGCTATATTTTTCTTAAACGTACACCGTCTTTTATGTGTAACTGGCTTGAAATTCTTCCATAACTTTTGAATCGCCACATTGTCGTCTAATTCGGGACCTCTTATACACATTGTGATACCTTTTTCAGAAAAAGTCTTGTGAAATTCATGAAAGATTATGGCAGTAACGCCTTTGTTTTGATATTCTGGGAGTACGCCAATCAAATAAAAGGTTACCGTTTTTGCATGCTTCTTAGCATGTAATAAATGGCCTAATCCAAAAGGAAATAGTTTACCATTCATTTTTTGCAAGGCCTCAGCGAATGATGGTGTTACAATTCCAAATCCAACAAGTTTATCATCTTTATCCACTACAAACTTTACATATTCAGGATTAAGAAAACCTATAAATTTTTTCTTAAAATAATCACGTTGTTCTTGGTTGATTTCAACAAATGATGATAATACAGCATGAGATTTTGAAAAGACCTCAAACATTTCATCAGTATAAGGTAAAATGTCCTTATTACTAGTAAAATTTAAAGCTCTTAGCTGATATCTTTTTTTAATCAAAGTTTGTATTCTAGAAAAGAATTCGGGCAATATATTTTTGAATTCCATTTTGTTTTCTGAATACGTTTTTGCCACTTCATAATTTAAACTTTTGAAATGTTCAGCATAATAGGGGTGATTATGCCAGGTAATCATACTTCCAATCTCATCGAATCCATGTGTTAAAACACCTACCTTATCTAAATTTGAAAACCCAACTGGGCCTTCAACATATTCTAAGTTGTTTTGTTTGCCAATTTCATGCACTTTTTCTAGAAGTGCTTTAGTGACGTTAAGATCATCAATGGCATCAAACCAGCCAAAACGCATTTTTTTTTGATTTTGTCCTTTTACTTCTATCCAATTTATAATGGAAGCAACACGACCCACAATTTCATTCCCATCATAGGCCAATAAAAACCGCGCTTCAGCATCCTTAAAAACAGGATTAACTTTTTTATCGAAAGTTTTTAATTCTTCTTTAATAATAGGAGGAACCCAATATTTTGAGTTTTCATAAAGTTTAAAAGGAAACTTAACGAATGCCTTTAAATCTTTTTTGGAATGAATTTCTTTTATTATAATCATAAAGTAAAAGGCTTAAAGTCTGCCGTCATCTGTAAAATCAATTTCTTTTTTCTTCTTCTTATTCTTGCCTCGTCTTTTTTTGCGCTTGCCTTCTTCATCAGCTGATGTACCATTATCTTCTTTGTCTTTATGGAAATCAAAACGGTAAGATGCACCAAAATTTATTCCGAATACCGATGGCGTGTCTTTTGTATTTAGTTTAATAGCAGTATCCAATTGAAAATCTTTACTTAATAAATAAGCACCTCCGAAACTAAATAAATTATCCGCATAATAATCGCTTTTAATCCCTTGTGTTTCTGCAAATATGACCCATTTTGGATTAAACGAATGTGTTAATGTGAGAATGTATTGAAATTCTGAATAATCTGTTCCAATTCTATCTTTAATCAAATTCATTACGAAAACCCAGCCTCCAGAAAAATTGTTTTGGGTAGCTACCATTACTTTTGGACTAAATCCCTCAACTCCAGGTGGTAAATAAGAGTTGTTTTTACTGTCAAAATTTGCGCCGAGATAAACACCAACAGCTGGAATTAAAGAGTTCCATTTAAACGTTCTGTTGTCATGATAACTGTATAAATTTGGTTTGTCTTCTCCAGCGTTTTTATAAGGGTCGTATACGAGATACTTTGCCCCAATTGCAAAATTCTTGAAGTTAGAACGTTTATTTTCAGTTGATATTATTGATCGACTATCTGTAAATGTATCATTCTGGTATGTTCCTTCAATATTAAGTTCTAATTCTTCTAACAATAACCCATATCTAGCTGCAAAATCAACCCCAAATCCAGACACTTCATACTTTAAAGGCGTGTGTTCCTCTTTAATAAGGAATGGACCAACTTCTAACTGTGCTACATTAGTACCCACAGAAAAGGCGCTTCTAGACACACCTGGTCTGTTAGAATTAATGACGTCAGTATATTGAGAGAATCCATTAAAAGATAACCCAAGACTAATAAGTAGTAGATAGAATTTGATTGATTTCATTGGTTATTAGTTTGATTCAAATATAGAGATTTTATATTTTTTTTAAGTATTTATAACTGATTTTAAACGCTGATAATTGTATTTTTGAAAAAATATTTCATTAATGTTACAAACAGCATCGTTTATGGGTTTTTTAAGAACGATTTTAATTATACTATTGATTTATTATGGGGTAAAAATTTTATCAAGAATTTTTGCACCGTATTTGTTAAGATATATGTCTAAAAAAATGCAAGAGCGTTTTGGACAACAATTTAATCAACAAGAACAAAAGACTAAAGGTGCATCGCATAAAGAAGGAGAAACCGTTATTGATAAAGTGCCACAATCTGATACCTCTTCAAATAAAAATGTAGGAGAATATATAGATTACGAAGAAATTGATTAATTTTCACAATCATTCTTTTAAAATAGATTCATGCAATTTTCTTTCAAAAAAGTAATACCTCATCTAATTGTATTAGTTGGGTTTGTCATTATTTCATTGGCATATTTTAATCCGGTTTTAAAAGGCAAACAGATTTTTCAAAGCGATATCATGCACTATATTGGAATGTCTAAACAGCAGACCGACTTTAGAATCGAAAATAAACAGGAAACCTATTGGACGAATGCTGCATTTGGTGGAATGCCAACCTATCAATTAGGTGCAAAATATCCTCATAATTATATTAAAAAACTAGACTTATTTTTAAGGTTTCTTCCAAGGCCTGCAGATTATCTATTTATCTATTTTTTAGGGTTTTATATATTGTTACTTACACTGAAAATTGAATATAAATTAGCCGCTCTTGGTGCCATGGCTTTTGGATTTTCTACCTATCTTATTATTATACTTGGTGTTGGACATAATAGTAAAGCACATGCCATAGCATATATGCCTCTTGTTTTAAGTGGTATTGTACTCACATTTAGAAGAAAATACGTTATTGGTTTCTTGTTGACTGCCGTAGCAATGGCTTTAGAATTAGTTGCGAATCATTATCAAATGACTTACTATTTGTTGTTGCTAGTTATCGTTCTTGGTATTGTTTATTTAATAGAAGCATATAAAAAGAAATTGCTTCCACATTACTTCAAATCAGTAGGATTATTAGTCGTCGCAGTTATACTAGGAATTGGTTTAAATGCTACTAGTATAATGGCTACCCAAGAATACGTTAAGGAAAGTACGCGTGGCCAAAGTGAGTTGACGATTCTTTCTGATGGAACACCGAAAGAAAGTACAACGGGATTAAGTAAAGATTATATCACTGAATATAGTTATGGGAAAATGGAATCTTTCAATTTGTTTATTCCACGTCTTTATGGAGGAGGAAGCAATGAAGATGTTGGTAAGGATTCGGAAACCTATACGTTTTTTCTTGATATAGGTGCTTCACCATTACAAGCAATTGATGAGGCCAAGCATACGCCAACTTATTGGGGAGCGCAGCCCATTGTAGAAGCACCAGCTTATATTGGAGCGGTGGTTATATTTTTGTTTGTATTTGCGCTTTTTCTTGTAAGAGGACGATTAAAATGGTGGTTAGTTGGGGGGACGCTATTATCTCTGTTGTTATCTTATGGAAAGCATTTTGGGGTTTTGACAGACTTTTTTATTGATTTCGTGCCATTATATGATAAGTTCAGAGCGGTAAGTTCAATTCAAGTCCTATTAGAGCTATGTGTACCTGTTTTAGCGATTTTTGGACTTACAAGATTGTTTAATGATTTTGAAACTAAAGAGGAAAAACTGAAGGCATTGAAATATTCAGTTGGTATTACTGCAGGATTGGCTTTGGTGTTTTTAATCTTTCAATCTTCATTATTCGATTTTGTAGGAGCTAATGACGGCAGATACCGACAAGGGTATGGTCAATACGGTGAAGCCTTTATAGATGCTCTAAGATTAGATAGAAAATCGTTTTTCACTACTGATACCATTAGAAGTTTAGTACTTGTTTTACTTTCTGCCGGAACGATATTTATGTTTCTAAGGCGTAAGTTCTCTGAAAAGCTAGTAATGATTGCGTTCTGCGCACTAATACTATTTGATTTAATTGGCGTTGATAGACGTTATGTAAATAATGACAATTTTGTTTCAGCGATTCAAGTCAAAAAACCATATCAAGCTAATGCTGCTGATAAAACAATTTTAGAGGATAAGTCTCAATTTAGAGTATTTGATGTTTCTAATGAAGGAAATAGAGCACCAGCCAGAACAGCATATTTCCATAACTCAATTAATGGATATCATGCGGCGAAGCTCAAGCGTTTTGAGGAATTATTTGATTTTCATATTATGAAAAACAACATGGAAGTATTGAATATGCTTAATACAAAATATGTAATTATTGATGATCAATCTGGAAATTCAGAAGCAAGCACTGATTACACAAATCCTAATGGTAACGCATGGTTTGTTTCTGAACTGGAACAGATGACTGACGCAAATGAAGAAATAATGGCATTGGACAGTTTAAACACAAGAGATAAAGCTGTGACTACGATGTCTAATTATGAATCTAAGGAATTTGTGGTGGATTCAACAGCATATATTCAGCTTAATGAATTCAAACCAAATTATCTAAAGTATGAATCCAATAATACTAATGCTGGATTAGCAGTCTTTTCCGAAGTGTATTATGCACATGGTTGGAAGGCGTATATCGATGGAAATGAAATAGATCACTTAAGGGTGAATTATGTCTTGAGAGCACTTGAAGTAGGTGCTGGTCAGCATACAATTGAATTTAAGTTTGAACCTGAAGTTGTGCAAAGAGGAAGTTTAATTGCTTTGGGAAGTTCAGTTTTATTTATGCTATTGTTAATTGGAGGTTTAGTCTACAATTTTAAAAATAAATCAAAAAACAGTGCGTAAAAAGGCACTCATAATAACGTATTATTGGCCACCAGCTGGAGGCCCAGGAGTTCAACGTTGGTTGAAGTTTGCTAAATATCTACCAGATTATAATATAGACCCTATTATTTATTGTCCAAAGGATCCGAATTATCCAATTATTGACTCTAGTCTTGTATCTGAGGTTTCGGAAACACTTACAATTGTTAGACAGCCAATAAAGGAACCCTATCGCTTCGCTAATTACGTATCGAATAAAAGGTCACAACGTATAAGTTCAGGTATAATTCCAAAGCAAAAAAAGCAATCGCTTTTAGAAAAACTAATGCTTTATATTAGAGGTAATTTTTTCATTCCTGATGCACGTAAATATTGGATTAAACCTTCGGTTAGGTTTTTAGCCGAGTACATTCAAAATGAGCAAATAGATACAATCATTACTACGGGGCCACCACATAGTTTGCATTTAATTGGCTTACAATTAAAACAAAAACTAGGAGTCAATTGGTTAGCTGATTTTAGAGATCCATGGACCACTATTGGGTATCATAAAAAGTTGAAACTCACCAAAAGTTCTAGACGAAAACACGAAAAATTAGAATTAGAGGTTTTAACTAATGCAGATCAGTTAATTGTGACAAGTCAGAACACAAAGAAAGAGTTTAGTATAAAAACGGAACAACCAATATCAGTTATCACCAATGGCTATGACAAAAACCCATTATTTGATTTTAAGAAAGATTCCAAATTTACACTATCGCATATAGGATCACTGTTATCTGATCGCAATCCTAAACTACTATGGGAGTCTTTGCGAGAATTAATAGATGAATTCCCTGATTTTGAAAAGCAGGTTCAATTACAGTTAATTGGAGTTGTTAGTGCTGAAGTCATGGAATCTATTGATTCCTTTGGACTTACAAAATACTCAAAAGATTTTGGATATATTAATCATGATGAGGCCTTAAAGGCACAATTACAGACACAAGTGTTATTACTCATAGAAATTGATTCAGAAGAAACTAAAGCAATAATACCTGGAAAATTGTTTGAATATATGGTTACTAATACACCTATACTTGCAATGGGACCAGAAGCTTCAGATGTTGAGACCATAATAAAATCAACAAACACGGGGACCTATTTTTCTTACCTAGAAAAAGCATGTTTAAAGTCTCAAATTTTATTGTATTTTGAAGCGTATAAAACAAATACGCTAACTACGCATCCAATTGGATTACAGCAATACAGTAGAAAAGCGCTAACTAAAACACTAGCAGAACTCATATAATGGGCATTGTAACTAGTCAGTCTTTCAAGAACACAATTACAACCTATTTAGGATTTGGAATAGGTGCAATAAACACCTTGTTCCTTTATACTGCTTTTATTACTGATGAATATTACGGACTTGTGGCTTTCGTGTTATCCTCGGCAAATATTATGATGCCTTTAATGGCATTTGGTGTGCACAATACCTTGATTAAATTCTATTCAACGTTTAAAACGAAAAATGCACTGAATAGCTTTTTAACATTAATGCTGTTTTTACCAATATTAATTGCTATACCGATTGGTATAGTTGGCTATATATCCTATGAAACTATAAGCGAACTGTTATCACAGAAGAATAGTATCGTTAAAGATTATGTATGGTTTATTTTTATTGCAGCCATTGCAATGGCTTACTTTGAAGTGTTTTTTGCATGGGCTAAAGTCCAATTACAGACCGCTTTTGGCAATTTTATGAAGGAAGTCTTTCATAGAATAGGAGTGATGCTACTTTTGTTTTGTGTGCATCTTGAATATATTAACGTAGATCAATTTATTTTAGGAATTATTGGAATATATGTTCTGAGAATGTTGATCATGAAAATTTATGCGTTTAGTATAAGATTTCCAGTTCTAAAATTTAAAAAAATTGATAATTTAAGCGCTGTATTAAAATATTCATCGCTTATAATTATAGCAGGTTCAATTGCGACTTTAATTTTGGATATAGATAAGTTTATGCTAGGTCAATATCTAGAGATAAAGGAAGTTGCTTATTATAGTGTCGCTATATTTATTGCTACTGTTATTGCTGTTCCACAGCGTGCAATGCACCAAATTCTTTCACCCTTAACAGCACAATATTTAAATTCTAAAAATAGTACGGATTTGAAAGATTTATATCGAAGATCCTCTCTTAATTTATTTATAATTAGCGGACTTGTTTTTCTGCTAATCGTGTTAAATATTAATCAGTTGTATCTTATAATTCCTGAAGAATTTAATGGAGGAATTTATGTTGTATTTCTCATTAGTTTTGCTAAACTTTATGACAACATGTTAGGAAATAATAATGCGATTCTATTTAATAGTGATTATTATAGAATGGTGTTATTGTTTGGAATAGTCTTGACAGTTTTAACGATAATCCTAAATATGATTTTCATCCCTTTATATGGAATAAATGGATCTGCTTTAGCTACGTTTATAGCCATTTTTATTTACAATACTATTAAACTAATTTTTGTAAATCAAAAATTCAACATTCAGCCGTTTTTATTTCAAACCCTTATTGTTGGTGTTATTTTGACGCTCCTAGTTTGTGTTTTTTATTTTTGGGAATTTGCATTTCATCCAATTCTAAATATTGTTTTGAAATCGTTTGTAGTTGCATTATCCTATACGCTTGTAATATATAAATTGAACCTTTCAGAGGATATCTCAATAGCCATAAAGAAGTATTTAAGACTGCGCTAGAATAGGAAATTCCCACAAAGTGCTTTGAGGCATACGACTTGCAGGAACTTCCAACTAACCAACCAAAGTTTTTATATTTTTATACTTATCGTCTCTTTTTACTTGCAGCTCTTGAACCACTTTTAGCACTTCTTGAACTGGATTTCTTAGAAACACTTTGTTTTCTAATATTCGATTTCGACGTTTTTTTAGAACTTCTTGTTTTATTGCCTGTATTATATGTACGTTTCTTAGAGGTATTTGGTTTTCTAATCGAACTCCTTTTAGGTTTTGACACTGAAGTATTCGATTTGGTCACATTTCTAACAGACGATGATTTAGTATTAGTCCTAGTTCTAGTTGGATTAGAAATATTCGCATTACTACTACGAACGGTATTTGTATTAGAACGTTGAGTGCTATTACTACGTATTGGTCTTACATTTGGACTTGTAGTTCTAATAGTTCCCGTGTTAGCGTTGTTATTACCTCTTCTAATAGTTGAATTCGAAGCGATTCTATCAGTTCCTCGTCTTGTTGTTGTGCTTGAAGAGTTTCTGTCAGTATTAGCTACGGATTGCTCTTGTCTATATCGATCACTATTTCGTCTAGTTCCAGAGTTGGCAAGCGTATTTCTTCGTCCATTAACATTTATGGATTGTCTATTGTTATCTCTATATGGTCTGTAATAATGATGTCTAACAGGATTGTAATATTGTCTATAAGGACGGATATTAACAACGCAATAATTATACGAAGGAACTACATAGTATGTGTGCCAAGGTCTGTATACATAAACTCTGTTATACATATTGATAAAACCAGTACAATGTGAAAACGTTCTGTGTCGGTTATAATGAACGTATAATCCTCCAATTCGATTCACACGACCATACCTGTTGTAATGAATATTCACATTACCAGCTTGAGAAATTCTACCATAATGATCATAATAAATTGACACATTCTCAATTTGAATTATTGCACCATAATCATCATATTGAACATAAGGATTATAATCATATCCTGTATTAAAACTAATTGAAACATTTGAAGTATGCACTCCAACATTAAGGTCTGGGCCAAAATCAGACATATAAAAATCAAATTGTCCATCTGGAAAAACAGAAAATTCAATACCGCCTTCTTCAAATATGAAAGAATTTCCATAACCACTAGCATAAGCGCTTGATATTGATTTTTTTACGATGATGTTGGTGGTTTTTGCATTTACCGTGACACTCATTAAAAGAGCGGCAGTAAAAAGAAAAGCTAATTTTTTCATAATTGTATGGGTTTAAATTTATACTCTAATCATGTAAAACAAACAACGTGCCAAAAAAAGACTTAATCATGTATGTCTATAAAAATTAACAACTTATAGGAGAATTAAAAATCCCGAAGCCTTTGGGTACGACGTTCGGGATTCTAGTATCACCTTCTAGTTAGGGGTAACATTGAATTTCTATTTGATAGCATTACGCTTTTTATGCTTTTTAACTTTACCTTTTTTTCTATAGTAGTAAAAGTCATCATCATAGTGAGTGTCGTTAAAGGCATAGTTACTGTGATTGTAACCAATGCCACAGTTAAATTGTGAATTATAATGATTTACCACGCCAGCAATATGTACTATTTCGCCCCAGCGGTTATAATTTACTCGTAAACCACCAACCTGTTTTAGTCTGTCATTACCACGTTGATAACTCATATAAACAGATCCTGCACGCTTTATTTGTCCATGTCTATTGTAATTTATAAATACATTACCAATTCTTCTAACACGGCCCTGACCATCGTGAGTAATAATTACACCTTTAGATCTTGGTCTAGAATAGTGAATTCTACTTAGGGTACCCGGAGTTCCATAGGTTGAATTAACCGTACCTCTTCTTGAATTTGAAGTTCGGTAATACGAGTCTGAGAAATTAGCTTCAATTTCTGTATTGAAATCAAAACTTCCATCAGGAAAAATTAAAAATTCAACACCACGCTCAATGAACACTATTGGTTCTGCAAAACGATAGCGTGCTGTATTTTTTAAATCATTTCCCCGTGTTGCAGAAACTTGCCCTGCAGCAGCTACAGTTGCTAATCCAATTAACAAAACTGCAAACATTTGTACTATTTTTTTCATAGTATTAGGATTTTAGATTTTGCCTACTCATTAGCTTTTCGGCTTACGCTATTGTTTTTTTCATTCCAATTTACGTGCCAAAAAACACAAACAACTATATTACAGATGATTATGAAGTTACATGCTTTGGTTTCTTTTTTATATTTTTATGAAACCAATCAACTACAATGGAAAAAGAACAAGTTAAGTGTCAGAATTGTGAAAAAGAATTTGAAGAAGGATTTCAATTTTGTCCACATTGTGGTCAAAAAGCAAAGGATGAACTCACATTAGGCGTTTTATTTTATAATACCATTAGTAATTATTTCTCTTTTGATGCTCGCTTTTTTAAGAGCTTTATTCCTTTAATGATTAAGCCTGGTTATTTGGCTTCAAAATTCCTGGAAGGAAAGCGATTATTGTTTTTACATCCCGCTCAAATGTATTTGTTTATTTCTGTTGTTTTCTTTTTTATTACCTCATTTGCGGTTAGAAAAGAAACACAAGATCTTGACAAACGATTAAAAGAGCGTGTCGTAAATTCCACATCTAATGACTCAATAGTAGTAGATAAACCTGTTTTAGATTCTTTGCAAATAGAAGACATGTTGAAGCCCTTAAAAGCTAATCAAGCGTTGTTGGGATTAAAAGAGGAAGACCTTAGAAAGGCTGATTCTATTATGAAGAGTGAAGGGTCTAAATCAATAAATAAAGGAATGAATTTCGATTTTAACGAAAAGAAAGTAGATTCATTGATTGCATTAGGGGCTGAGGATAAGGAGATTATTAAAGCTATGGGTATGGATGATGATGCTGGTTATTTAACAACCAAATTTTATAATCAAATGCTCAAGTTTTATAAAGAGCGTGGTGCAGGTTCTATTTTACAAGCTATGTATGATACGATACCAATTGCTCTGTTTTTTCTACTACCAATTTTTGCCTTCATATTAAAGATTTTATATTTTAATAAAGGGCGATACGCACACCATTTGGTATTTAGTTTTTACTTTTTCTCATTTTTGTTCACTGCATTTAGCATTATGTATATAGCGAACCTTATTTGGGATATACCAGATTGGATTGATTGGTTATTGGCTTTATCGACTTTCTTTTACCTCTTTTTTGCTTTAAAACGATTTTATGGTCAAGGTTTTATATTGAGCTTTTTCAAGAGTAGCGTCGCAACGATCTCCTTTTTTATCTGCTTAGTACCATTCTCAATTTTACTGGTATTATTTGCTTTTATGTTATACTAATTAATGCAATTTATCTTTTAAGAAAGTACCTGTTATAGAGTTCTTGTTTTTAACTAGTTCTTCAGGAGTACCTTGAGCGATTAATTGTCCTCCGCGCTCACCACCTTCAGGTCCTAAATCGATTATATAATCGGCGCACTTTATTAGTTCCAAGTTGTGCTCAATAACAATGATAGAATGCCCTTTAGCGATTAATGCTTGGAATGATTTTAAAAGTTTTTTAATGTCATGAAAATGGAGCCCAGTTGTTGGTTCGTCAAAAATGAATAAGGCATTGTTACTTTTACTTCCTTTACCTAAAAACGTGGCTAATTTTATTCGTTGGGCTTCTCCTCCTGATAGCGTAGAAGAGCTCTGTCCTAGGGTGACATAACCTAACCCAACATCTTGAAGCGGTTGAAGTTTGCCTTGAATTTTGATTTGCTCATGTGCTGTAAAAAAAGCAATGGCATCATCTAGAGTTAGATTTAATATATCATCAATGGATTTACCATTGAAATTGACTTCTAATATTTCCTTTTTAAATCGTTTTCCATCACAGGTTTCACAAGTTAAATGCACATCAGCCATAAATTGCATTTCTATAGTTACTTCACCCTCGCCTTTACAAGTTTCACAACGACCACCATCTACATTAAAACTAAAATGCTTGGCTTGGTAATTTCGAATTTTACTAAGTTTTTGATTCGCATACAACGCTCTGATATCATCATATGCTTTTATGTAAGTCACTGGATTGGATCTTGAAGAACGTCCAATAGGGTTTTGATCTACAAATTCTACATGTTTAATATTACTAAAATTGCCTTCTAAAGCAGTAAATTGACCAGGTTTATCGCTGAAATCAGTGAGCTTTTTTTGCAAGGCGGGGAATAGGATTTTCTTAACTAAAGTGCTTTTACCACTACCAGAAACTCCAGTAATGATTGATAACATACCTAAAGGAAAAGTGACATCTATATTTTGAAGATTATTTTCGCGAGCACCTAAAATGTCAATATGGTATTTTGATCTTCGTCTAGTTTGAGGTATTTCTATAGATTGCGTACCATTCAAATATTGTGCGGTTAACGAATTTGATGCCAAGATTTCTTTATAAGTCCCAACTGCAACCACTTCACCTCCAAATGTGCCAGCTTCAGGACCTATATCTATAATGGCGTCTGCCGCTTGCATAATATCTTCATCGTGCTCAACCACAATTACGGTATTCCCTAAATCTCGAAGCGCGATTAATACTTTGATTAATTTCTGAGTGTCTTTTGGATGTAAACCGATACTTGGTTCATCTAAAATATACATTGAGCCAACCAAACTACTTCCCAATGAAGTCGCTAGATTAATCCGTTGACTTTCTCCTCCAGATAAAGTGTTAGAGCGCCTATTTAAAGTTAAATAATCTAAACCTACATCACTTAAAAATGAAAGTCTACTATTTATTTCTTTTAATAATCGCGTCGCTATTTTTGTATCGTGTTCATTCAACTCTAGTTGTTCAAAGAAGATACTTAATTTATTAAGAGGCATTTCTACTAAATCCGATAACGTTACATTACCAATCTTCACATAGTTCGCTTCAGGACGAAGTCTCTTTCCATTACAGATGTGGCATTTTGTTTTGCCTCTATAACGTGATAACATTACTCGATTTTGTATTTTATATGCTTTTGACTCTAATTCGGAGAAAAATGAGTTTAACCCTTCGAAATATGAATTGCCTTCCCAAACCAGTTGTTTATGTTCTTCACTGAGTTTGAAATAAGGTTTATGAATAGGGAATTCGAATTTATGTGAATTGTTAACCAATTGGTCTCTATACCAACTCATACTTTCACCTCGCCAAGGGAAAATGGCGTTTTCAAAAACTGATAATCCAGTATTTGGAATCACCAATTCTTCGTCAATTCCAATAACGTCACCATAGCCTTCACATTTTGGACAGGCACCATATGGATTGTTAAAACTGAATAAATGCACATTAGGTTCTAAAAAAGTGATGCCATCTAGTTCAAATTTATTATTGAAACTAATTTGCTTTTTATCAGATAAGGATTCAACAATGCAAGTACCTTTTCCTTCAAAAAATGACGTTTCGATGGCGTCAGCTAATCGATTATAAAAATCATCTTCATGTTTAACTATAATTCTATCAACTACTAGATATACATCCGTATTTATATTGTTTTCAATTGCTTGATCAATACGAAAAACATCTTCTTTGTGTTTAATTCTCGCATATCCTTGTTGTTGTAACACATTCAGTTTATCAGACATAGTTCTTCCTTCTTCTAATGTAATTGGTGATAGAAGAAGTAGCTTTTCATTGTCTTTGAATTGCTTTACCAAGTTTAAAACATCTCCAGTACGATGCTTTTTTACTAATTCACCAGAAATAGGAGAGTAGGTTTTGCCAATTCGAGCAAATAATAATTTAAGATAGTCGTAAATCTCCGTTGAAGTCCCTACCGTCGATCTTGGGTTTGTAGAATTCACTTTTTGTTCAATCGCTATGGCTGGAGCAATACCTTTAATAAAATCTACTTTTGGTTTATTTAATCGACCTAAAAATTGACGTGCATAGCTAGACAAGCTTTCAACATAACGACGTTGTCCTTCTGCATATAAGGTATCAAAAGCCAGACTAGACTTCCCAGAACCGGATAATCCAGTAATTACAACAAGCTTGTTTCTCGGAATAACAACATCAATATTTTTAAGATTGTGAAGTTTCGCACCTTTAATTATTATATTTTTTTTAGGATTAGCATCTAAAACGTTGGTATTCATAGGGTTCAAGCATATAAGATTTGCAAAGATACTATAACTATTTCAGCATAAAAAATGGAATATTAACGAATAAAATGTTAAAGTTTGGTGCTTTTTTTTGCATTATAGGAATGATTGTTGTTATATTTGGTATTCTAACAGTTAAAAAATAGTGCCTATAACATAATATTACTTTAAAATTTAACCCCAAGCTAAGAAGGCAACTTCTAGGCCCTTAAAGTAATAATTATGAGACACGAACTTATCACAGACGCTGTTTTAGTCAAGAACTACATTGACGGAGATGAAAGCTCGCTTTCGGTTTTAATTCACAGACACAAGCAAAAAATATATAGTTTTATCTATTCAAAAGTTTTTGATAGAGATGTAACCGAGGATGTTTTTCAAGACACCTTTATTAAAGTCATCAAAACTTTAAAATTAGGCAAATACAATGAAGAAGGTAAATTTCTACCATGGGTTATGCGTATAGCTCATAATTTGGTGATTGATTATTTTAGAAAAAACAACAGAATGCCAAAATTTGATAATTCTGGTGAGTTTAGTATTTTTTCGGTTTTAGGAGATCAGGCACTAAATGCAGAAAAGCAGCTTATAAAAGATCAGGTTGAATGTGATTTAAGGCGACTTATAGAGGAATTACCAGAAGATCAGAAAGATGTTTTAGTAATGCGGATGTATCAGGATATGAGTTTTAAAGAAATATCTGAAAGAACTGGTGTTAGTATCAATACTGCTCTAGGAAGAATGCGTTATGCACTCATTAATCTAAGAAAAGTAATTGATAAGAATAATATTATTTTAACTAACTAATACAATAAAGAGAGTTTAACAGCGTTACTAAGTTATATAAACATAAAATAGTAGAAATGGCAAAACTATACTCTGAGTGTCCCCAAAAGAAAAATAACCTAACTCCAAAAGAAGAAACTATTGATTTTCTTTTGAATTATTCTAAGGCTTTAAGTGTTATACATTGTAATAAATTGAAGTTTGAAGCACTTCTAAACTAAACCTTGAAAAGTCCTGATTGAGTTAGTCATCAGGACTTTTTGTTTTTCAATGCATTAATTACTGAAGCTCTTCCTATCGTTTTTGTAATAACATCTTTTTCTAAATTCCAGCCTCTTGCTGGTGAGTATTGCCTTCCATACCATATAATTTGCAAGTGCAAATCATTCCATAATTCTTTTGGAAACAGTCGTTTTGCATCTTTTTCTGTTTGAACAACATTTTTACCATTACTTAAATTCCATCTATACATTAATCTAAGAATATGCGTGTCTACGGGAAATGCAGGAATACCAAAAGCTTGAGACATTACAACTGCAGCGGTTTTATGACCAACAGCTGGCAAAGCCTCTAAGTCTGTATAGTTTTGAGGAACTTTTCCTTCATGTTTATCTATTAAAATATGTGATAAACCATGAATACCTTTGCTTTTCATAGGTGATAATCCAACTGGTCTTATGATGTCTCTAATTTCTTCAACAGATAGCTTTATCATATCATAAGGGGTGTCGGCCTTTGCAAATAATAATGGCGTAATTTGATTCACTCGTACATCTGTACTTTGGGCAGACATTAGAACTGCTATTAACAAGGTATAAGGATCTTTATGTTCTAACGGAATAGGAATTGTAGGATACAAAACCTTCAATGTTTTAATTACGTAATCTACCTTTTCTTGCTTAGTCATATGTTGTATTTTTGTAGAAACCAAAGTTAATAATAATGACCAAACTAAAACCGGGAGATAAAGCTCCAAATTTCACGTCTAAAGATGAACAAGGAAATACCATTTCATTAACTGATTATATAGGAAGAAAATTAGTTGTTTTTTTCTACCCAAAGGCTAGTACTCCCACATGCACGGTTGAAGCTTGTAATTTAAGAGATCATTATAGCGATTTGAAATCTAAGGGTTATGAGATATTAGGCGTAAGTGCTGATACAGAAAAACGACAATCTAACTTTAAAAATAAATTCAGTTTTCCATATCCCTTATTGGCGGATACTGATAAAACTGTTATTAGTGCTTTTGATGTTTGGGGACCGAAAAAATTTATGGGACGTACTTTTGATGGAATACATCGTGTTACTTTTGTGATTGATGAAAACGGTATCATTGAAAAGGTAATAGATAAGGTCAAAGCGAAACATCATGCAGATCAAGTTTTAGAATAAAAAAAAGCGACCAATTTGGTCGCTTTTTTTTATTTAATCTTAATTTGATTATTCATCCAAGAAGGCTTCTTCTGTTTCACAACCAAATAGACTTTTCTCTTTAATTAATTTAGCAACGCCTTTTGGCAGCATCTTTTCCCATCCATCTTCACCGTCGGCAATCATTTTTAATACATGACGAGAAAATACAGATAAGATTTTATCATCATGATCCGTAATATCCACAACTTTTCCATTGTATTTAAAGAACTTATATAATTCTTTCATTCTAGGATGAACTTTTAGATTTTCACTATTAGTCAAAGTTCCATCATCATTTTGCATTGGATACAGGTAGACACGTAAATCTTTAAAGAATAATTTCCCGAATGCTTCCAAAATCCCTCCACTTAAATGGCGATAATATTTTTCATCAAAAATGTCAACCAAATTATTAACACCCATGGCAAGACCCATTCTACTTTTAGTGTATTGAGAGAAATACTCTACTAATTTGTAATACTCTTGAAAATTGGATATGAGCACCGTTTGACCAAGAGAACAAAGTAATTCTGCACGATCCATGAAATCTTGCTCATCAATTTCTCCTTCAGCACGTAAATTAGAAAGTGTAATTTCAAAAACTACCTGCGTCTTTTCTAAATCTACGCGGTTTTCTTTAATGAACATATCATAGGAATTCTGAAACATATCCATATTGACCTTCGTAACGGGTCTGAAACTCCCACGAAGTGCTAAAATATTTTTCTTGTAAAGCACTCTTGCAGGTAGTACGTTGTTCCCGTCTGGAGAAAACATTACAGCGTCAGTCATTCCGTTTTTCACAAGTTGAAGACTCATCAAACGATTATCTACATTTTCAAAAATTGGACCAGAGAAATTAATAGTATCAATTTCTATTTGATCTTTGTCTAAATGATCGTATAAATAACGCAGTAATTTTTTGGGCTCTTTGTATTTGTAAAAAGCACCATACATAAGGTTTGTTCCAAGAATGCCTAAGGTTTCTTGTTGCAACCTTGCATCATTTTCTTTAAATCGAATGTGCAATACAATATCATTATAATCTTGATTGGCTTCAATTTGATATTTAATTCCTATCCAACCATGACCTTTAAATTTTTTAGCAAAATCTATCGTTGCCACTGTATTAGCAAAAGAAAAGAACATTTTCTTAGGATGTTTGTCTCTAGTAATACGCTCTTCAATTAAATTGATTTCGTGAGATAACATTTTACGTACACGAGCTTCAGTAACATAGCGCTTATCATCTTCTATACCATAAATAGCATCACTAAAGTCCTTATCGTATGCAGACATTGCTTTTGCAATAGTGCCTGAGCCTCCACCGGCTCTAAAGAATTGACGAACAGTTTCTTGACCAGCACCTATTTCAGCAAACGTTCCGTAAATATGTTCGTTTAAATTTATGCGAAGGGCTTTCGTTCTTAACGAAGGAATGTCGTCGAATTGTTTATCTCCTGCTAAGGTTATTTCCATTTTTAAGTCGGGGTTTAAACTATCTTACAAAGGTATTAAATTAGCGTGGTAAACAAAAAAATAAGTTTATTTTTGTTTGAAACTGACTTTGATTGAAAATTACATTTTTAGGCACAGGAACATCACAAGGAATTCCAGTAATTGGAAGTACACATCCTGTTTGTTTAAGTGCTAATCCTAAGGATAAAAGATTGCGAGTTTCGGTACTTATTGAATGGGAAAATTTTGCTTATGTCATAGATTGTGGCCCCGATTTTAGACAGCAAATGCTAAGAACCAATCCTTCAAAAATCGATGGTGTTGTGTTTACACATGAACATGCAGATCACACCGCAGGATTAGATGATATACGACCATTTTTTTTCCGCCAAGGAGACATTCCGATTTATGCCCATAAGCGTGTTTTAAAAGCATTAGCACAACGCTTTGATTATATTTTTAATTCAGAATATAAGTACCCTGGGATACCAACTGTAGTTCAAAATGAAATTGTTAACGCGCCTTTTAAATTAGGTGATTTAATGGTTACACCTATAAGTGGTTTTCACCATAAATTGCAAGTTTTCGGATTTCGATTTGGCGATTTGGCCTATTTAACAGATATGAAAACAATTACAGATGATGAATTAGGAAAGCTTAATGGATTAAAGGTTTTGGTGCTGAATGCCTTACGAGAAAAAGAACATATTTCGCATTTTACTTTGGAGGAAGCATTACAAATAATTAAGAAATTGAATCCTGAAAGAGCCTATTTGACACATATAAGTCATTATCTTGGTTTTCATGACATCGTACAACAAAAATTACCTGATAACGTTTATTTGGCTTACGACACACTTACTATTAACGTATAGATTATGAAACAAAAAATATTTATGTATTTGTTTATTTTTTCATTGTTACTGATACTATTTCAGTATATGAATTCTAAAAGTATATTAGAAACATATGAAAAGAAAATCACAAAACTAGAGCAGAGAGAAAAAGCATATGAGGATTCTATTGCGTCTATTGCTGATGTCAATTTAGAACTGATGCGCTTCGATATTGACTATAATGACGATGCGATGAGTTATTTTATTGATGATGGATATGATATCGAATTATTGATTCCCTTTATCAAAGACGAATTATATAAACTAAATATTTATGAAGGTGATGATCACCCAATTGTTCCTTATGCTTCGATGACTGGTAAAAAGATTCTAATTAATTCAATTAAATTGATGAATCATAAATGGATTGTTGCTGATTTTTCTGATGGTAAGTATTGGGGAGAAATTTTATTGCATTATGAACTCAATGACGGCAAAGAGCTGAAGTTTAAACTATTGGATTATTTATTGTATCGCCCAAATTAAATGTGACTATTTAACCAGGTTCTCAACTCATAAAAATTCTGAGGCGCAACGCCATGTCCCACCGGAAATTCAGAGTAGCTATGTTTGATGTTCAATTGATCTAAAAATTTAGGCGTACGTCGTGCCCATTCAACGGGTATCACCTGATCTACACTGCCATGAGAAACATAAATATTTAAATGAGAATACGCTTTAGCATCATTAAGTTCAACTAGCATATCTTCACTAATATAACCGCTAAGCGCGATAATGTTTTTTACTTTTTCAGGATAACTTAAAGCGACGGCATAACTTAAAATAGTGCCTTGACTAAATCCTAATAAGGTAACATTTGACGGATCTACCGGAAAAGTTATACAAGCTTCATCTATGAAATCGGCTATTAAATCACGGGATTCTTTTGCTTGTTCGACATCATTCCATTTATTTTGATTTGCATCAAAATTTATGGCATACCATGCATTACCATAAGGCTGCATTTGGTATGGTGCTCGTATTGAAATGATGTATAATTCTTCAGGTAATTCAGATGCAAAAGAGAATAAATCATTTTCGTCACTACCATAACCATGGCACATTATTAATAATGGTGCGTTATTTTCTAGCGTTGAAGGTCTTTCAATATACTGTAGGGGAGAATTCATAAATTATTTAAGTGTCGCAAATATTTTCTGAAAGAAGTCGCCTAAAATCGGTACTGAGTTTTGTTTCCCTGAAAACGCGCCAAGAATTCCATAAATAAAAAGGATCACAAAAAATATCCAAAATGCATTGGTAACCATCCAGCTATCAAAACCACTAACTACAAACCCCAATACCATTTGGAGTAACCATAAACCTAGAGCTTGTCTAATGTGAAATGCTGCAAACGTATTGCCTTTGTCTTTATTTAAGAAAAAAGCCACCAAGGTGCCAACTAGAGTAAAATAACTAACTACTGCAAGCGTTTTTCCTTCTTTTATTGATTGTTCTGTCATCACTTTAATTTAATACAATTTGATTATTTGAAATAATGCCATAAACCTTGCCTTTTAATTCGTGGTTTGCGAACATTGAATTCTTCGATTTTGAATGGATATGATTTTCTGTAAATTGATAATTTTGATTCGGATTAAACAAACTTATATTAGCTTGAACTCCAATACCAATACTGGAAGTATCTATTCCAAAACGGCTCTTTCCTTTGGTTAAGAGATCAATAGTTTTCTTTACAGTAAAGATTGTATTTAAAGCGCCAAAGGCAGATTCTAGTCCAATAGTCCCATATTTCGCAAAATCAAACTCTATTTTTTTGTGTTCTATATCTAGCGGATTATGATCGCTAGTTACCATATCAATAGTGCCATCTTTTAATCCTTCAATCAGAGCGTCCTTATCAGCATTAGTTCGTAAGGGTGGCGATACTTTAAAATTAGTATCGAAGGTCGTTAACATATCATCAGTAAAAACCAAATTATGTATAGCCACACCACAGCTAATATTTAGCTTCTTCTTTTTAGCTGCTCGTATCAATTCAACAGACTTGGCTGACGATATAATTGGTATATGAAGTTTTCCGCCGGTATATTCCAAAAGAAACAAATCTCTAGATATCTGTAATTCTTCAGCTAAAGAGGGGTTGCCTTTCAAGCCAATAGAAGTGCTCGTGAAGTTTTCATTCATAACACCTTGACCAGATATTTGAGAGTCTTGTGGGAATGACAATACTAAACCATCAAAATTAATTGCATATAGTAATGCTAACTTCAATACGTTCGGGTTGTCAATTGGTTTTTGGTAGTCGCCATACGCAACAGCACCAGCCTTTTGCATATCAAACATTTCTGAGAGATCATTTCCATTACTGTCTTTTGTAAGGGCTCCAATTGGGTATATATCGACAGCATGTTTACTGGCTTTCGATTTTAAAAACGAAATAGCAGCATTCGAATCTATAACAGGGTTGGTATTGGGATTAATGGCTACAGCTGTATAACCAGACAAAGCCGCCGTATGGAATCCATTAGAAAGTGTTTCACGTTCTTCATAACCTGGCTCACCAAAACTCACACTACTATCGAACCATCCTTGAGAAATATGCAAGTTATCTAATGCTATTTCTTTATAATTCTTAGGGTTATTTATGCGTTTGGAAATATTAGTTATAACTCCTTTTTCAATTAAAACGTCAAGAGTTTGATTATGAAAATTGCTTTTTGGATCAACTATAGTTGCAGATTTTAGGAGTACGTTCATTTAAGAAATTTTAAGATGAGCATTTCAATTACTAAAAAAACTAGTGCAAAAATAACAAACCATTTCCATAGCTCATTAATATTTGTTGTACTTTTTATTTCATTGATTGCTGAAGCTATAGTTTCACTAACTGTTGCATCATCGATAGCAGTAAGATCCATATAACTCAAAATACTTTCATCTCTTCCGTAATTAAAGCTCAAATTTGCTAAATGGGTCTTTTTATTTAAAACTCCTATGATTCCTGCTGTATTTGGATATTCATTTGTTGTGAGCTCAACCTTATTAGAAAAAGTTTGTTGAAGTGGAATTACAGTTTGATTTTCGTTACCAAGCGTTAAAATATCATCTTGTAATAATGTCGTATTTATATCAATTTTATGCTCTTCACCAATTATATAATAGAGTTGCGATAATTTTAAGCTTTGCTTTCCAATATTATAAATCACAGGTACAATTAAAGGCGAATTTTTAAAGTTTGAATTGATGTCATTTATTGCAGCTGTGAATACAAATAAATTTTCTGATTGACTAAGAAATGAAGAACCATCTTCGTATTTAAGGATAGAAGATTCTAAATTATTAGAAGCGCTGAAACTATTTACTTTAGGGTACTGAAAATTGCTTATTTTTTTATCGAAAACACCAGCCAACAATGGATGGGAAAAATTTATTTCTGTAATTCTCTTTTCGGTGTTAATGACACTATCAAGTTTTGATAACGAATAATTTGTAAATAATTGATTATAAGAATTTAATTCAGGTTTATTTGAAGGTATTATTAATACATACCCACCGTTATTAGAGAAGGCTTTTAACGCTACTATTAATGAATTTGGAATATCAATTAGCTCATTCAATATAATTAAATTTTGAGCTTCAAGATTGTTGTAATCGAGGGTGTTATAATTGTAGGATTGATATGCAAATTCATCTTCAGTATATATCTTTTTTAAGAATTCATCACTCGCTGCATTAATCGATAAAACCTTGATTTTCGCATGTTTATTAAAGTTAAAATACAAACTGTTGTCATATTGCAAATTGGGATCGTCAATAGTGATTTTACCATTTATGAATTGATTAATTGGCAAAGTAAAATTTACAGACGCTTCTGTTTCTAAATTAACTGAACTTTTCGCTACTAATACGTCATCATTAAAAAGAGATACTGGCAAGATTTCAATAGCTGAACCTTGATTATTTATGGTTACCGTTAAAGTAATAGATTCTATATCTGATTTAGAAACATAAACACTATCAATATTGATGTTGTTTGTGTTTACAGGCTTTTGTTGAACAAGTTTAGTTGATATACCAAAATCTTGAGGAATTTTAAGGGAATTCTTTTTTTGTTGAAAATCAGAGATGAGCACTAAGTTTTTCGCCGCTGTAGAATCTTTTGAAAACCATTTTTTACTTTTAAGAATTAAGGATTCATAATCTACTTGACTTGGTGCATATTCTAGTTTTATGAGTTCATTCTTTATTGCTTTTAAGCTTGTATTAGGAAAAGTAGTCGAGTTTGTTAGTACCGTTATGATCTCACTTTCATCAAGTGATTCGATGAGATTCTGAATCGCATTATTTAGAAGTGTTCCGTTAACACCCTTTGTTTGCATACTGAAGGAGTTGTCTAAATAGATTACAGTTTCACTTTTTGCATTAAAATTTACCGAATTTGAAATAAATGGCTGTGCGAAAGCAATAATTATGGCAGCAAATAATAGTAAACGTGTAAGTAACGTAAGCCATTTTTTTAGCTGTGAACTTTTTCGTGTTTGTAAAGTGATTGCTTTTAAGAATTTTACATTCGTAAACGCTACTTTTTGAAATCTTCTTAATTGAAATAAATGTATTAAAATAGGGATGATAAGCAGGAGTAAAGCGTAAAGAAGTTCTGGGTGTTTAAACTGCATTCCTAAAATTTAAATTGCTAATGGTTTTCAAATATAGAAAATGATAGTAGATAAAGGCTCCAAGATTTTGAGAATTTTAACGTTTTGAATCATCTTATCTAACAAAAGAAAAAGAAGTCCTTCATAGAATGCATATTTTGAGACTTAAAATAATTTGAAATCTCGAGTTGAGACATTTCATTAGCAACACTAACAATACACTGAGGTTCCTGTAATTGGTTTAGAAATTCAAAATTATAGAGACGTATATCATAAATATGTTTTCCAATTTTTTTTGGGTTATCACAAATCCAATAAAACGGTATCTCCTTTTCCTTTAAAATCTTCGCAATAGTTTTGCCTTTTTGTCCGGCACCCCAAATAGTAAGGGGTCGAGTGGCGTCGAAATGTAATTCAATAAAATAGCGCATTTTTAATTCAAGAAAATGATTCTCAGCATAATTAGAATCAATTCTTGATGCTCTCGTGTTATAATCACGCCACTTATGTAGAACATGTTGACTTGG
Source organism: Flavobacteriales bacterium 34_180_T64 (assembly GCA_002162765.1). GTDB lineage: Bacteria > Bacteroidota > Bacteroidia > Flavobacteriales > Flavobacteriaceae > MAAR01. The sequence goes on along the minus strand of MAAR01000017.1, from coordinate 53,499 downwards.
AATACAATGCATATTGTGTTTGTAAAACCGAAAAGTCAAATCGTAATCTTCAGGATAATTATTTGGGTTAAATGCATCGCAGGTTATAAGATCATCTCTATGAATCATCCAACAGGGCGATGGGATTACACATTCTTTATAAATTTCTGAATAATTTATTCCAGACTTAGTTAGATTATTTAACCATTTCTCATATTTGGAATATCCGTCCCCAATTCCGGCTGCACTGAAATATTTTACTAAACCCAAGGCGATATGTGATTTACCATAAGTTTGTAGATCATTTAGCATCAACTCTAATTTTTGAAGACTCATAATATCATCACTATCCATTCTAGTAATGTAAGGACCATTACTATTCTGAAATGCTAATCTAAGTGCATTTAAAATTCCATGACCATCATTCTTTAAACATTTTATACGAGGTTCAATGGCGGCATATCTGGTTACAATTTCATAGCTGGAATCAGTTGAATTGTCATCAATAATTAGCAATTCCCAGTTGGTATAACTTTGATTTAGTATAGATTCGATACACTCAGGCAAAAACGAAGCTGTATTTTTAAAAGGCGTAAGAATACTAATGAGAGGTTCTTTCATAAAGCGAATATAGGCATTCATCATTTTAACAAAAACTTTACTATAATGAGAAATGCAGATTGTAGTTTTGTTCTTTAAATTTTTGAATAGCTAGAAATGAAAAATTGTTTTGCCTTTATTTTATTGAGTCTTTTAATCTCTTGTGGACCCAAATCTACAGTTTTTGTGCCTAATGATCTCGCCAAATCTATACCTATTGCAACTTCCATCGATTTAACGTTAGTTGAAGATGACAAGGTTCCTGTTGTAGTTAATCCTGGTCGCTTTGTAGTAGATAGTATTATCTATAGAATGCCTAGAGCAGTCCAAGGCAGCTATGATATTGAGGATTTTGGTAATTATATAGAAGGCTTAAAGGCAATAGATTATGAAGGCAATGAATTAAAAGTCATAAAAATTGATTTAAACTCATGGTCTATTTCAGATGCTAAAAATCTTGATAAAATCACATATTTAGTAAATGATACTTTTGATATTGAAACTACTTCCAATTTTCAACGCGTGTTTTCTCCAAGTGGCACCAATATTTCACCAGATAATTATGTGCTTAATTTGCATGGCTTTATAGGTTATTTTGAAAGCCTAAAGGATAGTCAATATACATTGGATGTAACAGCTCCGGCTAATTTTGTGCGTTCGACTGCATTACAGAATACAGGATTAAAATCGAGTGCAGATGGCACAAAAATTACGTCTAGTTATTTTGCCTCTAGATATTTCGATATAACCGATAATCCTATGATGTATGGAGAATTAGATGTCGAAGAATTTATGGTTGGAAATGTAAAAATTGTTTTAAGTGTATATTCTCCAAATAACGTGCATTCAGCAATAAGTTTGAAAGAGACAGTATATAAAATGATGGAAGCGCAGAAGTCCTATTTAGGTACTATAAATAGTACGTCACGCTATGACATATATTTGTATTTATCAGATGGAAGCGCAGGTTCACCTACTGGATTTGGTGCATTGGAACATCATACTTCAACAGTTGTTGTTTTGCAAGAAAGAGCCTCTAAGGAGCGTTTAGCAAAATCGATGACCGATATTGTTGCACATGAGTTTTTTCACATTTTAACACCATTAACAGTACACTCAGAAGACGTTCATTATTTTGATTATAACGACCCTACATTTTCAAAACATTTATGGATGTATGAAGGTGTTACTGAATATTTCGCACAGCACTTTCAAGTCTATCAAGATCTTATTGAGCCTGAAGATTATTATCGTGTTATAAACAGGCAAATTGTAAGTTCAATGCGTTATGATGACGCTATGAGTTTTACTGAAATGAGTGAAAATATTCTAGATGCGCCGTATTCAGATAATTATTTAAATGTATATCAAAAAGGCGCTTTAATAGGAATGTGTATTGATATTCTAATGCGCGAAGAAACAAAAGGCACAAGAAGTTTGTTGTCTCTAATGAAGGAGCTATCAGTAAAGTATGGTGTCAATAAACCATTCAATGATGATACATTCATAAAGGAACTTGCAAAAATGACCTATCCTACCGTGAGCTTGTTTTTGGAGAATAATGTAGAAGGAGACCTCCCGATTAATTATGATAAAATTTTAGAAAAGGTTGGATTGAAATTTGAAAAAGAACAAGTAGAAACGAATTATGTACTAAGTAGTGAAGGGTTTATTTTAGATAGAGATGAAGAATCTGAAACATTGTTCTTTTCTAGTGGTGTCAAAAGAAATAGTTTCTGGATTGAACAAGGCGTTTTAAAAAATGATATTGTTAAAGAAATTAATGGTTCAAAAGTAACTATGGATAATTTTAGAATGCAAATTGGTCGAATGTTCCGTTGGGAGACAGGTCAGGATATAGAAATGAAGTTGGATAGAAATGGAGAAGAAGTAATTATCAAAGCTAAACTTACGCCTGCATTCACCTTTACCAAAATGTTGACAGAAAGCACAGAGGCTTCAGAATCTCAAATTAAAACAAGAAATGCCTGGCTAAAGGGATAATAGTAGATCTAAAAAGACTCAAATACTCCTAAACCAAATAATGCAAAGTCATATTTAACAGGGTCATTGCTATCTAATTGCCGCAATGAAATATCAAATTCTCTAAGTGCCTTAGCATCATTTTGTTTGCGCTTTAAGAGACCTAATTTTCGAGCTACATTTCCAGAATGCACATCTAATGGACATGACAGTTGCGCAGGAGAAAGGCTGTCCCAAATTCCGAAATCTACACCACAATTATCGGTTCTAATCATCCAGCGTAAGAACATGTTAATGCGTTTTGCAGCTGAATTCTTCAAAGGATCTCCAACATGTTTTTGAGTACGCGATAAATGTTCTATTTCAAAAAACACAGATTTAAATTTATGAATAGATTGTTGAAGAGAATCTTTTTCGGCATGCTTCACAAAGACTGCTTCCATACCATTATGGTTTGTATATATATGATTCAAGCTTTTAATAAATTGAATGAAATCTAACCCATTAAAAGTCCGGTGTACAAAAGAGGTTAACTTCTCTAAATCTGATTCTAAATGATTTAGGACGAAATCATGAGGAGCATGATCTAGGAGCTGCATCATTCTATTCGCGTTTTTAATAATGCTTTTGCGGTTTCCCCATGCAATTGTAGCTGTTAAAAAACCAGCTATTTCAATATCTTCTTTTTTACTGAATTGATGTGGAATTTGAATAGGGTCGCTCTCAATAAATTTTGGGTTATTGTACTGTTCGACCTTTGCGTCTAGAAATGATTTTAATTCGTTTGTATTCAATTCTGAAATTTAATTATTGATTCAAATTTACAATATTGGTTTTGTATTTCAATTAATGAAAATATTGAACTAAATTTAATCAATTAAACTATTTATTTGACTATGCTTAAAATCTCAAAACGCAATACTATTTCTAGAATAATGATAGTATTCGGGTTCATAATTTTAATAGTTTCCTGTCGTTCAGGATTTAAGGACAAATGGACAGAAGAACAGGCACCAGATTATTTTAAAGCAAGATTTGAAACTACAAAAGGTAATTTCGATATTGAAGCAAAACGTTCGTGGTCTCCTAAAGCAGTAGATCGATTATATCAATTAATTACGCACGATTATTTTACTGATATTTCTGTGTATCGAGTGATCCCTAATTATATTGCTCAATTTGGAATACATAATGATAGTGCAGTCACTAACGCTTGGGATAATGTAAAAGTTATTGATGAACTTGTCATCGAAAAAAACCTAAAAGGAACAATTTCTTTTGCAAGAGGAGGACTACAAACCAGAACAAATAATTTATTTATTAATTTAAAAAACAATTCTCCTCGATTGGACACCTTAGATTATGCAGGAGTCAAAGGGTTTCCAGTTGTAGCAAGAATTACCAATGGATTTCAAGTTGCAGAATCATTTTATGGTGGTTATGGTTCTGAGCTAGATAATAAACAAGATTCCATTATAAATTTGGGGAATGCGTTTCTAAAAAGAAGGTATTCTAAATTGGATTATATCCACAAAGCGTATATTATAAAATAATTTTATTAGGCCACAATTTTACCATCGACCATAGTTAATTTACGATCAGCCATATTTGCTAATTCTTTATTATGAGTAACTATAACAAAGGTTTGTCCAAATTCATCACGCAACTTAAAAAAAAGGTTGTGTAAGTTTTCAGCCGATTCGCTATCTAAATTTCCCGAGGGTTCATCTGCAAAAATCAGATCAGGATTGTTTATCAAAGCTCTTGCAACCGCAACCCGTTGTTGTTCACCTCCAGACAATTCATTTGGTTTGTGATTATATCGATCTTTCAGCCCTAAAAAATCTAGCAATTCTTTGGCGCGTAGCTCCGCGTCGGTTTGATTTGCACCTTTAATAAAAGCTGGAATACACACATTTTCAATGGCACTAAATTCAGGTAATAATTGATGGAATTGAAATATAAAGCCGATATGTTCATTTCTGAATTTAGCCAACGCTTTATCATTTAAAGATGTAATTGACGCTCCGTTAATCTCTAGGACGTTTTGATTTGTTGTTGTTGGTTTGTCTAGAGTCCCAATAATCTGAAGTAAGGTAGTTTTTCCAGCTCCAGAAGGGCCTACGATAGAAACAATTTCTCCCTTGTTAATCGTTAAATCTACACCTTTTAAGACGTGTAAATTGTCGTAGTATTTATGAATGTTTTTGGCTTTTATCATGCAAAAAAATAAAGTGTTAATTTAGGACTTTATCAACGGATGCACAAAAATCAACTCGTTTTCTTTTTAAGCACATTTTTCAGACTGCTATAATCAATAAAATATTGCAATCTTAACGAAAACGTATGTTGTATTGGTTGATCTAATAGTGTGTCTAAACTATCGAAATACGAGTCTTCTGATGCAGTATCTCGATTAAACAATCTATTTCGATATAAGGCCGTTAAAAAACTACCAGGAGCAAACTGCCATGAATAACTTAAATCTAAATTCCAAGTGTTAAAATTTATGTCGGGATCATCTTCCAAATTTGATTTCAATAAACCCTGATCTTGAGTTAATCTTCCGTTTTCTTGAAGCGTATATAAATCTTCATCATAATGCACAGTATCCCAATTGTTTCTAAAGCTAAGTGTCAATCCGTGATAGGGATTGAAATTATAACTTCCAGAAATGCTATTCGTCATTGACAAACGATCGCGTTCACCAAATACGATGTCATCATCTGTTGTAGTCACATAACCACGACCATTACTGGTATTATTTACAGATATATTATAAGAGACGATGAATTTTTCGCTAAATTTAAATCTTGGCCTAAACCCGAACCAATACGTATTCGTGTTTCGTCCTTCTTCAAACCCTGTTGCGCCTCCAATATTAGTGTCTACAGCGAAAAATTTATTATAATCCGTAGAGATCCAAGCATTTGCATTTAAACGATTTTCATAGATAAAAAAACGACCTTCTGTTCTTGGTTCGAAATAATCAAATTGTTTGCCAAACTGATAATTAATATTTCCTCCAAAATTTAGTAATTTTTTGTCTTGAGCATTAAAACTTATACCTCCATTACCTCCTGTATATGTGCTAGGATTTGCAAGGCGTCTATAATTTACCCAAGTATTAATAAAAAATTGATTTAGCTTTTCAGTAGGCTCAAATATTCTATAATTTACGTCTATTCCAAAATTGCTATAATTGTTTCTTCGAGATAAACCCAAGTCGTTATTATCATATTTTGTATCGGCATAACTATGGTCAAAACTATATCTATAGTTCCCATGCACTTTTCTGATAAAGAAAAATGAGCTCATACCAGTTTCAATTTCATTATTCTCACTTACGTTACTCATTTTAATATCACTTCTAATATTGTAGGTGTTCCTTTTGTTAGTGATATCAGCAACAAGAGCAGTAACATTGGCATCTCTAAAATTACCTGAACGCATTACATTAGTATTTACGAGGCCAATGGATGAATTTCCATTATACTGCTGATCTAATACTAAAATATTATAATTGGAAAACGGCTCAACCACTTGATGTCTATACGAAATTTCAGTTTCTAGATCGTTAGTAACAGGATCAATAAATTCTTCTGTTCTTTTTATTGTAGCTTCTGTTTTTTCAGTAATGGCATTAAAAACACCAATTCCTAGTCCCTTTTTAGTACGTCCAGATATTTTAATAGCATTCAATACTTTGACCTCATTTGGGTAATCTACGAGTTCTTCATTATCTTCTAATTCAACATCTCCGGTAGGAGCACTACCTACACGTCTTGAAAAGAATAAGTTTCCTTTGTTAAACAAATCGACACCTTCTTTGAAAAATTGACGTTGTTCCCCAAATGTTTGTTCGAAGGGTCCCAAATTTAAGGTTAGGTTATCAAAAGCCGCTTGGCTAAAATCAGGAATCAAGGTCGCATCTAAGGTGAAATTTTCAGTAATTCCATATTTCACATCTAATCCAACATTAAAATCAGTTTCGGTAGAACCATCAAATTTTTTTGAAATTCCAGACATAAAAGGATAGAAGCTTAATCGAGTAGGAGGTTCTATATTTTTAATCCCTTTTATTTCCCCATGATAAAGGCCAGAAAAACCTTTTGTAGCATCAATTGGACTCCAAGTGTATCTTGTTCGACTTCTTCTAAATTCTCTATGCAACTGTAGGCCCCATGTTTGAACTTCTTCATTAGAAAACCGTAACGCACGATATGGTATTTTCATTTCTATAGCCCAACCATCATCATTAATTTTTACTGCACTTTCCCAAACTGCATTCCATCCAAAATCTTCATTGTTCGAAGATGCCACAGCATCTGCTTGATTTCCTGAGCTGAAAACTACAAAATAAGTGTTATTCTGAGCGTCATTATTAGGATTTAAAATAACCATAAGAAAATCGCTCTGACCAAAATTATCTCTACTATTGAATTGGGTCATTATTTTACTCGGATCATCGTATAAGTAGGCACTAATATATATAGCATCATCGTCATACGTAATCTTTGCAACTGTTTTTGATTCTTCAGGTTCCTTGACTCCCATATCAGGGCGGTATTGAATAAAATCTTTGGCTTCTTCTGCAGTTTGCCATACCGCATCATCCAATACACCATCAATTTTTGGTGGCGTGGTTGTTCTAGTAATGTTCAAGGTTTTCTTGTCTTGTGCCTGAATTGATGAGATACAGCAAAGTACTATGAAAGCAATGGTTAAGTGAATTTTCATATGTAATGATTGATGATTAATTGAGAGCTTTTTTTAAAAAGATATCAATTTGTTTAGTTTGTTACAGTTTTGAGACAAAACTACAGTTGCTTCGCATTCTATTATCATAACCAAACGTTAAAAACTTAATTTGATTGTTAATCTTTTAGTAAGTAGTGTTAAAATTGTTGACTAAGAATTTTTGTTTATTTTTAATATGATAAAAATAAAATGTCATGCCTTATAAAAACTTTGAAGAATATAACATGCAAGTCACTGATGATGTAAAAGCCCGTTATAAAAGTATTATATCCGATTTGGGTGAAGATGTTGAAAGAGATGGTCTTAAAGACACACCAGAACGCGCTTCTAAAGCCATGCAATTTTTGACTCAAGGCTATCATCAAGATGCTGCGGAGATTTTAGAAAGCGCAATGTTTAAGGAATCCTATAATGAAATGGTGATTGTTAAGGATATTGAATTGTATTCATTATGTGAACATCACATTCTTCCTTTTTTTGGTAAAGCGCACATTGCATACATCCCTAATGGACATATAGTTGGCCTCAGTAAAATCCCAAGAATTGTAGATATATTTGCGAGACGTTTACAAGTACAAGAACGGTTAACCGATCAAATTTTAGACTGTATCAATAACACATTAAAACCTGCAGGTGTCGCTGTTGTTATTGAAGCATCGCATATGTGCATGATGATGAGAGGTGTTCAGAAACAAAATTCTACAACTACGACTTCAGGGTTTCGTGGCGCTTTTAAAAATATAGAAACGAGAACAGAATTTTTAAAGCTCATTAGTGAAAAACTGTCATAATACTATTTTGGTATATTTCTTGTTATATTCTTAGTAATAATACAATTACGATATGAATTTAGATCAACTAAGCAAGAGCAAAAAATTTGGATTAAGTATCCTTTTCGATATTATTGGTGTTATCACTTTTATTGATATTATTTGGGCTCCAGTTTCAGCCTATTTAATGACAAACATGTACAAAGGTAAAAAAGGTAAAATTGCTGGATTTGTATCTTTTGTAGAAGAAATAATACCTGGATTAGACATCATTCCTACATTTACCATCATGTGGTTTTATACCTATGTCTTTAATAAGGAGGATGAAAAAATTATAGAAATAAATTAATAAAAAAGCGCTCTTAAGAGCGCTTTTTTTATATATGATATGTAATTCCAAAACTGATATTTCGCCCAATATTACTAATGGCATCAGTTTTCAATCTCGATAAATGATGGATGTAAGTCTTATTGGTTAAATTACTCATTGCAATTGTAATGGTCATTGGTTTATTTAAAACCTCAATTGTACCTCCAAAGCCAGCTCCTAATAAATTATAGCCTCTTGATGATGTCTCAAAAGCACTCATGTTATTTTGATTAAATGTTGACCTCAATTTCAAAAAAACATAACCGTTTTTTATCCAATCGCGTTCAAACTCAACTTTTAAGTTGTTTTGTATTGAGCTTGCGGGAATTAAAGGCAAATTTGAGCTATTATCCTGTTTGCCACTCACTGTTTCAAAGCTACTTTCTACATGCAACCAATCTAAAGGATGTGGATGAAAATGAATACCAAATTCTCCACCAATCAAACGTGCATTGTCCTGAATATATGAATAGGCAGGAGCTCCATCTATTAGAAACCCGTTTGGTGATAAGAAAATATAATCATTGATATAGTTATAAAAGACATTAGCGAACACTTCAAGATGGTCATTTTTATATTCTAAAGCCAAATCGATTTGAAAGTTTTGCTCATTGTTAAGATTTGGATCTCCAATTTCATATCGATTTGTGCCTTCATGTGTGCCATCAGATGTAAGCTCAGCTAAATTGGGCGCTCTATATCCTGAGGCAAAATTCAATCGAGATGTAACGTTTTTGAATAGATCCGTTTTAATACCAATTGCTGTATTAAAGCTATTGAATGATTTTTCAATTCCCGAATCAACTGCAATATTTCTTGAATCAAAACGAACTCCCAATTGTAAATCTAGAGTTTCAAAATGTACATGCGATGTGGCTAAAATACCAATATCATTAGTTGTGGCATTTGGAATAAGTTCTTCTTCTCCATAATTTGCATTTGTTTGATGTAAACCTTGAACTCCAATTATGGTTTCAAATTTCCCCATTTCGGGTAAATAATACTTTAAATCATAATTGAATGTTTTGAGTTTCATGTGTAATGCTGGATACAACTCGTCTGAATGGACACCTTCATCATCATCATGATCTTCAAACTCTTTTCTATTATTATAAATATATCCTAAATTTAGATCCAATTTTGAACTGCTAAAAAACAACACTGATTTAGAACTAAAAATATGATTAGTTAATTCTTGATATGGAAGCAGGGGCGTTTTATCTGTTGTTTGTACACCTATGTTTTCTGGTATACCCAATTTAGAATTGTTTAAGTTGTACCTGAATTCAGTTTTGAATTTAGAAACCTGATAACCTAATCCAGCTTTGAAATCCTGTTCTTTAAATCGTGTATTAGTAACTCTATAGTTTTTAGTCTTATAATCTGAATGTGCAGCGAAACTTCCTCTAAATAAAAGTTTAATTTGACTTCCTGATGATTTGTAGCCTAGACTCGTATTATAACCTTGCGTATTTGAAAAGTAATTCCCACTTAATGTACCGGCTGAAGTATTCGAAGCAGCAAAGCGCTCTGGATTTAAATACAATACACCTCCTAAAGCATCACTACCATAGAGTAGGGAGGCTGGGCCTTTTATGACTTCAACACTTTCTATACCGGCTTCATTAATCCCTAAACCATGTTCATCTCCAAATTGTTGGTTTTCTAAACGTATGCCTTGTGTGTAAACCAACACGCGGTTTGAACTTAATCCGCGAATTACTGGTTTCCCAATGCTTATCCCAGTAGTCACACTTTCAACACCTGCAATACTTGTAATGCCATCTGAGAGCGTGATAGCACCATTTGATTTAAGGTCTGAAAGTTTTTTCTGTTCTACTTTCATAACATTTTCACTTTGCAATTTGTGAAAAGGAGTAGACACAATTATTTCTTCCATTTCAATAGCGGAAGGTGATAATTCAATCGTATAAAAATGTTCATTAGGAAGACTTATAGTCTGAGATAATGTTTCATATCCAATTATTGAATACACAATTTTATAAGTACCTTTTTGAATATCTGTAATTAAGAATTCACCATGTTCATTGGATAAACTTCCTTTCTCTAATTGAGGAATATATACATTTGCAAAAACAATAGGAACATTGGTGTTGGCATCCAAAATAATGCCTTTAATGCTATGCTGAGCAAGCATTGTAGGTATTGCAAAAAACAGCAATACATATATGATATTTTTCATGTTGTATTATAATTAATTTAATTAATAAAAAAGCCGAATGTAGTCGGGCAATATTAAAATTAAATTAATTGAGGAGGACCTCTCAGGGCGCATTGAAGTTGTTGATACTCGCTTATAGATTGATACTGTGAAACTCTAATCTCATGATTAATTTCCACATTAATCATTTGGTTTTTATTAATGGAAAATGAGAGTTGATTGTTAATTTTAAATTTATAAAAGTTGCAATCCACATCATATTTATGCAGATGCGTTTGGTTTTCACCTAAACATATTTCATGTTCATGGTGATTAAATGCATGAGAAAGTTTAACAACGGAAGGCGCAATTAAGGCCAGTGTTATAACAACAGTGGCTATTCTATAAACAATATGTTGTTTTAACTTTTGCATTAATCGATAAAGCGATTTAATCCGAAACGTCTAAGCATTTTCTTTTCAAAATCCCAGAAAAATTTAAACTGCCCAAAAAGCCATCCAAAACAAACTAGGAGAATTTGATAAAATATGAGGCCAATAATAATAAATAAAATCCAATACAAAAATGGATTTAAGTTTTCTTTAGTAATTCCAATCAATCCAATTATTGGCCTACCAACAAAAACTGAAGATGATCCAGTTACTGCAAAGACTATAAAAATCCGAATCATTTCCCATTTGTAATCAACTTTCCATTTATGCTCAAGTTTTTTGAACAAGTATAAGGTGATTTTCAGCAAAATGAAACCTATCAAAAGTGTACCAATAATGGTCGCAATTATATGGTATTCTTTGGTGAATAGTAATACAAGCTTATGTGCACTATATAAAAGACTAACTATCCCAATAAGTGGAAAAATAAGTTGCCAATTTTGTTCAATTTCCCAGTGTTTCTTAAAGTTTTTCATAGTAAAAAAATACGATGCAAATATACTTTAAATTCTAGGAATAAATCCAGTGAGTCGTTGCTTATATGTAAGTTGGAAGTAGATAAAATAATTATAAAGAATATAGTTGACTTCATAGCCATAATCAATTCCATAGTCATAGTCAATTCTCATAAGGTAATGCTCATTACCGTAACTAATTGGGTTTAAAACACGTTGGTTCCAAGCAGAGACATATAGCTTGTTTCGACTTTCTAAATAAGATTGCGTATAATATCCTTCAGGTCTAGCCGTACTTTTTAACCAATAATTAAAGCCTGGCTCAATTATTATAATTTCATATTCGATAGCATCATTAGCAATTCGCACAGTATCCCGATCTTTCAGAAGAATTTCCTTAGATTCATTGACGACGTTTTGATAAGATTTACAGCTGGTAAATAAACAACCAATTAAAAGGAGCATTACTATAGATTTCATAATAAACGCTTTTATTTTAAAGTTACAAAATATAATGCTTGAAGTAGTGGTTTAAACGGATTTTAACAATATAAAAAAGGTCAAATCTTTGATCTGACCTTTAACTTTATAATAAATATTTCGTTTATTTCTTTCCTCCAAAAAGGCCGCCTAGTAAACCTCCAAGACCACTTTTCTTTTTGCTTCCTCCACCAAGTACCATTCCCGCAACATCATCAATAATACTTCCATCGCCATCGGCATCCAAAATGGACTCTAAGAAGCTTTGCTCTTGCTGAGGAGAATTGCCTTTGAGGAGACCTCCAAGCAAGCTTTCAATTCCACTTGAATTATTTGTATTTTGCTGTTTTGATTGTTTTCCTAATACGCCCATTAAAATTGGCGCAGCCACTTTCAATATTTGACCTACGCTTCCAGCATTAATTCCAGATTTTTTACTTAAAGCATTTTCAACATTTTGCTGTCTACTACCTAGAACATGTCCAAGAATTTTACTCCCGTCATCCATGACATTAGAATCTACTCCTCCGCCAAATAATCCTCCTAAATTGTCTAAGATACTTCCGTCGTGTTTCTTGTTTAATGCGCTAAGTAAACCGTCAGCACCTTGAGGAGTAGCTGCGTTGTTCTTCATTGCTTGCATTAATACAGGCAAAGCCATTGTTAGAAGGTTGCCTGTTTTGCTTTCGTCTTGACCTGTTTGACCTGCAACACCGCTAACGATAGTTTTTCCTAGGTCACTGTTTAATAAGTCTAAAATTCCCGACATAATTTATAAGATTTAATTAAAAATTAGAATGTAATGTTGATAACTCAAGGCACAAAAAAAAGTCCCAACACACTAGTTAGGACTCATTAATAACCATTAGGTCACATTTTTAGTTTAGCATTTTAAAATACTAATAATTTGATCAGCTAATTCTGTACCAATTCTATCTTGTGCTTCATTTGTAGCGGCACCAATATGAGGGGTTAATGATAATCTACCATTCATTAAAATTTTTAAAGCTGGTGTTGGTTCATCTTCAAAAGTATCTAGACCAGCAAAAGCGACTTTACCATTTTCAATTGCTTTAATTAGTTCTACTTCATCAATAACTCCTCCACGAGCAGCATTGATAAGACCAACGCCTTCTTTCATAAGTTTGAACTGTTTTTCTCCAATTACGTAATCAGATTGAGAAGGAACATGTAAGGTAATAAAATCGGCATGCTGTAATACCTGTTTCATTGGTTCTGTTTCAATTTCAACATTGATGAACTGGCCATTATAAAATTCTACTTTGATTTCAGCTTTTCCGACAAACTTATCACTTGCTATCACTTTCATGCCTACTCCAAGAGCAATTTTTGCAACTTCACGACCAATACGGCCAAAACCTATAATACCCAAGGTTTTGCCTCGTAATTCCATGCCATTTGCATAGTTCTTTTTTAGAGCTTTAAATTGTGTGTCACCATCTAAGGGCATATTTCTATTCGAATCATGTAAAAATCGAACACCTCCAAATAGATGTGCAAAAACAAGCTCTGCAACAGATTGTGATGAAGCTGCTGGTGTGTTTATGACATGAATGCTTTTACTACGAGCATAATCTACATCAATATTGTCCATACCAACACCTCCGCGTCCAATAATCTTTAGGCCTGGGCAGGCATCAATTAATTCTTTACGTACTGTTGTTGCACTTCGTACAAGAATTACATTAATATCATTATCATTAATATAATTTTCTAACTGTTCTTGAGCAACAGTAGTTGTCAAGACTTCAAATCCTCCTTTTTCAAGAGCCTCAATTCCGCTTTTTGAAATTCCGTCGTTTGCTAATACTTTCATGTAATATTTACTAATTTATTAAGCTTTTCGTTCCAATTCACTCATAACGTCAACAAGTGTGCCAACACTTTCAAGTGGTAATGCATTATACATTGACGCTCTATAACCTCCAACACTTCTGTGCCCATTAAGGCCGTTAATCCCGGCTTCTAATACCATTGTTTCAAAGGTTTCTTTCAAATCTTCATTTGCCAACGTAAAAGTAGCATTCATATTCGAGCGATCTCCCTTAGTTGCATAGCCCTTAAATAATGGATTTAGATCAATTTCAGAATAAATCAATCTCGCTTTTTTATTGTTTTCTTTTTCAATTGCTCCGATACCTCCTAAATTTTTAAGCCATTGTAAAGTCAGCATAGAAACATATACCGAAAAAACCGGAGGTGTATTGAACATACTACTCTTACTAATATGGACTTTATAATCCATCATCGATGGGATTTTACGCGATACTTTTCCTAAAACATCTTCTTTTATTACTACTAGTGTTGCTCCAGCAGGTCCCATGTTTTTCTGTGCGCCTGCATAAATGATGTCAAATTTTGAAAAATCTAATGTTCTAGAAAAGATATCACTACTCATATCGCAGATCATTGGAATTTCACAGTCTGGAAATGATTTCATTTGAGTTCCAAAAATGGTATTATTTGATGTACAATGAAAATAATCGTAATCTGTTGGTATATCGTATCCCTTAGGAATATAACTGAAGTTGGCATCTTTTGATGAGGCAACTTCATAAATATCGTCATAAATTTTAGCTTCTTTAATAGCTTTATCACTCCATGTTCCGGTATTTAAATAACCAGCTCTTTTTTCCAACATGTTTAAAGCAACCATCAAAAATTGAGTGCTAGCTCCTCCTTGAAGAAATAATACTTTATACCCTTTGCCTTCTAGTCCAAGTAATTCCAATGCTAATGACCTAGCATTTTCCATAACATCCACAAAAGGCTTGCTTCTATGAGATATTTCTAATAATGACATGTCATCATTATTAAAATTTAAAACAGCCTCAGATGCTTGTTGTAAAACGCTTTGAGGTAAAATACAGGGTCCGGCACTAAAATTATGTTTCTTCATTATTTATTGTAGTTTTTACTATTGCAAAGGTGCTAAATTCTTATAAAATTTTAAACATTAAAATGATAAATTATCAACTATATTTTTAACAAAAAAGCTATGGTGTCTACGCCATCAGCATAGTCCCAAAGCTGTGGTTTTTGAGTTTGTCCAAATGCCACTTCATTTTTGAAAATCCCATTGGAAACTACGCATTGAATATTAGGTTCTTCATTACTTAATCTTAGTTTTAATTCCTCAATTGAATCATAATATTCATAAAAAACAGTAGCAATGGGGGATGCGAAACTTTTGTCTTCTTTTATCATTAAGAATCCGTTTTCTAACATTTCAAACTCACTCATTAAATATACGGCCTTATTATAATCATAGTTATTTGCATATTTTGCACCATCCATAATTGGGTTCCAATGATAAATGCCTTGAAAAAAACCATCAAAATTATAATTTCTTGGAATAAAAAGTTTTGATACATTTCTGCAACCTAAACCATAGTACCTAAAAATATCATTTGAAAGTAATTGCAATTCGTTTTCTGTCTCATCACCTTTTAAAATGGCAATTGAATTTCTATTTTTTCTTATAATTGAAGGCTTGTCTTTAAAATAATATTCAAAATATCTAGCAGTATTATCACTACCAGTAGCGATTACTGCATCAAAGTTTTCTATTTTATTCTCAGTAAAAGAAATACGCCCTTTGAAATCGGGCTCAATGTGCTCTAAATATTTAGCTAAAAAAGGAAGAAGGTGTTTGTCATTGGAGGACTGTTTTACTAAAACATGATGCCCGGTAATTAGTACAGAAATAAAATCATGAAATCCTACTAATGGAATATTTCCAGCCATAATAATACTAACATTCTTCTCTTTAGAATGAGTAAAGCGATACTTACGAGTCCACTCATTAAGGTTTTTGTAACTCAATGAGTTACACCATCCATTAAAAGAGAACGTAACATTCTCTTTAGTAAACCATCCATTATGCTCTTGAGCGAGTTTTATTTGATGATTGAACCCTTCAAAAAATAATTCATTAAATGGAATATCATCTTTTCTTTGGGGAATTTCAGAAGAAAACTGACTTAAAAAAGTTCCCAATTTTACAAAAGCGTTAATTCTTTGTTCTAAATCCATTCTTAGTTTGGTTATGACAGGTTTTGGCTTTATTTTTGCACCGCAAAGTTAGAAAATATTTAACCGAAAACATGCTATGGCTATTATAATAACTGATGAGTGTATAAATTGTGGTGCTTGCGAGCCTGAATGCCCAAATACTGCTATTTACGAAGGTGCAGATGATTGGAGATATAAGGATGGTACAAGCTTATCTGGTAGTTTAGTTTTAACTAATGGAAAAACTGTAGATGCGGAAGAAACTCAAGAGCCTATAAGTGATGAAATTTATTATATTGTTCCTGATAAGTGCACTGAATGTAAAGGGTTTCATGAAGAGCCTCAATGTGCCGCAGTATGTCCTGTAGATTGCTGTGTTCCAGATGATGATCATGTAGAAACGGAAGAAGCTCTCTTAGGAAAGCAACGTTTTATGCATCCTGACGAAGACTAACATATTAAAAATTTGTATGGTTAAATCTCAAATTCTAATGTTGAGATTTTCTATTTTTAGAACATGGAAGAGACTAAAGGATATAATGGCTTTTGGAAACATTTAGGATGTACTTTATCAATTATTGCATTATTGGTTTTTATAGCAATTATTGGTTCACTTTTTTATGTCATGTTCACCTAATAACTTTGCACATAAAAAGCAGATTTAATTAGAAGTATAATTATATTTGCTGCCTTAAAAAGATTAAGAAATGAAAGCTGGAATTGTAGGATTACCGAACGTTGGGAAATCAACTTTATTTAATTGTTTGTCAAATGCTAAAGCGCAAAGTGCAAACTTTCCATTTTGTACGATAGAGCCAAATATTGGTGTAGTTAACGTGCCAGACACAAGACTACAGAAGCTAGAGGATCTAGTGAATCCTGAACGCGTATTACCTGCAACTGTTGAAATTGTTGATATTGCTGGCTTAGTGAAAGGCGCAAGTAAAGGTGAAGGTCTAGGGAATCAATTCTTAGGAAATATACGTGAAACAGATGCTATCCTGCATGTTTTACGTTGTTTCGACAACGATAATATCATTCATGTTGATGGCAATATAAATCCAATAAGAGATAAAGAGACCATTGATATGGAATTGCAACTTAAAGATTTAGAAACCGTTGATAAAAAACTGGATAAAGTCAAGCGTGCTGCTAAAACTGGTAATAAAGAAGCTCAAAAAGAAGAGTCGGTATTATTAAAATTAAAAGAAAATTTAGAAGCAGGAATTTCGGTTAGAGCAATAGAGTTTAGCGAGGATGATTATTTAGAATATGTAAATCCTTCACAATTAATAACAGACAAACCCGTACTTTATGTTTGTAATGTCGATGAAAACGCTGCGGTGTCGGGAAATAGCTATGTAGATTTAGTTAAAGATGCTGTGAAAAATGAGAATGCAGAAGTATTAGTTTTGGCAGTTGGTACAGAAGCAGATATTAATGAGCTAGACGATTATGAAGAACGTCAAATGTTTCTACAAGACATTGGTTTAGATGAACCTGGTTCTTCAAAGCTCATTCGGTCAGCATATAAATTACTCAATCAGCAAACTTACTTTACGGCTGGTGTTAAAGAAGTAAGAGCTTGGACTATAGATGTAGGAGCAACTGCTCCTCAAGCTGCAGGTGTGATTCACACTGATTTTGAAAAGGGATTTATTCGCGCAGAAGTGATAGGTTATGATGACTATGTATCTCACGGAAGTGAAGCTAAAGTAAAAGAAGCAGGTAAGATGCGAGTTGAAGGTAAAAATTATATTGTTAAAGATGGGGATGTGATGCATTTTCTGTTTAATGTATAAAGTTGCCTTCTCTTGAAATAAATCTCCAATGTTCTCAACAATATTGGTGTTTTATTGTTAATTACTTTGTGTATTGTGTGTTTCTTTTATTCCATTGAAATACTATATTAGCATCCTATCAAAAATTTTATTGATTTATGTCTCAAGGATCCGACTATACCGAAGATAATATACGTTCACTCGACTGGAAAGAACATATCCGTATGCGTCCAGGAATGTATATTGGAAAACTTGGTGATGGATCTTCTGCAGATGATGGCATTTATATTCTATTAAAAGAAGTTTTAGACAACTCAATTGATGAGTTTGTCATGGGAGCAGGAAAGACGATTGATATTTCTATTCAAGGAAGCAAGGTCATAGTTAGAGATTATGGCCGTGGCATACCACTCGGCAAAGTTGTTGATGTTGTTTCAAAAATGAATACTGGGGGAAAATATGATTCAAAGGCTTTCAAAAAATCAGTAGGATTAAATGGAGTAGGTACTAAAGCTGTAAACGCATTATCTTCATTTTTTAGAGTTGAATCTACACGAGATAGCAAATCGGCTTCTGCTGAATTTGAACAAGGGAATCTCACACATCAAGATTTATTAAATGATACAACAAGACGTAAAGGAACGAAAGTGTCTTTTATTCCTGATGAAGTCATATTTAAAAAATACAAATACCGACCTGAGTATATAGTTAAAATGCTCAAAAATTATGTGTATTTAAATCCTGGTCTTACTATAGTTTTCAATGGTGAAAAATATTTTAGTGAAAATGGCTTAAAAGATTTATTAGCCGAAAATATCAATGAGTCTGATACATTGTATCCCATAATTCACTTAAGGGGGAATGATATTGAAGTCGCATTAACACATAGTAAAACACAATATAGTGAAGAATATCATTCTTTTGTTAATGGACAAAACACGACGCAGGGTGGAACACATTTAGCGGCTTTTAGAGAAGCTTTAGTGAAAACGGTAAGAGAATTTTATGGTAAGAATTATGAAGCTTCAGACATAAGAAAATCAGTAGTTTGTGCTGTTGCGATTAAAGTCATGGAGCCTGTTTTTGAAAGTCAGACTAAAACGAAGTTAGGGTCAACAGACATGGGAGGTGATTTGCCAACGGTTAGAACCTATATCAATGATTTTCTTAAAACGTATTTGGATAATTATTTGCATAAGAATCCAGAAACTTCCGAAAAAATACAGCGAAAAATTCTGCAAGCAGAACGCGAACGTAAGGAATTATCAGGCATCAGAAAATTAGCTAAAGACAGAGCTAAAAAAGCAAATCTTCACAATAAAAAATTGAGAGATTGTCGGGTTCATTTTGGAGATATAAAAAACGAAAGAAATTTAGAGTCGACCTTATTTATTACAGAGGGAGATTCCGCATCGGGAAGTATTACGAAATCAAGAGATGTAAATACGCAAGCTGTATTTAGTCTAAAGGGAAAGCCTTTAAATTGTTATGGTTTAAGTAAAAAAATTGTTTATGAAAATGAAGAATTTAATTTACTACAAGCTGCTTTAAGTATTGAAGAATCATTGGCAGATTTGAGATATAATAATATTGTCATCGCAACTGATGCTGATGTTGATGGTATGCATATACGTTTATTGCTCATTACATTCTTTTTACAGTTTTTCCCAGAAATAATAAAAGAAGGTCATTTATATATTCTGCAAACACCGTTATTTAGAGTACGGAATAAAAAAGAAACTATCTATTGTTATTCAGATGATGAACGACGTACTGCTATCGATAAGTTAAAGCCAAAACCTGAAATAACACGATTCAAAGGATTAGGGGAGATATCACCTGATGAGTTTAAACATTTTATTGGTGATGATATTAGATTAGATCCAATAATGTTGGATAAAGATATGTCTATTGAAGCGTTGTTGTCTTTTTATATGGGTAAAAATACACCAACACGTCAAGAATTTATAATTAATAATTTAAAAGTTGAACTAGACATAGTAGAGGATAATCATGCGAACTAATAATTCAAAAGTTAAAAACACAATTATATCTGTATATTTTATACTCATAGTCTTTGCTATATTAATGGCAACTGTTTTTAGTGCATTTAGTGATGTTACAGACAATGCAACCTTGACTTTTTTTATTATGGCATTTTCATTTGCAGGCGTGTTTTTTTTAGTACATTTTATTTCACGATATTTTGAATATGACAGTGATGGTGTTAAAGTTGTAATTGTCAATAGAGGACTGTTATTGTCAGAACAATTTAATTACAGAGAGCATAAAATTGAGTTTGAAAAAGACAATTTAGTCGCATTTAAATTTCACAATTACATTATTTTCAAAAGTTTAGTAATTTATGTTAAGGATCATAAAGGGCATAAAAATCATGAGACTTTCAATGTAACTTTAGTCGCTAGAAAAAAAAGAAAATATATTAAGCAGTCATTGAGTAAAATGGTTAAAAACAATAGAAAAGCGAGTTAATGTCAGAAGAGAACAATGATCTATTAGGTGATCAAGATGACCAACAAGAGACAATTACCAGAGTTACTGGTATGTATAAAGATTGGTTTTTAGATTATGCGTCTTATGTGATATTGGAACGTGCTGTACCTGCAATTGAAGATGGTTTTAAGCCAGTACAACGGCGTATTATGCATTCAATGAAAGATTTAGATGATGGTCGTTACAGCAAAGTGGCAAATATTGTTGGTCATACGATGCAATACCATCCTCATGGAGATGCCAGTATTGCTGATGCCATGGTTCAAATTGGTCAAAAAGACTTGCTTATAGATACCCAAGGGAACTGGGGGAATATTTTAACTGGAGATCGAGCAGCTGCATCGCGATATATAGAAGCAAGATTATCAAAGTTTGCTTTGGATGTTGTCTATAATCCTAAAATAACTGAATGGCAATCATCTTATGATGGACGACGTAAAGAACCTGTAAATCTTCCAGTCATGTTTCCATTACTGTTAGCTCAAGGTGGAGAAGGTATTGCGGTTGGACTATCGACTAAGATTCTTCCGCACAATTTCATTGAACTCATTGATGCCTCAATAAAACATTTAAAAGGAAAACGTTTTTCAATCCTTCCCGATTTTCCCACCGCTGGAATAGCAGATTTTTCAAATTATAATGATGGCTTGCGAGGAGGAAAAGTACGCGTAAGAGCTAAAATTTCGCAACTCGATAAGAATACACTCGTTATTACAGAAATTCCTTTTGCTTCAAATACATCCTCTTTAATTGATTCTATTCTAAAGGCTAATGAGAAAGGGAAAATTAAAATCAAGAAAATAGAAGACAATACGGCCGCTGATGTTGAAATATTAGTACATCTTCCTTCTGGCTTATCTCCAGACAAGACAATTGACGCGCTTTATGCGTTTACAAACTGCGAAACTTCAATATCTCCTTTGGGATGTGTTATTGAAGATAACAAGCCGTTTTTTGTAGGTGTAACAGAGATGTTGCGTCGTTCAACAGACAATACAGTTCAGCTTTTAAAAAGTGAACTAGAAATAAAGTTGCGAGAATTTGAAGAGCAATGGCACTTTGCATCTTTAGAGCGTATTTTCATCGAGAAACGTATCTATCGAGATATCGAAGAAGAAGAGACTTGGACAGGTGTGATAAAAGCTATTGATAAAGGGCTTCAGCCTCATGTAAAGCATCTGAAACGTGCGATTACTGAAGATGACATTGTGCGTTTAACTGAAATTAGAATTAAGCGTATTTCTAAATTCGATATTGATAAGGCACAGCAAAAGATTGATGCTTTAGAAGATCAAATTGCCGAAGTAAAACATCATTTGAATAATTTAATAGAATACGCGATTGCTTATTTCGCTAGACTTAAAAAAGAATATGGTGAAGGTCGCGAACGCAAAACTGAGATTAGAATTTTTGATGATGTAGACGCTACAAAAGTTGTCATACGGAATACCAAGTTGTATGTAAATAGGGAGGAGGGTTTTATCGGAACCTCGCTAAGACGTGATGAATATGTTGGCGATTGTAGTGATATTGATGATATAATTGTGTTTACCAAAGAAGGTAAAATGATGATTACCAAAGTAGATTCAAAAACCTTTATTGGAAAAGATATTATACATGTTGCTGTTTTTAAAAAGAAAGACACACGGACTATATATAATATGGTTTATCGTGATGGAAGTAGAGGACCATCATACATTAAGCGCTTTTCGGTAACCAGTGTTACCCGCGACAAAGAATATGATTTAACTAAAGCTAATAAGGGAACTACGGTATGGTATTTTTCTGCTAATCCTAATGGTGAAGCTGAAGTTATCGCGATTAATTTACGTCAGTCTGGAGGTATTAAAAAGTTAAAATGGGACATGGATTTTGCGGATGTTCTAATTAAAGGACGCGCTTCCAAAGGGAATTTAGTAACTAAACATTCTATAAAAAAAATTGAGTTAAAGGAAAAAGGCGTGTCTACTTTAAAACCACGTAAAGTTTGGTTTGACGACGCTATACAGCGCTTAAATGTTGATGGTAGAGGTGAATTAATTGGTGAATTCAGAGGAGAAGATAGGTTGCTAATTATTACACAATCTGGTCATGTGAAAACAATTCTACCGGAAATCACTGCGCGCTTTGATGATGATATGATTATACTTGAAAAGTGGTCGCCTAAAAAGCCAGTTTCAGCAATTTATTTTGATGGTGAAAAGGAGCGTTATTATGTCAAACGATTTATTGTTGAAAATGAAAATAAAATTGAAAGATTTATTTCTGAAAATGAAAAATCACAGCTTGAAATAGTTTCTACAGATTGGAAACCAATGGCAGAAGTTGTTTTCGCTAAAGAACGAGGGAAAGACAGAAGGGAGAATGAAGTTGTTAATCTAGAGGAGTTTATTAGTGTTAAGGGAATAAGTGCGCTAGGAAATCAATTGACTAAAGGCAAAGTAAATCAAATCAACTTGTTAGACGCATTACCTTATGAAGCTCCAGACGAAGTTCCTGCAGAGGAAATTGAAGTAGTCGACGAGGAAAACCTAACCATTGAAATTAAAAAGGAGAAAAATAATAATGTCAGTACAAACGAAGACTCTAAAGATTTAGAAAAAGACGAAGAAGGTCAGATTACACTATTTTAACTATTTAATTATTAATATAGAAAATCAGTGGTTTCGGTATTGCACAATTCATAATAATCTGGACAGCTTATTTGCCTCCAATTTTAACTGTTTTAAAATTCAGAAATTCTACAAATAATGAAAACGCTATTGCAAAATACAAGTAGCCTTTAGGTATTGCTCCGACTGAATTTCCAAATAATTGGGTTTCAGAAAGATGTCCTGCTTCGGTAATTAGCATAAAACCAATTAATATAAGAAAAGCCAATCCTAGCATTTGAATACTCGGATTTATATCAATAAACTTACGGATCGGATTTGCAAAAGCGATCATTATTGCAATTGAAATAATAACTGCAATAATCATAAGTACTAGATTGTAGTTGTGGTTTGGGGACAAACCGTTGGTCATTCCAACTGCAGTAAGAATTGAATCAATGGAAAATATAAAATCTATTATTAGAATTTGAGTTATAGCTTGAGATAGAGACGTAATCTTTTTACTTTTCAAATCGTTTTCATTTTGTTTCGGTGTCTCAACTTTTTCTCTAATTTCTGAAGTGCTTTTATAAATTAAGAACAGACCTCCAGTAAATAAAATAATTGCTTGCCAACTTACAGCAATTTTCAACCAACTCGTTTCAAAATGATAAAAAGGTTCTTTTAAGCCGATTAAAAAAGAGACGAAAAATAATAGTAAAATTCGTTGAACCATTGCT
The DNA here is from genome assembly GCA_002162765.1 of Flavobacteriales bacterium 34_180_T64. Lineage (GTDB taxonomy): Bacteria > Bacteroidota > Bacteroidia > Flavobacteriales > Flavobacteriaceae > MAAR01. The sequence continues at coordinate 29,827 of MAAR01000017.1, read as the reverse complement.
AGGAGTAGTCCAATGTTGGTTGCTTTGCCTCTTTGGTGTTCAGGAAGTTTATTAGCTGCAATAGATATGAATACGATATTATCTATTCCTAAAATAATCTCTAAAAATGTTAAAGTTAATAATGCCATGATGGCATCACTAGTCATAAAAAATTCCAACATATTATTTTATTTTTCTAGCTAATCCTTTTTCAATACGAGGCTTTTTGTTAGGATTCTTAACCGCTAATTGATACTCAAAGGTGTATGAATTCTCCATAGTCTTCATTATTTTCATATGAATAGCTTTCTCTTCGGCTTTATTTTTTGGATGCAGTTTTTTGAGAATAAATTCACAATCATTTATCCATCTTATAGAAGCTGTATCGATTTTGTTTTCGTAATAGTCAATGTTTAAAGACTCCGTCCTTACAAAAGTTCCCTTTTTTACTTCTCCATTAATCGTATAGTCAAATTCAAAAGTTCCAGTTCTAAATTCGTTACAGTTTCGTTCAGATTGGTAACAACTAGTGATGCAAAATAAAAGCAAGCAAAGCCAAAATAATTTCATGTATTACATTTTAAGCAAAATTAATCAAACCGTATGAAATTTCAACAAAAAAGGAATTAAATGCTAAAACGCTTAGAATCGCGTATTTGAATATTAAAAGTAATTATTTACGAATTCTCGAAATTCTCAAAAGTCCCGTCCTTGTAGAAAATTACGATTCGGTCTATGGATTTGTCCTTAGTTGAATTAGAGCTTATTTTGAGATCCTGATTTACCTCTTCATTTTCAATTTGATCAATTTCAGTTTTATTTGAAGGAAATTCTCCTTTGCCATTCATCAACCAATACAATTCAACTTCGGGAAAAGAGGAGAGGACTTTTAAAACAAAATCTAAACTTGGTTTATTTCGTCCAGATAATATGTGTGAAATACTAGAGCGTTGTACACCTATCTTTTCAGCAAAAGAGGATGCGGTTTCACCATAGAAATCTATGACTTTTTGCAAGCGTTTTATGAAATATTCATTGTTTATCATTGTAAACAGTTCTGTGTGATTTAATAACGTTACAAATGTAAACATATTTTTAATTCAATGCAAAACTTAAATTAAAATTAGTGTTACATAATAAATTATAGCTTCAAATAAGCTATTTTAACTTATTGATGTAAAGCTAATTAAATTGCTAAAATGTTTTTCAATACCAGTTAGTGTTTACATCGAAGTAGCCGATACTTTTAATTGATACATTTGTATACAAATTGAGATCAATTGGGACCTAAGTAAGGGTTTACAATTGTAAATTATCAAATGTTTACCTTTGTCCTTACTAATATATTTTTATGCCAAACGGAACGTTAAATTTGCTACATAATTCCTGTATTGAAAAGACACTTTTTAATCGTTATATTAATTTGGATATGATTACACCATTGCTAAACAAATGGCGTAAAATAATTGAAGTTGAAACTATTGGTAAGTCCGTTAATGAAGAAGATATTCATGCTCTGACTATTGGTAATGGGCCAATAAAAATATTGATGTGGTCTCAGATGCATGGTAATGAAAGCACTACAACTAAGGCATTATTTGATCTTTTTAATTTTTTGGATGGACAGACAGAAGAGTCTAAATCAATAACAAGGGCCTGCACGATAACGGTAGTGCCAATGTTAAATCCTGATGGCGCACGTGCCTATACACGGTTGAATGCAAATGGAGTCGATTTAAATCGAGATGCTCAAGTCTTGTCCCAACCTGAGAGTAAAGTTTTAAGATCATTATTTGATGAATTTCAACCTGATTTTTGTTTTAACCTACATGGTCAACGTACAATATTTAGTGCTGGAAACACTGATAACTCTGCTATAGTATCATTTTTGGCACCAGCCCAAGATGCTAAATGTTCAATAACGGAGAACAGAAAAATAGCTATGGATGTGATATCAGTTATGAACTCCAATTTGCAATTGACGATTACAAATAACGTGGGCATATACGATGATACATTTAACATAAACTGTGTTGGTGATACGTTTCAATCATTAAATGTGCCAACTATTTTGGTTGAAGCAGGACATTTTTCTAATGATTATTCGAGAGAGCTAACAAGACGATTCATCTTTGATGCTTTGGTAGTGGCATTAAATTATATTTCTGTCCCAGAAATAGCAAGAGATGGCCACAGTGCATACTTGAAAATACCTCAAAATAAAAAGTTATTTTTTGATATTATAATAAGAAACACGGAAGTGGGTGATATTGCGATTCAATATGAGGAAAGCTTAAACAATGATAGGATAGAATTTGTTCCAAAAGTTGAAAAGATTGATGATTTAAGTGAGTTTTATGCGCATTTGGAGGTTAATGCTGAAGGAAATGAGGTAATTGTAGCAAAAGGCACTTCCTTAAAGTTAGGAAATCAAATCGATTACGTTAAAATAAACAATGAAAAATTCTCATTTTTATTGTAAAAAAAGTAAGTTGTGTTGTATTATCTTCAGTAAAAATGAATTATCTTTGTATTTAATTTAAGAAAAATCAAAAAATGGCAAAATTCAAATTAGATGACATTGATCATCAAATTTTAGATATGTTAATCGATAATACAAGAATTCCTTTTACTGATATTGCAAAAAAGCTGGTGATTTCTGCTGGAACGGTACATGTTAGAGTTAAAAAAATGGAAGAAGCTGGAATCATACAAGGTTCTTCTTTAACTTTAGATTATAAAAAATTAGGCTATTCATTTATCGCTTATGTGGGTGTGTTTTTAAATAATACTTCACAAACAAAGTTTGTATTAGAACGTATCAATCAAATTCCATATGTTACAGTAGCTCATATTACTACTGGGAAATTTAATATATTTTGTAAAGTAAGAGCTAAAGACACGTCTCATGCGAAAGACATTATTTTTATGCTAGATGATATTGAAGGCATCTATAGAACAGAAACAATGATTTCTTTAGAAGAAAGTATTAATGACAAAAAACGATTGATGCATACCATTTTTAACGAATTGTAACAATTACTAGCGATATATGTTAATTTGCCCTTTGTTGATGTTACGATAGAGGGTTTTTTATTATTTTTATTTTAAAATACACTAAATGAAACGCTCTGATTTAAATTCAAACGAGTACAACCCATATTACGACACTTATATTAGTAAATCTGGAACACAAGATTTAAATGAGTTATTAGGATCAAATCATATAAAATTTATAGATTTTTTTGAGTCTATTCCTATTGACAAGCATGAGTTCCGCTATGAAGAAGGAAAATGGACTATCAAGGAAATTATACAGCATTTAATAGACACTGAACGTGTGTTTGCTTATAGAGCCTTATGTATTGCCAGACAGGATCGTACTCTTTTTCCAGGATTTGATCAAGATGCATATGTTTTATCCTGTGATGCCAATTCACGTACTATGACCGAATTAATCTCAGAATATAAAGCACTGAGAATCACAACCATTATTATGTTTAATAGTTTTAGTGATGAAATGTTATTAGAGGTTGGAATTGCTAGTAATAGTAATTTGTCTGTTAGAGCCGCAGGTTTTATAATTATTGGCCATGAAAATCATCACAGCCAAGTGATAAAAGAACGCTATTTATAAGCTCAATTTAACTTGAAATACGCTTATAATACTCGAACGCTTTTATAATTAGTTCATTTTCAACTAAACAATCAATTTTTGGCTTGCCAATAGATTCTAATAAAACAAAATTCACGTTACCATTTTCATTCTTTTTATCATATTTGAGTAAGTCGATTATCGAAACTAAATCGTCATCATCAAATTCAACTGAGGGATACATATGTTTGATGACTTTAGTAATTGCTTTCAAATCTTTCAAAGAGAATTCTAATAATTCATGTGATATGTAACATTCTAATAACATACCAATGGCAATAGCTTCGCCATGTAGCATATCCGCTTTGGAATTATTACCTAAAAAATAAGATTCTATTGCATGACCTAATGTATGTCCGAAATTAAGATGTTTACGCATGTTATTTTCAAAAGGATCAGCAATCACAATATCCTTTTTAATAATAATAGATTCATAAATCAATTGATCTAAATCTTCAAGTGATAATTTAGATAAATTCGATAATTTATTCCAATAGACTCTATCGTATATAAGACCATGCTTTAGCATTTCTGCCAATCCAGATTTTAATTGATTTTGTGGTAGCGTGTTTAAAAAACCGGTATTCACCAAAACCATATCTCCTGAATGAATGACACCTACTTGATTTTTTAGATGCCCTAAATCGACACCGGTTTTTCCACCTACAGAGGCATCAACCATTGCCAGAAGCGATGTAGGTACGTTTACGTATTTAATACCACGTTTATAAGTACAGGCAACAAATCCACCTAAATCAGTTACAACACCTCCGCCGAGATTAATCAATAAGCTCTTTCTATCTGCATTTAATTCAGAAAGCGTATGCCAGACACCAACACATGTATCAATCGTCTTATGCTGTTCGCCAGCTTCAATTTCTATAATTTCAATGTGAATCTCTGTTTGTAGCTGAGCCATAAATTGAGGTAAACAAAATTCATGTGTATTTGCGTCTACTAAAACATAGATTTTAGAAAATTTGTTATCGTTAATGTAACTGTTTAAAAATTCATAACCTGATAAATTGAAATGAACAGTATACGTATTTGTTTGAATTGAATCCATTTAAATGTTGACCTTAAAATAGGGCATGAAAATAAGCAGTTTTTAATTAATTATTAGAAAATGAATACATATTTTTGTTTTATATTTTTAAAGATGACTACAGAACGACTTTTTGATAATACCAAAGTTGCTTTTAATTTGAAAAGCGACTCAGAGCTAGAGAGAGCTTACTTTTTGTTTAAAATGATATCCCATCAACCCTTAGTTCGGATAGGTACTGCGGCAACAAATTTCGCCCTTAAGGCACATTTGCCAGTGGAAGGATTAATTAGGTCAACAGTCTTTGATCATTTTTGCGGTGGTGTTAACGAAGATGATTGTTTAACAGTAATTGATAATATGTATGAGAAAGGTGTTTCTGCTGTTTTGGATTATTCGGTTGAAGGAAAAGAAGCGGAGTCCCATTTCGATGCAGCGATGGAAAAGACGCTTAAAATCATCAATTTTGCAGATAAAAAGAATGCGATGCCTATTGCTGTATTTAAACCTTCTGGATTTGGACGTTTCCATTTATATCAAAAAAAGGGTGAAGGACAACCATTTTCCGATAGCGAAACTTTAGAATGGAATAGGATAGTAGCCCGCTTTAAAAAAGTATGTCAACTCGCTAAGGAAAAAGATGTAGAACTACTGATAGATGCAGAAGAGAGCTGGATACAAGATGCTGCAGACGAATTATGTGAAGACATGATGCGTCTTTATAATGCAGAAAAGGCCATCGTATATAATACACTTCAATTATATAGATGGGATCGTTTGGATTACCTTAAAAAACTTCAAAATCAATCTGAAGCAAATGGCTTTAAAATTGGCGTAAAGATTGTTAGAGGTGCATATATGGAGAAAGAGAGGGAGAGAGCAGAAGAATTTGGCTATCCATCTCCAATTTGTAAAACTAAGCAAGTTACTGACGATACTTTTAACGAAACCATGCGATATATATTAAATAATTTGAATAGCTTTTCATTGTTTATTGGCACACATAATGAAGAGAGTTGTTATTTGGCAATGGATTTAATGAAAGCATCTAAAATTTCTAAAAATGATAATAGCGTTTGGTTTGGTCAATTATATGGTATGAGTGATCATATAAGTTATAATTTGGCGGCTCAAGGCTATAACGTAGCAAAATATGTTCCATTTGGCCCCGTAAAAGATGTTATGCCATATTTGATTAGACGCGCTGAAGAAAATACGTCTGTAGCTGGTCAAACGAGTAGGGAATTAAACTTATTGAAGAATGAACGTAAACGAAGAAAAATATAGTTCAAGTTAAATATAAAAGGCCAATGAAAAATCATTGGCCTTTTATATTGCGTTATTACCACTTCTTCTTTTTATGTGGGCTATTGCCGTATCCATAACCATAACCTTTCTTTTTAGAAGTTCCATTTAAAAGAACGGCCATATGTGGTAATCGTTTTTCATCATATAAAGTTTGTGCAACATGTAATTGGCGTTTATCAATTTTATTAGCACTTACTACATATATAAACATGTCAGCATGATTACTAATATGAAAAGTATCTGTTACTAACCCAACTGCTGCTGTATCTACAATAATATAATCGTAAGTATTTTGCACTTCTGCAAAGAGATAATCAACCCGATCACTCATTAGTAATTCGGCAGGATTAGGAGGGATGGTTCCTGAAGGAATTACATCTAGAAATGCATTATCTTTAACTGAAACTGTTACATCTTCAATTGATAGTGATTTATCAGATATGAAATCTGTTAGCCCTTTTTTAGCAGTTATATTTAGATACTTATTTATTTTAGGAACACGAATATCTGTTTCAATGAGTAACACTCTTTTTTCAGAAAATGAGAATGAGGTTGCTAGATTAATAGACGTATGTGATTTTCCTTCCTGACTAGTAGTAGAAGTTATGAATAGCGTTTTGCATTTACTGTCATGATTTTGAAGCATAAAATTGATATTTGATCGTACAATTCTAAATGCTTCTGCTTTTGGAGAATAATCGACTTTGGTAACTAATTGTTTTTTCTTATCAGATTGTGGAATATCACCCAAGAAAGGAATACTTAAAACCTTTGATAGTTCTTTTTTATTTGAAATTTTCGTATTAAGAAGGTCCGTGGTATAAATATAAGAAACGGGTACAATAAGTCCAATTATCAATGCTGCCAAATAAACAATATTCGGTTTAGGTGAAACGGGCAAATTCGTGCCATATGCCTTGTCAATAATTTTAGCATTTGGTGAAGATATACCTAAGGAAATTGCCGTTTCTTCTCGTTTTTCTAACAAATATAGATACAATGACTCTTTAATGTCTTGTTGACGCTTTACGTCTCTAAATTGACGTGCTTTTGTTGGAGCAGAATACAATTGTGCACTAATTCTTGCGTCTTCTTTATTCAGTGAATTAAGCGTTATTCTATTTGCCGATTGGATATTATTCAAACTTTGATTTAGATTTTCTTTTAAAGCTGAAATCTGATTATTTAAGTTAATAACAGTCGGGTTTTTATCAGTAGAACTTTTTAGAATACGATCACGTTGCAATACTAAATCATTATGACTTTTGGTAATTTGGGCAACTGAATTATCTGCAATTCCAACATCCGCTGGTAATAAATCACTACCAGAATCATTATTTTCAATATGATCTCTCATATAGTCAATAAGTTGTATTTGATTTGACGTATTAATAATTTTGGATTCATTTTCTTTTTCACTTTGCAAAAAGATATCAGATTGAGATGCCAAGGCAGTAAGTCTATTATTTTTCTGTAAAGTTTCTGCTGTGAAATCAACTTGTTCCAATTCATTTGAAACCACATTTAAACGGTTGTTTATAAAATCTGAAGTAGCCTGTACGATTTGTTGTTTATCTTCAATTACATTGTCATTATATTTCTCAACAATCTTATCCAAGATAAGCCGAGCCTTGTCTTTCAAATTTTCATTAATAGAAATATTAATGATATTAGAACCTTTATTGGTAGTTACCTCTAACTTGGTTTGATAGGCTTCAACCACTTTTTCAATAGGAGACATTTTTATTTTTATACTTCTTCCCGGATCTGAAGTATATTGTCCAATATTTGGTGTAATTATAAAGTCTCCAAAACCAGAAGTAATCCGGTCGCCGAAAGAATATTCTACTGCACTTGAGCTTTCAATATCTAAGAGCTCATTGTTTTCAGTATTCGAAAGCGTAAATTTTGTTGGAGATTTAATTTTTAAATAAAGTGTAGTATCAATAGTATTAATTAACGAATCGCTTTCAAAAAAGTTCAAAATGACAGGAGGGTTCTTATATATTTCTTGCTCTTTAATTTTTCCTCTTACGTAATATCGAATATTTAACTTTAAATCTTCAACGACTTTAAGAATAAGTGCTCTTGACTTAATGACTTCAATTTCATCAGTAATATTATTGAAATCTGTTGAGAACATACCATAGTCTTGCAATGCAGTTAATTCAGACAACTGTTGCTTTTGATTTTCATTTTTAATCTTAATAGATGTAGTAACTTCATATTGGTAATTTGCATATCGCAAATAAATGAATGCACTACTAATAGCAATGATTAAACATATTAAAATAAGCTTCCATTTTGAAATAAATAAATCGACCTTATCTCGTAACTCGTTATGATTGATAGAATTGGAATTCATATTTGTCTTTTAAATTTATCTAATAACGATGGCTGCTATGGTAGCTAAAGTTGCAATAGCCGAAATCCAGACTACACTATTTTGATTATATGCAGATTGTTTCACCTTCGCCGAATTTGGTTCGACGTATATCACGTCATTTTGTGCTAAATAGTAATTAGGTGAGTTAAGTACTTTAATCGAGGTCAAATCAAGTTTCGCGTACTGCTTTTTCCCGTTGTTTTCACGAATTAAAAACACATTATCGCGTTTCCCCCATATAGTTAAATCACCGGCAAGACCCAACGCTTCTGATAAAGAAATACGCTCATCCGCAACAGTAAAGGTTCCAGGTTTATTGACTTCACCTAGAACTGTAATTGTAAAATTAGCAAGCCTAATATTAACAATTGGGTCCTTAATGTATTCCGCTAATTTTTCTTTCAAAAACAGGGTGGCTTCAGCTCTTGTTAAGCCTCCTAATTTTAAGGTGCCAATAACAGGGAACTCTATATTTCCATTAGCATCTAATAAGTATGTTTGCATTTTTAATGATCCTTGCGCACTTATAACGGATTCTGTGTTATACGAAACTGCAGCTAAATTAAATGGTTTGGCAGCTTCAGGATCAATCGCGGAAACATCAATGGTTAACATATCGTCCGTTTTATAAGATATTTCATGAAAATATGCGATAGTATCAGATTCAGAGGCTACTTCATCCTGAAAATACACAACATCCTGTCTTGATGCACAAGATGTAATTAATATGAGAACTAGTATTACAATAAGGTTTTGCAGTCTATTCGCGTTTAATTTTGTATTCATGGCTATAATAATTAAATTGATTTGGCTGATTATTTTTTAGTCGTATCTAATACTTCAAACTTTGAATTATTAGAAATATATTCGGGAATAATATCTTTAATAAGTGAAACAACTTCTAAATTTCTAACTTTTGAATTAATAGTACAGAGGTTATTAATCTTAGTTTCAATTTCTTTAATATTTAATCGTTTTGATTTGGCTATCATAATTTTCTCATGATACGTGGGTTTTGTGTTTTCTCCATCGGCTAGTAGTTCTTCAAATATTTTTTCGCCAGGTCTAAGTCCAGTTATCTTTATGTCGATATCTTCGGGGTATCTAAGTCCCGAAAGTATTATCATATTCTTTGCTAAATCATAAATTTTTACAGATTCACCCATATCAAAAACAAAAATCTCACCTCCGTTACCCATGGCTGCAGCTTCCAATACTAACTGGCAAGCCTCTGGGATAGTCATAAAATATCTCGTAATGTCTTCATGAGTAACAGTTAATGGTCCTCCAGTATCAATTTGCTTTTTAAACAAAGGAATAACAGAACCATTTGAGCCCAACACATTTCCAAAACGAGTTGTAATAAATTTAGTCTGACCTTTACCCTGTAAACAATTGGCATACAATTCAGCAATTCGCTTAGTGGCACCCATTACATTAGTAGGGTTAACCGCTTTATCTGTAGATATTAAAACGAATTTGTGCACACTATGCTTCACAGCTAAGCTAGCTACATTCTTTGTTCCAACAATATTAACGCAAACAGCTTCATACGGATTATTTTCCATCAATGGCACATGCTTATATGCTGCAGCATGAAAAACAATTTTTGGCTTATAACCATTAAATAATTGCTCCATACGCGTTTCATCTCGAACATCGGCTATTACAGAAACAAAGTTTCTAATACCTTTTTGAATAAATTCTTGCTGAAGGTCGTATAAAGCTGATTCAGCCGAATCAATCAACACTAATTTTTTATAATTATACTGAGTTATTTTTCGAGCAATTTCACTTCCAATGGATCCTGCAGCACCAGTAATGAAAATGATTTTATTTTCATATTCATCAATTAATGTTGGGTTAATAATTGTAATAGGCTCTCGACCAAGTAAATCTTCAATATTTACATCTTTAATTTGCCCAACACTCAAATCGCCATCAATCCAACTTTTAATTGGAGGCACAATTTTTACTTTTAAAGAAAGGCTAAATAAAACCCCTGTAATTTGTAATAATCTAGCCGCTTCAATGTTCTGAATAGAAATAATAACTTCCTCAATTTCATTCTTTTGAATAAAATCTAATGTTATTTTATCTAGACTGTAAACATTTAGAAGGTTGATTTTTTTTCCTATTTTCCCCTCGTTATCATCGATAAATCCAATAACCTCATGACTGTTTTTAGGATCATTTCTAATAGCATCATAGGCGATCATACCAGAATTTCCCGCACCAAAAACCAATACTTTTTTTTGCTGATTAAAATCTTGCATTAAATTATTGTATAAGGACTTTATAAAAAGTTTAAATCCTATGAGAAATAAGATATTTAGTAATAAATGGATATAAATGATGGATCCAGAAATATTAAAGATGCTTTCAAAATTAAACTTTCGACTAATGAAAGTTGAAATAATTAAAATCGTGGCCAATATATTTGTACCAACTATAATATTAACAACATCTTTAAACCCAGTAAACCGGACAACTCCTTTATGGGACCCAACTAAAAGAAAACTAATTAGAGCAGCCAATACAACAAATGGGAGTTGTTTTAGGGCAACAATAACATCAAAATCTATTTTAAAATTAAATCGAATTATATATGCCCCTGCAAAGGTGAAGGCTATTATTGCTAAATCGAATAACATTACCAACCATTTAGAGGCGTATTTTTGTGATATTTTATGGAAGAGGTTTGTTATCATGCTCTAAAATACGTTTTTATTGCAGATGTTACTCTATTTAATTCATTATCAGTCAAATTAGAGCCACTCGGCAAGCATAATCCTCTTTCGAACAATCGATCAGAAACGCCATTTAAATAATTTGGACAATCCTTAAAAATGGGTTGCTGATGCATAGGTTTCCATAAAGGTCTTGATTCTATATTTTGAGTGTCAAGAGCCAATCGTAAACCCTCTCGCATTGTCTCAGATTCAGTTAAAATACAACTCAACCATCTATTAGAAAAACATCCTTCAGGTTCCTTTAAAAATGAAATTTCACTAATATTCTTAAAGCTGTCTAAATAATGTTCATAGTTATTCCGTCTTGATAACACACGATCATCTAAAACTTCCATCTGTCCTCTACCTATGCCAGCCAAAACATTAGACATTCTATAGTTATATCCTATATTAGAATGTAAATATTCTACAGCTTTATCTCTTGATTGCGTTGCCAAATTCACTGCTTTTTCTTTTAAGGTTACATTCTTTGTAATTAATGCACCACCACCTGAAGTCGTAATAATTTTATTTCCATTAAATGATAAAATTGAAAGTTCTCCAAAAGTTCCACATTTTTTTGAATTATACAAACTCCCTAATGCTTCCGCGCTATCTTCAATAACAGGAATATTATAAGCATTGGCTATAGTATTTATTTCGTCTACCTTATATGGCATTCCATATAGATGTACGGCTATTATTGCCTTTGGTTTTTTACCTTTTTTAATTCGATCTTGAATAGCGATTTCGAGCTGCTCAGGAGAAATATTCCAAGTGTCTTCTTCGCTATCCACAAAAATTGGAGTAGCGCCCAAATAAACTATAGGATTAGCGGATGCTGAAAACGTTTTACTTTGACATATAATTTCGTCTCCTTGCTTTACATCTAATAAAATAAGAGCTAAATGAATAGCAGCTGTACCAGAACTTAAAACAGCAACTTGACTGTCCGTTTGAAGATAGGATTGAATATCATTTTCAAAACCATTAACATGCGGACCCAATGGAGCGATCCAATTAGTCTCAAATGCATTATTAATATAAGATTGTTCTCTACCAGACATATGTGGTGAAGACAACCAAATTTTTGATTCCATAATCAAAACCGTTAAGTAAGTTTATTTACTATTCAATTCTCTTGTCTAGTGAGGGACTTGGGACATAAAATTTTACTATTAATTTTAAACACAATATATAAATAAATATAAAGTTAATATGAATTAATTAATTCGAAAAATTCTGGTTAAATATCCACTAATCGATGGCTCCGAACCAAATAAACACGATAAAAAACAATTTTCTTCGGTTATATTAATTCAATAGCATCAATTACAACATCTAAACTGCAAGGATTAATTTCAAAGATTCGAAATACTATTAAGTTGTTTATAATCAATCTATTTTCAAATTTTTTATTCATTTGCTCCTTCAAAATGTTACATTTGTTCTTAAATTTAAGTGAAAAGATCAATATCATTTAATGAAATATAACCCATTTACATCTTCAACTTTTGAAACTATTTGGTCACGGCATTTTTCTAAGGGAAAACAGATTAATGAATTTAATTCTATAAAAGGAGTAAATTTCATTAAGCATTCCTATTTGCCATTATTTATAAATGTTGGTGAAAATTTAACAAAGGGTGTTTTTTATACCGTAGAAGCTGAACACCAAGATTATAAGGGTAAAACATTTTTGGTTTATGATGTTCCAGCATATTTTGATATAGAATCATTTAAAGTTTCAAAAGATTCATCGTTGCGATTGAAAAAAGTATTTCAATACAAAGGTTTTTTAATGGATCTCTCTCAAGCAAATTCAGCTGCAGAATATATAAATATGCGCTTTAGTTCAAAAAACAGGAGAGAGTTTAGATCTAATCAAAGAAAATTAGAAACATGTTTTAATATTAAATATTCGTTTTTACATGGCCAAATTTCACAAAGAGATTTTGATATTGCATTTAAGAAATTTTATGAACTCTTGAATAAACGTTTTGCAGGTAAGAAAACTAATTACCATCATTTAAGTAAAGAAAAATGGAGCTATTATAAAGAGTTGGTGTTTGAAATGCTTAAAGAAAAAAAGGCGTCAATGCTTATTATCTATAATGAAAGTGCTCCAATTGGGATGACTCTTAATTTTCATTCAGAAGATGTTTTATTTGAAACCATTACGGTCTTCGATCCTGATTATTATAAATTTAGTATTGGTAAAATATCAATTATAAAACTGTTGGAGTGGTGTTTTGAAAATAATTATAAATTTTCAGACTTTTCAAAAGGGGATTTTGATTATAAACGTAAATGGGGAAATTTAGAATATGATTTTGAATATCATATTTTTTATGATTCCCAATCACTTAAATCACGTTCTATAGCAAATCTAGTCGAGCGGTATTTTAAGTTTAAATTGTATTTGAGAAATAAAAATATTTTTAAATTCTATCGTAAAACTATTTTTAAATTAACGGGTAGTAGAAAAATAGCGACTATTTACGATGGACTAATATATGAATCATTGGAAAGTGTTGATGAGTCGCAATATTCTAGAATTAAATATAATACAGAATCATACATTTATCTAGCTCAACTTATAAATACGTTTTTGTTTGCTAATCCCGAATCGGCTGATAACATTAAAGTATTCCAAAGTTTATTGAACAAAAAAGAATTCGTTATTTCGGGAAGTAAGAAATCTCAAAAAATCACCTTTAGCTAGGCTTAATTTTAAGCATTCTATCACATTTTGAAAAATGCACACCTGCCTTATATGTATTGAATTTTTCTATTGAAGTGTTTCCTTTTAACCATTCAATATATATGGCTGCAGTATTAATTCCTGCTTCATGTGAAAACGGATAACCTCCTCCAAATCTAGGATTTAGCTCAAGAATATATAACTCGTCGTTTGCCACAAAAACATCACAATCTAAACTTCCAACATGTTTTAAATGTTCAGAAATTATACGACCAATACTATCAAAACGGTCATCAATTACAGACATTGCTTTATCTGTTTCTCCAGAACGCATACTTATTTTTTCTCTAACAAAAGTGCCGTAATAATTACCTTCAAAATCATTAACGACATCCATACCATATTCTATACCGTTCATTTTTTCTTGAATGAGTATCGCATTATTAATATCGTGAGCACTAGCTGTATTTAGAATCGATCGTTTAAGTTTTAGTTGCTGTAACTTAAAAGCTAGATTCAATTCTTCTAATGTTTCAGGAAAATCTATACCTATGGATGCACTTCCCCAGCGCGGTTTAACAACTAAGGGGAAATGTAGGACTCCGTTATTTATAGCTAGTTCCACTTCTTTAATGTTTGTAAAAGTTTGGGGTGATTTTAACCCAATACTGTTTAAAAACTTAAAGGTTTCAATTTTATCGAAGGCGATATCTATAACATGTTCACTAGAAATAATCACTTTAGCTCCAGTAGCCTCTAGTTCATTTTTATGTTTTGAAAGTATTGGCAGTTCTAAATCATTTAAAGAGATTACCGCATTGATATTGTTTTCTATTAGTATGCTTTTTAATACCGGAATATAAGTATCATCATAAATATTTGGAGCTAAAATTGCCTTGTCAGCATCTACTAGTGCAGGCGCTGAAAGACTCATGTCAACAGCAAATATTTCACCTTGACCTTTAATTGCTTCTTTAAAATAATTAATTAAATAATTGCGTCGTCCAGCGCAAGTAAAAAGAATATTAATAGCCATTTATTGATTTTGCTTTGGTTCGGTTCCAGTAAAATCTGGAACAATATCATTTTCTACACTATAAATTCCATCTTTTTTAAAGACTTTATAGAGGGTTAAAAATAAGATTTTTATATCTAATAAAAAGGAGAGTTTTTTTATATACCACACATCATATTCAAATTTTTCTTCCCAACTTATGGCATTTCTTCCATTTACTTGAGCCCATCCTGTAATTCCAGGTTTAATTAAGTGGCGTTGTTTTTGAAATTCATTGTAGCGAGGTAGATATCGAATTAGCAGAGGTCTAGGTCCAATCAGACTCATGTCGCCTTTAATGACATTAATAAGTTGAGGAATTTCATCTAAAGAATATTTTCTAACAAAGAGGCCCGTTTTTGTTATCCTTTCAGAAGGAGGTAACAGTACTCCATTGGCATCCGTTTTATCATTCATAGTTTTAAACTTAATGATTTTAAAGACGTGTTCATTTTTCCCAGGCCTTTCTTGATAAAAGAAAGCGCTCCCGTTATTCTTTAGCATTAATATAATCCAAACAACCACAAAAACTGGAAATAAAAGAATAAAGCCAAAACTTGCAGCAATAAAATCAAAAACCCGTTTTATGTAGTTTTTATATATCTTCATTGGTCTAAACTTTTATAGGTTCTTAAAAGTTCATTCCATACATATTCCCTTTGATAGCATTCAATAATTCTTAATCTCGTATGTGCAACCATAGCATTTCGTTTATCAGGGTTGTCAATCATATATTGCATTGCATCTGTTAAGGCTTGTACGTTTTTTACAGGAATGATTATACCATTTTTATAATCTTCAATAATTTCGTTACATCCATTTATATTTGATACTATACATGGTAACTCCATACAACTTGCTTGCAAAACAACATTTGGAAACCCTTCGCGATAGCTAGGAAAAGTTAGTACATGTGATATTGCCACATAAGGTCTTATATCTTTTATAACTCCGACTGCTACTATTTGCTTATTTTCAAGAATTAGTGTTTCAGTAGCTTGTAATAACGGATCCAAGTGGTTTTCTCGTGGACCAACTAATAATAATTTGGTATTAGCATTTGATTTTGATAGTATATTAAAAGCTTGTACTAACTCGTTAATGCCTTTATCTTTAACTATACGACCAATGAATATAAAGACCAGATCATTGTCTAGAATTTGCAGCTCCTTTTTTAAGTCTTCTCTTTGTTGAAAACCTACTAATTTTTGATCATAGTGATTGGTATCAATTCCGTTAGAACTTCCTTTGCCAATAACATTTAACTTTGACGCTTTTGTATAATTGTTTTTTAGGATGATTTTTTCTAAACCATATGAATTAGGCAAAATTTGAGTAGCACAGGAATATGTGAACTTTTCGACGACATCTAATAATTTTCGTTTAGCTCCAGTAACTTCTAAAAGAGGTAAACCAGCTATCGTATGAAATCGATGTGGAACGCCAGCTAATTTAGCAGCTAGCATGCCTACAGTGCCAGCTTTTGGTGTATGTGTGTGAACAATGTGCGGTTTTTCTTTTTTAAACAACTTATAGAGTAGGTAAGTAGCTTTCAAATCTTTTATCGGTGTGATTGTTCGGGTCATTTCTATAGCCTTTGTTTCTATGCCTTCATTTTGTCTTACTTCATGAAGTGCATCACCTGCACTAGAAACACCAATAACTTCAAAATACTGACTCATAAAACGATGTTGCCCTTTTAAGAGTGTTCTTAAAGAGGAGGGAACCGTTGTAATACGTATGAGTTTTTTCAAAGTTTTATTATTTGTAATTTTTCATATACCATTTTTGAAAACAGAAATAAGCCCAAACCTTAAACGTGCTATCTTTTTTTCCGGTTAAATGGTTCTGAACAAGCTCAATAATTGCAGTTGTATTAAAAATACCTTGACTGTTCAAAAACTTAGCATTACTATACTCAAGAAGTTCTTGATTTAACCCATTTCGAAGCCAATCTCCAACAGGAACACCGAATCCTCGTTTGGATTTTTCAAGGAAGCCTTCTGGAAACACATCTTTAAATGATGCTTTTAAAATGTGTTTTTTGCTCCATTTGTTAAGTAAGTAATTTTCAGGTAAACTCATAGTGAATTCAAACAACTCTCTGTTTAAGAAAGGAGATCTACACTCTAAAGAATTTAGCATACTTGTTCTGTCTACCTTTACCAGCATATCACCTTCAAGGCTTAAATGTCTGTCAATTGTTCTAAAGTCATTCAGCGATTTTGGGTTTGTTATATTTGTTTTTTCTTTATAGTAATCAAAAACGTCATGCTTCTGATAATCAGAGTTTAGCAATGTATTGATATCATTGGTTTCAAAACCCAATGAAATAATATCCCAATAATAGCCATCACTATAATCAATGGCATTGATCATCTTATTTAGCTTATACTTGAAGCCTCTATTATCGTCTTTTCGTTTAAGTAAAGTTGTGGACAACTTACTGATTTGATTATGCGCAAATTCTGGAACCATATTAGTATATCTACTATTAATTTTTCCAATATAATACTTGTTATAGCCTCCAAAAACTTCATCACCACCATCACCAGTTAATGCAACTTTTACGTGAGCTTTAGTTTTGTTAGACACTAAATAGGTTGGGAGAGAAGATGAATCAGCAAAAGGTTCATCGAAATTCAATAAAATTTCATCAATATTCTGGTTTAGGTCTGATTCATTTATTACAAATTCATGATGATTACTATTGATAAGTTTCGCAACAACACGAGACTTGTCCGTTTCATCATATGATGTTTTTTCAAAACCAATTGAAAAGGTATCAATTTTTGTATCATTCATGTCAGCTAAACAGTATGAAACAATTGAAGAATCTACGCCACCAGAGAGAAAGGTTCCTAAAGGCACATCAGAAATAGAACGACTTTCAACACTTTTGTAAACTTTGTCTCTTACTATTTTTTGAGCATCTTCAAATGATAAGTTTGATTTTGTTTGCGCTTGAGTATCATGAATGGAATGTATTCTGAACTCAAATGTTTCTAAATCGTATTCTATATAATTATTAGGTTCTAGTTTATAAATGTCTTCATAAATAGTAAATGGCGCTGGAATATATGTAAGCCTGAAAAACAAGTTTAGCCCTTCGTTACAAATGTCTGGTTTTATTGGAAGACTTTTTATAATAGATTTTAATTCTGAAGCCCAATAAAAATGTTCCTTTGTATGTGTGTAGTATACTGGTTTTTCACCAAAGAAATCTCTAGCAATGTAAAGTTTGTGTTTATTGTAGTCATGAATGCTTAATCCAAACATCCCATCAAGCATTGCAAAACAATCTGTACCATAAGTTTCATAAAGTCTTAGGATTACTTCTGTATCGCTCGTTGTTGAAAACAGTACACCTTTTTCTTTAAGTTCTTGTTTAAGTATTTGGAAATTGTAAATCTCGCCATTAAAGACAATGCCAATGTTTTTGTCTTGAGAGTACATTGGTTGATCTCCAGTACTTAAATCAATAATAGACAAACGACGCATTCCCATGGCAACAGTATAACCAGAATTACTTTTCAAATAGACACCATCATCATCTGGCCCACGATGAATAATAAGATTGTTCATTTGCGTAAGCGTTTGCTTTATGGTATTTATCTCTTGTTCAGATTTAAATATGACACCATTAATTCCGCACATAATACTTATTCATTATCAATTAATAATTTTACTTGTTTGTATATCTCAGGAAGATCATACATATTCGCTTTTTGAAACCCTAAATCGCTATACTTTTTTCTCAAGTCATCATTCTCTTTAAAGGATAATATGGCTTTTGTTAATGCAATATTATCATTTACATTAATAAGAATACCGTATTTGGCAAGATAAAATTCGCCTTCTTCAATTTGTACCGTTTCGTTATCATTAAGAATTTCTAAAGGACCAGACATACAATTCGTTGAAATGACAGGTACACCAATGGCCATAGCTTCTAGTAATACGTTAGGGAATCCTTCAGTAACAGAAGACAAAATAAAACAATCACTTTCCATTAGATATTCGCCAACATTCTTCACTTTGCCTGGCATAGTAATTTTATTTTCGATCTCATGTGTTTGGATATAGTCTTTTAAATCTTGTGTAAGATTTCCTGTTCCTAAAATTGTAAGTGACACATCATTGTCGAGAGTTCTTAATGCATTAAGAATTAATTCTTGATTTTTAGCATGTGAATGACTTCCTACATTGATTATCACAAAAGAATTTTTATCATTATAGGTGTCTTCGAATTGTTTAGGGTGTATTATCTCGATTGGATTATAAATAACGTTCATAGGAATTTTAATTCCGAAGTTATTCTTTAAATCCTCATTGATATGCACAGAATTTGAAAATAATCTATCATTTTTATTGTAAAAAAGCGGATAGAAAATCTTCGCCATTTTCATTGCAAACCATCCACTTTTGTACATTTCAGAAGGATAGCAGCGCTCACTAACAATAGTATGTGTAACTTTATGGCTTACATGATTGGCAATCATACTGTTTATTATATTTGGCAGCGCTAAAAACGACATCGCAATATCAAATTTTTCTCGTTTTACAATTTTGTAATACTTATATATAAACATTACAGTGTTTTTTAACTTGCTATGGGGTGGTTTGTTTTTAAGAATATTGGATTTACCTAGCACATGAACAGTGACGTTTTTTGGGATATCAAATTCAATATCATCTGATAAAAGAACGAGGGTGACATTGTAGTCATGTACCAAATGCTTTAACAATAAACTGATGACACGTTCAGCGCCACCCATATTAAGGCTTATCGTTAAAATACATATTTTCTTTCTTTTCATTTTAGGGCTATTGGCTCATTAAATCATCGCATACATTTTCATGCTTTTTAATGACTATTTCCTTGTTATATGGTGTTTAAGCACTATGACTTACAGGTTTAAACAAAAAATTAAATAGCACCTCATAAAAATTTCTATAATAGAAGTTATTTCTCGAGGTATCGTTTGCGTTTTTATGAATGTCATCATAAATATTATCATAATTATTTATGATATATATTAGCTTATCATACATTTTGTCGTTATCATCAGCTGGTACAATAAATCCATTTAAACCATCTTTAATAAAAAGCTTATTATCACTTATATCAGTTACTAAAATAAGTTTTCCATAATCTAAATAATCTGAAAGTTTGGTGGAGAACCCAAAATTATTTTGAAGCGTATATCCTCGTGGAATAACTAATAATTGTTGTTGATTTAAAAATGAAGATAATTCTTTTGCATTTAGATTTCCATAATAATTAATATGTTCCTTAATATTAAAATCTTCTGCAATTTGTTCCAATAATAAATTATAATGTTCTTTTTTTATGTGTCCACACAAGTTAAAAGTGAAGTCATAATTGTTTTTATTAAGTTCTCCAAGTACTTTAAAAAAATTTAATAAATTCTCTTTGACTGGGTGTATACTTCCAGAGAATCCTATATTAAAGGATTCTTTTTTGCTATAAATATTACTCGAAAGTTCTTTTTTTAAATCTGGATTTGTTAATATGGGTATTCGAATTGTAGAATGGTTAAATTTTTTACCATAGGTTTCGATAGAAGTGGAAATACATATGAGTCCATCATAATAGCGAAGAAAAAATTCTAAAATTGAAAATACAGATGTATAGATTATCTTTTTAATGGAGTACTTAGGATGTTTTAAACTAGTTTTTTCATGAAAAGTGGACGAATATTTTCTAACTTCATTGAGTTCATAATAAACAGAACATTTTTTTATAACTTTTAGATAAAAGAGCGCGATAATCTCTAAATAAACAAGAGGAGAAGGGTAGAAGATAAAGGACTTTTCGTAAACTGATTCTTGCGAAAATTTAAATAAATTTATTACAAATCTAAAAGTTCCAAAAAAGTTTTGGGTTATATTATTATTTTTTAAGATAAAAACGCTTGGGTAAATCTCTATAAATGAATTATGATTTATCGGTGAAGAGCTGCAAGTCAATAAATAAACTTGAGTATTTTTATTTGCGAGTGCTTGGGCATAATAAAGCATTCGTGTTACTCCAGCATTTTTTACTGAAAAATTAAAATTACTATATATATAAACGCCCTTCTTCAATTTATAAAATTATTTAGACCAAACCACTCTATTTACATAATCAATATAAGAGATAATGATTCGAACTACTTTTTCACTTACATTAGGCATACAATAATCTGCAACCATTCTAAAATTACGTACAGGATTTCTTTTTTGAATTTTTAGGGCAGCTAAACCTTGTAATATTCGCTCAGGTTTTAATCCTACCATCATAACGGAAGCCTCTTCCATGGCTTCTGGGCGTTCATGAGCTTCCCGAATGTTTAATGCAGGGAAATTCAAAATTGAAGATTCCTCAGAAATAGTACCACTATCAGACAGTACAGCAAATGCATTTCTTTGCAATGCATTGTAATCATTAAAACCTAAGGGTTTCAAGAACGATATTTCCTTCCGAACTTTTATTTGCTTGGAATCTATCATATTTCGAGTTCTAGGGTGTGTAGAAACGATAATTGGAAATTTATAGGTATCTGCAATAATATTCAAACTTTCTATTAGAGAATTAAAGTTTATGTCACTGTTAATATTCTCTTCTCTATGAGCAGAGACCACAAAATATTCGCCTTCTTCAAGATTTAAGCGATCGAGAACTTCTGAATTTTGAATTTTATCCAGATATCTTTGTAATACTTCAAACATTGGACTTCCGGTTTTAATAATTCTATCCGCTGGCAGTCCTTCTCTTAATAAATATTCTCGTGCAATATCACTATATGTTAAATTAATATCTGCTAAGTGATCTACAATTCGCCTATTGGTTTCTTCTGGAACACGTTGATCAAAGCATCGATTTCCAGCTTCCATATGAAACACTGGTATTTTACGTTTTTTTGCAGTAATTGCCGCTAGACAACTATTAGTATCTCCTAATACTAGAAAGGCATCTGGTCGCTCTTTTTCCAGAATGGGATCAATATTTATTAAAATTTGTCCAATGGTTTCTGCTGCTGAGCCTTTAGCGGCATTAAGAAAATGGTCTGGCTTACGCAGTCCTAGGTCATCAAAAAATATTTCATTAAGTTCATAATCGTAGTTTTGACCAGTATGAATTAATCGATGATCAATGGCTTCATTATTGTCTAAAGCTGAAATTACACATGATAGTCTAATGATTTCAGGTCGTGTTCCTACTACGGTAACAATTTTTAATTTTTTCATGAATTATACATTTTCAAAATAAGTATCTGCATCTTCGGCATTATATGGCTCGTTAATCCAAAATAAGGTAACAAGTTCTGTGTCGCCGATATTTTTAATATTATGTGTATACCAAATTGGCATATCAACATAGGCTGGATTCTCTCCATCCAAATAATAATCTATTACTTTATTAGTTCCTATTCTTCTTAACTGTATTAATGCTTTTCCACTAATTACTGCAAAGCGTTCTGCTTTTCTTGTGTGAAAATGATTTCCTCTTGTAATACCTGGAACTGTAGTTGAAAATGAAAACTGTCCACTTGTATTAGTTCTTGCAATTTCAACAAAACAACCTCGAGGATCAGTATGCTTTTCAAAAAGTACAGGAAAATTATTTTCTGACACATAACACCTAAAGGTATTAAATAATGCTTTTTCAAATGGATCTTCCAAAGAAGGAAAAATACCACTTATTAAATAATTATCTTTAAATGATATGAGCAAATTTAAGATATCTGATACTTTATGAGTACTTGTATGAGCTACCTTATATTCAAAGCATGAAATATTAAATGCTGTTGTTTTTATTTCATCTTTAATTATAGCAATGAATGTAGAGACTAACTCATTTACATAAATGAGATTTACTTCAGAATCAATATGTACCTCGGGAACTTCATTATGGGTTAATTTATAACAAAATGTTGCTATTACTGAGTTGTAATTTGGTTTGCCAAAAGGACCAAATACATTTGGGATAGTTAGCGATGTTATTTTACCATTAGAATTAATTCCCCATTTTTCCAATAGAACTTTACCTTCTTTTTTTGATTTCCCATATAGATTATCTTTCAATTCTTGAGTGGAAGAAGAAAATATTATGTGTGGTTTAGAATTTGTCTTTTCACAAGCGTCTATAAGTTTAGATACTAAAACAACATTAGTATCATAAATCACTTGTGGATTCTCATGTCTATTCATCGCAGCCAAATGAACAATAATATCACAATTAGAAACAAATGTTTGTAATAAATCATCTTCTTCAAAGAAATGTCTTTCAAAATTCACCAACTCAATTGTGTCGTCAAGACTCAATGTAGTAAAGAGATGATTTCCAATAAATCCATTCTGACCCGTAATTCCAATTTTCATTATACTACCATTTATTTATCCATTTATTAGTTTCAAATCTAAAATCGTCAAGTTTTGATGCTTCAATGTCAAAATCTGAAAATACAATTAATTTAGAGTCTTCGGATGTTGCTCTGAATCCGTTTGCATATCCACCTGGTATAAATAATACTTGGGGATTATTAGCATTTAATTTATATGAAAAAACAGTTAAATTATCTGATGGATTTTCAAAAGAATCCAACTTAATCAAATTAACTTTGAAAGATCCTTGAGTACAATAAAACCACTTTGACTCATTTTTATGTGCTTGCCATGCTCTAATAATAGTTGAGTCTTTGGGCTTGATTTCATAAAATCGAACAATAGCTTTTAGTGAAAAATCATTCATAAATGATAATGAACCACGATCATCAGAAAAAAGATTACCCTGAATTAGTTGATGTTCATTACTCATTTAAATTATCTTTAATAAATTTCAGATTCAAAAGCGTACTTTTTAATGCACCTTCAGTTAATTGTGTTGTATTATGAGAATGATAGTCCTCTATTTTACTGATGTCTTTTTCGCCTTCGGAAAAATACCTATTGTAGTTTAAATCTCTATTGTCAGCTGGTATCCTAAAAAAATCTCCCATGTCTTCAGCTTTTTGCATTTCTTCGCGAGTACAGAGTGTTTCATATAATTTTTCTCCATGTCTAGTACCAATGATTTTAATTTCATTTTGCGCATCAAATATGTCCATAAGAGAAGCCGCTAAATCTCCAATAGAACTAGCAGGAGCTTTGTTCACAAAAAGATCACCTTGATTTCCATTCTTGAAAGCAAACAAAACTAAATCAACTGCATCTTCCAAAGACATTAAAAATCTTGTCATTTTTGGATCTGTAATCGTTAAGGGTGAATTTTCTTTTATTTGTTTCACAAAAAGGGGTATCACAGAACCTCTTGAAGCCATCACATTTCCATATCTAGTTAAACATACTGTAGTGTTATCTTGAGAAATATTCCTAGATGCTGCTATTGCAACTTTTTCCATTAGTGCCTTACTAATACCCATGGCATTTATGGGGTAAGCAGCTTTATCAGTGCTCAAACAAATTACTTTTGCTACATTATTTTTAATTGCCGCATCGATAGTATTCTGAGTACCAAAAACATTTGTCTTAGTGGCTTCAATTGGAAAAAATTCACATGAAGGAACTTGTTTAAGCGCAGCTGCATGAAAAACATAATCCACGCTATGCATTGCTCTATCTATACTATTAAAATCTCTTACATCGCCGATATAAAATTTAACCTTGTCATTTTGAAGACGATTTCTCATATCATCTTGTTTTTTTTCATCTCGACTAAATATTCGAATCTCTTTGATATTAGTATCTAAAAATCGATTTAAAACGACATTACCAAATGAACCTGTTCCTCCAGTAATTAAAAGGATTTTTCCTTTAAACATATTTATTTTCTTTAGTAAATTTTGAATAATAATAGTACATCATGAAAAGATAAGTTACGCTAGCTAATGTTTTAGTAATTATCGCCCCATTAACACCAAAATAATTAACTAATATAGTATATCCTAAAACATTAACAATCCCGACCATAAATGCAGAATTTCTTAATAATTTACCTTTGCCTTTTGCACCTAAAAATCTATTGATTAAATCTCCTAAGCCATGTAACAAAAAGCTAAAAATTAACACTTTTGATATTCCTATAACAGGTGAAAAGTCTTCAGAATAAAACAACAGAAATATTTTATCTATTAATAAATAGAATATTCCTAAAGCAAACACTGTAGCTAAAATAGAAAAAATGATAACCTTTTTGGGTATAAAATCGAAGTTTGCAAATTTTTTAAAGAATACCGTGCCTAAAACTGAAGGTATCATAATTAAAGGAGAACATACTGTAAGCGCTAAAGTGAAAAAACCTACTTGAGTATTGTCGATGTAATAGGATAGAGAGAATCCTACAATTTGAGCTGTTGCAACTCCTGCTAGACTTCCGTAATAAATTGGGCGGCCATTGACTTTATTCTCATGAAAGACCTCCCTAACAAGGCTTTTCTTGATATTTAGTTTTGGCTTTAACTTAAATATAATTATTAAAATATATATAAACTGAAGACCATATAACAGCAATAAAATGTCTTCTAAATACAGAGCGTTGTTTAAGTTATAGAAATAGGCAATAATTAGATACGTAACCGCAGGGATAGTATTTAAAACAGAAAGAATGTAAATCTTATTTAAACCCTTTAGAATCTCCCTTAAAGCGATACTACCGAGAATTGCGAATATTAAGAACGCATATTTCCTAAATATATGACCTAGATTATTCGAAAACCAAATAGGTTCTAAATATGAAAAAATTATTAATAGTACGATTCCAATTAAGCCCGCAACTGCCAATGATATAACAAAAAAACCAATAAGTTTATGTTTATAGATTTTAGTTTTTGCAATAGCAAGCATTCTAGTTATAGATATGAAAACCCCAACAGATACAATACTCGCCAAAAACCGAAATACCGTCTCGATAAACTTAAAATCTCCAAAGGCTTCTTTACCAAGTACTCTCGTGTTAAATACACTAATTGCAAAACCTAATCCTATGGCTATAAATGACGACCCATATAATGTTAGTATTTTGTTAATTGTGTCTTTATCTATATTCATCTCTCTGACTATATTTATATAACAGTCGTCCTTGGATTACACATATAATAAAAAAGAAAAAATCTACCGACATTGTTGTGTATATTGATAAACCAGCACAAGCTAGGGTCCAGATAACTAATACGAAAGATTCGACTCTAGTTTCATAATCTTGGTTTTTTTTGAAAAATAATTTAAAAGGAATAGCCGCTGTTAAATAAAAATATAGTACTGCTGGAATTAAACCAGCCCACCAAATAAGTAAAAGCCATTGATTATCGAGATAAGCATAAGGGTGTCCTCTAAAATACCAGGTGGAATCATAACCTTTTCCAACGATTACATCAAAGAAATTCACTTGGCTTAAAAATTCTGCTAATTGATTAAATCGCGTATCATTTGTTCCTCTTTGTTGTAATAATTCAAAAGAAGTACTAAATGATTCTGTATTTAATAAAATATAGGTGAATATTAGCCCTATTACAAAGCCACCAATAACATAAGTTGTCTTTTTTCCGGTGTGGAAAAAATCAAAAACAAGAACTAAAAGATAAATTAATAAAAATGACCTAGTTAGTGTGACAAGAGCCGAAAATATTCCAATAAAAATAGCATAGACTCTTAAGACCCTTAGCTTTTTATTATTTTTCAATATTAAAAACACAAATGGAGATACCCAAACTAAATTTGTTGCATAAACGCGATATTTAGCCAACGCCTGCCCTCTATACAATCCTATGCCATTTTCTATAAGATTATAAATAACATAACCTGAAATAAAAAGAACCGAAATAATTAAGAACTTTTTAAATAAATTATATCTGTAATCATCAAAACTCACAAAAATTAATCCGAAGGCAAGCCAAGGCCCAATTCCTTTGGTATGCATCAAACCACCTAAGTCATCAATTCCGGGACCCGTTAAAAGATAGTTAATCGTTATGTAACCAAGAATTAAAAGGTATGCAATAAATAATTTGGGTAAATACTTCTTTTTGACATCAAAAAGATTTAGGATAACCACAATAAAAATAAACATAACAGAAAATGATCGAACATACTTTTCTGTACCCAAAGATAAGATGCCATAGGTGATTTCTCTATAAAGTCGCTCTTGTGCAAAGTATACAAAAATTAAGCTTAGACTTAAACCTATAATGAATAAGTAGGTGATTAACTTATTTATATTATTAGTAGTGTTCAATTAGATTGTTAGATTTTGACTTAAAACGTTAAATAATTCGGCTTCTTTATATGTTATTTTCATTTTATGAATGTCATTAAATGATATCAAAGATGTAAAATTGTGATGATATTAAGTTATATATTTGATAAAATCGCAAATTTTAACGATGATCCAATTATTTATATCTGTTCTAATTGCCTTATATCAAATTTTCATACGTTAAAATTCTAATAGAATTTTAAAAGTCACATTTTTTTAAGACACTTTTTAAGTGAATAATAATCATATAAAAGTCTAGGTTACTTCAAGTTTCTTTTAATTATGAGGTAGAATTAATTTTTATGCTATTATATTCTTTTTAACAAGAGCGCTTTTTTTGCATAGAAGTTTTGTTTAAAAAACACATGAATCTAAATCTAGTTTCATAATAGCCTATTTAGAATGACGAATGTAAAGAAATTTTGAATCCTCTCGAAGGAAATGACCTAAATTGGATAGGTATGAAATTAAATAATATGGACTACAATTTGGAGTTAATGAAGTGGTTATTTTAACCTTTGATGACTCCGCTTCTTATTGAAAAACAGGAATTTACAGTAAATTCTGACAATTGTCCTACAGTAAATTCTGACTTATGTTAAAGTATTGATATTAAACGTCCAAATAGTTTATTTACTCGTACATAGGGTGTATTATTGCCGATTATAAGCATAAAATATCCGATATATCACCATTTGTACGAAATAACCTTCATATAATTGCACTTTATCGAATATTAGTTACTTTAAACGGTTTTTTTAATATTTATTATATAGATTGCCCCAATAATTAATTAGTGTCCCAAATTTAATAGCAAATGAAGTCCCCTAATTCTCTATGCCAAATTACTGGTTATACTCAGTATTATTTTAATATATTACTTTGTCTAGCCTTCATATTATTCAGTCTCAATATATTTTCACAGCAAATAGCCTTTCCAACAGCTTATGGAGCAGGATCATCTGTAACAGGTGGTCGTACAGGCACGGTTTATCACGTTACAAATTTAAATAATAGTGGAACCGGGAGTTTTAGAGACGCTGTAAGTGCTTCAAATAGAATT
This sequence comes from Flavobacteriales bacterium 34_180_T64, assembly GCA_002162765.1. Classification (GTDB taxonomy): domain Bacteria; phylum Bacteroidota; class Bacteroidia; order Flavobacteriales; family Flavobacteriaceae; genus MAAR01. The sequence continues at coordinate 1,645 of MAAR01000017.1, read as the reverse complement.
ATTGTATTTGATGTAAGTGGAACTATAGAAATAACAAGTAATTTATCAATTACTGCTGATAATTTAACAATAGCTGGTCAATCAGCACCCCAAGGTGGAATAACTGTTACTGGGAAGGTTGTGTATTTTCAAAATGCTAATAATATAATATTACGATATTTAAGATTTAGACCTGATTATAATTCAAGTGGAAATGTTGATGCCTTAAATGTAATTAACTGTATTGATTTTATAATTGACCATTGCTCTATTTCATGGGGTGGAGACGAGGCGTTCAGTCTTATAGGGTCTTCTTCAAATGTAACCGTCCAAAATTGTATTTTGGGAGAAAGTGCAACAGGAATGTTAGCCGGAGATAGTAATAATGCAATTTCAGATAATTTTAGTGTTATTGGTAATTTATGGTATAATATAAGTCATAGATTCCCTAATGTGAATGCAAGTAGAACAGATGTTATTAATAATGTAGTTCACAATTGGTATACACGATTAATGGTGGTTTCGGCACACGATAACACACATCTAAATGAAATAAATAATTATTATCAAAGTGGAACTAAAACTGGTGCTCCTAGAAGTCCTAATTGGTCCGTAAATTGGTTAGACATAGGTAGTTCAAGTCAACGCTCAAATATTAGAATTTATACAGATGGAAATGTTTATCCATCGTTTTTGACTGAAGCTGGTGATGATTGGAGTTTATACGTGCATAGATTTAATGTTAACAGTGGAGCATATGCAGGAACTAATCAATGGAATGACGCAAATACGGATTTTCAGTTATTAGCACCATTGGCATTATTAGGTAATGCACCACCTATAACTAGTGCGGCGGAAGCACTTACAAATGTACCTTTAAATGCAGGTGCAAATAAATACTTAAATAGTGACAGTAGTGCTGATACATTTCACGATAATGTTGATTCCATTTATATAACAAATGTAATAGATGGTACATCTGAATCTTATTCATACCCACCAGTAAATATAGTTAATAAACAGAGTTATATAAATTTTCATAATTCTGTTAATAGCGCACCAATTAATTCAAGAGGTGGTAGCTATTACGCTTCAAGTGCAGATATACCAGAAACATGGTTCGCCGCAAATGTACCAAATGGTGCTACTGCAATGGATCTAGCGCCAACTGGTTACACATGGCTTGAAGAATTTTTAAATGGTGTTGATTCATCTCAAGGGTCAAACGGAATTACAACTAATGCTGGAAATGATGTAACCACCTGTGAAGGCGAAAGTACAACACTTACAGCCTCAGGAGGATCCACTTATCTTTGGAATACAGGCGCAACAACTGCAAGTATAGCTGTAAACCCAAATACAACAACTACGTATACAGTAACAGCATTTGATGTTACTGGTACGAATTCAGATTCAGATGATGTTACAGTTACTATAGATGCCTTACCGACAGCAAATGCAGGAAACAATGTAGAAACTTGTTTAGGAACTGCGGTTACACTAATCGCATCTGGAGGAACAAGTTATTTATGGAATACAGGAGTAACAACTCAAAGTATATCTGTTAATCCGAATGTTACAACGACCTATTCAGTAGAAGTGACTCAAAATGGATGTTCAGATACGGATGCTGTAATTGTAACTGTAAATCCGATTCCTGTAATCG
>MAAR01000002.1 GCA_002162765.1 Flavobacteriales bacterium 34_180_T64 | reverse complement strand
TCCAATATCCATCTATATTAGAATAAAGTGCTTGACGTCCATTTGCTGTATTTGCATCGCCAATAGTATTATTATAAAGTGCCTTAAAGCCTACACCTACATTTCCATTATTTGTTCCATCATCGTTTAAGCCCGCATCAATTCCAAGAAATAATGAAGAGCCATTAGCATCAGATTTGCCATCAATTAAGCCGTCTATATTAGAGGCAGCATTGGCAGCATTTAAAGCATAAGGTACCGCCATAAACTGAGTTGTGCCCATATCTACAAAAGAGGCGTCTTGTTCTATATCTATCTCTAATTTTAAGGAGTGTATGTCACTTCCCCATGCAATATCTGTAAAGACATCTGTTGTTGTGCCATCTCCTATAATAAGTATGATAATACCATTGGCATCTGTTGTTGTTCCTGTATGTGTTTCGGTGTATACATTGGTAGGTCCTGTATCTGCAATAATAGTAAACCTAACATCTATGCTTTGGCTCGCTATTACATTGCCACTGCCATCTTTTATTAGTGCTTTGTAATTGATGCCTTGTTGGGCTGTGATGCTAATTGCTAGCAACATGACTAGTGTGGTTGCGATGTGTTTTAGTATGTTCATTTTCCTGCTGTATTAAGTAGTAATGCTTCAATTTTAATAAGACGATTATTTGTAGATTGCTGTTCTGCAGTTAAAGATTTTATCTCAGATTCTTGACTATCTATAATTTCCTGTTGCTCCTGTATTGCTTTAGTTAATAATGCTATAAAATCGTTGTAACGGAGACTCATATATCCTTTATCATCTTTATGCAAAAGACCTTGATCTTTATAGCCTATTTTGGTTAAAAGAGCTTCTACATCTTGAGCAATAAACCCCATTTCACGAGTTTTATGTTCATTGTTTTTTCGCACATAATCAACGGGTTTTAACTGTTTTAAAACATCAAGACCATATGGGAGTTCTCTTATATTGTCTTTCCACCTTTTGTCGGAAGTAACATCCCAAGCCACTTGTACGCCTGCATATGTAATATTTGTATTTCCAATGCGAACTTGATTATCTCCAGTGCTATTTGGAACTTGAGCTGTATATCCTATTCCTATATTATTGCTCCCTGTTGTGATATTCCCAAGTGCACTAACACCATTTGCAGTATTCAAATTACCTGTGGTATTGCTCACTAGAGCTGTATAACCACTTGCGGTGTTATGTACTCCTGTAGTATTAAGACCAAGTGCATCTTTACCATTGGCAGTGTTAAAACTTCCTGAAGTATTATTGTCAAGTGCTTTAAATCCATTGGCAGTATTCCAATAGCCAGATGTATTATTGTGAAGAGCTTGATAACCCGTTGCAACATTTTCGTAGCCATCGATATTATTTTTAAGCGCATTATAACCTGTTGCTGTGTTATAATACCCAGTAGTTGTGCTATAAAGTGCATAATAGCCAATGGCTGTGTTTCTATTACTACTATTACTACTGTAAAGCGCTTTATAGCCATTTGCAGTATTTTGATCTCCTACACTGTTGTTGAAAAGCGCATAGCTTCCATTAGCTGTGTTAGAAAACCCATTCGTATTGTTAAAAAGAGCCTGGTAACCGTAAGCTGCATTATAGTCTCCAGTAGTACTACTTAATAGCGCTCCAAAACCACTTGCCGTATTACCTCTCCCTGTAGTGTTATAGTAAAGCACTTGGTATCCGTTTGCTGTGTTTTCAAGCCCTGTAGTGTTTTCATGTAAGGCTTCATAACCATTTGCTTGATTATAATTTCCTGAAATATTATCATGAAGTGATCCATAACCAGTAGCCGTATTTCTTATTCCAATGGTGTTGCTATTTAGTGCAAAAGATCCAGTAGCAGTATTTTGCTCTCCTGAAGTATTAGAATAAAGAGCATAATATCCATTTGCGGTATTATTATCTCCTGTAATATTGTAGGTAAGTGCTCCATAACCATTGGCCGTATTTCTTACCCCATCTATATTTTTCCAAAGCGTATAAGCTCCATTGGCTGTGTTTTCATGCCCTGTGGTGTTGTTGAAAAGTGATAAATAACCTAATGCTGTATTAAAATCTCCGTAAGTATTATTTCGTAGTGATTTATATCCATTTGCGGTATTATAAGGGCCAGTTGTGTTGCTAAAAAGCGCTTCGAATCCAGTTGCAGTATTATTTTTTCCTGTCGTGTTTAGCCGTAGAGCATAATATCCATTTGCGGTATTATTATCTCCTGTAGTGTTACTATTAAGTGCATAATATCCGGTTGCGGTGTTAAAGCTTCCTTCAGTATTGCTATACAGTGAAAATTTACCGCTTGAAGTGTTAGAGCCCCCAGTTGTATTATTATAAAGCACTTGATAACCCGTAGCTGTGTTACCCGATCCAGTATTAAAATAAAGCGATTGATAACCCATGGCTGTATTATGACTTGATGTTGTGTTACTATACAAAGCTTCAACGCCATTAGCTGTATTCCTTGTTCCATATGTATTATTGTAAAGTGCTTGATATCCATTTGCGGTATTATCGAATCCTTCAATATTATTAAAAAGTGCATTATAACCACTAGCAGTATTGTTGCTTCCTATGGTGTTACTATAAAGTGTACTTTTTCCATTAGCCGTGTTATTTAATCCTTCAGTATTACTTAAAAGAGCGGCAGAACCTGTTGCCGTATTGTTGTTCCCTATGGTGTTACTGTAAAGTGCTAAAATTCCAGTTGCCGAATTATTGGTTCCTATAGTATTACCATAAAGTGCTTGACTACCATTAGCTGTATTATTGGCTCCAGTAGTATTGCTGTAAAGTGCTTGGTAACCGATTGCCGAGTTGTCATTTCCGGTACTGTTAAATAAAAGTGATCTATAACCTTGAGCTGTATTATTATTTCCTGAGGTATTGCTTAAAAGTGAAGCTGATCCATTAGCAGTATTATAAATCCCGATTGTATTATTCAATAAGGACTGATAGCCTGTAGCGGTATTATGATTTCCAGATGTATTAAAATTAAGAGCCGAACGTCCAATTGCCGTATTAAAGATCCCCGTCGAATTATTGAAAAGTGCTGAAAAGCCAATAGCAGTGTTGGATCCGCCTGTTGTATTGTTAAATAAGGCGGAAGATCCAAAGGCAGTATTTCTTGAAGCGGTAGTGTTGTTTTTAAGTGCCGACATTCCAGAAGCCGTATTACTATATCCTGTAGTGTTACTTAATAGTGCCTGAAAACCAATGGCCATATTATTATATCCTGTGGTATTTGTAGTCATGGCTTGCCACCCAACAGCACTATTGTTCATTCCTGTTGTATTGTTTTTTAGGACTTCAAATCCAACACCAACATTTTTATTGTCTGAGCTGTCATCATTTAAACCTGCATCTATTCCAAGAAATAAAGATGAACCATTTTCCGTTCCATCACTATCAGATTTCCCATCATTTAAATCATCTATTTTAGAGGCTGCATTAGCAGCATTTAAAGCATAAGGTACTGCCATAAACTGTGTAGTACCCATATCGGTTAATCCGCCACCTGTGTTTATTTGTACATTTAAGAAATGGTCATCACTACCCCAATCTATAATGGTATAATCATCAGTGGTTGTGCCCTCACCAATATTAACAATCACAATACCATTGGCATCGGTAGAGGGTGAGTGGGTTTCCTGATAGACATTGGTCATACCAGCCCCTTGTAATATCTGAAACTGAACCGTAATGCTTTGGCTCGCTACTACATTGCCACTACCATCTTTTATTAGGGCTTTGTAGTTGATGCCTTGTTGGGCTGAAACATTATGCGTGACAAGGATTAATAGAATTATGATAATAATACCTTTAGCCATTCGACCAGTTCTCCAATAGAGAATATTTATTGCTTCCATAATTTGCATTTTAATGATCTGCTTTGCAACAAATTTATTGTAGTATGCTAACTAATGGTATTTCTATTGTAACAAAGCATGGAAGATATGTAACACTTTGTTTTTATTTACAAATTAATGATGTACTCGTTAGGCGTACAACCATAGACTTTTTTAAATGATTTAATGAAGTATGAAGGTGTGTTAAATCCAACTTGGTAAGCGATTTCTGAAACAGTAGCATCCGATTTTTCTAAGAGTTCCATGGCGAGTTTTAAACGATGTGAACGTAAAAATTCGCTGGTTGTCAATTTTGTTAATGCTTTTAATTTACGATGTAATTGCATTCTATTCATCAGCATTTTTTTACTGAATGTTTCGGCATTAAAATCTGGTTCTGTGATGTGTGTTTCTAAAACATCTTGAAGACGTACTAAAAATTGATGTTCGATGGATGATATTTCAATTTCTCTAGATTGAAATTTAAAAGATTGGCTATAGCGCTCTTGTAATTGTTGTCTTAATTGAATCAATTTTTCAATTCTAATTCTCAATTTTTCAATAGTAAAAGGCTTAGTTATGTAATCATCTGCTCCAGTTTTAAGACCTGCTATTTCATTTTTCTCTCCAACTTTTGCTGTAAGTAAAATGATAGGAATATGACTTGTTCGTTGGTCATGCTTTAATGTGTTGCAGAGTTCAATACCATCAGCAATTGGCATCATAATATCACTAATTATAATATCTGGAATGTCTTTTATTGCTATAGTAATTCCTTGTTTACCATTAGTTGCTTCTAAGATTTTATATTGTAATTTGAAATTTGAACGAATAAACTGCCTTATATCAGAATCATCTTCAACAATTAGTAATACTGGTAGGTCCTTTTTTATTGCTGCTGAACCTTCTATTTCACTTAAAGAATCAGTCTCATTTAATTCTACAATTTGCTCAATACTATTATGTTTTTTATGAATAATTTCAGTTTGGTTATAATAAGATCTTTCAATTGGAAGCGTTATGGTAAATTGTATATCGTCTTCATTCATAATATGAGCCATAATATTACCATGCGATAAAATTGCCAATTCTTTAACTAGTGATAATCCGATACCTGCGCCATCATTTTTTTTATTTGCCTGGTAAAATCTCTGAAAGAGTTTAGGTAAATCGGTATTCGATAAAATAGTTCCATTATTTATAACGGTTATAATTAATTGGCCTTCTTGTGACACGGCATCAAAAGTTACAATCCCATTTTTAGGAGCGTATTTAATGGCATTTGATAATAGATTTGAAACGGTCTTTTCAATGACATCTTTATCGAACCAAGCCGATTCTATAGTCTCAATTTGATAGGAAAATTTAATCTGTTTATCTCTTGCCTTATATTGAAATGCCAATGCCAATTGTTTTAAAAGCATGCTAAGATTGCCTTCAGATACTTTTAATTTTAAATTCCCTGATTCAATTTTTGATAGATCGAGCATTTGATTTACCAGATTTAACAATCGATTTGCATTTTGTTTAACGAGTGTTAGTTCTTCTTTATCTTCTTCTGAAAGTTTTGCTCTAGAAAGTTGTTTTTCGATAGGGCCAGAAATTAAAGTTAATGGTGTTCTAAATTCATGTGAGATGTTAGTATATAATTTAGTTTTAAATTTATCTAGTTTTTTTAATCGTTCAGTTTCTTCATGTTCAAATGATAATTGCATTTTCATGTACCAACGCCATTTCAGATATTTATAAATGAAAAGTATAGAAAATAATAAGAGTAATCCATAAATAAGATTAGCCCAAATTGTTAAGTACCAAGGCTTCAAAATTGTAAAGCTGTAAATCTCAGGTGTTTCATTCCACAAGCCGTCATAATTGCTGGAGATTACTTTAAAATTATAATCATTTGGTGGTAAATTGGTATAATGCGCTGTGTTGATATTACCAGATTCTTGCCATTGGTTGTCATGATTTTCAAGTTTATATTTAAATAAATTACGCTCAGGTTGTGAGAAATGCAGACTAGAAAACGTAAATGTTACGGTATTCTGATTATATTTATAGGTGCTATTTTGAATTAAAGGTTCGTCCTTACTGAATATTTCGAGTTTAGAAATTATTGTTTTAGGCTTAACCATGTTTAATGAAATTTGACTTGGGTTAAACCAATTAACACCATCTAATCCTCCAAAATACAGGACGCCATTAGTTGCTTTGTAATATGCTCCTGTGTTAAATTCTAAAGCCTGCAAACCATCATAATTGTCATAATTTTCAATAATCGGTTCTTCAGTGTCATGAGTTAACTTAAATCTAGTCAATCCTATGTTACTACTTAACCAAAGATTATTATTATCACTTAAAATACCATAGATTACATTATTTGGTAATCCGTGTTTAGTAGTGTAATTTATTAATTTTTTAGTTTTTGTATTATACTTCAAAAGACCCTTGCCATATGTGCCAACCCATAAAATATTGTCTTTATAAAGTAGAGATTTCAGTGGCTCGTTTATGGACTCTAATTTGGATATTATTTTTGTTTTTTGATTAAGCTTAAACACGCCATGGTTCTCAGTTCCAAGCCATAAGATATCAGAATTTCCCTGTGCAATTGTCTTAATGTTGTTAGTGGTTAAAGCTGAATTACCAGTATTATATACTTCAATAATGCCTTCTGATTTATCAAATAAAATCAAACCCTTATTTTCAGTACATAGCCAGCTACGATTAGGTGTTTGTGAATATATGCGCCAAATAGTATAATTGGAGATGGCTGGGAAGTATTTATATTCACCCGATTGTTCTTTAATATTTAATCCATATCCTTGATGCCCAATCCACAATGCGTTTCCAGAGTAGCATAAACTAATAATTCTATTGCTTGCTAAATCAGAGTTATTTGTAGATACTGTTTTATAGATATTTTTTTTGTTATTAATAAAAGTCAATCCTTTGCCAGATGTCCCAATCCACAAATTGTCTTCGTTATCTGTGCAGATACTTCTTACAACATCAATGTTAACGTTTTTTGGCATTTGCTTATTCGTTAACACATTGAATTTAATTAAATGCTGGTCGTAATAACTTGCGCCAGCACCATCACTGCCCAACCAAATTATACCTGTGTTATCTTTATAAAGCGATAACATATCATTATAGTGTATTGCAAAAGGATCGGTTTTGTTTTCTTGAAAGTTAGTTAGTTTGTTATTGCTGAAATCTAGTAAATACGCACCATTACCATAGCTTGCAATCCATAGGCGGTTTTTGGCGTCAACAAGAAGATCTTCAATGTTTAGATCATTCGGAATATTAAAATTTTTCGTTTTTTCAAGTGTATGAACTTTATTATCATCAGACTTTAAATAATAAATGCCATAACCATAACTGCCAAACCAAAGAGTCCTGTCTTGAGTTTGTTCGATTGTGCTATAATGGATGTCATTATTACCATTTTTAATTAAGCTTTGATACTGGTTATTTTGTTTTAATTTTAAAATTGTACCAGAAGTAGCAATAATTATGTCATCATCAAGCTGATAGAAATCATAAGTTATTCTATTTAAATCTTTTGGTTTAAACAACTGAGTTGTGTCTTTAGTTACCTTGTCAATTTTAAAAAGGCCATTGCCATAAGTGCCTATATAGGTGTTATAATATTTATCTTGAAAAATGGTACTTACATCTTTAAATTTTTTAATGGAAAGAAAGCTATCAGTTTTAGGTTGATACAATTCTAATTTACCCGAATTGGTAATTATCCATAACTTATTTTGATTGTCAATATAGATTTTTCCTAACCGACTAAATTTGGGTCTTGTAATATCTTCGAACTGTTTATTATAAGTTTTAAAAGAACGACCATCATACCTATTTAAACCATCTTGAGTCACAAACCACATATAACCAATACTGTCTTGGGCCATGCTAAGAACACTATTTTGTGAAAGTCCATCTTCAATTGATAAATGGCTAAATGCAATTCGTTTATCTGGATAATTACTAAGTGAATCATTTTCTACGTAAGATTGAGAAAATAACATAGTGTTCATATAAAGACATATGAAAACAAATAGAAGTCTCACTTTAATGAAGTTGAAATTAATAGCTATTCGTAAAGTTAATGAAGAAAATACGAAAACTCTAATTTAATACCAGTAAAACGCTGGTAATTAGAATGCTATTTACTATATCAAACTTGATTCATTAAATAAGTTGATCAATGTTATTTATTAAAAAGACTATCCATAATTGTTTTAAGTCCTTTAAATGCAAAGAAAATTGCCAGTCCACAAATAATTGCTGCACCTATCAATATAGGAATATAAAGTGGTTTTTCATCGTTAGCAAAAGCAACATAAAATAGAGTAGGGCCTAAAAACATGCATGCTAGTGATATGCCCATTTTTTTAACACCTTTATAGAGAATATCTTTATTTGTTCGTTTAGTTTCCATCGCTTTTATAATTTTTAATTGCTGAACGAACATTCTTGTATTTATCTAAAAGAATTTGTGCTTTTAGCTCTGATATATTGAGCTCAGACATAATCATTTTCAGACCTCTATCCACGAGTTTATTATTGCTAAGTTGCATGTCCACCATTTTATTGCCTTTTACTTTTCCCAATTTAACCATAGTGGAAGTAGAGATCATATTGAGCACTAGCTTTTGTGCAGTCCCAGCTTTCATTCTTGAACTACCTGTGACAAATTCTGGACCAACAATAACTTCAATTGGGAATTGTGCAGTATTTGATAACGGGCTTTTATGATTACAAGTAATACAACCAGTAACGATTGCATTTTGATTGCATTGTTCAAGAGCTGAAATGACATATGGTGTAGTACCAGATGCAGCAATACCGATAACAACATCTTTAGAATTAATGTTATGTTCTAATAGATCTTGCCAGCCTTGAGTTGTAGAATCTTCCGCAAATTCAACTGCTTTTCTGATGGCTGAATCTCCTCCAGCAATCAAACCAATGACTAATTCGTGAGGGACTCCAAATGTTGGTGGACATTCAGAAGCATCTAATATTCCGAGGCGACCACTTGTACCTGCTCCAATATAAAACAAACGGCCACCAGATTTTAATTTTGAAACAACTACATCTACTAATTTTTCAATCTGTGGAAGTGATTTTTCAACAGCCAATGGCACCGTTTTATCTTCAGTGTTAATATTTAAAAGAAGTTCATTGACAGTCATTTTTTCCAAATGATTGTAATTAGAATCTTTTTCTGTGGTTTTTATAAATGACATATAATAAAAATAAAAAACTCCTTATAAAAATAAGGAGTTTTCTGGATTTTGTTATGCGATTGAATCTATAATCGTATTAAAAGTTTGACTCGGTCTCATTGCCTGTGAAGTCAATGTTTCTTCTGGCTCATAATAACCACCAATATTCATTTTCTGACCTTGAACAGAATTCAATTCTCCCACAATTTTTTGTTCATTCGCTAGTAATTCTTTATGGATTTCAGAAAACTGAGTTTTTAATTCGGTATCTTTATCTTGATTCGCTAATGCTTCAGACCAAAAAAGTGCAAGGTAAAAATGACTTCCTCTATTATCTAATTCATTAACTTTTCTCGATGGAGATTTTCCATTTTCTAATAATTTTTCTGTAGCATCATCTAATGCTTCTGATAATATTTTAGCTTTTGGATTAGAGTTTACCTCACTAAAGTGTTCTAAGGAAACCGCCAGAGCCAAAAATTCACCTAATGAATCCCAACGTAAATGATTTTCTTTTTCAAATTGTTGCACATGTTTTGGTGCTGATCCACCTGCTCCAGTTTCGAACAATCCGCCACCATTCATTAATGGTACTATAGATAGCATTTTTGCACTAGTACCTAATTCTAAAATCGGAAATAAATCTGTCAAATAATCGCGTAAAACATTACCAGTAACAGAAATTGTATCGTTTCCATTTTTAATACGTTCTAGTGTAAATTGAGTCGCTTTAATTGGAGATAAAATTCTAATATCCAATCCTGAAATATCGTGGTTTTGTAAATATTGATTTACTTTTTTTATCAATTCTGCATCATGAGCTCTATCTTCATCTAACCAAAAAACGGTTGGTGTACCCGTTGCTTTTGCTCTAGTTACTGCTAACTTTACCCAATCTTGAATAGGAGCGTCTTTTACTTGACACATTCTCCAAATGTCTCCAGTTTCAACATTGTGTTCTATAAGTATAGTTCCAGAAGCATCGATAATTTGTACTTTCCCTTTTGATGCAATTTCAAAGGTTTTGTCATGAGACCCATACTCTTCTGCTTTTTGAGCCATAAGACCAACATTTGGTACTGTTCCCATAGTTGTTGGATCGAAGGCACCATGTTGCTTGCAGAAATCAATAGTTGCCGTGTAAATTCCAGCATAACTGCTATCTGGTATAATTGCTTTTGTATCTTGTTGGTTTCCGTCTGCATTCCACATTTGACCAGAAGTTCGGATCATCGCAGGCATTGAAGCATCAATAATCACATCACTAGGGACATGAAGATTGGTAATTCCTTTGTCTGAATTTACCATAGCTAAATCTGGTCCTGTCTCAAGCGCTGATTTTATATCTGCTAAAATGGAGTTTCTTTTTTCTTCAGATAAATCTTGAAGTTTTCCAATTAAATTGCCAAAACCATTATTAACATCTACACCAATTTCACTAAATATTCCAGCATGCTTTTCAAATACATCAGCAAAAAAAACGCGAACAGCATGACCAAATATAATAGGATCTGAAACTTTCATCATAGTTGCTTTCATATGTAATGAAAACAAAACACCGCTGGATTTTGCATCTTCAATTTGTGCTTTTAAAAATTCAACGAGCGCGTTTTTACTCATTACGGCTGCATCAATTATTTCACCTGCTAGCAGTGGAGTAGAGGCTTTTAGTATATTAGAATTTCCAAGAGTATCAACATGTACTATTTTTACATCTGTAGGATTTTCAATGGTTATTGATTTTTCATTATGACAAAAATCACCATGCTCCATAGTTGATACATGTGTTTTTGAACTAGACGACCAGGCTCCCATAGAGTGCGGATTCTTTTTAGCGAAATTTTTCACGGCTTTCGGTGCTCGTCTATCTGAATTCCCTTCTCGAAGAACAGGATTTACGGCACTTCCTTTTATTTTATCATATCGTCCTCTAGCGCGTTTCTCATCTTCCGATATTGGGTCATCCGGAAAATTTGGTAAGGGATATCCTTGCGCTTGTAATTCTGCGATGGCTTCTTTTAATTGAGGTACTGAAGCACTAATGTTTGGTAATTTTATGATATTGGCCTCAGGACTTTTTGCAAGAGTACCTAACTCCTCTAATGCATCTAACACTTTTTGATCTTCTGTTAGTACATCTGAAAAATTGGCAAGAATACGTCCGGCAAGAGAAATATCTCTAGTTTCAATATTTATGCCAGAGGATGCTGTAAATGATTTTACAATTGGAAGAAGTGAATGTGTTGCTAAAGCAGGAGCTTCGTCTGTTTTAGTGTAAATGATAGTCGATTGGTTTGCCATGTATTATTTGAATTTATTTAGTAAGAATGCTTTAAGTTTAAGCCTAGCAAATATACGAAAAACAAGTTGTTTTTGGTATGTCGCAATGATATAGAAGCTTGAATTTATAATGTGAACAATTTTGTAATCTTTAGATTAAGGATTTTGCATTTTTAATGGTTAATTAATAGCAATTCTTAAATTCTTTTTTATGATTATAAAAAACAAAAGCCATATCACGGTAGTAAAACTACTCTGACATGGCTTTCTTTGAAACGGCTTCACGTGACCTATTTAACATTGCTGCTAAATTAAGAATAGCTGAATTCTCATTCCCTCATTCTTTTTCGGTTCAAGTTTTACTATTTCAACGAAACATCTCGCAACTTTCAAAATGTATTGACCTGCTGCTCCTTGTTTCTATTAATCGTTTTTCTTGATGTATTCTCTTTTAAATTTCGTTTTCACGTCACCTAACTTCCTAAACATTGCTTCTCCTTTTCGCGTCCACTTTCGTTTTAACTACTTTTTCCAAGCTTTCAACTTCTTCAAATTTCGACTGCCTAAACATTCAACATCATCTTAAGTTTCATGGTCTCTCTGTTTTACACATGCATACACATGGTTCATCAAAACCTCAAAAAACAATTATATAAAGAACGTTACTTTATCAAATCTTGCATAAATCTGATGCTGACATCAGAGCCAACCCGAAGGCAGTTGCTTAATTCTTTTACTAAAGTATAGTATCAATTATCAAAATCAAATAATTCAAGCGATTAGATATCAACCACTTATGAACCGTAGTTATCAACAAAAGTTAATAAAAAAAGCCTTGACAATATCTGTCAAGGCTTTTATATAAGATTATCGAATTTCGACTAGTATCTTTTTTCTTTGATTCTTGCTTTTTTACCAGTAAGACCTCTGAAATAGTAGATTCTTGCACGTCTAACTTTACCTCTTTTATTAACTTCAACTTTTTGAAGCGCAGGTAGATTTACTGGGAAGATACGCTCAACTCCAATAGTTCCTGACATTTTTCTGATTGTAAACGTTTCAGAACTTCCAGCTCCTTTACGTTGTAATACGACACCTTTAAAGTACTGTGTACGTGTTTTATTTCCCTCTTTAATTTCATAGTATACTGTAATCGTATCACCAGCTGCAAATTCAGGAAAGTCTTTTTTCTCTACAAATTCGTCTTGTACAAAGTTTACTAAAGAATTCATTTTGTTTAAGTTTTATAATTAATTCAAATCAACATTCACGTACATCGCCAGAGGTTAATCCGAAATTGGGTGCAAAAATAGGGATTAATTCATAACATCCAATGAATATTACTGATTTTTTGGAGTTTATTTTCATTGCAAAACAACCTGAATTATAGAAGATTAATCTTCAAGAAGGTCTGGTCTACGCTCTTTTGTTCGTTGGTATGCTTGGTCTTCCCGCCATTTTTCAATTTCAGGGAAGTTTCCACTAAAAAGAACTTTAGGGACTTTCATTCCTTTATACTCTCTAGGCTTTGTATAAATCGGAGGTGCTAACAAGTTATCTTGAAACGAATCGGTTAAAGCAGAAGTTTCGTTTCCTAAAACGCCAGGAATTAATCTTATGATAGCATCACACAATACAGCAGCACCTAGCTCACCACCAGAAAGGACATAATCACCAATAGAAATTTCTTTGGTAATAAATTTATCACGCACGCGTTGATCCACACCTTTATAATGACCACATAAGATGATAATGTTTTCCTTAAGTGAAACTTGATTTGCTATACTTTGATTAAGGCGTTCACCATCAGGAGTCATATAAATGATTTCATCATATGAACGTTCAGATTGTAATTGAGATATACATTTATCAATGGGTTCAATCATCATCACCATTCCTGCACCACCACCAAATTGAGTGTCGTCTATAGACTTATAATTGTCAGTTGTATAATCTCTTAAATTATGAAAATGTACACTAACTAATTCAGCCGCGATGGCACGTTTCAAAATTGAAGCTTCAAATGGGCTCTTAAGGAGTTCTGGAAGAACCGTTATTATATCTATTCGCATTTGTATTTATTATGAATTGCAAAGATGCAAAGAATAAGATGAATATTAAAATTTTAAAGCTGAAGGCTATTAAGAGACGACACTATTAAGCGATCTATTTAGGACCTAATAGAGTCGGGTTGATTAGGGTTTACTTGAAATATAGTCCTAAAAAAACCTGTATATGAATTACAGGCTTTTAATTATATCAAATATATTTTTAACTATTTGTTTTTTGTTTATTGATTTCATCCTGTAATTGACGTCTCACTTTTTGTTCACGTTCTAACGCATTTCGACGATGTTCTTCAAATTCTTCTTCTGTCTCTGCCAACGATTGTTTGGCCAGTTTAGTTATAGAATTACTGTTTTTATATTTATAAATAAACAATAAAAGAAGCGCAAATAAGCCTCCAATTATACTCCACATCAATACATTGTAATTGCCCTTACTCATTTGCAAACCAAATAAAGCCATATTATCCTTTTCTATGTTAGTTTGATCTAAAGTGGTCTGTGTATTTGTTAAGTTACTTTTTAAATTCGAAATTTCTTTAGCCTGTGTATCTACAATTATTTGCGTATCTCCCAACGCTTTATGAACTGCTTTTAAAGAATCTAAAGTATGTGCTTTTAACGCATATAACCATGTGCGCTTTACAACTTTATAATCTTGATACTTATTAGATTTTTGTATAACATATTCAAATTGATTGTCTATTGTACCTTCATTTAATGAAAGCTTATCCTCGTCATTTTCTTGGGCGTTTACCGAAGTGTAAAGGAGCACAGCTAGTAAAGTGAACAAAATAGTTTTAAAAAATTTCATTTCTGGTTGAGTTATTTGATATGGTTAATATTTAACAATATAGCAAATTCTGATGATGATAGTAAATATATAAAATAAATAGCCTCACAAAAAGTGAGGCTATTTTATATACGATCGATTGCCATTGTTTAGATGTTAATCTACTAATAATATGTAAATCGTCTTACTTTGGCAATATATTTAGCTAATCTAATAACTTGATGACTATAGCCATATTCATTGTCATACCAAATATATAATAATACGTTTTTACCATCTGTTCTTACAATTGTAGCTTTACTATCATAAATCGATGGAGCTGAACTACCAACAATATCACTTGAAACAAGTTCATCACTCATTTCATATTTTATTTGCTCTACTAAATCACCTTCTAAAGCGTATTTTTTCATAATGGTATTCATTCCTTCAACAGATGTAGGATTAGCCAATTCAAGATTTAGAATTGCTAATGAACCATTTGGTACAGGAACGCGAATAGCATTTGAAGTTAATTTACCTTCAAATGATGGTAATGCTTTTGAAACTGCGCTTCCAGCACCTGTTTCAGTAATTACCATATTCAATCCAGCGGCACGTCCACGTCTATATTTTTTATGAAAATTATCCACTAAGTTTTGATCGTTAGTATACGCATGTATAGTTTCTAGATGACCACTAATAACTCCTAAAGAATCTTCTACAGCCTTTAAAATAGGTGTAATTGCATTTGTTGTACATGATGCAGCTGAGAATATATCTACAGTATCAGGATTGTTTTCGGCATGATTTACACCATGCACAATGTTTGGTACACCTTTACCTGGTGCCGTCAATAAAACTTTGTCAACTCCGTTAGATGCTAAATGTCTGCTTAAAGCTTCTTTATCTCTAAACGCACCTGTGTTATCAATTACTAGAGCATTATTAATTCCGTAAGTTGTATAATCAATATCCTCTGGAGCATTCGCGGATATAACATTAACTGTAGTTCCGTTAATTATTAATGCGCTATTTTCAATATCGGCAATTACAGTACCAGAAAAATCTCCATGAACAGAATCATTTCTTAATAAAGAGGCTCTTTTTTCAAGAACAGTTTGATCTATAGCGCCTCGAGTTACGATTGCACGTAACCTTAATTGACTTCCTTTTCCAGTTCTAGCCATTAACTCTCTAGCGACTAATCGACCAATTCTTCCAAAGCCATAAAGAATAACATCTTTTGGTTTGATAGATTCATTTTTACTAGCATCCTTTAATTTGTCAGCAACAAAAGCAGTAGCATTGCTATGCTTTTGATCTTCTAAATGAAATTCATAGGTTAATTTACCAATGTCTAATTTAGCAGGAGGAAGGTCTAAGGATTTAATAGCTTGAGCAATTTCAACCGAATCAAATATAGAAATTGGTTTTTGCACGAATGCTCTAGCGTATTCATGTAAGTTTAAAATTTCACTTACATTTCTATCGATTAATTGATTTCTAAAAACAACTAACTCTATAGACTTATCATACCATAGGTCGCTTACAATTTTAATAAACTCTACAGTTGATTTTCTTCGATCTGCTTGAAAAGCTAATTCTTTTTCATAAGTTTCATTTAAACTCATTGTGTTCAATTTAGTGTGTTGTTGTTATGTTTAAATTTTGTGCAAAAATAACACATTTCAAACGTTTTGAAGGCTTTTTTTAGAAAATAAAAAACCTCTAAATCAAGAATAGTTTAGAGGGTTTATATGTTTTTTTGTAAACTTGCTATCTGAAATTAAACCGTTCCTTTTCACCATTCGTGTTAATAATTTCAATTCTCAATGCTTCATTTTGTGTTCTTTTTTTCAAGACATTATCAACATCCTCTACAGAATTGATTTTCACATCATTAATAACAGTTATAATACTTCCTTCTTGTATACCATTACGTTTCCAATAGTTTGAATATTCACTATTAAGTCTTGATATTTTTACCCCATGATTTAATTTAAATTTTTCTAAATCTTCTGGTTTTGCATTTTTTAAATTTCCAACAATAGGAAGGATTGTAGTTTGATTTTTAAATAAAGTAACTGGTATGACGGTTTCTTTTTCATCACGTAATAAGGTGACGTTAACTACGTCATTGGGGCGTTTAGTGCTTAGATAACCACTGAGGTCTGCAAATTTTGAAATTTTAACTTCATCTACTTTCTTAATAATATCACCTTGCTTTAGGCCTGCTTTTTCGGCACCTGAATCTTCTTCAATATCACTAATATAAAAACCTTCAGAAGTGTTAACTTCTAATTGTTCAGCAGATTTACTATTAAGAGTACCGCCTCTTACGCCAAGAATACCATTTTGAACATCACCAAACTCCATTATATCTTCAACAACTTTTCTAGCTATATTGCTTGGTACAGCGAATGAATACCCTATATACGAACCTGTTTGTGAGGATATTGCTGTGTTGATTCCAATTAAATCACCATTAGTATTTACTAGTGCGCCTCCAGAGTTTCCTGGGTTTACAGCGGCATCAGTTTGTATAAATGATTGCGTATTTTGACCTGTTAGGTTTCTTGATTTCGCACTTATAATTCCTGCCGTAACCGTAGACGTTAAATTAAAAGGATTTCCAACAGCTAAAACCCATTCACCAATTTGAGCATCATCAGAATTTCCGAAAGTAATAAAAGGTAATTCTTCATCAGTTTCAATTTTCAACAAGGCAATATCGGTTTTAACATCAGTACCAATAAGTTCAGCATTATATATTTTATTATCATTAAGTGTTATTGATAGTTCTTGAGATCCATCTATGACATGATTATTAGTAATTATGTAACCATCGGGAGAAATAATGACACCACTTCCTGTTCCTATTTGAGGTCGTTTCGAGCTTCGTCCATAAAATAAATCTTCAAATGTAGTTGGCCCATTAGCTGAGGACGTATTCTTAACATGAACAACCGCATGTATGGTTTTATCAGCAGCGTTAACAAAATTTGGTTGAGTTGTGTCTGTTAGATTGGTGTTCAATGTTTTATTATTAGTTGGAATGAATACGGGTTGTTCATTTTGTGTTTGCAAATTAATTGGTACATCTATGTCAAACCATAATTTATATGCAGATAATGTAATGACTCCGCCCAAGACAGAAACGAGTACTAATGTTAAGATCTTCTTCATGTTTTTCAGTTTTATGTATAATTAAATAACGATTAAATTTAAAAATTTATTGAATTTCAAATCAACTTTAACGACTTTTTAACGTCCGTTTTAACGCTGATTTAACATCTCTTAAATCATGTAATATTCCTATATTTGCCAAAACATATGAAACTCAACTTTTTTAAATACCAAGGTACCGGGAATGATTTTGTGATGATTGATAATCGTCACGAAAGCTTCGACAAGAAAAATATTAAACAGATTTCTTTTCTTTGTGACAGACGTTTAGGGATTGGCGCAGATGGATTAATATTATTAGAAAATCATGACACCTTAGATTTTAAAATGACCTATTACAATGCTGATGGGCGTCAGAGTTCTATGTGTGGTAATGGAGGAAGATGCATTACGGCATTTGCAAATTATTTGGGTGTAGTAAGTGATAAGGCTACTTTTGAGGCTATTGATGGTATTCATCACTCAATTATTGAAGACAATGTAGTTCGATTGGAAATGCAGAATGTAAGTCAAATAGAATCGAGTGGAACACACGTGTTCTTAGACACAGGATCGCCACATCATGTACAGATGGAATCAGAATTGCAAACTATGGACGTAAAGATGAGTGGTTCTAAAATCCGATATGGAGAATTGTACAAAAATGAAGGTTGTAATATTAACTTTGTTTCTAAAATCAATGACGCCGGTTTTGCGGTAAGAACCTATGAGCGAGGCGTTGAGGATGAGACATTGTCATGTGGTACAGGTGTTACTGCAGTTGCTTTAGCGATGCATTATATTGGAGCGACTGAAAAGAACGTAGTGACTTTGAATACGAAAGGTGGAGAATTACAGGTGACATTCGACGCCTGTGACGGTTCATATTCCAATATTTGGCTGATAGGTCCAACAGAGCAAGTATATAAAGGAGAGATACAATGGTAACTTTAAAAGGAGAACATATCTATTTAAGGGCTTTGGAACCTGAAGATTTGGATTTTATATATGCCATTGAAAATGATGAAAATTTTTGGGAAGTTAGTAATACACAAACACCATACTCAAGATTTTTAATTAAGCAATATTTAGAGCATTCTCATAAAGATATTTATGAGGTCAAACAATTAAGATTGGTAATTTCTGGTTATGACAATAAAGTAATAGGGCTTATTGATATTTTTGATTTTGATTTCAACAATAGTAGAGCGGGAATTGGCATTCTGATAAAAGAATCTAATGATCGTCAAAAAGGTTATGGTAGTGAAGCTTTAAACCTAGTTATTGATTATTGTGATGCCTATTTGGGATTGCATCAAATGTTTTGTAATATCTCTGAAGATAATGAAGAGAGTATAAAGTTATTTACAGCACATGGTTTCGAAAAAATAGGATTAAAAAAAGATTGGAACAAAGTAAACGGTTCTTTTAAAAGTGAATATTTATTTCAACGAATTAATTAAATGTATATTAAAAAAATTCTCTTTGCTATTGCCATAATAGGTATTATAATAGCAGCGTTTTTTGCCAATTATGTGTATAGTGCCATGTTCAAGCCAAACACAAAATTTAATAATGAACGCGCTTATATTTATATTCCAACAAACGCTACTTATCAAGATATTAGAGAACAACTATTACCTCTATTGGAGGATATTGATAAGTTTGATGCTTTGGCAGAACGTAAACAATACACATCAAATATTAAAGCAGGGAAATATGCCATAAAAAAGGACATGAGCAACAATGATATTATAAATTCTATTAGAATCAATAATATGTCAATTATGGTGTCTTTTAATAATCAAGAAACCTTAGAAGACCTTGCTGGCCGTATTGCCGTACAAATTGAAGCGGACAGTACTTCACTGATAAATACTTTTAATAGTAAGGCATTTTTCTTTAAATCTACTTTTGATAAAAAAGTCGCTTTAAGCATGTATATTCCGAATAGTTATGAATTTAAATGGAATACGTCTAGCGAGCAATTTAGAGATAGAATGTTAACCGAGTATGATCGCTTTTGGAATGATAATAGAAACGCAAAGGCCAAGGCTATTAATTTATCTCATAACGAGGTCATGACATTGGCTTCTATTGTTCAAAAAGAAACGGCTAAAGTTGATGAGAGACCTCGAGTTGCTGGTGTGTATGTCAATCGATTAAAAGTTAGAATGCCTTTACAAGCAGATCCTACTGTTATTTATGCTATTAAAGAAAAGTCTGGAGATTTTAAGCAAATCATTAAACGTGTGCTGTATAAGGATCTAGAGTTAGACTCACCTTACAACACATATAAATATGCTGGCTTACCTCCTGGGCCGATTGCTATGCCCGATATTTCTTCTATTGATGCGGTTTTGAATTATGAAAAACATGATTATTTTTATTTCGTGGCAAATGTAAAAAACTTTGGATATCATAAGTTTGCTAAATCATTGGCTCAACATAATAGAAATAGACAAGAATATATCCGTTGGATTAATCAGCAGGGCGTAAATAGATAATTTTGAAGGCAGGCCTAAAATATACATTAGGGATCTTTTTTATTGGTGTATGTTGTTATTCTCAAACACAATCCCATAATTTCTTTAAACCCAGCGACAGTCTAAATAAATCTCGTCGGAATGCGGTCATTATTTCCGAAGCTACTCTTGCTGGAATTACATTAGTCGGTCTAGATCAATTATGGTATAAAGATTATCCAAGATCTAAATTTCATACTTTAAATGATAATAATGAGTGGCTTCAAATGGATAAATTGGGGCATGTGTTTTCATCATATCAGTTGGGGAAGGTTGGTTCTGATGTTTTAAAATGGAGTGGTGTTAGTAAAAAAAATCAACTTATTTATGGTGCTACTCTGGGATTTACGTTTTTAACCGCGGTTGAAGTTTTTGATGGATTTTCTAATGAATGGGGTTTCTCTTGGGGTGATATGATTGCAAATACTGCAGGTATGGGTATGTATGTTGGTCAAGAATTACTTTGGAAAGAACAACGGATACTATTGAAATTTTCATTTCATCAGACGCGTTTCGCGGCAGAACGTCCAGATATGCTGGGAAATGGTATTTTGGAAGAAATTCTTAAAGATTATAACGGACAAACCTATTGGTTGAGTTTTAATGTACATTCTTTTTTTAAGCAAAGTAAGATGCCAAAATGGTTTAATATTGCCATTGGTTATGGAGCAGAAGGAATGCTTACTGGAGAAAACAGTGACGTTAATAACATATTTATAAATCAACAGCGACAACGACAATTATATTTAAGTTTTGATGTAGATTTGTCTAGGATAAAAACAAATTCTCACTTTTTAAGGACAATTTTCGACGTTTTTAACATGATTAAGGTGCCATTTCCGACGTTGGAGTTCAACGATAGAATAGGCATAAAGCTCCACGGAATCTATTTTTAAGACACTTAATCGACTTATTTTGAATAATTAAGAAAAAGTTATACCTTTGCAGGCTGAAATTAAGGCCATTTTTTTGGGAACATTGGTTTTAGAAAATTAGCTATTATGATAAATAAGAACACTAATTATTTCGTTATCCCTCTTGCAATTTGCGCTGTACTATTAGTAGCGCTTTTTTCGAACTCGACTTTGGAATTGAGTAAGTACT
Source organism: Flavobacteriales bacterium 34_180_T64 (assembly GCA_002162765.1). Classification (GTDB taxonomy): domain Bacteria; phylum Bacteroidota; class Bacteroidia; order Flavobacteriales; family Flavobacteriaceae; genus MAAR01. Next base: position 99,155 of record MAAR01000002.1, on the reverse strand, counting down.
CAACGGAAGGTCTTGATCTCGATTTCACAGTTTCAGAAGATCTTGCTTTTTTGTCAGATAATGCTAGCAATGAAATCAAAACTCGAAACAATTTATTTCCTCATTTAGGTAAAACATTCATCGGATTTAAGGAAGCTTTGGCTTTTAAGGAATCTAGAGGAGATTACTTTAGAGTAAATACTTACGGATATCTCGGTAAATATCAATTTGGAAAGGAAACTTTGAAAATGATAGGTATTCATAATGCTAATGATTTTCTATCTAATCCTGAGTTACAAGAAAAGGCTTTTCTTGCAAATGCCGAACGAAATAAATGGATACTTAGAAAAGACATTAAACGTTTCGTTGGTGAATCTATTCATGGTGTTTTAATTACTGAATCTGGAATTTTAGCTGCGGCTCATTTGGGAGGTCCTGGTAACGTTAAGAAATTTTTGAGAAGTTATGGGTCTTCTAATTTTTCAGATGCATACGGTTCTTCAGTAAAATATTATATGAAAAAGTTTTCTGGATATGATACGTCTTTAATCGTTCCAGATAGAAAAGCTAAAGCCATTATTTAGATTAATATTTGTGAATAATAAATATTGCCGGACGTTTGTGAAGGTCTATGTTTTCTTTTTGCCACTCACGAATCGTCATTGTTTTTATATATTCTGAAGGCAGTGTTAAATCACAAGCTACACATAATTTAGTGTTTGGTTGAAGTGTCTTTATGATATCTTCTAGAACTTTATTATTTCTGTAGGGTGTTTCAATAAAAAGTTGTGTCTGGTTTTGTTCATATGATAATCTTTCAAGTCGCTTTATGCTAGTCTTTCGTTCTTGATTATCGATAGGAATGTAACCATTGAATGCGAAATTTTGTCCGTTCATCCCTGAACTCATTAAAGCTAAAATTATGGAAGAAGGGCCTACTAGAGGGACTACCTGAATATTATTTTGATGTGCTAATTGTATAACATCAGCCCCAGGATCGGCGATACCAGGACAACCAGCTTCAGACAGTAAACCCATAGATTTTCCTTTTTTACAAGGATCTAAAAAATTTGTAAACTCTTCTACTTCAGTATATTTGTTTAAAATTTTTAATTCTAAGGCTGACTGAGATTTTTTTGAGCTTATTACTTTAATGAATCGCCTCGCTGTTTTTTCGTTTTCTACAATGTAATCGTCTACTAATTCTATTATTTTTTTAATTGATATCGGTAAGACTTCTAAAGGAGGATTGTCTCCTAATCGAGTAGGTATAAGATATAATTTACCAAATTGAGTATTCATTTAGTTGATAATAAGTTTATTAATTTGTTTGTTACCTTTGGAATTGATAATTTCAACAAGATACAATCCTTTTGAAAATTGATCAGTTAAAAGTGTATTCAATTCATTGTTTTTAGGAATAAATTTTATTGTTTCTCTTCCATGTGTATCAAAAATACGAATTGAGATGATGTCATCAATAGAATTTGATAAATCAATGGACAATTGGTTTGTTGATGGATTTGGATAGATTTTAATATTATGTGTATCACGTTCAGTAACACTTAAGTTTCCATCAACTATTTTAAAAATATTACCTGAGTTTAGCCCAATGACATAAAGTTCACCACTGTTATCTTCAGCAAATGCCGACCATCCGTTTCCAGGGTATTGATCGTCAAAAGTTAAAATAAAATTAGGACCAATTTCTTCAATATAACCGATTTCATCACTACAAAAATCAGCAAAAAAGTAAAGTCCAATTAATCCGGTTTGCGTAGTGCCTCGATATCTGTATCCGCCTGTAATCGAACACGTAAACGGAGTCCCACTATGATTATAGTCGGCTATAGGAAAGGTTAAGGTGCCAACTGCAGGGCAACCTGTTGTGTCGAATGGTAAGTTGCCTTCGTAGCATCTCCAACCATAATTTACACCACTTGACGAATAAGGCATCATATTAATTTCTTCTCTCGAACTCTGTCCAACATCAGCTATCCAAATGTCATTTGTTTGTCTGTCGAAGGAAAATTTCCAAGGATTTCGAAGTCCATATGCCCAAATTTCATCTAAAGCACCTGCATCAGCAATAAATGGATTGTCTACCGGAATAGCGTAGTTATTGCCATTACTAGCATTGTCCACATCTATTCGTAAAATCTTACCTAATAACACCGCTAAATTTTGAGCTCTATCTCCTGGATCTCCTCCTGAACCACCATCACCTGTAGAAATGTATAAATAACCATCAGAACCAAAATGCATGTCGCCTCCATTGTGATTTGGAAAAGGTTGCATGATATTTAATATAATTAATTCTGAATTAGGATCTGCTGAATTTGTGCCATTTCTAGTAAATCGCGAGATTATAGTATTACCACTGTTGTCTATGTAATTAACATATAAAAACCCATTACTTGAGTAGTTTGGATGGAATGCAATGGCGAGCAAACCTTGTTCTCCACCAGTATTAATAACGCTTGCATCGATATTGAGATAGGCAGTAGGAAGTACAGTTCCATCACTGTTTACAATCTTAATCAATCCTGCTCTCTCAGCCACAAACAGTCGATCCTCTCCCGCATGCTTAGCGTTAACAGGGTTGGTTAAGCCAGATGCAAAAAGCTGTAATTCGACATTTTGAGCGGAACTACAAATACAAATGAGACATATAATAAGCAATACGAGACTTTTCATTTACACAATTTTTTGGAAGCAATTTTTTACAAAATACAAAAAATTGAATTAGTCCTTAAGAACTTTTCTTATAGAATTATTGTTTTAATTGACCTGCAATTATTTGACAAGAAGTGTTCAAAAGATTGAAAACCGTTTCAAAATTTGAGAAATCACCATAATACGGATCTGGAACATTTTGGTTAGAGTGGCCTTCATTTGCATCTAAAATGAGTTTTATTTTGGATTTGTCGCTTGAGTTTCTTGCCAATTTGGTTATATCATCATAGTTTGAAGTGTCCATCGCGTAAATGATATCGAATGTGTCAAAATCTGAAATTTTAAACTGTCGAGCGCTTTGACCTGAGATGTCAATATTATTTAGCTTAGCAACTTCTATTGAGCGATGGTCGGGGCTTTCACCTATATGATAATTTGCTGTACCAGCCGAATCCACATAATATTCAGTATCTGGTAAAAGAGATTCTAAAATACCATGAGCTAATGGAGAGCGACATATATTGCCCAAACATACCATTAGAATTTTAGTCATTTTAAATCTTTATAAGGAGAGTTTTTTAGATAAATCTTCCACATATTTTCTAAACTGCTTATCGGTAGAAGAAAGGTTATCTACTGTTTTGCAAGCATGAAGTACAGTAGCGTGATCGCGTTTTCCAATTTGAGAACCAATGCTTGCCAATGATGCTTTGGTGAATTTTTTAGCAAAGAACATAGCCAATTGTCTTGCTTGAACAATATGACGCTTTCTAGTTTTAGATTGTAAAGTGCTTACATCCATTTGGAAATAGTCTGAAACTACCTTTTGGATATAATCGATAGAAACTTCTCTTTTGGTGTTTTTTACAAACTTCTCAACGATTTCTTTTGCAAGACCAACTGTGATTTCTTTTTTGTTAAAAGAAGATTGAGCGATTAATGAAATAATTGCGCCTTCTAATTCGCGCACATTAGTTTTTATATGTTTCGCTACGTATTCAACAATTTCGTCCGGCATTTCAACACCATCACGATATAGTTTATTCTTCAAAATAGACACACGAGTTTCAAAATCTGGAGTTTGCAATTCTGCTGAAAGACCCCATTTAAAGCGAGATAATAAGCGTTGCTCGATATCCTGCATATCTACAGGAGCTTTATCACTTGTTAAGATAACTTGTTTCCCATTTTGATGTAAATGATTGAAGATATGGAAAAACACATCTTGAGTTCCAGTCTTTCCAGAAAGGAATTGAACATCGTCAATAATTAATACATCAATAATTTGGTAGAAATGAATAAAATCATTTCTATTATTCTTTTTTACTGAATCTATATACTGTTGTGTGAATTTTTCAGCTGATATATATAGAACTGTTTTTTCAGGGTATTTATCTTTTATGTCAATACCAATAGCATGCGCTAAGTGTGTTTTACCTAATCCAACACCTCCAAAAATCAATAATGGATTAAATGAAGTGCCACCAGGTTTATTTGCTACTGCTAAGCCCGCATTTCTTGCCAAACGATTGGAATCGCCTTCTAAGAAATTTTCAAAATTATAATTAGGATTAAGCTGTGATTCAATTTTTACATTTCGTATCCCTGGGATTACAAAAGGATTTTTAAGCTCAGGGTTTTTGTTATTAAAAGGAACGTCAACTTCTTGAGATTTTACAGCGCCTCTATTAGAACTAGGAATCCGTTCTGTAAATGGCTGTTTATTGCCATATGTATTTTCCATTTTAATTACGTAAACCAATTTTGCCGTTTCTCCTAATTCCTTAGTTAAGGCAACTTTTAAAATTTTCACGTAATGTTCTTCAAGCCATTCATAAAAGAATTTACTCGGAACTTGAATACTTAAAGCATTATCAGAAAATTTAACCGCTACTATTGGCTCGAACCAAGTTTTATATGCTTGAGGTTGTATATTATCTTTTATAAATGACAGACAATTACTCCAAACCGATTGCGCAGTTAATTCCATTCGCTAAGTTTAATTTTGTGTTGTTAGTTAATTTGCAAAAAAAAGAGAAATTCGAGTTTCTCTTGAACCATTTTTAGCATGACAAATATGTGAACAAATTTCTTAAAAAAAAAATCAAAAAGTGTTGAATTTCTAGAAATTTTTCCTCATGTTTAATTCTGCTTGAAAGTACAAAAAAAAATCTAAAGATTATGCCAAACTTGCCGAAATACGATGAAACACAATTACGAGTTCGATATGGAGAAACGGATCAAATGGGAATTGTTTATCATGGAAATTATGCCCAGTATTTTGAAATAGGAAGGATAGAATGGCTTAGAAAATTCGGGCTGTCATATAAGGAAATGGAGGCAGAAGGAGTGATGTTGCCTGTGATTTCACTTCAAATAAATTTCAAAAAGCCGGCACGTTATGACGATGTTATAAAAGTTAAAACCCAATTATCAAAACTACCTTCTGTAACGATAGAATTTGATTGCGAAATATTAAATGAAGCAGGTGAAATAATAACAACTGCGATTGTTGGATTGGTGTTTATGGATATTAAAAGGAATAGGCCTACCAGATGCCCACAATATATTTTAGATAAACTGCAAAATTAATCGTTTAACTTCGTAATTTTTATGTCGTATAAATTATTAAATGCTTCAAAAATGGCGTCTGCATCTTTTAATCGAACCGAAATAGTGATTTTACAATTTAATTCTAAGTTCTGATTTATAATTTTAAGTTGCTTTTCCTTAATAATTCGCATGACCTTATTCATGTTTTTATAATCAAAAGTAACAACGTAATTTACAGTTATCGTTTTTTCAATAATTTTTGAATGTTCCAATGCCATTTGGGCGGCAGTTTTGTACGCATTAATTAAACCTCCAACGCCTAGTTTAACACCGCCAAAGTAACGCACAACCACAATTAAAATATTGGTAACTTCAAAAGATTTGATTTGTCCATAAATGGGCATGCCAGCACTATTGTTTGGTTCGCCATCATCATTAGCTCTAAATACATAATTCGATTCCTGAGTTCCGAGTTGATACGCATAACACCAATGTCTTGCCGAATGGTGCTGTTTTTTCAATTGATTAAGATGCAACTTGATTGCCTCTTCATTTAAGACCGGAAATGCATAGCCATAGAATTTACTATTCTTATCTTTAAATAAGACGTCTTCTGAGGCTTTTGTAATTGTGTTATAGGTGTCTTTCATTTAGGCAAATGTCACTAAAAATATGGATATGATGGCTAATACGATACCGATCCAATTTTTTCCTGAAATATGTTCTTTGAAAAAAAGCAAACCTAATACTGTTGAAAGCATCACAACAGCGACATTATTAATTGTAAAAATTGTTGAGCTTTCGGTACCTTCAAAATTTAAGGCTTTCAAAAGAAATAGAATGGAATAGTAATTAATTATTCCTAATAACACGCCACCAAATATACTTTTATAATCAAAACTAAACTTCCCCTTAATTATTTCAACAACAAGAATACTAGCGCCAATTATTCCAGCAAATAGAAATACAGTAGCAGAGAATATCGGAATGCCATCTTCGCCTACATAAGTCCGTTCCAAATATTTTATTGAGGTATCAATGGTACCTGAGCCAACAAAAAGTAGAATAGGAAACAATAAATTCTTTTTGAATTTAATTTTTGTTTTAGACTTCACTGAAGCCAAATATACTGCTACGAGTGCCAGTAAGATTCCTATTGTTTTTTGAAGACCTGCACTTTCGTTATAGACATAAATACCAAATACTATTGGAATTACGACACTCATTTTTGAGGCCACAGATGCAACTGAAAGGCCATTACGCTGTGCTGTTAATGCCATAACACTAAATACAAATATAAATAGGAATCCAAGTGCGAATGCGCCATAGAACCAAGGCGCACCAACAATTGATTGTAGATCTAATGGAGATTCGTAGCTTAAAACGCCAAATGCACAGGCTACAATATAATTGATTACTATCGCTTGAAGTGTATTTACATTATACTTATCGAATAATTTAAACGTTATAAAAATTAAAGTTGAAGCAAGAATACTAAGAAGTAAATATATCAAAAGAGCTCTTTTTTTGCTGTGAATAAATTAACGACGTCTTCTGTTATTGGATCAATTTGCCAAGTATGAATTCTCATTGTTTTGGCCGCAATTATATTTTCTTCAGTATCGTCAATAAATAAGGTTTCTTCTGGTAAAAGCGAGTTCTCTTTCAATACAAAATCGAAAATTTCTCTATCTGGTTTTCGCAAATGGATTTCATGACTTAAATAGAAAGCATTAAAGGCTGCTTTAAAGTCGTTGTAAAACGGAACATGCTCAATAATCCAATCAATATGAAGTGTATTCGTATTGCTTAACAGAATTAATTTATACTTGTTTTCTTTTGCTAATTGCTGAATGAATTCCAAGCGATGTATTGGGAAATCTTTTAGGATACAATTCCAAGTTTTAATAATATCTTGTTCAGAATGCTCTGGAAAATTATCAGTATAGGACTCTAAAAACTCTCTTGTGGTCAACAATCCTTGTTCATATAAACTATTGACGGCAAGTAATTCTTCTGGGAATTCATCAAATTCAAATAAATTAAGTGCAGTTTGCATTGCACCTTGTTTGTCTAAATTGATAAAGACATCACCAAAATCGAAAATTAAGGTTTTAATCATTATTAAAAATTTTTAGTTGATCTTCAAATATGAGTTGTTCTGAGGTTATTCGCCCTGAAAATTCAGGAGCCTTAATTCCGTTCCCAAACTTAATGTTTCCAGTAAATACTCGAGCTTCATCCCATAAATTAGTGTCAATAAATGATTGAATTGTTTGAGCACCACCTTCTATAATTACAGAATTGATTTGTCTTCGAAATAAGTTGTCACAAATTTGCTTGGTAGCGTTTTCATCAGATGTAATGTCATCAGCCGTAATTAATATTGTCTCGGCTTCGTTATCGAAAATGGCGTACGATTTAGATAATTTATTAGAGCTGTCAATGATAATTCGAATAGGATTATTACCCGTCCAGTCTCTAACTGTTAACGATGGATTATCTTCCATTACTGTTTTATTCCCTACTAAGATTGCTTGTTCTTCAGCTCTCCATTTATGAACTAATTGCCTCGATATTTCATTAGTAATCCAAACGGGTTCTTTTTTGATTTTTTCAATAGGAGCAACATAGCCATCTAATGTTTGAGCCCATTTTAATATAATATAAGGTCTCTGTTTATTATGGTATGTAAAAAAGCGTTTGTGATGCATTTTGCAAGCGTCCTCTAAAACTCCAACAGTAATATTTACGTTTTTGTTTTGAAGCGAAGCGATGCCATTTCCAGCGACTTTAGAGTGCGTATCCATGGTTCCAATAACAACATTTGGAATTTTATACTTAATTATTAAATCACTACAAGGAGGTGTCTTTCCAAAATGGGAACAGGGTTCAAGTGTTACGTAAAGTGTAGACTCAGAAAGTAACAATTTATCTTCTACAGCATTGATGGCATTAACTTCGGCATGAGAGCCTCCATAAGGACTTGTATAGCCTTCACCAATAATTTTGTGGTTATGAACAATAACACAACCGACCATTGGATTTGGAGCTGTTGTTCCTAATCCAAACGTTCCAATTTCAATACAGCGTTGTATGTATTGTTTATGACTCAAAACTTAATTTTTACAGTTTCCGTTTCATCAATAGGATAGGCGTATGAGAATCCAAGTGTTTTATAAACGATATCGCCTTTATATTGCACTTTTAAACTTTTACTAAGAACACTATTTAAAAGGCTGCTGAAAATGGATTGAGAGTCTCCTTTTAGGATACTATCGGTACTAATATTAACCGTTAATGGTATACTGAACTCTTTTTTTGCAGGTACTTTAAAATCTTCTGATGATACTTTGGCTATTTTAACATCATTAACAAATACTGCTATTTCATCACTTTTTAGCGAGCCTCTTATATCATTTGGATTCTCAAAAAAAGCGTCTGCTTTAACAGTTATGAGCTCAAGGTTGGCATCTAAAACCTCGATATTTTCAACCCTTAGAAACACAGGTTTTTCTTTAATGCTGCAACTCGTACAAAAAACAGTGATTGTTAATAATAAAAATAGGTTTCGCATCATAGAAAAATAGATTTATGTGTATCTTCACTGTACAAAAATAGTACATTAAAGTGAGCAAAGATAATATTGTTATTAGAGAAATTAGACCAGAGGACAATCTTCAAATTGAAGCGGTTATTAAGGCTGTTTTTCCAGAATATGGTCTGCCATTAATAGGTACCGCTTATGAAGATGCGGAAACGCCTTTTATGTATGAATCTTATAGAGGCGAGGATGAGGTGTATTATGTAATTGCGACTGATTTTGAAGTATTAGGAGGAGGAGGAATAAAACATTTGAAAGACTTTGATGGGAATATATGTGAGCTTCAAAAAATGTACTTTTCACCAAAAATTCGAGGTAAAGGATTGGGTAAGCAATTGTTTTTAAAATGTATAGAAGCAGCCAGAAATTTGGGATATGAAACCTGTTATTTAGAATCTGCTTCACAACTCAAAGCAGCAATACACATTTATGAAAGCTTCGGTTTTCAACATTTAGACAAACCTCTTGGAGATACAGGGCATTATTCATGTGGTGTTTGGATGATAAAAAAACTTATATGATACTAAAATCACTTCGTACTTATTTTAATAACGCTTTACTTGGCTATTATCCCGAAACAGAAATCGGTTCGTTTTTTAATTTGTTGACTGAGCAAATCTTAAAACTGAAACCGTTTGAAGTGTCCTTGAATTTATACCAGAAGGTATCGGGTAAAAAGTACGATAAATACCAGGAAGCTATAGAACGTTTACAACACTATGAGCCCATTCAATATATTTTGGGAGAAACCGAATTTTATGGACTCACTTTCGAAGTCAATGAATCGGTACTTATTCCACGGCCAGAAACTGAAGAGTTGGTGGATTGGATTGTTAAGGAAAATGAATCAGGTGAATCGATTTCTATTTTAGATATTGGCGCTGGGAGTGGATGCATTTCTGTGTCACTAGCTAAACACCTAGTAAATGCAAAAGTCCATGCTTTAGATGTTAGTACCTCGGCGTTGAAAGTTGCACAGCGTAATGCCAAGTTAAATGATGTTGAAGTCGAATGTATTGAAGCTGATATTTTGAATTGGGATATTAAAGATTTAAAATTTGATGTTATTGTTTCGAATCCACCTTATGTTAGAGAACTCGAAAAGTCTGAAATGAAGGCAAATGTGCTCAACTTTGAACCGCATTTGGCTTTGTTTGTTGAAGATGAAGACGCATTGTTATTTTACAATCAAATAACAAAATTGGCATCTGAAGCCCTAAAACCTAACGGGCAATTGTATTTTGAAATTAATCAATACTTAGGAAAAGAAATGAAGGATTTGCTCATAGAACACCATTTTGACAATATCGAATTAAAACAAGATATTTTTGGCAATGATAGAATGATAAAAGGAACAAAGTCTAATCTATAAACATGTTCAAGCTTTTCAATTTTAATTCTAGGTCTGTGGCTTCCGATTTAAAGTCTATGGTAATGGTCTCATTTGGTAGTAAATCGAAATAATTATCACTAAAATGGCCATGACTGTCTGTAAAGAGGAACACATCCTTTTGTAAAGAAGTGCTTGAAAGTTCAATCCTAAATCCGGTTTCTGTTTTTTGTATTGACTGTTGAATCACTGCAGGTTTTAATTTCAATTCCTTTGGTTTTGAAAGATAATAGTTGAAGGAATGATTGTTGACGGTTGCGACTAAAACTGCATTCGTTTTGTCGATGCCTTTTAAGTTTATTACCGAATAAATTTTGCTACTGTTAGCGTCTACCTCAATAAGAGTATTAGATTTCCATAATTCTTGACCGCTAAAGTCGATGAGCTTCAAACTTAACGTGCCAGCCATGTTTTTTAAACGATCATTAACAACATAAGTTATTAAGCTGTCATCTACTACGCTTGATGACACCAATATGTTTTCAAATGATTTTTTGATTTTATAGTGTAGTGCTTTCCATTGCCCTGAAAAATCAATACTCGACCATGAAATTGCTGGCCAGCAGTCATTAAGTTGCCAATATAGAGTTCCCATGTTATAAGGTTTAGCTCTACGATGTGCTTCTATTCCTTTAGTGATGCCATAGGCTTGTAATACCTGACTCATGTAGATGTAATCTTCAGCAGTATCGGGAACAGGGAAATCGCGATGCATATATTCGTCTATGAGTTGAAATCCTCGTAGCTGCTTTTGATGTGTTTTAAATGCTTCGGATGAAATATCAAGACTGTCCTTCTGGTTGATGTATTGTATGGTTTCATATCCTGGAAAGGATTGAAATCCGAATTCACTCATAAAACGAGGCACATTGTGTTCTAGATGCTCAAAAGGGTAGGCGTCATGCCAAATCCACCAGTCATGTGCATCACCTTCGAATTTATATTTTGGATTTCCTCTTCCATATTTTGGTGAAGATTGCCAGTAATCTGTATTACTATATTGCGCAACGACTTTTGGTAAAATAGAATCAAAAACGTTTAAGTAATTATTCCAAATTTCTTCTTTCTCTTCTTCTGAACGATTCACTTGCCATCCCCATCGATTCCAGCCTTCAGAGTTTTCGTTATTACCACACCAAAGGGCAATGGAAGCATGGTTTCTGAGTCTAGTGACATTTTCGATGGCTTCTTGTTTTACATTCTCTAGAAAGTCTGCATCACCAGGATACATCGCACAAGCAAACATGAAATCTTGCCAAACTAAAATTCCTTTTTCATCACATAAATCATAAAAAATATCGTTTTCATATATACCACCTCCCCAAACTCGCAACATATTCATATTTGCATCTACAACATCTGTTAAAAGATTTTCATAATGCGAGTCAGTCACGTGATTTTGCATGCTGTTTTGCGGAATGTAATTTGACCCTTTCATATAGATTGGCACATCATTCACTTTAAAATAAAAGGATTCACCAATACTATCTTTTTCCGTTACTAGTTCTATAGTTCGTAAGCCTTTTTTTAGCTGAAAAGTATCTAGAATGGTTTTGTTATCTCTAATTACAATTTTAAAATTGTATAAGTAGGGTTCACCTATATTATGAGGCCACCAGCGTTTAGGGTTTTTGATTTGGAATGTAATTTTTGATTTATTCTGATCTGAATATGTTGTATTAAGTTTGTCATTTACATAAATATTATAAGACAAATTACTCTTGTCTTCAGCGTGAACTTTAATATCCAATATAAATTCAGCAACAGAATCATTTAATTCAATTTGATCAACATAAACATCTCTAATTTTTAAATCATTCCAAGCATTTAAACCAATAGGGCGCCAAATTCCTGATGTATTTAATTTCGGCCCCCAATCCCAACCATATTGAAATTGTGCTTTTCTAGTAAATATGCGACTCCCTTCTGGGAGTTGGTAACTTAGATTTCCTTTTGCTGCATATTCATGAGTTGTTGTGTTTTCAAAGACGATACGTAGCTCATTTTCGGACTTAATAATGGATTTTACATCGACTTCAAATTCTCGGAAAGCATTATCCGTTTTTAAAATGAGACTATCATTTAAAAACACAGAAGCGTATGTGTCTAAGCCTTCAAAATTGAGTGTGATGTGTTTCTTTTGAAACGTGATGTCTTCGACTGAAAAATTAGATTGATATTCCCAGCCTGATTCTGAAACCCAATCCAAATGTACAGCGTTGTCTCCAATAAATGGATCTTTAATCAACTTATGATCTAATAAATCAGAATGCACATTTCCAGGAATTGTTGCAGACATCCATATAGAATCATTCACCTGCTTAAAACTCCAATCTTGATCTAAATTTAAATGAATAGGCAAGTCCTTATTTTCCTTACAACTCCAAGTTGTAAGTCCTAGTAATATACATACAAGTCCATTTTTAAAGGTCATACACAATATAAGCTGAGGTCATCCAATAGTTAATTTTATTTCCATCTATAGCTTGAGCTTCTGGCACCGAAAACTCAAATTCATGAATTCCAGAAGCAATGGTTCCAAGATCAATAACTTCTGGCAATATATCACTTCCAGGACACCAATTTGATCTCGAATAATCTGAAGAAGCTATGCGTTCTTCAATGGCTTCGCCTTTCCAGGTTGCTGGTTCCGTCCAAACTCCCGAATGTGGATTAAAACGTCTAAAAGCCGCACAGTCATCGCGCCAAGGTGTGAACTGTTTTACAACTTGATTATTAAAAGAAATGATATGTTCTTTTTTGGTGAATTCATCCCCTTCAGCATGTCCGCCATGTCCTGTAGTAATATAATATAGTTTTGCATTTTTTAATTCTGATTCAAACGTGACTTTTACGTTGAGGTTTCCTTTGGAAAAAGCATCGTAATAGCCTTGATCCGAAACGTATTTAGTGGTATTGACTATAGGAATTATCCCTTGGTTTTTCTTAATGTGGTTCGGAATATTACTTTCTTCAAATTGTAGGTCCACACTAAAGTTGTAACCTTCTTTTGTCCAAGTATCAATATAAACACCTATATAAACTTCATCATTTAGTAATGGTAGTAATTGTGTAATGTCTTGTGTCCATTCTACGTTGTCTTCCCATTTCGGAATATATACAGGTTTCCGTTCTGCAATGCGCTCATCTGTATTAAAATGACCAACCCCAAAAGGTGTCATAAAACGCAATAACTCTACATTAGGTTGAAACGTTTTTTGTTCGGCGTTGAAACTTTGAATTCCGGGAAAATCTTCATTTAGTTGTTTAGCATCAAAAGATCCATTTTCAAAATCAAGAACGCTTAAATCAGCGGTGTTTGGAATTACAAATAATGAACCAGATTTATCCCAAGGATCTCCATTAGAAGTCAAAGTCATGTGCACCGTAACTTTTGGTTGTGCAAAATATGTAGGTAATTTTATTTTTTTGAGCAATACACGACCAGCATCGAGATGATACGTTCCATTTATTTCTTTTAAAGTATCCGTCTTGAATGCCATATCAAAATATAAATGTCTGTCCTTAAATACCGAAACTGAAGTATCTCCAATATGTTCTATAGGTTTTGTGCATGAAAATAAGATGAAAATAATGAGAATACTGAGATTAATTTTCATGAGTGATTTGTTTTAGAATGGATTTTATTTTAGCGATGTCAGAATAGAGTTCTATCGTTTCATCGAACAATTTTGGACTATTCATTTTAATTTTTGGTGTTTTATTTGCATTTTGTATAGTTGAAGCTGATGCATGAACTTCTTTAAATCCAGCGGTTTTAAATACATCCACATTTTCTGAATTGATACCTCCACCTGGAAGAATGGTGAGATCATTTCCTGATTCTTCTTTAAGCATTTTAAGAGTGTCAATCCCTAATTCAGCTGATTCTGACTGACCTGAGGTTAGAATGCGTTCAATTTTCAATTGCTTAAGAGTTTCTAATGCGTCTAAAGGATTTGGCGTCCAATCGAAAGCGCGATGGAAAGTGAAAGGTAATGGTTTGGACAGTGTAATAAGTTCTTTCGTACGCTCCGAATCTATAGTTTGATCTGTATTAAGAACGCCAGAGACAATCCCAGCGCATCCCAAATCTTTACACAGTTGAATGTCTCGCTTCATAATATCAAATTCAGCATCTGAATAGGTGAAATTTCCACTTCTAGGTCTGATAAGCACACACACTGGAATTGAAATTGTGTCTAAAACTTGTTTCAATAACCCATAGCTTGGCGTAATACCTCCAACTGCCAATTCACTACATAATTCAATGCGATGGGCACCAGCTTCTTGAGCATTCATAGCCGATTGGTAATTGCTAGCACAGATTTCTAATATCATATTAATTAATTATAATCTCATCAATAAACGTCCATGCTTTGTGACCTGATCCTTGGTTTCCTTCTGGGATTTTTCCAAAATTCGGAATGCTCAATGTGATTTGTTTCGCAGCTATGGAATTAAAATTCATAGTCCAATTTTTAATTAATTCATCTGAAGCATTCAAATCATATTCACTGAATTCTCCATTATCAAATTTAACTAGAATTGTTTTTGGTGCATAAATCCATTGTCCATTTCCATTGTGAAAACGTGTCTTTATTTCGTTAATCGAAGTTTCGGACTCAAAATTTAAAGTGATAACTAGATCCTCTCCCCAAAACCCCAACCATTCTTTATCGCCATAACGTGAATTGCTTCCGCTAATTCCATTAATTAATCCCGAAGCACCACTTCCTGAATAAGCCGCGTTGGGTTCAATATTTATCGAAATGTTTTGATCAATAGCTTTATGGTAATTGATACTTTGTACGAATGTTGATCCTAATTGTTTTCCAGAATTAAATACGGCCGCCTTAATCGTAGTACTTTTATCAATAGGAATTGGCTTCTCATATAATTCTGAATGTAGTTTAGGTTCAGAACTATCCAATGTATATCTAATTGTTTTATCTTTTGTTAGTGTTTTAAGTTGATAACCTTCTGATTTTAGCTCGCCTTCAACTTCATATAAATGATTCGCATAATTAATCTGTAAGGTATCCAAACGTTTATGAAACTGCTCTAAACGCGATATGAAATCGGGATAGTTTTTAGATTCTGAAGATGACCAAACGACTTCACTCATAGCAATCATACGAGGAAATGCCATATATTCAACTTGTGCTTCAGTGGACATGTATTCGGTCCAAAGATTGCCTTGTGCACCAAGGATGAATTTTGATTCATCGCTAGTTAAACCCTCAGGGATAGGATTAAATTCGTACACTTTTTCCAAAGGCAGATAACCTCCAATAGCTATTGGTTCATTTTCATTATCAGATTGATAATAATCAAAATAGCAATGCGACGTTGGAGTCATTATCACCTGATGTCCTTTTTTTGCAGCTTCTATGGCGCCATTCGTTCCTCGCCAAGACATGACTGATGCATTAGGAGCGAGTCCACCTTCTAATATTTCATCCCAGCCTATTATTTGGCGTCCTTTACTGTTGAGGTATTGTTCTATTCGTGTAATAAAATAATTCTGCAATTCGTGTTCACCTTTTAAGCCTTCTGAAGCAATTCTATTCTGGCAATCGTTGCATGTTTTCCATCTTGTTTTAGGTGCTTCATCGCCACCAATATGAATATATGTACTCGGGAATAATTCTAAGACTTCATCCAATACATTTTCGAGAAAATCAAACGACGCGTCTTTTGAACAATAGATGTCATCAAAAACACCCCATTTGGTAGCAACATCAACTTGTTCTCCTGTACAGCCTAATTCAGGATATGCCGCTATGGCTGCTTGAGAATGCCCTGGAAGTTCTATTTCTGGAATTATAGTAACAAATCGTTCTTGTGCATAAGCAACCACATCTTTGATCTCTTCTTGTGTATAATAACCTCCATATTTTTTGCTATCAAATAATTGTGGCTGAGTGTTGTAATGACCAATTAAAGTTTCATTTCTATAGGCTGCTATTTCCTGTAGTTTTGGATATTTTTTTATTTCGATGCGCCAACCTTGATCTTCTGTTAAGTGCCAATGAAAGGTGTTCATTTTTAGCATAGCCAATGCATCAATATATTTTTTTATAAAATCTACTGAAAATAAATGTCTGCCAACGTCTAGATGCATTCCTCTATATGTAAATTGAGGTTCATCTTTAATAGTAATACAAGGGATAAGAACTTTTTTATCAGAAAAAGTTCCATTTTCAAACTCAGTTGGAAGCAGTTGCCTTACTGATTGTACTGCATAAAAAGCACCATGATCCGTTTTGGCTCGAATTTCAATAGACTTAGGTGTAACCTCTAATTTATAGCCTTCAGAATGATTAATAGTCGAATCTTTAATAAATGATATAACATTGTTTTCTTTGAGTGTTATGGAACTTCCATCTTCAATAAACGCTTTTAGAAACGCTGCTGAGACTTTAAACTCCGAATCAAAAGATAATCCTGAAGTATTATTTAATTCAAAGCTCCCTTTAATAATTTCCTGATTTGAAGGAACAGGAATAATTTGTGTTTTAATCTGCTGAATTTTACCGTCTTTACAACTGAATAAAAAGCTGATAAAAACAAACCAGACCACTATTTTCTTGATAAGCATTTTAGTATATTAGATGCTTTAAATATAAAGTAAAAAGATAACTTTTTCGGAATTAGTTTAATGGATATTCAACAACAAATAAACAGTCTTCGAGACGAATTACGTCAACATAATCATAATTATTATAGTCTCGATAATCCAACAATTAGCGATTATGACTTTGATATTAAATTAAAGCAATTACAAGCGCTTGAAAATCAAAACCCTGAATTCTTTGATGAAAACTCTCCAACCTTGAGAGTAGGAGGAGCGATTACCAAAAATTTTGAAACCATAGTGCATGAACATCGGATGTATTCCTTAGATAATTCATATTCAAAAGAAGACTTGTTAGATTGGGAAATTCGCATTAAAAAGATAATTGAAGGTCCCATTCAATTTACGTGTGAGCTTAAATATGATGGCGCATCAATTAGCTTGACTTATGAAAATGGCAGTTTGATAAAAGCAGTAACACGAGGCGATGGAACGCAAGGAGATAATGTGACTGCAAATATTAAAACTATTAAATCGGTGCCTTTAAAATTAAGAGGTGATTTTCCATCTAAGTTTGATATTAGAGGAGAAATTGTGCTTCCTTTTGAAGGTTTTAATAAAATGAATGAAGAGCGCATAGAAATTGGAGAGGAGCCTTATCGTAACCCTAGAAATACAGCTTCTGGTAGTTTAAAATTACAAGATAGCGCTGAAGTCGCTAAACGCCCTTTGGAATGCTTATTATATAATATTACAGGTAAAAATTTAGGAATAGATTCTCAATTTGAAAGTCTGGAAAGTGCACGGAAAATGGGATTTAAAGTGCCAGATCTAGCAAAATTGGTAGATTCTATTGATGCTATTTTTGAATTCGTTGCCTATTGGGATGTGCATCGTCATGATTTGCCATATGAAACTGATGGTGTGGTTATTAAAGTGAACGATCTACAACAGCAAGAAGAATTGGGTTATACTGCAAAAGCACCTCGTTGGGCGATTGCTTATAAATTTAAGGCAGAGCAACAATCAACACATTTAGAAAGTATAAGGTATCAAGTAGGGCGCACAGGCGCCATAACGCCTGTAGCTAATTTGGAGCCTGTTGAATTGGCCGGAACTACAGTAAAGCGAGCTTCATTACATAATGCAGATCAGATTGAAAAATTGGATATTAGAGTGGGAGATACTGTGTTTGTTGAAAAAGGAGGTGAAATTATTCCCAAAATTGTAGGGGTAGATTTAAATCAACGACCAAGTGATTCTCAGCCAACAGTGTATATTACGCAATGCCCTGTATGTGAAACTGAACTTGTAAGGCAGGAAGGAGAAGCGCAACATTATTGTCCAAATTATGCAGGATGTAAACCACAAATTATTGGACGAATTCAGCACTATATTTCCCGTAAAGCAATGGATATAGAAGGGCTTGGAGGAGAAACGGTTGCCCTTTTAGTAAATGCAGGATTAATTAATAATTATTCCGATTTATATGAATTATCAAAGGATCGGGTCTTACCATTGGAGCGAATGGCTGAAAAAAGTGCTGAAAATTTAATTAGTGGTATTGAAGCTTCAAAACAGATTCCTTTTGAACGTGTCTTATTCGCATTAGGTATAAGGTATGTTGGAGAAACTGTGGCTAAGAAATTAGTAAAGCATTATAAAAGCATAGATGCAATTGTGTCTGCAACAATTATTGATTTAGTTGCTGTGGATGAGATTGGAATTAGAATTGCTGAAAGTGTGGTCGAGTTTTTTGGTTTAATCTCAAATAAGGAGGTTATTGAAAGATTAAGAAGTTTTGGAATACAATTAGAGATTTCTGCTGAGAAATTGGCGAATCAGACTGATAAATTAAAAAATAAAACGTTTGTAGTCTCTGGAGTATTTGAAATCCTGTCTAGAAACGAATTAAAAAAACTGATTGAAGATAATGGAGGTAAAGTGTCTAGTTCAATATCATCTAAGACCAGTTATGTTGTTGCAGGAGACAAAATGGGACCTAGTAAAAGGACTAAAGCGGAACAGTTAAAGATACCTATAATTTCAGAGTTTGATCTTATTAAATATATTAAGTAATTTCCTACAAAGTGTATTTTTATATCGATTAAATGCATTTTTATTCGTTTAATTGTAAATTTTATTTATATTTGTCTTATAAATAAGTATAAATGCAATTAAAAAAAGTTTTAATAGCGATTTTAGTACTTCTGAGTATTGTTTTTTTAAGTCTACAATTACTGCAGTACGAAATAGAAGCGGCAGGAGCAAGAACGTTACTGTTGTTCTTTCTTACGGCATTGTATTGTCATACTGTTAAAACTAAACGTTTCTACTTTTTTATGTTCTTAGTTACTTTTACTATTTCGGAAATCCTTAATTTTACTAGTTGGTTTATATTATTAGATTTTGACTCTATAGATTACTTCTACTATATAGGAAATGGTTTATATATTTTATCATATATCTTTTTGATTATTCAAGTGTTAAAAACCATGAATATTAGGGAAGTTGTTACTAAATTTCCATTGCATATAATTATTTTACTTGTTTTAGATGTGTTCTGTGTTTTAATTGTAACTAGTACAACACGCGGTCAACTTTCATATAATGAATATGCCTTAGAATTTCTGTATAATGCAGTGATTATGTTACTATTGTCGCTTGCCCTTATTAATTATATATATAGAGATGATAAAAAATCAATGAATTTGTTAGTTGGATCTATATTTATTGTTTTCTCTGAAGTGATCCAATTGGCTTATTTCTATATCTCAGAAATTAACTTTTTAAATGTGCTGTGCTCGTTGTTATTAGTAATTGCCTTCTTGTTCTTCTATTTACAGGCAAGACTCAATCATGAAGAAAAAGAGTATAGACCTATTAGTCAAAGTGAAAATTTAAAAGCTTAGTTTTTTGCTTGACCAAGGGATGTCTTTTCGATATATAAATAATACAAGTGAAGCTAATGTAAATGTCAAAACTGCCGTGCCAAAAAGAATACCGCCATCATTGTTAATTTGAATGCCCAATTGCGTTAAATGCATCATAATGGCGCCTCCAATAACTCCCATAGTTAAAACTGCTCCCAACCAAGTTGTCTTTTTGTAAATTAGTAATATTCCAGCAATTAATTCTATAACTCCAATTGCAATTCGACCATAAGGTTCTAAGCCAACTTTTGTAAATATATATACGCTATCAGGATGTGCTGTAAACTTAAATCTTAAGGTTTGGATAAGTATAATTGCAATACAAAGTCTCAAAAATAAAGGGACGTACTTTTTCATGTTTATTTACTTAAATAGAGGATTAGACGATATTAATTGCGAATCCTTTGATTATTGTACAAAACTTTAAATAAAATCGATAAAAAGCACTTATTTATCGATAAAATACCTATATTGCAGTGCCTACTTATGTTGAATATCATGGAGCTCCTAAAAAAAATTGGTCGTTATCGATCCTTAATTATTGTTTTATTCCTAATCTTATGTATTAATATTTATGTAGTATTTGATGAAAACACAACGCTGTTTAAAGTTTCCAAACTTATAGTGATTCCCATTTTTTTAGTTATGTATTTTCATAAAATGAAATATATGGCAAATGTGTTTTTCATGATTTTTGTGTGTTTCTTTTTAGGTGATGCATTTGATGTATTTAATTTTAGTGCCGTTACGTTACAATTGTCGATGGTTCTTTATATTGCAAGTTATTTATTCCTGATTTTTGTGCTCCTAGGAAAATTCAAACGGGTAAAGTTTGAGGGCATCGTTAGTTTGTATTTAATTTTAATTTTCATTCTGAATTCCTACTTTCTTTATGTGCTTTACGATGTAGTTCAAAGCAGTATGATAGATAGAATTAATTTGGTATTGATTGTCGCTCGAGGAATTTCTTTATTATGTATGGGTTTCTTGGCATTCGCGGTTTATTTAAGTAATGAGAGTAAGCAATCCATCATTTTTTTAGCAATGTCTTTTTGTTTTCTGTTTTCAGATGTATTGTATTTTGTAAATCAACTATATGTGTATTACTGGTTGTTCGAACTTTTTGACAAAGTATTGCATTTGGTTGGGTTCGCTTTATTGTTTGTATATGTGACAAATCATCATAGGAAAACAAAAGATAAATATATCATTAAGTCTAAAAGGGTAGAAGCTTCCGAGAATTTGATTGCATAACTAGTTTTAAACTATAATCGAGACGCCATTGGCCGATTTGTTTTTATCTGCATCAAAGTAAAAATCAATTTTCCCTAAGTTAATACCATAGCATCCAACCTGATTAACCAACATGTTTTCACCATCGAGGTTTTTCATTACCGTAGGTTTCTTTAAAAATGTATGCGTATGCCCGCCGATAATAAGGTCTATATGTTTGGTAGTGCCAGCAAGTTTTAAATCACTAATTCTTTCGGGTCTATTACTATAATTGTAACCGAGATGAGACAAACAAATAATTAAGTCGCATTGCTCATCTTCCTTAAGTATTCTAGTCATTTCTTGTGCTGCTTCTGTAGGATCTAAATATGTAGTCTCTTTGTACATTTTCTTATCAACTAAACCATCGAGTTCAACACCCAAACCAAAAACACCTATTTTAATTCCATCCTTAATAAATGTTTTATAAGGTTTTACATGCGTATTTAATATAGTATTTGAAAAATCATAATTTGCTGAGACAAATTCAAATTGTGCATGAGGAAGCTGTGCATACAGGCCGTCAATACTATTGTCAAAATCATGATTCCCAATTGTCGCTAAGTCATAGTTAAGCATGCTCATAAGTTTAAATTCAAGTTCACCTCCATAAAAATTAAAATATGGTGTGCCTTGAAATATATCTCCTGCATCAAGTAAAAGCGTATTCGTATTTTCTTTTCTAATCGCGTCAATTAAGCTAGCACGTCTTGCTACGCCACCCATATTGGCATTTCTGCCGTCTTCTGGTCCAAAAGGATCAATATGACTATGAACGTCATTGGTATGTAGTATTGTTATTTTTTTGGAAGCTGCTGAAAAGGATTGCAAGCCTAGTCCGCCAAGACCGATTAATGCAGAAGCTGCAGCGGTATGTTGAATAAATTCTCTTCTTTTCATTTGCTTAATTTTTTATCTGAATAAAACGGTCGTCTATAACAGGATTCAAAGTGTCTTTCTTTTCAAAATAATCTAACAGTACATTTCTGATTTTATAATTTAAGACATGTAGACTGTCATTCGTTTTAAAAAAGTCCATATGATCTCCACCATTATATAAATAATCGTTCGTTGCTACATTATATATTTTAGTATTATCGAGAGGCTTATTATTGACAAAGGCAGAATTGATACCATAGTCCTTATCCAAAACTATTTTTAATCTTGAAATTGGATGTGCGCGTTTTGCTCTTGCTAAATATTCAATTAATTCTTTTACCTGAGCACTGCGTAATTCAACTACAACTACAGAATTATCAAATGGCATAAGTTCGTAGGCAGTTCGTGTTATAACATCACCTTTTGACATGATAGATCTTATTCCGCCATGATTCAGGAGGACAAAATCAATGTTTTTTCCTGTTCTTTTGTTAAAAATTGGATTAGATTCTTCATAAACAGCGTCAGCCATTAAATTTCCTATCGCTGTATTTAATTCGCCATCACGCTTAGAATAGGTATCAACAGAATAGGCTAATACAGTACTCATGTTTTTCTCCAGGTTTTCTCTATAGGGTTTTATATAAGAATCAATTTCCGCTTTTGATTCTAAACTATCCGAAATTGGGACTTGCTTACCTTCTATTTTATATAGATGCGAGTCTTGTTTACAGGATCCAAGTAAGGTGATAAAAGCAATTAGAAAAAGGTGTTTAATATTCATTTGATTATTATGAAAAGTTAACAATAACATGTAGTCACTTTTACTACATTTGTATAAAGTATAAATATAAATGATTTTAAAGGCATTTAGAGAAAAATCAAACCATAAATATATCAACAAACTGTTAAATGCTAGAAAAGTAGCGGTAAGCAGTAAAAAGATAAATTCAATTGGTGTTATTTTGAATTTAAGTGAATTTTCTGATTTTGAGACCTTTAGGGTTAGTTTAAAGGCCCTTGGAATACCACCTAATAAGACAAAAGTAATCGCCTTTGTTGAAGATGAAAAAGGAGTGAATCAGCTTTGGGATAGCTATTTTAATCCAAAAGATTTTGGCTGGAAAGGCAAAATTTTAAATACAGAATTAGAGACGTTTATTAATACAGAATTTGATGCGCTTATTAGCTATTATAAGAAAGATGTTTTACAACTCAATTTAATGTCAGCCGCTTCAAATGCAAATTTCAAAATTGGTTTGTCAAATAATGATCATCGATTGTATGATTTAATTATCGACGTTAAACCAAATAAGTTTTCAATATTCATGAATGAATTAAAAAAATATTTAACCGTTTTAAATAAAATTTAATGTCCGAATTTCAAGGTACAGGAGTTGCTTTAATTACTCCATTTTTAGAAGATTTAAGCATCGATTATAATGCACTCGAAGCCATTGTGAATTATAACATTGATAATGGAACAGATTACTTGGTAATAAGTGGTACGACTGGTGAAAGTGCCACAATAACAAGTGAAGAAAAAAGAAAAATTATTCAAACTATTGCGCGTGTTAATCAAGGGCGATTGCCATTGGTTTTGGGAATAGGCGGTAATAATACAGCGCAAGTAATTGAAGAAATACAATCTTCAGATTTAAGTCAGATCGATGCTATTTTGTCTGTTTCTCCTTATTATAGTAAGCCAACTCAAGAAGGCGTATATCAGCATTTTAAAGCAATAGCTAATGTGTCGCCTAGGCCTATTATTTTGTATAATGTGCCTGGTAGAACGTCTTCAAATATGTTGCCAACAACAACCTTACGATTGGCGCGCGATTTTGAAAATATAATTGCTGTAAAAGAAGCGAGTAATGATATAAATCAATATTTACAACTACTTAGAAATAAGCCAAATGAGTTTTTGATAATTTCAGGGGATGATGATTTGGCATTAGGAGTGGTATTAGCAGGTGGATCAGGTGTTATTTCTGTAATTGGCCAAGCACTGCCTAGTAAATTTTCTCAGATGATTCGTTTAGGTTTGGAAGGAAAAGCTAAAGATGCATATGCCATTCATTTTGAATTAATGGACATGGTCAATTATATTTTTGAGGAGAATAATCCTGCAGGAATTAAGGCTGTTTTTGAAGCGTTAGAACTTTCGACTTCAGCTGTTAGATTGCCATTAGTTAAGGCGTCAAATACACTAAAAGCTAAAATAAAAAAAGAGGTACAACAACTCAGTTAGAACGAAAAAAGTTAAAGTTAATATAAAGCTAAGTTATTACTAGATTCTAGGATTAATTTAGCATAAAATAATTGTTTTTATTATACGTTATTAATACGTACTTTTGCATCCTGTTTAAATCATATGAAAAACATTTTTTACACACTATTATTGGTATTATTGTTTAGCTCTTGTAGCGAATATCAAAAAGCATTGAAGTCTGAGGACATCGCAACGAAGTTTAATCAAGGCATAGAAATGTATGATGCTGGTAAATTCAATAAGGCCAATCGCTTGTTCGCACAGATCGTTCCAAATTACAGAGGAAAACCTCAAGCTGAAAAGTTAATGTTCTTATATTCTAAGTCATATTACATGATGGAAGATTATTATTTGTCGGGGTATCAGTTCGAACGTTTTACGAATGCGTATGCTAAAAGTGAAAAAGTAGAAGAAGCGGCCTTTTTATCGGCTAAGAGTTTCTATATGTTATCGCCAATTTATAGTAAAGAGCAAAAAGAAACGATTGAAGCCATCGAGAAACTTCAATTGTTTATCAATAAATATTCTGATTCAGAATATTTACCAGAAGCCAATAAAATGGTTAAGGAGCTAGATTATAAATTAGAAAAGAAAGCTTTTGAGATTGCCAAGCAATATAATAAAATTGCATATTATGATGCTTCAGATTACGAAGCTGCAATAAAGGCATTTGATAACTTTTTAGTAGAATACCCTGGAACGAGCTTTAGAGAAGATGCGATGTTTTATAGATTCGATTCGGCACATCACCTAGCTTTAAATAGTATAGAAACAAAAAAAGAGGTACGTTTAAATACGGCTTTGAGTTATTTTAACTCCTTGAAAAAGGCGTTTGCAGATTCTAATCATATGGAAGAAGCGAATAATATGAATGAAGAATTACAATTAGAATTACAAAAAATAAAAACAAAAAGTTAATTTATATAACGATGGATTTAAAAAAGACAGATGCTCCAGTGAGTTCGGTAACTTACAATAGAAATCAAATTGATGAGCCAACAGGTAATATCTATGAAGCTATTTCTGTAATATCTAGAAGAGCAGAACAAATTAACACAGACATTCGCAGAGAGCTAGTTGATAAGCTAGAAGAATTTGCAACGTTCAATGATAGTCTTGAAGAAATTTTTGAAAACAAAGAACAAATTGAAGTGTCTAAGTTTTACGAAAAATTACCTAAACCTCATGCGCTTGCAGTTCAGGAATGGTTAGATGACAAAATCTACTTTAGAAATACTGAAGACGACGTTAAGGAAGACTAATAAACATGTCAATATTAAGCGGCAAAAATATACTTCTAGGCATAACTGCTGGTATTGCTGCTTATAAAACAGCAAACCTTGTTAGGTTATTTATTAAAGCAGGCGCCGACGTGAAGGTGGTTATGACGCCTGCTTCTTTAGACTTTATCACACCTTTAACACTTTCAACTTTATCAAAACACCCAGTACATTCTTCATTTACCAATGAAGATGACAATAATGCTGTATGGAATAACCATGTGGAACTTGGTCTTTGGGCAGATCTATTCTTAATCGCGCCATCTACTGCAAACACACTGTCTAAAATGGCAAATGGTATTTGTGACAACTTATTAATGGCTACGTATCTTTCTGCTAAATGCCCAGTGTATTTCGCTCCAGCTATGGATTTAGATATGTATAAGCACGCCACTACTAGACGTTCATTAGATGTTTTGCGAAGTTTTGGAAATGTAATGATTCCTGTAACAAGTGGTGAATTGGCCAGTGGGCTAGTAGGAGAAGGACGGATGGCAGAGCCAGAAGATATTGTTGCTTTTATTGAAAATGATATCTTAGATAAATTACCTTTAAAAGGAAAAAAAATTCTTATTACTGCAGGTCCTACCTACGAAGCTATTGATCCGGTTCGTTTTATTGGAAACCATTCAAGTGGAAAAATGGGATTTGAAATCGCAAATGCAGCTGCCAATTTAGGCGCAGAGGTTATTCTGATAACTGGTCCTACCTATCAAACTATTAAACATAGTTTAATTCATGTAGAAAACGTTACAAGTGCATCTCAGATGTATGATGAGGTTCATGCTTATTTTGAAAACATTGATATTGCAATTCTTTCAGCAGCCGTTGCTGATTATAAACCAAAATATGTTGCGAATCAAAAAATAAAAAAGAAGGAATCGACGTTTACTATAGAATTGGAAAAAACACAAGACATCTTAGCCTCCTTAGGGCGAATTAAAAGTAATCAGTTTTTAGTAGGATTTGCCTTAGAAACAAATAACGAACTGGAACATGCAAAAGGAAAATTAAATGCTAAGAATTTAAATTTAATTGTATTAAATTCGTTAAATGATAAGGGCGCTGGTTTTGGTGGTTCAACAAATAA
Source organism: Flavobacteriales bacterium 34_180_T64 (assembly GCA_002162765.1). GTDB lineage: Bacteria > Bacteroidota > Bacteroidia > Flavobacteriales > Flavobacteriaceae > MAAR01. The sequence goes on along the minus strand of MAAR01000002.1, from coordinate 72,647 downwards.
AGTTACTTTTATCACTGATGCCGATGCGGTTATTGAACACCAATTAAAATCAAAAACCGAAGTCGCTCAAGATTTAATGAATCAAATTTTAAAACAACTCCATGCGTAATTTTATTCTTTTTATAGCTCTTATTTTTGTTACTCATACGTTTGCACAAGAGTTAAATTGTAACGTTGTTGTTAACGCACAGCAAACTGGTAATGAAAATGTTCAAGTTTTTAAAACTTTGGAACGCCAACTGAGTGAGTTTATTAATAATACCTCTTGGACTAAAGATTCATTTAAGCCACAAGAACGCATTAATTGCGGCATGGTTATCAATATTACAGATTATAATAACGACTTATTTCAAGCTACTATCCAAATACAGTCATCACGGCCAGTATTTAATTCAACATATGCCACTCCAATTTATAATTACAACGATAAGAATTTTTCGTTCCAATATTTAGAATTTCAAAATTTGGTCTTTAACCCAAATCAGTACGAATCTAATTTAGTATCTGTCTTAGCTTTTCATGTGTATATGATTTTAGGAATGGATGCCGATTCATTTAAATTGAATGGTGGCGATGCATATTATAGACAGGCACAAACAATATTAAATTATTCTACGCAAGGGAATTTTAAGGGCTGGAAATTGGAAGATGGTACACAAACGCGATTTAGATTAATTGATAATGTGTTGTCGCCAACTTTTAAAGAATTTAGAAGTGTAATGTATGAGTATCATTTCACGGCCTTAGATCAAATGGGTGAAAATCCAAAAGAGAGTAAGTCTAAACTGTCTTCTGTTATCAAAAATCTTGAAACGATGAACCGTAGACGACCAAATTCGTATTTAATGCGCGTTTTCTTTGATGCTAAAGCCGAAGAAATTCAGGATATTTTTAGTGGAGGACCAAAGGTAAATGTAACAGACATAATCTCAACACTGACTAGAATTGCTCCTACTCACGCTGCAAAATGGCGTAGTATTAGTTTTTAAGTATTGATTGTTTTCATTTTTTTTTACTAATCGTTTAATCAATTAGCCAGCTAATAAATATGCTAACCTCATTGACCATTAAAAATTATGCATTGATTGATAACCTTCAGGTTAATTTCAATAATGGTTTAACTATTATTACTGGTGAAACTGGAGCAGGAAAATCTATACTACTTGGCGGATTGTCACTGATTCTTGGTAAACGAGCAGATATGAGCCATATAAATGATACCTCCAAAAAATGTATCATCGAGGCGAATTTTGACCTCGCTAATTATAATTTGAAACCACTTTTTAAAGCTGAAGATTTAGATTATGAAGTACAAACGATTATAAGACGAGAAATTTTACCTTCCGGTAAATCGCGTGCTTTTGTGAATGATACACCAGTGAATTTAAATAGTTTGCAAGTTTTAGGAGCTCAACTTTTAGATATTCATTCACAGCATCAAACGTTACAATTAACAAATGATGATTTTCAATTTCAAGTTATAGATGCTTTAGCAGAAAATTCGATAGAGTTATCCAATTATCAGTCGTTACGTAGAAGTTATAGAGGTTTAAAAAATGAATTGATAGCATTAAATGACCTTAAATCTGAAGCAATTAAAGAACATGATTACAATTCATATTTGCTAAAAGAGTTAAATGAAGCGCAACTGGTAAACGGCGAATTAGAATCATTAGAAGAAGAATACGAGACTTTAAATAATATTGAAGAAATTAAAGAAAAATTAAGGTCGGTTCATCATATTCTTAGTAATGATGAACTTGGAGTCCTTAAGAGTTTAAATGAAATTAAAAACGAGTTTGCGAAACTGACCAATTACGCTTCGAGCTATAAAGAAATGTACGATCGTATTGAAAGTTCTACAATTGAACTGAATGATGTATTTTCAGAAATTGAAAATGCCCAAGTTCAACTTGAAGCAGATCCTGTTAGATTGGAAGTTGTAAATACTAAATTAGTACAAATCCATAATTTATTGCAGAAACACGTTGTTTCAACTATAGAGGAATTGATTAATATTAAGAATGACCTCAGTTTAAAAGTGTCGCTTAGCGAAAATTTAGATGAACGTATTTCCCAAAAAGAAAGTGAAATAGAGAAGGCAGAACAAAAGCTTAATAGTTCTGCTACGATACTGCATGATAAACGTATGAAAATCATACCTAAACTAACCCAACAACTAGAAGATTTATTAAAGACGCTTGGGATGCCTAATGCTAAGTTTGATTTAGATCTTCAAAAAGTGGATACTTTTTATTCCAATGGGAAAGACGATTTGGCATTTTTGTTTTCAGCAAATAAAGGCGGACAATTTAATGCGCTTAAAAAAGCTGCCTCCGGAGGTGAATTGTCCAGGATAATGTTGGCGATAAAATCTATCCTTGCCAAATACACCCAATTACCTACAATAATGTTTGATGAAATTGATACTGGAGTGTCTGGAGAGATTTCAAATAAAATGGCAGCTATAATGCAACAAATGAGTAAGACAATGCAAGTGTTTACGATTACGCATTTACCTCAAATTGCTGCAAAAGGCGATACGCATTTTAAGGTGTTTAAAGAAGATGTAAATAACCTAACACAAACACAACTCATAAAATTGAAACCTGAAGAACGCATTGTCGAAATCGCACAGATGTTGGGAGGGTCTAATGTTTCAACTTCAGCTGTTGAACATGCTAAACAATTATTGAATTAATACTATCTTTGTACTAACAATTAAACGAATCAACCACAAAAACTAATATCAATATGTCATATAATTTATTAAAAGGAAAAAGAGGAATTATATTCGGAGCTTTAGACGAAAACTCAATTGCTTGGAAAACTGCAGAACGCGTTCATGAGGAAGGCGGGACTTTTGTGTTGACCAATGCACCTGTTGCCATGAGAATGGGGCAAATAAATGAATTGGCTGAAAAAACAGGGTCTCAAATAATTCCTGCTGATGCAACTTCTGAAGAAGATCTTCAAAACCTTATTGAACAGTCCATGGAGATATTAGGGGGGAAATTAGACTTCGTTCTACATTCTATAGGAATGTCAATTAATGTAAGAAAAGGGAAGCACTATACGGATCAAAATTACGCTTGGACTCAAAAGGGGACGGATGTTTCGGCGATGTCATTTCATAAAGTGATGCAGACCTTATATAAAGCAGATGCTATGAATGAATGGGGGAGTATTGTAGCGTTAACTTATATGGCAGCACAACGTGTTTTTCCAGATTATAATGATATGGCAGACAATAAAGCCTATTTAGAAAGTATTGCTCGTAGTTTTGGATATTTCTTCGGGAAAGATAAAAAAGTAAGAGTGAATACCATTTCTCAATCACCAACGCCTACAACTGCAGGGAGTGGAGTAAAAGGTTTTGATGGATTTATTGCTTATGCAGAAAAAATGTCACCTTTAGGGAACGCAACAGCGTTAGATTGTGCTAATTATACGGTTTCAATGTTTAGTGATCTTACGAAACGTGTAACACTTCAAAACTTATTTCATGATGGTGGTTTTAGTAATATGGGCGTAAGTGATGCTGTTATGGACACTTTTATGAAGGAGTAAGTTGAAATCAAAATAAACTTGCTTTTTTTGTACACAGAGTGTATTTAATTATTAATGTAGATATGAGTGAAACTTCAAATGAAATTCTTTAAAATTAATACCTGTTGTAGGATAAATAAACCTCGTTAACTTTTTAACGAGGTTTTTTGTTTTCTACCGATTTTGTAATCATAAAATTTTAAAAAGGAATACTTTAAAGTAGAAAATTAAATCATGTTAAAAAAATACGTCTTAGCCATTTTAAGTATTTTTACTTACAATGTGGTGATTTCTCAAATCATATTCAATGAGCAGGCATCAATTTTTGGTGTAGCTGAAACTTGTGGAACAACGTATTTAGGGAATGGCGTAACTTTTTATGATTTTGATCGTGACGGATGGGACGACATAACATTGACGAGCCAGACAGGAGATGATATTAGGTTTTTTAAAAATGTTAACGGAAATTTTGTTGAGCAGTTTTTAGATATACCCAATGTGAATTATCAAACCAAGCAAGTCAATTGGGTTGATATTGATAATGATGGCGATAAGGATTTATTTGTTACAAGCGATACGGACGGGAACAGATTATTTGAAAATACTGGGAATTTAGTTTTTCAAGATATTTCCTCGAGTTCTGGAATAAATACGACTAACACCTATTCGTATGGCGCGTCTTGGGGCGACTATAATAATGATGGCTATCTAGATGTCTTCATAAGCAATAGAAGTTATACCTTCTCAAATGTTTTATACAAAAACAACGGAAATAATACATTTACAAATGAAAATAACGCTGCAGGCATATCAAGTGCCGGATACATGTCGTTTTGCTCAGCCTTTTTAGATATTAATAATGATGGCTGGCAAGATATTTATATCTCTAATGATAAGGTAAATAATAAGAATCTTCTTTATAAGAATAATGGGAATGGAACATTTACCGACATTAGCTTATCCTCTGGCACTGATGTCGGAATTGATGCCATGTCCGTAACCGTTGGAGATTTTAATAATGATAGCTGGCAAGACATCTATATTACAAATGGCGTTCTTGGAAATGTGTTTTTTAGAAATAATGGAGACGAAACCTTTACAGATATAGCGGTGTCCACTGGTACAATTTTTAATAGTGTTGGATGGGGAGCCACTTTTCTAGATGCCGATAATGATATGGACTTAGATTTATATGTAAGCAGTGAGTTCGATCAAAGTAACACCAATTTCTTGAATGCAGCATTCTACATTAATAATAATAATGGCACATTTACACTTAATAACGCAAGCTTTCCTGGCGATAATAAACAAAGTTTTTCCAATGCTTTAGGCGATATCAATAATGACGGCTTCGGAGATCTTCTTGTGTCTAATAACAACTCTGAGAATATATTTTTATGGAAAAATGAAACCATAACAAGCAATAATTGGTTGAAGGTTAAACTAAATGGTGTACAAAGTAATGCAGATGGTATTGGGTCGTTCATTGAAATTTCAATTAATGGAAGCAAACAGTATAGATATACCATGTGCGGAGAAGGGTATTTGTCGCAAAATTCAGGAACTGAAATCTTTGGATTGGGGTCTCGTACAATTGTAGATTATATAAAGGTTACCTGGTTAAGTGGTATAGTGGATATGTACTTTAATGTTTCTGCAAATCAGGTTTTAGAAATAACTGAAGGGACTGGAACATTGGCTCTAAATGATTATCAACAAGAAAATTTAATTTCAGTTTACCCTAATCCAGTGAATACAGAATTGAATTTAAGCGCACAATCAAATATCGATAACCTTGCAATATTCAATTGTCTAGGCCAAGAAGTTTTAAGTATATCTCCTAAGGATTTGAAAAAAACCAGCATCGATGTGTCCCACTTAAAAGCTGGAGTTTATTTTGTAAATGTAAATGTTAGTGATTCTTCGAATGTGATTAAAATTATCAAGATTTAAAAAATGTTGTAGGATAAGTAAATCGTCGTTATCTTTTTAACGAGATTTTTTGTTGTCTGTCGAAAATGTAATCTTGATATTTTGAAAAGGAATACTTTATGAGCAAAAGATTAAATCATGATTAAAAAATACGCTCTAGGTGTCTTGAGCATTCTCTCATATAATGTGGTGATTTCTCAAATTACGTTTAAAGATCAGGCTTCAATTTTTGGAATTGCTGAATCTTGTGGATCAACATTTTTAGGAAATGGCGTGTCCTTCTATGATTTTGATCAGGATGGTTGGGACGATATCACTTTGAATAGCCAGGATGGTGATGACCTTAGATTTTTTAAAAACATAAATGGAAATTTTGTTGAGCAGTTTCTAAATATAGCAAGTGTAAATCATCAAACGAAACAAGTCAATTGGGTAGACATTGATAATGATGGTGATAAGGATTTATTTGTTACAAGTGATACAGATGGGAATAAATTATTTGAGAATACGGGAAACCTCGTTTTTCAAGATATTACATCTAGCTCCGGAATGAATACCGCTAATACCTTTTCGTATGGTGCATCTTGGGGCGACTATAATAATGATGGCTATCTAGATGTCTTCATAAGTAATAGAAGTCTAACCATCCCAAATATTTTATACAAAAATAATGGCAATAATACATTTACTAATGAAAATAGTTTAGCAGGTATCTCGACTGCAGGCCATATGTCATTTTGCTCAGCATTTTTAGATATTAATAATGATGGTTGGCAAGATATTTATGTCTCAAATGATAAGAATACTTATAAAAATCTTTTATATAAGAATAATGGAGATGGTACTTTCACGGACATAAGTATGTCTTCGGGTACTGATGTAGGAATTGATGCCATGTCTGTAACCGTTGGAGACTTTAATAATGATAGCTGGCAAGACATATATGTTACAAATGGCGTACTTGGTAATGTGTTTTTTAGAAATAATGGAAACGAAACCTTTACGGATATAGCCGGCCCTACAGGCACAATTTTTAATAGTGTTGGATGGGGAGCCACTTTTCTAGATGCCGATAATGATATGGACTTAGATTTATATGTGAGTAGTGAGTTCGATCAAAGTATTACAAATTTCTTAAATGCAGCATTTTACATTAATAATAATAATGGAACATTTACGCTAAATAACACGAGCTTTCCAAACGATAATAGGAGAAGTTTTTCCAATGCCTTAGGAGATATCAATAATGATGGATTTGGAGACCTGATTGTCTCTAATAATAACTTCGAAAATATTTTTCTATGGGAAAATATAACATCAAATACGAACAACTGGTTGAAAGTTAATCTCAATGGTGTACAAAGTAATTCAGATGGTATAGGATCTGTGATTGAAATTTCAATTAATGGAGACAAACAATATCGATATACACATTGTGGGGAAGGGTATTTGGCTCAGAATTCTGGCACTGAATTCTTTGGTCTTGGTTCCAATTCTACTGTAGATTATGTAAAGGTGAAGTGGTTGAGCGGTATTGAAGACACATTTTATAATGTCTCGTCAAATCAAACTTTAAATGTTGAGGAAGGTTCTGCAACTTTGGAAATTGTTGACTATAATAAAGATGAAAAGATCTCGGTTTTTCCTAATCCCGTTCTTAGCACATTAACTGTAAAAACAGAATCAATTATTGAAAAGATCGTAGTTAGTAATATTTTAGGGGAGGAAGTATTGAGAATTTCTCCTAAAAGTTTAAATAGCAGTGTTGATTTAAATCACTTAACAACTGGAATTTATATTGTCAATATTGAACTGGAAAATACGTCAAGGGTGATGAAAATTATAAAAAAATAAATCATGGTATAGGTGTAGTTAGGACTCAATATGCTAATAATGTATATGTTATATTATTAGAGCTACCAATTATCCACTATTTCTGCTCATCAGTATGTTAATGTAGCGTTTTTCCTTAGTGAAATACAAATTGTGTATTACATCAGTTTTTATTGTACTTAAACGATTAAGATAAATGGAGCCTAAAAGTTATATTATTTAACCATATTTTTATGGATTAAATACTAACAATTAATTCTAATTTGACATGAAAAAAATTACATTACTTTTATTTGCAATGCTAGTCTCGACAGCTACATTTGCACAACACACTTTTCCAGTAGATGCTGGAGTTTACACGGTACCTGATGCTACTACTACAGTGCCTGTAGCAGTAAATGATGCGGGTAATGCTGCCGCTGCACCTGCAGGTCAATATGCAACATTTGAGGTGACTGCTGATTGGTCTATTACTGGAGGTGATGCATGGTCTAGTGAGGCTAGGTTAGTAGTGACAACTACTGCAGGAACAACTATTCCTGCTGGTCCTATTTCAGGTGGTGCTAGTTCTGATGTTCCAACTACTTTAACATTTGGTGGAACTTTTCCAGCGGATTATGATCCATCTGTAGATGGCTATTTGGAACTTGGATTAAGTAGAACCTATAGTTCGCCAGCAGATTGGACGAACATTACTGTTACTATTGTTCCTGCACTTACTTGTGCTCCTGCTGTTGCAACTACTGCATTGGTAGAAGATTGTGGTAATACTCAGTTCTCAATTGATGTAGATGTTACTGATCTTGGAGATTCAGGTACTTTAACTATTGCTAATGATGCTGGTGTAGCTAGTACTGATGTTATGGCAATTGGAATGGTAAACGTTGGTCCATTTCCTGCAGGAACGCCAGTTGTAATTTCTTTAAATCATGAAACCGATCCTTTATGTAATGTAGATTTAGCTTCTGTTGTTGATAATTGCCCTACTTTTTCAGCTGTTGATTGTGCTGTTGGAACACCAGTGAATACGACATACTGTTATGGTGAAAATGACGACGCTGGATGGTTATTTACATCAAGTGATGGTTCTGCATTAAGAATAGATTTCATCGAAGGTTATTTAGAAGACTGTTGTGATACGATTACCATTTATGATGGTACAGATAATACTGGAGCGGTATTATATGCAACGGATACGAATATTAATAATGATGTAACTGGGATTACTGCTATTTCTACTGGTGATTCTTTATTTGTTAATTTAACAAGTGATGGTTCTGTAAGTTGTGCAGCTGGTTCTGGTTCAGGAATCCCAATAAGTTTTGATGTGGCATGTAATACATGTACCCCTTCTACTTATACAGCAACTGTAGTAGATGACTGTGGAGTATCAGGTGGATTTAATATTGAAGTGGAAGTTACAGATTTAGGGTCTGCTACATCGTTAACAATATCTGATGACCAAGCAAGTCCAACTCAAGCAGTAGTTGCACCTGGTACCTATACTTTTGGACCATATGTACTTGCAACAGATGTGGTTATGACTGTAGCAAATGATCAAGATGCTGCATGTACAAGTACAACTGGAGTACTTAGTCAAGTTTTTTGTCCTCCAACAAATAATGATTGTGTGAATGCTACCCCATTAACTCCAGGAACTGTATTCACTGATAATTCTATCTCAGGAAACAACGGAGGAGCTACAGGTTCAGGAGAATTACCATTGCCAGGTTGTGCAAGTTATGATCCTGATGACGCTTCTGGTAATGGAGGTGATGTTTGGTATAGTGTTGTGGTACCTGCAAATGGTGAAATTACCTTGGAAGTAAATAGTAATGGTGGAATTACTGACACTGGTGGTGCTGCATATTCTGGTTCTTGTGGTGCTTTGAATCTTATAGACTGTAACGATGATGGAAGTGCAAATGGAGCACATCCAATAATCGTTATTTCTGATTTAGCTTTAGCGGGACAAACAATTTATTTTAGAGTTTGGGAATATAGTGGTAACGCAGCCGGAACTTTTGAAGTATCTGCTTATAGTGGGACATTAAGTGCTGGTGATTTTGAAGCAACTAGTTTCAAATATTATCCAAACCCAGTGAGTAATGTTTTAACATTAAATGCACAATCAAATATTGATATGGTTGTTGTAAATAATATGTTAGGGCAAGAAGTATTAAGAGCTACACCTAATAGTTTAGAGAGTGAAATTGATTTCACATCTTTAAATGCGGGTGCTTATTTCGTAAATGTTAGCATTAATGGAACTTCAAAAGTGATTAGAATTATTAAAAACTAACTTTAATAATACATCATTTATAGTATAAAAAAATGCCTTGACTTTTAGTCAAGGCATTTTTTATTTTCAATTAATTAATGTCATGTCATTTTCTACCTGTAATTTTTGCCGTCTTTCAAGGATTTTGTAATATTTTTCTTAATATAAATTATCATATTGTAGTTGGTCGATTTTTTCATTATTTAAACGATTAATCTGCTTATATTCATGTAATTATGAATTTTAAGTATAAATTTAATGATGAAATATTAACCTATAAATCATATTTAGCATGAAAAAAATTACTTTATTTTTCGCCTTATGTGCGTTTAGCTTTGGCTATTCGCAAAATGGAGGTGATACTTGTGGTACAGCCGTAGAGGCACTTCCCGGATCATTTACAGCCACACAAATTAACGTCGGTCCTCTTTTTGGAGAAGGTGGAGGGATTGGAGCTCAAAGTTCGGCTTGGTTCTATTACGATGCTACTGCTGATGGAACGATAGATGTATCTTCTTGTGGTGCTCTAGATAGTGATACGCGATTATATATTGGTGTTGGAACTTGTGGTACATTGACTATGGTTACAGATGATGATGGTTGTGGTACATTGAGATCACTTTATACAGATTATCCTGTTACTAATGGAACTAGATATTATATTGAGTGGGATGACAGATGGTCTTCTGGAGGAGATCCATTTGACTGGACGCTAACATTTAATACGCCTCCAGCATGTGGAGAACCAACTAATGTAACAATAGATGCGTTTAATAGCATACAAGCGGATTTTAGTTGGGGTGCACCTGCTTTTGGTGCTGTTGTTGATTATGACTGGGAAATTGTTCCTCAAGGAGACGGCCAAGGAAATAATGTTGTTACTTTTGATTCAACAACTTCAACTTCAGATTCAGCTACAGGATTAACACCTAATACAGCTTACGATTTATTTGTACGTACGGACTGTGGTGATCCACCAGCAAGTACTTATATTGGCCCAATAAGTTTTACGACTTTAGGTCCACCGCCAGCAGGTGATTTAGCTTGTGCTCCTATTGCCATCACTGTAGGATATATGTCTACGAGTCAAGCTCATACAAATGCGGATGCTACAACTGAAGCAAGTGAGCCAGGAGGAACATGTTGGTTTACACCAGGAAGTGTAAGTAATTCAGTATGGTTTGAATTTACAATTGCATCACCTTCAAATATGACTATTAGCACCGATTTTACTGGTGGTTCATTAGGAGATACTCAGATTGCAGTTTATTCTGGAGATTGTAGTGATTTGTCAACATTAGTTGAGGTAGGTTGTGACGATGATTCAGGAACTGCATTATTATCATTAGCTAATATAAATCCACTTGCTGCTGGAACTTACCTTATCCAAATCGAAGGGTTTGGAGGAGATGTAGGAACGTTTGATTTAGCTTTAACAGGTACTACTTTAAATGTAGAACAATTTGAAAACCCAAATGAGTTCACGTATTTTCCAAATCCTGTAAAAAATGAATTGACATTAAAAGCACAAAGTAATATTCAAAATGTGTCTATATATAACATGTTAGGTCAAGAAGTTCTTAGAACCGCTCCTAATACTGTTAGAAGTGAAGTAAGCATGTCTTCTTTACAATCTGGAGCATATTTTGTAAAAGTTACAATTAACGATGTAACTGATACTATTAGAATAATTAAGCAATAAAGCTTCTATTTATTGTTTTCAAAAGCCGCCAATTTGGTGGCTTTTGTATTTAGTTTAGTTACCTTTGCTAACGTATGAGTACATTTCATTTTTCATTCATTATACCTGTGTACAATAGGCCTCAAGAAATAAAAGAACTGCTGAATAGCATGTTGCAATTAGATTTTGAAGCGCCTTTCGAAATTGTAATTATTGAAGATGGATCAAATATTGATTGTAAATCGATTGTTGAATCCTATAATAAACAACTCAATATATCTTATTATTTTAAAGAGAATTCTGGACCGGGTAATTCTAGAAATTTCGGAATGAAAAAAGCTAAAGGCAACTATTATATCATTTTAGATTCCGATTGTTTATTGCCTAAACACTATCTGAACACCATTAATAAAAATTTGTCAAAGGACTATGTTGATTGTTTTGGAGGGCCAGATGCTGCAGACAAAAGCTTTACAAACATTCAAAAAGCTATCAATTTTGCAATGACATCTTTCATTACTACTGGTGGCATAAGAGGCCATAAAAATCAAGTGAATAAATTTCAACCTAGAAGTTTTAATATGGGTTTGTCAAAACAAGCTTTTGAAAGTACCGGAGGTTTTGGAAGTATTCATCCTGGTGAAGACCCAGATTTATCTATACGTCTAACAAATTTTGGTTTTAAAACGAAGCTAATAATTGATGCGTATGTCTATCATAAACGAAGAATTTCTTGGTCTAAATATTATAAACAAGTTCATAAATTCGGTTTGGTTAGACCAATACTAAATCTTTGGCATCCTAAAACTGAACGCATATTTTATTGGTTTCCATCTATTTTTATTTCAGGGTTATTTCTAGCTTTAGTTGTATTTTCTTTTGGATCTAGTATGTTATTATTAATTTATGGATTGTATTTTTTTATGGTTTTTTTATTGGCAATGGTTGCTTCTAAAAGTTTAATTGTAGCTTTACTTTCAATTTTCGCAGTATTAGTACAGTTTGTGGGATATGGTTCTGGATTTATTAAATCCTCATTTGTAATTAAGATCATGCGTAAAAAACCAGAAATGTATTTTCCTGATTTATTTTTTAAACATGCTAGCTAAATTTAAAACGTTTTTATATAAATCTATTCAGAACAAAAAGCTTAATGTTTTTGGTGTGTTTTTGTTATTGTCTTTTATGATACTTGTAATAACGAAACTTTCCAAAAAATATACGCAGTCATTATCTTTTGATTTAACGTATGTGAATGTTCCTGAAAATGCCGTTATAAGTTCTGGAAAACAACCAACTTTAGATATAACACTGACGGCTTTAGGGTTTAATTTATTGCCTTATTATTTATATGATAGAACACTTAGTATAGATTTTGAATCTGACGTTTCGTTAATACAAGATCAATACATATGGATTGCTAATAAGCAGCAACATGATTTAGAATCTGTTTTTGGAAATTCAATTGTAATTGAATCAATTGAACAAGATTCATTGAAATTTTCATTTGAAACATTAGAAATAAAAAGAGTACCAATTAGATTGAATTCAAATATCACGTATGCCTCGGGATATGATATTTCTCAAGATTTAGAAATTATTCCCGATTCAGTGAACGTTGTAGGCGCTAAAAATGATATTGATTCTATTCAAGAGCTCTTTACAAATTCGTTGTCATTAAACAATATTAATGTTGATATTAATACTATAATCGGGATAAAACTACCAGATTCAATTATTGATGTTAAACTTATGCATGATAAGGTAGCTGTAAAAGGGAAGGTGGAAAAATTTACGGAGGGAACAATTGATATACCCATATCTATTATTAATTTACCTTCGGATATCACTATTAATTATTTTCCAAAATCTGTCTCGGTTTCATATTATGTGTCATTAAATAACTATAATAGTGTTAAGGATTTAGACTTTCAAGTGGTTTGCGATTTTAAACAAACAAAAACGGCACAACGATTGTTTTTTACACCTCAATTAACAAAAAAACCTGAGGTTGTCAAAAGCGCCAGAATAAAACAAGGAAAGATTGAATATATTATAATAGAATGAAAATTATTGGTCTAACAGGAGGTGTTGGAAGTGGTAAAACAACGGTCGCGAATTTCTTTGCTGAATTGGGCATTCCTATTTATATAGCGGATCAAGAAGCTAAGAGACTAATGAATACTTCAAAAGTATTACATAAAAAACTGAAAGTGCTATTTGGTGAAAAAGCATTTATCGATGACGGTTTAAATAGACCCTTTATTGCTTCAAAAATATTCAATGACAAAAATTTACTTGAACAAATGAATGCAATTGTGCATCCTAAAGTTGGCAAGCATTTTAAAAAATGGCTTAAAAAGCAACACAGCGAATATGTAATTAAAGAAGCAGCTATTATTTTTGAACAACAAATGGAGTCTCATTATGATTTAATTGTACTTGTGACCGCAGATAGAACGGAGAGAATTAAACGTGTCTTACTACGTGATCAAACTAATAAGGACGCTATAGAAGCCATAATTGGCCATCAATTACCTGATACCGATAAAATAAAAAAAGCAGATTTCGTTATATCTAATAATGAATTAAATGCTACTAAGGTACAGGTGTTAAAGACACATAAAGCAATACTTCAAACCATAACAAATTCAAAATTTTAACATTTTTGTTAATGTAAGGTTAAAGGGTATCTCTTCTAAATGTTAAAATGTTAAATTTGAACGATGGGCAAAAAGCTATTCATCTTACTGGTGATTTTAATGAGTTTATCACTCATAGGTATTATTTCAGTACAGGCGTATTTTATTAATAATACTTTAGAAAACGAAGAAAATCAATTTGTACTAAACGTCAAAAGGTCTCTGAGTTTTGTGTCTAAATCCATAAAGGAAAAGGAGTATAATAGCTATGCTTCAAAGTTACAAGAACTAATTGAAGAGGCAGGAGTGCCTGACACAACTGCAATTAGAGAATTGACGATTTATGAAGATAATGTTAATGAAACCATTATCTATAGAAATGGAATTTTAGAAGAAAGTTATAAAGTACCATCATTGTTCTTTGACATCAGTTTAGATAGTGTTGTAAGCATTAGTCGTGTTAGAAATCAGCGTGAAACAAAGGTCTATGAAAAAAATAATTTCGATGGAAGTTTATCAATAAGTCCAGAAAAATCAATTGTAAATATCAATAGACTAAGTGATTTAGAAAAAGCAATATTCGAATCAACCTATAGGGATAAGGTTAAAAATGTGCCTATTTATAAAAGAGTATCTGTTGATGAGGTTGATTATTTATTAGAAAGACAACTTGAAGAAGATGGAATTGATATTGACTTTGAATTTGCTATTTATGATAAAGACCTAGCAACTAAAGTGCAATCTGATAATTTCGAAGTAACAAATTCTACTTTGGGTATTGGCATTTTTTTTGATAACAATAATGAAAGCAAATATAAATTGTATATAGATTTTCCTGAACGTAAAAAGTTCCTATTATCATCTATTTATGAAATGCTTTTATTATCAATTTTATTTACGTCTATTATAATAATAGCGTACTCGAGTGCAATTTATCAGCTTATAAAACAACGTAAGATTTCACAGATTAAAACGGATTTTATAAATAATATGACGCATGAATTTAAAACGCCAATTGCAACAATCAATTTGGCCTTAGATTCAATTAAGAATCCAAAGATTATTGGTGATAAGGAAAAAGTACTACGTTATTTGCAAATGATAAAGGATGAGAATAAACGAATGCATGCTCAAGTTGAAAATGTATTAAGAATATCTAAACTAGAAAAGAATGAGCTCAATATTAGTAAGGAACGAGTAGAGTTGAACGACCTATTGGAGGATGCATTGACGCATGTTGAATTAATTATTGAAGACAGACAAGGCTATATTAAAACACATTTTAATGCTAGTAAATCTTCAGTATTAGCTAATGAAACTCATTTTACCAATGTTATTGTAAACATTTTGGATAATGCCATTAAGTATAGCGAGGAGACTCCAAAAATTGATGTTTATACTGAAAATGTTGGAAACAATATTGTGCTTAAAGTAGTAGACCAAGGTAATGGTATGTCAAAACAAGTGCAAAAACGTGTGTTTGAAAAATTTTATAGAGAACATACAGGAAATGTACATAACGTAAAAGGGCATGGGTTAGGATTAGCCTATGTGAAAAGAATTATAGAAGACCATCAAGGTCATATATCAGTAGAAAGTGAAAAAGGAAAGGGTAGTACTTTTATAGTGAAACTACCGTTAATATCATAAATTATGGAAGAAATAAATAAAAAAATACTCTTAGTTGAGGATGATCCAAATTTTGGAACTGTATTAAAAGACTATTTAACAATGAATGACTATAGTGTTGTTCATGCGAAAAATGGTATGGAAGGTTTTGAAAAATTCAAAAAAGACGATTTTGATTTATGTATTTTGGATGTCATGATGCCTTATAAAGACGGATTTACTTTAGCTAAGGAAATTAGAGAGAAAAACACCGATGTTCCTATTATTTTCTTAACGGCTAAGGCAATGAAAGAAGATGTATTAAAAGGATATAAGGTAGGCGCAGATGATTATTTGAACAAACCTTTTGATAGCGAAGTGTTGTTAATGAAAATTAAAGCTATTATTCAGCGTAAGGCTACAGATACTGTTGCAGATAGTAAGCAGTTTGAATTTAAAATTGGAGGTTTTGATTTGAATTCAAAGTTGAGGTTTCTGAAGTATAATGGTGAAAATCCGATTAAATTATCACCTAAAGAAAATGAATTGCTACGTATGTTAGCATTGCATGAAAATGATTTAATGCCTCGTGAATTAGCGCTTACTAAAATATGGAGAGATGATAATTATTTCACCTCAAGAAGTATGGATGTGTATATTGCTAAATTGCGTAAATACCTTAAGCTTGATGAGAATGTTGAAATATTGAATATTCATGGTGAAGGCTTTAGGTTAGTAGTGAATCAGAAAGCATAAACTAAAATATAAGCATAAAAAAAAGCCTATCAAATTGATAGGCTTTTGCTTTTAAAAAAATTAAGCGTATTAGACAACTTTTACGTTTACTGCGTTCAATCCTTTTTTTCCTTCTGTTAATTCAAATTCTACAGCATCACCTTCACGAATTTCATCGATTAAGCCTGAGATGTGTACAAAATGTTCTTTGTTGTTTCCTTCTTCAGTAATGAAACCAAAACCTTTTGAATCATTGAAGAATTTTACGGTACCTTTATTCATAATAAAAATTAAAATTATTTAAGTTGCAAATGTAGTGTTAAAAAATTGTACTTGTAAGTTTTTTTGGAATTATTTTATTTTTAATTTTGAAATGTAAGAAAATGCAACAAGGTAAAATGACTGATAATGAACATGTTAAGCATTATTATTTGTATTTCACATCAATTTATAATTTGATGCGTTTTTGAAGCGTTTCCAAAATATTTGATAGTTCATCTTCGTAATCAAACCAAATTATAGATGGGTCTTTTTTAAACCAAGTGAGCTGTCGTTTTGCAAATCGTCGCGTATTCTTTTTTATTTCAGAAATCGCGAAGTCTAAAGCCCATACTTGATTGAAATAATTGAACAATTCTTTGTAACCAACAGTATTAAGCGCATTCAATTTCTGATGCGTAAGGAGATTTTGTGCTTCATTAATTAAGCCTTCTCCAATCATATTATCAACACGTTTATTTATGCGACTGTATATAATTTCTCGTTCTGCTTTTAGTCCAATAGTAATGGTTTTGAATGCTCTCTTAGTGTCTTTTTTATTTAAAAAAGAGGAATAGGGTTTGCTAGATCCAATACTAATTTCTAGTGCTCTTATGACCCGTTGAGGATTATCAATAGCAATCGAATTATATGTCAAAGGATCCAACAGTTTTAATCTATCCTGTAGAGAACTTATTCCTTCGCTTTGCAATTGATTATTAAGAGCTGTTCGTATTGATGTATCAACTTTAGGAAAGTCATCAAGCCCTTTAGTGACTGCATCTACATATAAACCTGAGCCACCAACCATAATTACAATATCGTGGGACTCATAAAGTTGATTCAAGATAGTCATTGCTTCTTTTTCGAAAGCACCAACATTATAATCCTCAGTGATAGATTTATGATGAATAAAATGATGTTTCGCACTTGCTTGTTCTGCCTGAGAAGGAACAGCAGTTCCAATCGACATTTCTTTATAAAATTGCCTAGAGTCTGCCGAAATAATTTCAGTATTGAAGTGTTGTGCCAGTTTAATGCTTAACGCTGTCTTTCCTATTGCCGTCGGACCAACGATAGATATGAGAAATTTATTCATTGTGTAATTCGTAGCCACATTTATAGCAAAATTCAGCACCATCTTTGTGAGTATCGGTAAGACAATTTAAGCAGCATTGAGAATTCAATTGTACGCTATCAACTTCAGGTAGGGTGTCATCATCCGATTTACTTTGCATGGAATATTCGGCAGAAACAATTCCAGTTGGAACGGCAATTATTCCATAACCTAAAATCATAACTAACGATGCTATTAATTGTCCTACAGGTGTTTGGGGTGCAATATCGCCATAACCAACAGTAGTTAAAGTAACAATACACCAATAGACACTTTTTGGAATATTAGTAAAGCCATTTTCTTCGCCTTCAACCAGATACATTATTGTACCAAGAATGATTGATAAAATGACAACTGCGTATAAAAATACTGCAATTTTAGCGCGACTCGCTTTTAAGGCTTTCGTTAAATTATTAGAAGCTCCTAGGTATCTGGCCAGTTTTAAGATTCTGAAAATCCGTAATAATCGTAATGCTCTTAAGGCGACTAAAGCATGCGTTCCATAAAATATTATGGATATGTATTTTGGAATAGTTGATAATAAATCTACAATACCATAGAAACTAAAAATGTATTTAAGCGGTTTCTTAACTGTAATAATTCGCGCGATATATTCAAATGTAAATAGAATAGTAATTACCCATTCTGAGATATTTAAAAACGTGTGAAAATTAGTGTCAATACTTTTAACACTTTCTAACATCACAAGTATGATACTTGCTATAATAACAAATAAGAGAACAATATCAAATAACTTCCCAGCTGCCGTATCGGCTTCGTAGATTATTTCATGAAGCTTTGTTCTCCATGACTTATTTATTTTAAAGTTATTCATTAGGTTAAATGTAATAAAAAAATCACAGCTTTTTCTTTAATACAATTAGTGAATTATTTTGTACATCCACTATAGTGCTCATAAACTGTTTTAAACTTTCATAATATGACGGATCATATATAGCCCCGCTAAAATTAAATTTGAAAAATAGCATAATCGAATTGCCATCAATTTTAGTAGTCAATATTAATGATCCTTTGTTATTAGGTAAACTCAGTTTTAATTCTGAAGGCTTATCTAAAATTTCATAATTCTCACTGAAATCAATTTTTAATGTATATAAAAAAGCGTCTTTATATCCAAAATCAATAGGATAAGACCGCTCTTGGAGTTTAAACGGGTTTTCGGTAAAGAATTTAATTAAAAATGGGTCAATGTATATTTTATCATTTATGGTATTAGCGGTATAACTAATATCAAAAGATTCAATAAACCGTGGATTGGTTTTGTCATCGGTTTCAACTTGATAATCTAAAAATTCAATGTTACTATAAGTGTTTTTATAAGTGTTGAAATAATCTTCCGGGTTATTCTTAAAATAACGCTTCTTATAGCGTAGTGCTTGATAACCGCTAGTTGTCGTTTTTATATTTCCAGAAAATGTATCATCATCATTAAGTGTCAGGTTCACTTTATGCTGAATTGTTGTAATCTTATCAGGCTCTATATCTATCCATTTACTGTCTGATTTAAAATCAAATAAACGACCAAATTGATTAAGACATCTAAAAGGTATTTGACCAAATGATAGAAAGTCATCAGTTGCATCTAATAAATAGCTTTTTCCATCAATTGTTGCTTGAACGATGAGATAATTAAAGTCAGAAATAACTGGATATAATTTAGTAGGTAATCCATTGGGTCTTGTAGATAATAATATAGGTTTAACATCAATTCCTACTTCGTTTAATAGATTATATAATAAGATGTTAATTTCTGATACATTACCGGATTTATTTTTGATAAGATTTTTTACCGAAACTGCATTGAAAATGTTGTATTTAGTATTCCAGGTGTAATTATTTTGAACATATTTAAAAATGGCAGATGCTTTTTTTAATGGATCAGATTCACTAGTAATTGAATCGTCTAGTAAAGTTTTAGTGTAACTACTTTTTCCCAGTTGCCTTCCTATATTTTTATCTGTTTTCAGTTCAGTATTAACCGTTTTCCATGATTTAGAATAATTATTAACCCTACCATCAAAACCACGGAATGTTTTTAATTCATATTCTATTCTCGACAAATAATTTTCTTTAGTTGTCATATAGTCTTCTTGTATAAATGCAGGAATGTCTTTCATTACATATACCGTATTCGCACAGTTTGCAGTACCTCCGCTTCCCGTTTGTAAACAGTTTGATTCATGAGATTGCTCCGTTTGGAAAAGTTTCAAATGACCAACAAGTTTTGCATGATAATCCCAATTTCCTGGAATACTTGTGCGATACACGGAAAAAAGTTTTGGAATATCAGATTGAAATTCCCATGCTTTATACTTAAACATAAAAGGAGATTCAATGGTATAGCTGAAGGTAACTACTGATCCTTCTTTTATATTGGGAAACGTAAATTTCACGATAGAATATCTATCATTGTATTTTTCTTCGAAAATTTCACTTTTACTTAACTTTACTGTTGAAACTTCACCGTTTTCCAAATTGTGTGTTGTTGCATTAACATCTAATACTTTTTCTTTATTACTTTTATTGGTATACAAGTAAATTACTTCGGTTGCTTTGTTGAATCCATTTTTATTAAGAATTTTCAACTTTTTCTTAATCTCAGTTTTTAGTCTGAAATTGTTTTTATCAACATAACTATTCCCAAGTTCAAAAATAATTAGCGCATTTGCTGTAGAATCTTTTTCATATACATTAGTCTCTAAGTCGCCTCTAGTTACTATAGCGTCTTCAAAATTGAAAGTGGTTTGTGAATAGGTTGTAGTGGTTATTAAAAGGGCAAGTACTACAAATAGGCATTTCATAAATTATGGATTGGGACAATTTTTAAATTTTTATTTCTTCTTATATAATTTTGAATAATATGCTGAGTATCTCTGTTGTTTTCCATTGGAGTTATAACAGATTCTAAAATTTTAAGAGTATTGATTTGATAGTTGAGATTAAAAAAACCTAAGCCTTTAAAAATTCCATTTTCAATTAATATTACGCTACGTTCATCTACATCACGACCCTTATCTATAAGCATCATATGTTGGTGAGAATAACTGTGCTTTTTAATAAATTCTTGGACACGTTTGTTATAGATTTCGGGAGCTTCTATATTAATACATGCACCCTCACATTGTTTGAGGGTATAATTGAAGCAATTTGATTTTGATTTATATAACCCAGTAAGTTTTTGGCACAACTCATATTCCTCAACCGCTTTAAACATAAAATGGTCGCTATTTTGCTTATTCGAAAAAGTGGTAATGTGTTTTTTCTTGCCGTTTGCACTGTCAATCTTTAAATTTATATAGCCATTTTCATCTATAAATTCATATAAAGCGTGTGTAAAAGCATTGCGACGTAATGCTCTGTTGTGTATAGGTTTAATTCTTTTTATTTCCTCGCTTTCTTTCAAAAGAGCAATAAGTTCACTACCAGTTGCGTCATAAGTTACTGAAGCAATTTGCATCTGAATTTTTTTTGACTTTGAACTTGAACTCGTAAGGTGCTGATTAATTCTGTTTTTGATGTTTTTACTCTTGCCAATATAAATAATCTGCCCTGTGTCATTATGAATATAATATACACCTATAATTGATGGTAAACTATCAATAATAAGTCTATGATTAGGTTCAATTTGACGTTTCGCTTCAAGCGTTATAGCATCCGTAACAATATATTTTTCAAGATCTTTAGTTAATAACATTTTAAATAGAGTTACAGTAGCTTTGGCATCACCATCGGCTCTATGTCTATCACTAACTGGTATGCCTAAGGCTTTTGCGAGCTTACCGAGGCTATACGAATCTTGATCAGGGATGAGTTGTTTTGACAGTTCAACAGTACATAGCGTATTCCGTTTGTAGGTGAAACCTAGTCTCTTAAATTCGGTACGTAATATACGGTAATCGAACAGCGCATTATGTGCTACAATAATACAATCTTCTGTTATTTCAATAATACGCTTTGCTACTTCGTGAAATTTTGGAGCGTTACGAAGCATATTACTGTTTATACCTGTTAAATTAACAACAAAGGGTTGTATTTCACGTTCAGGATTGACGAGACTAATAAACTTATCTACGACTTTATGTCCGTCGAATTTATAGACAGCAATCTCTGTAATGCCTTCTTCGTTATACTTGCCTCCTGTTGTTTCTATGTCTAATATTGCGTAGATAAAATATTGTTTTTTGAATTAATTACGTGAACCAAATATACTGCTTCCTATTCTAACCATTGTACTGCCAGATGCAATCGCTAAATTATAATCACCACTCATTCCCATGCTTACAATTTTTAAATCAGGATGATAAATTTGAGCTTTATTAAAAGTAGTTTTAAGGAATTTAAATTCGTTCTTTATCTGTTCAGTGTCATTAGTAAAAGTAGCCATTCCCATAAGTCCGACTACTTTGACGTTTTTTAAAATTGAAAATTGCTCGGAGGTCAATATTTCTTTTGCCGTTTCTTGAGACATTCCAAATTTAGAATCTTCAGAAGCAATTTTTATTTGAAGCAGACAATTTATGACTCGTTTATGTTTTTCCGCCTGTTTATTAATCTCAAGAAGCAATTTTATACTATCGACGCCATGAATTAAATTCACAAAGCTTGACATGTATTTTATTTTATTGCGTTGCACATGACCAATCATATGCCACTCAATATCATTTGGCATTTGCTCATGTTTGTCAACCATTTCTTGAATTTTGTTTTCACCAAAAACACGTTGACCAGCATGATAAGCTTCCATGATATCACTAACGGGTTTCGTTTTAGAAACCGCAACTAATGCAACATGATTAGGAAGTTGTTTTTTTATATGTTTTAGATTTTTACTGATGCTCATATTAAAATTCATAAATGGTAACACCGCTTCGAAGCTTAGGTTCAATGAATGTGCTTTTAGGTGGCATTTTTAATCCATCATTAGCAATGTGTTTCATTTCTTCTATATTAACAGGAACCATTCCAAAGCCGACTACAAATTTATCACTATCATCGCTCATTTTTATATTCATAACATCTTTTTTCCCATTACTATACATAATTCTATCGTCGTTTCGTAAATCGTTGATTCCTAAAATGGGTTTAAGAATGGTGTTGTATAATATTTGAGAATCTAAGGTGTCTAAAGAAGTATTAAAATCATATAACGCTTTGCGTAAATATAAAGAATAGAATTCTCCATCTAAATACATACTAAAGTGATGTTTCTTAGATGGCTTGTAAGGCACTAGTCCTCGGTTCTCAATTCTATATATGGTGTCTAGTTGAATCAAAAATTCTTCTTTTGATAGGCCATTTAAATCTTTAATTAGTCTGTTAAATTCGTGAATTTTCAAATCCGATTCAGGAATTAAATAGCTCATAAAATAATTATAAGATTCATCTCCATTGTGGTCAGGATTGTTTTCTTTTTGATCCTTATATAAGAGATAAGAAGATGCTGAACGATGATGCCCATCGGCAATATATATGGTTTGCATGGTTTCAAATTCCGTTGCAATACGATCTAGTGTTTCCTTATCTTCAATTGGCCATAAATAATGTGTGTCTCTAAACGTAGTTGTGAATTCAAACTCAGAGCGTTCTTTTTGAACTTCAGAAATAGTTTGAGCAATAACTGGATTGTCGGGATAGGTGAGGAGTACAGGTTCTGCATTAAAACCAACTGTTTTCAAGTAGTCTTTAAAAATGTGCTCTCGATATTCAATGGTGTCTTCATGTTTTTTGATGATATCCTTTTCATAGTCTTCAGCACTAGCAGCTGCAATAATACCATTGAAAACTTGATAGTCGCGATCTACAATTTTATATACATAATAGCAAGGCGACTTATCTTGTTCAAAAACATGATCTTCCTTAAATTCCAAATATCTATTCTTAACTAGAGTATAACGCTCTGTACCAGATATTTCTCTGTCGTATTTATAACCTGGGTTAACAATATGTAAAAAAGAAAAAGGATTATAATCTAAACGTGCCTCACGTTCGGCTTGAGTGTAGGTCTGATAAGATCTTGATGCGACTAGGCTTACCTTGTCTCGTGTTGGGCGTACAGCTTTGAACGGAATTATTTTCGCCATGGTTTAGAAAATCTATTGAAATTGCTTCGCAATATGTTCGGCTTTTCTACTTTCAGAATAATCATAGAACCCTTCTCCAGATTTTACTCCTAATTTTCCAGCGTTTACCATATTGACTAATAACGGACATGGTGCGTATTTCGGATTTTTAAACCCGTTATACATTACATTTAAAATAGACAAGCAAACATCAAGACCAATGAAATCTGCCAATTGTAATGGACCCATTGGATGTGCCATTCCTAATTTCATAACTGTATCAATCTCATCTACACCAGCAACGCCATTGTATAAAGTTTCAATAGCTTCATTGAGCATTGGCATTAATATTCTGTTGGCTACAAATCCAGGATAGTCATTAACTTCTGTTGGTGTTTTGCCAAGCGTTCTTGACATGTCCATAATCAGTTTAGTGACTTCATTACTCGTATTGTAACCACGAATAATCTCAACCAATTTCATAATAGGAACCGGATTCATAAAATGCATACCAATTACCATTTCTGGACGAGAGGTAACAGCAGCTATTTGAGTTATAGAAATGGATGACGTATTGGTCGCTAAAATGGTGTCTTCTGGACACGCTGCATCGAGCTGTCTGAAAATTTTCAATTTTAAGTCTAAATTTTCTGTTGCTGCTTCAACTACAAGGCTAGCGTATTCAACACCTTCATCAATATTAGTGAAAGTTGTAATGTTACCTAATGTCTCATTTTTTTGAGCCTCAGTAATACGTTCCTTAGAAACCATTCTATCTAAATTTTTAGTAATGGTGTCTACGCCATGCTTAAGAGAGGCCTCACTTATATCAATTAATTGAACTTTAAATCCACTTTGTGCAAACGTATGTGCAATACCATTTCCCATGGTGCCTGCTCCAATTACTGCTACATTTTTCATAATCTTATATTAACTTAAAATTGATTTATTATCATCGTTGCCACTCGCAATGCTTCGGTACCATCATGAAGTGAAACTATAGGTCTTGAATTCGTATTAATTGCATCAGCAAACGTTTCAAGTTCATCTAGAATTGCATTATTATTAGCAATCTCAGGATTGTCAAAATAGATTTGCTTTTTAACACCTTCAGCATTTTGAAGTATCATATCAAAATCTCCTGGAAGTTCAGGAGCATCTTTCATCTTTACAACTTCACATTTTTTTTCAAGGAAATCAACTGATATATAGGCGTCTTTCTGAAAGAAACGAGTTTTACGCATGTTCTTTAAAGATATTCTACTAGCCGTGAGATTTGCAACACAACCGTTTTCAAACTCAATTCTTGCATTTGCAATATCTGGAGTGTCACTTATTACCGAAACACCACTCGCTGAAACATTTTTAACTTTTGAATTTACAACACTCAAAATGATATCAATGTCGTGAATCATTAAATCTAAAACCACTGGGACATCAGTTCCGCGAGGATTAAATTCTGCTAAACGATGTGTTTCTATAAACATTGGGTTTTTTACTTGATCTTTAATGGCAATGAATGCAGGATTGAACCGTTCAACATGACCTACCTGACCTCTTATATTATGTTCGGCTAGGAGATTTCTAATATGTTCAGCTTCTTCAACCGTATTGGTAATTGGCTTTTCAATAAAAATATGTTTTCCCTTTGAGATGGCTTGTTTTGCACAATCATAATGCGATAATGTTGGTGTCACAATATCCACCATATCAACAGCATCAACAAGCGATTCTATTGAATTAAAATAGGTATAACCAAATTCAGCTTCTACTTTTTTTGCATTATTTACGTCAGCATCATAAAACCCAACAAGTTCATATTTATCTGACTGATTGAGTAGTCTTAAATGAATTTTTCCAAGATGACCAGCGCCAAGAACTCCAACTTTTAACATTGTATTACGTTTTCAACAAAACTAAGTATTTTTCCCTATTTATTTGTGAGAATTGCCCATTAAAATCAACGCTTCATTATTGGTTTAATAATTAATGAAAATTTAATTTTTAGCTTTAAAATGTTTGACTAATTTTAACTTCGAAAATTGCTCACTTTTGAAAGATACTTTTAAACATAAAGGAATGCGTCAACAACTTGTAGAAGTTGTTAAAGCAAAGGGGATTACAAATAAAAATGTGCTGAACGCTATAAGTGTCATACCACGACATTTGTTTATGGATTCTAGTTTTATAGATCACGCGTATCAAGATAAAGCATTTCCGATTGCAGCAGATCAAACCATTTCACAACCTTTCACAGTTGCATATCAAACCCAATTATTAGAAGTAAAAAAAGGAGATAAAATACTAGAAATTGGTACAGGAAGTGGGTATCAAACAGCTGTATTATGTTTGTTAGGAGCAACTGTATTTAGTATAGAACGTCAAAAGGAGTTATTTAAAAAAACAAGTAAGTTCTTACCCAAATTAGGATATAGACCAAAAAAGCTCATTTTTGGTGATGGCTATATAGGCCTAGAATCGGAGGCTCCCTTCGATAGTATAATTGTGACCGCAGGCGCTCCTTTTGTACCAAAACCATTGCTAAGTCAGTTAAAAATAGGAGGGCGTTTGGTTATACCAGTTGGTGATGACGTGCAAGTTATGACACTCTTTATTCGAAAAGGACCAAAGGAATTTGAACAACAAGAATTTGACAAATTTCGGTTTGTACCGCTATTAGGTGACAAAAATTGATATGAAGAAGCACCCTATTTTCAATAAATGTATATCCAAATCCCTTTTCTGATTACATCGTAGTTACTTCTGATAATTTGAATTTAGATTTTCAATTACTTGATGTCTTTGGGAAACAGATAACACTTCAATCTAATAATAATCAAATTGTAACTTCGTCCTTGTCAACTGGAATATATTTTCTAGTCGTTGCTTCTCAAAATCAACAGCAAACGTTCAAGTTGGTTAAAGAATAACGTTTTAGAAAAACTTCAAACCAAATAGTATTGCGTCACTTTGAAATCCACTTTGATAAGATCTGAGATAATCGATTCTTAAAAATCTGAATTTCCCCCAACCAATATTATCAAGACCTATTGTATACTCTTGATATGGTTTGTTTTCAGGTGTTGCTAGAGCATGTGCTCCGACAATAAGATTGAAATTCAAGTTATTTATTAATGGAATCTTTCCAAGAATAAATCCGCTAAAATCGTGCTCTGAATGCATTTCAAAATAGGAGTCGTTCGTACTTGCAACATAGTATGGTAAATTGTTAAAAACATTTAAATAGGATCCTTCACCGATATGTGTTTGATTGCCATTAAAATGTTGAAAATCTACAAATGAAATATCTTCTGCATTGAAAAATTTACCTCCTCGTAAATTGTACTGAAATTTCCCTTTGTCTGCTACATTAAAACTCTGTCTAAGTCTTATTTTTACTTGGTCAAAATTATAATCCGAGTTTGAAGCTGAAAAGCCTTTTTCATATCCTAAAGATAAAGAAGGGAATTTACTGCTAGGGATATTGAATTTACTATCGGGATAACTTAAATACTTCTGCCCAAAATTAAAATGGCCATTTAAATTTAACTTAATAATGTTGTGAGTTCCAAAAGCAGCGATGCCATAGGCAGTTTCATCCAAAGGATTATTACTTGTGTATACTCTGTCGTCCTGAGGATACCAGACTTGATCTGTTGAATTAAAGAGTGCTTTTCTACGCTCATATGCAATAGATGAGCTTAGTCTAAATCCGTTAAATATCTCTTCAGAATAGGATATCTGAGCATAGGTTTTATCATAAATTTTTAAATAATTTTTTTCAACAAATAATGAAAAACTCGTATTCAATGATTTTGAAATTGGATTGGCAGCATTAAACTGTTCTACATTAGTTCCTCCAGAAATGGTTAAACGCGGTCGGCTAATATCATTAAACTTATATGTAGCATAAAGAGTTCCTCTCAAACGGTCATCACTAAACCCATAATTGATGTTTCCACCAACAGATAGAAACTTTTTAAAATCGTTATAATTTTTACGATAATGTCCACTAATATTAGCATTCCAGCCTTGAACTGTATTAAAATTTATTCCTGAAATTGGAGAAGAGATTCCAGTACTCCAGTGTTCATAGGTATTACTGTAATCATAACCTGATAGTAAATTGCCTAACTTAAATTTATTGTTTTTTGCATCGATTGAATCTAAATAAGTTTTAGATTTTCGAACAATTTGAATGCTATCTTTTTTAATATAATCTGTTATTTCTTCATCGGTTAATGGCACTGGTCGAATTGTTTCCCAATAGGTAGAGTCTTTTTTATTTGCCTCGTCAGCAAAAGCGACAATCTCTCTTCCAAATTTCTTTTTTGACATTTCAGAATTGAACACATAATTGCTATACACAGCGGTAAAACGGCCATCTCCTTTTATACCAAATATGCCATATTTGAAATCTATATTTTGTGATATAACGGCCCAAATAGCATCCTGTTCAGAATAAGCAAAATTTTGTTTCAACGTAATAAAATCAACTGCAGGAATTCTCGCTTGCACACCAGTAATATCTAGTTCGAGAGCGTAAATTGACCATTGGCCTTCAACAATATAAATGAAACCAGAAAAAATTGGGTCATTCTTTCGTTTAGGAATTACTGCAATTTTGTTGATAAGATTTCCTCTATCATCATAGAATACACCTTTAAGTTTATAGTTGTAGTATCCAAATGCATTTTTTGCAATCGGAGAGATAATTTGATTCCCTAATTCAATGGAATTATTATAAAAATTAAAGTCGACATCAATAGCATTGTTAAAACTAAATCCATTGTCATCACCACTTACTTTCGAGGCTGTGATTTTTTCTTTAAGATTATCAGGTCTTAAAAATTCAATTTTTGAGATGGTTTCGGATAAATAAATTACACCACTTCGGGTAGAATCTAAGCCACCACCTAAATCGCCAATTTCTTGTCCTAATATTTTTTCTGGTGCATCTTTAATTCGTATCAATCCTCGCGAATAAAAATCTGCTTTATAAGATTGTATTTTCTCTAAATGCTGCTTCCGATTTGCAATTGCTTGTCTGATAATTTTATTGGCAGGATTCTCTTCAGCATTTATAATTACTTCATTAAGTGAAATTTCTTCTTCTAATAAAGATACATCTAAAACATATGGAAAATGGTCTATAGTAATTTTCTTTTTTACAGTCTTATAACCCAAAAACTGAAACACAACAGTATAGGTTTTAGGAACTGAGATGTTTAGCTCATACACTCCTTCTTCATTACTAGTGGTTCCTGTAAATGTATTTTCAATGTAAATATTCACAAATGCAAGTGCATTATTTTCACTGTCGGAAACAGTACCTGTGATTTGAGAAAATGTTTGAATATTAAATAAGAAGAATACGACTAAAAAAAGCTTTAATTTCATTTAAAGTTGATTGATGGTTATATTATAATAGACGCCATTTAATTTGAAAAGGTTGTCTGAGTCTCAAACTTAACTCAAATATTGTAGGAAAATTGTTATAGTTTTCACAAAATTATTTGAAATTTTTCTTAACACGATCCAAGTCTCTTTTATTATCTCGATCTTTAATGGTATCGCGTTTGTCAAATAGTTTTTTACCTTTTCCCAAAGCTATTTGAAGTTTTGCGAAACCGTTTTCATTAATGTATAAGCGAAGCGGAATAATTGCTAATCCCTTAGCCTGTACATCCTTTCGGAGTTTTTTTAGTTCCTTTTTGTTGAGTAATAATTTACGTTCGGCTTTAGGTCGGTGATTGTAATAATTACCGTAGGCATATTCTTCAACGGTCATATTAATAACGAATAATTCTCCGCGATCATTGAATTCACAAAAGCTTTCGGCAATTGATGCCTTACTACTTCTAATAGATTTAATTTCAGTTCCAGTTAATACAATACCAGCCGTATACTTATCCAATATTTCATAGAGGAAGCGCGCTTTTTTGTTTTGTATGTTAACCTTTTTTTGCATCGACGCCAAAGGTAAATAATTTAAGATAACTTTTAGAACTCACTCAAAAAGTATTCTATAATTTTACGACTGATTGCTAAACTTTTAAAATGAATCGAATTCTAATTATTGTGCTTTTAGTTGTGTTGAATTGTAAAGAACAACCAGAAGCTTTGTTAAACGTACAGACTGTTGTGGATAATGCTATTGAAATTTCTGGTGGAGAATTAATTGATTCTTCCAGTATTACTTTCAATTTTAGAGATAGACATTATGTAGCGAAACGTAATAATGGTGATTATTTATTTGCGAGAATAACGACCACCGATTCAGATTCAGTTTTCGATATACTATCAAATAAAGGGTTTGAACGATTTATAAATGATGATTTGATAAAGGTACCAGATTCAATGGCAGTTAAATATTCGAGTTCTGTGAATTCCGTGCATTATTTTTCGGTATTACCTTATGGTTTGAATGATGGTGCAGTCAATAAAAAATATATTGGATTAACAAAAATTAAAGGACAGCGCTTTCATAAAATTCAGGTGACTTTCGATAAAGAAGGAGGAGGAGAAGATTTTGAAGATGTATTTGTGTATTGGATTAATAAAGATACCTACAAAACAGAGTATATAGCATATTCATATATTGAAGATGATGGCTGGGGATTACGTCTAAGAGAAGCTTATAACGAACGTTACGTAGATGGAATTAGGTTTGTAGATTATAATAATTATAAACCTAAGGCAAAGAATGTTTCTGTACTAGATATGGATGCTTTATTTGAAAAAAATCAATTGCAACTAGTGTCAAAAATAGAATTAGAGAAAATTACCGTTAATTGATAGTTAATACTTGATCCGATATTTTACCGTCAATTATAGTAACAATGTAAATATTTCCATTATTACTATCATCGATATTTTTATATTTTTTTGTGCCAATAATAGCGTTAACAAACATAGGAGTGGTATTGCTGTGTCCAACAACTAGTACGGTTTTTCCTTCTGTATCACTTATAAAACCTTTAGCATCAATTTCTCTTGGATTGTAAATTGTTAAAATCAATTTATTCTTCGTAGCCACAGGCATAGCAGTTTCTTTGGTTCTATTATAGTCTGTTGAATAAATGGCATCAAAGTTAACCTGACCTAAAATAGTACTCCAATGCATAGCTCTAACTTTTCCTTCATCCGTTAAACGTGGGTCTTTATTTGTTGCATCGCTTCTGTCCTTTTCGGCATGTCTAATAAAATAATAGGTAGTTGCGTTAGTTGTACTTTCTTCTTGTGAAAACGAAGATGTTACTGAAATTATAGATATTAAAAGGATAAGAAGATGTTTCATTTAAATACAATTTTGTGATTTCAAATATACTCAAATGTTATAGTATTAAAACTAAATGAAAGTTAAATATGAAGAATCTATTTTCTTTTTAATACATTTATACTAGGGTTAAGATCTTCTTTCTCTCTAGCCAATATTTCTATTTGAATACATCATAAGTATGATTGATAACAAAGCGCTTTTATTTATTAATTTCATAAACAAGTATGTCGATCTTAACGAGATTGAAGAAAAGCAAATACTTGAAAAAGCAAAAATTAGAAAATACTTGAAAGGTCAGTATGTCGTTCAGCAAGGCGATATTTGTAAGCATAGTGGATTTGTGATTTCAGGGTGTACACGAACATTTTATGTAGATGACAATGGCGAAGAACATATTGTAATGTTTTCTATCGAAAACTGGTGGGCTTCGGAAATTGGAAGTTTCGTATCTCAAAAACCTTCGGATTATAATGTACAATGTATTGAAAATACAGAGTTAATTCAATTGTCATTCGAAGATCAAGAACTTTTATTTAGGGACATCCCAAAACTAGAACGTTTTTTTAGATTGATTTTAGAACAGGCTTTTGTCGCCTCTCAAAAAAGAATAGTTTCCAGTTTCAGTCTTTCAGCAAAAGAGCAATATATTCAATTTACTAAGCAGTATCCAGAAATTGAGAAGCGCATCCCTCAGTATATGGTAGCTTCTTATCTTGGCATCTCTAAGGAATTTTTAAGCAAAATAAAAAACGAACTCAAAATGTAATAAAATATGTTAAACTAGATTAACATATTTAAATAATCTACTTCATTTTATTTTCGAATTTAGTTGTCGAACTTTGTATACCTACTACTTTTTAATGGCATCAAATACATACAATGGTAGAATTAATTGTAAAAAAAAGAAATGGTCTTGAATTGAGTAAAGACGAACTTACATCAATTATTGACGGATTCATTTCTAGTGAAATTCCCGATTACCAAATTTCTGCATTTTTAATGGCGATTTATTTTAAAGGAATGAACAGCACAGAAACAGCTATTCTAACCGATTTAATGATGCGTTCTGGTGAGCTAATTGATTTGTCAGAAATAGAAGGGATAAAAGTAGATAAACATAGTACAGGAGGCGTTGGTGATAAAACAACTTTAATATTGGCACCTTTGGTGGCAGCAGCTGGAGTTCCTGTTGCAAAAATGTCTGGAAGAGGATTGGGTCATACTGGAGGTACTCTCGATAAAATGGAATCTATTAGTGGGTTTTCAGTCGATATGACGAGAGCACAATTCATAGAGAATGTCAAATCACATAATATTGCGGTTTGTGGACAAAATGCAAATTTAGTTCCTGCCGACAAGAAGTTATATGCACTACGGGACGTTACAGCTACAGTAAATAATATTTCTTTAATTGCTTCAAGTATTATGAGTAAGAAATTGGCTTGTGGTGCAGATGCTATTGTTATCGATTTAAAAGTTGGACATGGCGCTTTTATGAAAACACTTGAAGATGCAGAAGAATTAGCGGAAGTGATGATTAATATTGGTGCCAAAATGAATAGAAAAGTAATTGCCGTAATTACTTCTATGAGTGAACCTTTAGGATATACAATTGGAAATGCCTTGGAAGTAAAGGAAGCTATAGATACATTGAAAGGCCATGGACCTGAAGATTTAACAGATCTCTGTTTAGAATTAGGAGGGCATATGTTAGTGTTAGGTGAAGTTGCCGAAAATCATGAAAAGGCTGTCCTGAAATTAAAAGACTTAATTAAATCAGGTAAGGCTTTTGATAAATTCAAAGAATTTGTTGAGGCACAAGGTGGTGATGTAAATTGTATCGAACACCCAGAATTATTGCCAGGAGCAAAATATCAAAGGACTTATAAAAGCAACGAGAATGGTTATTTAAGTGAGTTGAACGCTCTAGATATAGGATTGACTTCAGTAAAATTGGGCGCAGGTAGAGAAACAAAAGATAGTGCCATAGATTTTGGTGCAGGAATTAGATTGCTAAAGAAAATGGGTGATTTTGTTGAGAATGGAGAAGCTTTAGCGGTACTTTATTCGAATGATGAGTCGTCATTTGAAAAGGCAGTAGAACTCATGGATTTAGCTTATAAAATCAGCGAAGAAAAACCAAAAGAAAAAAGATTAATACTAAAAACTATGAGGTAAATACTACTGAATTGGTTATTTTTAATATTGTGAAAAAATAAAAAAGATTAAGTTGTATTTTAAATACAATAATGAAGGTGAAACTTATGAAGTCAAATAAAAACACAAAACCGCATCATAAACGTAATGATGGAATTCCATTTGATGCTAACTTATTTAAAGATATAAATATCAATCGCAGTGCGGTTGAAAGACGTGCTGCTACTTTGAGTGGACGTAGATCAGTTAAGAAACAATGGCAGGCCGCATGGTTATTAAAAGCATTGAGCTGTATCGACTTAACCACTTTAGCTGGAGATGATACCAAAAGTAATGTCCATAGATTATGTGCTAAAGCAATGTCTCCAGTTCGACTTGATGTGCTTAAATCTATGGGAATGGATGATGCTAATATTAAAGTTGCAGCCGTTTGTGTATATCATAATTTAATTTTAGATGCTGTAGATGGTTTAGGTAATAGTAATATCCCTATCGCTGCGGTATCAACTGGATTTCCTGCAGGGAACATTCCATTGGCTGAAAAAATTAAACAAATAGAACTTTCTGTCGCAGCAGGTGCTAAGGAAATAGACATTGTTGTGAGTCGGAATTTAGTGCTTCAATCGAATTGGAAAGCATTATATGATGAGGTAGCCGCATGCAGAAAAGCTTGTGGAGATGCACATATGAAAACTATTCTAGCAACTGGTGAAATTCCAACCTATACTAAAGTGGCAAAGGCAAGTTGGGTCTGTATGATGGCCGGATCAGATTTTATAAAGACGAGTACAGGAAAAGAAAGTGTAAATGCAACAATTCCTGTTAGTTTGGTTATGATTAGAGCTATCAGAGCGTATCATGAATTAACTGGTTTTAAAGTTGGATTTAAACCAGCAGGAGGAATTAGTAAAGCAAAACAAGCAATAAATTGGTTGGTTTTAATTAAGGAAGAACTTGGGGATGAATGGCTTCATCCAGATTTATTCCGTTTTGGAGCTAGTAGTTTATTAGGCGATATAGAACGACAACTAGAACATTTTGTCACAGGAAGATATTCAGCATCGTTTAGACACCCAATGGCATAAAATAAAAAATATGAAAATTAAAGAAATATATGAGACCATGGCATATGGTCCCGCACCAGAAAACGCAGATGAAGCAATTGAATTTCTTGAGTCTCATCAAAGATCTTTCAAATTATTCATAAATGGAAAATGGACAGCTCCTAGCTCTGGAGACTATTTTGATAGTATTAATCCTTCAACAAAAGCACATTTAGCAAAGATTTCTGAAGCGAATGTATCTGATGTGAATATAGCCGTTAGTGCTGCGAAAAAAGCATTACCTGAATGGGTTAATATTGGAGCACATAAGAGAGCACGCTATTTATATGCACTTGCGAGACAAATTCAAAAGCATTCTCGTTTGTTTGCAGTTTTGGAATCGATGGATAATGGTAAGTCAATTAGAGAGACAAGAGATATTGATATTCCTTTGGTTGCAAGACATTTTTATCATCATGCAGGTTGGGCACAACTTAGAGATTCAGAATTAAAAGAGTATAAAGAATTAGGTGTGATAGGTCAAATTATACCTTGGAATTTTCCCTTACTTATGTTGTCTTGGAAAATTGCTCCTGCAATAGCCATGGGCAATACAGTTGTTTTAAAACCAGCTGAATCCACCTCGTTAACAGCATTACTTTTTGCTGAAATATGTAAGCAAATTGGCTTACCAAATGGTGTTGTTAATATTGTTACAGGTCATGGTAAAACTGGAGCTGAGATAGTAAATCATAAGGATGTTAGTAAAATCGCATTCACTGGATCAACAGATGTAGGTAAGATAATTCGACGTGCTACTGCTGGAACAGGAAAAAAATTATCATTAGAACTAGGAGGGAAGTCTCCTTTTATTGTGTTCGAAGATGCCGATTTGGATAGCGTAGTTGAAGGTATCGTTGACGCGATTTGGTTTAATCAAGGGCAAGTATGTTGCGCAGGCTCTAGATTGCTAGTTCAAGAAAGTGTTGCAGATAAACTATACAAAAAGATTAAAGTTCGTATGGAAACCATGAGAATTGGTAATGCCTTAGATAAAAGTATTGATATTGGTGCAATAGTAGATAAAGGACAGCTAAATACCATTAAAAAAATGGTGAAGTTAGGAGTTGATGAAGGTAGTACTTTGAGTCAGCCATCATGGTCTTGTCCTAAAGAGGGTTATTTTTATCCACCAACTTTATTTACCGACGTTTCGCCTTCCTCAACGATAGCACAAGAAGAAATTTTCGGGCCTGTTTTAGTGGCTATGAGTTTTAGATCTCATAAAGAAGCTGTGAAGCTAGCAAATAATACAAGATATGGATTGGCATGTAGTATATGGACTGAGAATATTAATTTGGCCTTAGATATCGCGCCTCAAATTAAAGCTGGTGTCGCTTGGATTAATTGTACCAATGTGTTTGATGCGGCGGCTGGTTTTGGCGGTTATAGAGAGTCTGGATTTGGTAGAGAAGGCGGGATTGAAGGATTAATGGAATACCTCAAACCAAGAATAAACGATTCTTTTACTGATACTCCAGTTAAATTGGCAATTTCAAAAACAGATACAGTAAAGAATGCCGAAGTTACATTGGGTATTGATAGAACAACCAAAATGTATATTGGAGGGAAACAAGCACGTCCCGATGGAGGCTATAGTACTGTAATCAAAAGCGCTATTGGTTCTTATGTAGGAGACGTTTCAAAAGGAAATAGAAAAGACATTAGAAATGCTGTAGAAGCAGCACATTCTAATACCAATTGGTCAGGAAAAACAGGTCATGCTCGAGCTCAAGTTTTATTTTATTTAGCAGAGAATCTTGCGATTAGAAGAGATGAATTTGCAAATAGAATTGTACAAATGACTAACCAGAGCACAAAAAAAGCAATGGAAGAAGTTGATTTGTCAATTGAACGTATTTATTATTACGCTGCAATGGCCGATAAATATGATGGCAAGGTACATCATACGATTCATAGAAATGTTACCTTGGCAATGCCAGAAGCTATTGGTGTAATGGGTGTTATTTGTCCTGATGAATCGCCGTTATTAGGTTTTATTTCAACAGTTATTCCTGCTATTGCGATGGGTAATAATGTGATAGTGATACCTTCGGAAAACTTGCCATTTTCAGCAACAGACTTTTATCAAATTTTGGAAACATCAGATGTTCCGGCTGGTACAGTTAATATAATTACTGGTCATAAAGATGAATTAGCTGAAGTATTAGCAAAACATGACGATGTAGATGGAATCTGGTATTTTGGAAGTACTGATGGCTCTAAAGCAATCGAGTTATTGTCGGCCGATAATATGAAACGTACTTGGGTGAATTATGGAAAATATAGAAATTGGTTAGATAAGAGTCATGGCGAAGGTGAAGAATTTTTGAAGCATGCAACTCAGATAAAGAATATCTGGATTCCTTATGGAGCTTAAACTAAAATAAAAAGAACATTAGAAATATGAGTAGTTTACATTTAGAAGCAAACGTTG
This sequence comes from Flavobacteriales bacterium 34_180_T64, assembly GCA_002162765.1. Taxonomy (GTDB): domain Bacteria; phylum Bacteroidota; class Bacteroidia; order Flavobacteriales; family Flavobacteriaceae; genus MAAR01. Next base: position 35,952 of record MAAR01000002.1, on the reverse strand, counting down.
GAGATATAGCGGAAACTGTGTTACTTCCGGGAGACCCATTGAGAGCAAAACACGTCGCAGACACATTTCTTGACGATGTGGTTTGTTATAACAAAGTAAGAAACATGTTTGGGTTTACTGGTTATTATAAAGGAAATCGAGTTTCTATTCAAGGTACGGGAATGGGAATGGGAAGCACATCCATTTATGTAAACGAACTAATAAACACTTACAAAGTAAAAAACCTTATTAGAGTTGGTACATGTGGTGCAATACAAAAGGATATTAATTTAGGGCAAGTCCTTTTAGCGATGAGTGCTTCGGGTGATTCTGATGCCAATAGACTCTATTTTGATGGTATGCATTATGCTGCAACAGCAGATTTCGATTTATTGTTGAAAGCGCATGAAGTTGCAGAACGACTTCATATTAAAACATATAAAGGATCAGTTTTTAGCACCAATACTTTTTATGACAATGCGCCAAATCGTTGGGAAAAATGGCAGAAACAAGGTATTTTCGGAGTTGAAATGGAAACGCAAATATTATTCACATTAGCCAAAAGATTTGGAGTTAAAGCACTTTCAGTATTAACTGTAAGTGATAATATTATTACAGGAGCATCTACTACGTCCAAAGAAAGAGAACAGTCTTTTAATGATATGATGAAAATTGCATTAGAGCTCGCCTAGTGTTATTAAACGCTTACTATTGTTTTTCTAATACTACTTCTCGATACAATATCAATACTAGAAGCTGATCCTAGTCGATCAACACCTATATCAATATATTTTTGAGCCGTTTCTAAATCATTTATATCTCCGAATGCCTTAATTTTGGCAGTGTCTTTTACTGTTTTTTTGATGATTTTTACGGCTGTTAATGTAGTGCCTCCTTTTGCAACTCCAGTCGAAGTCTGAATAAAGTCCGCCTTAGCATCTAGGCATACTTCACAAGCTTTTATGATTTCGTTTTTGGACAATTCACTAATTTCTAGAATAACTTTTAAAGGGGTTCTTCCAATTGCAGATTTGACATCCGATATGTCCTTGAACACAGCAACATAATTCTTACTTTTTAAATACCCTAAATTAATCACCATATCAATTTCATTGGCACCTTCCTGTATCGCTTTTTTGGCATCAAATGCTTTTGCTTCACTAGACATAGCGCCTAATGGAAACCCAACAACAGCGCATATTTTTACATCAGATCGCTCCAATAGCTGTTTTGACAATGCAACATAACAACTATTCACACAAACGGAATAAAACTGATGTTTTTTAGCTTCACTACAAAGGTTTATGATATCGCGTTCGGAAGTAGTCGACTTTAAAAGTGTATGGTCTATGTATTTACTAATATTCATGATAAAGCAGATTAAATGATTATATAATAGCTTCCTTCAGATGCTGAGGGTAGCATTACAATCAAAAAGAAGACATTTATGTCTAAAGTATATTTGGGAACTAATAGCAATCAAAGTTAAGGATTAATTTTTATACTTATAATGTGAAAAGGAAAAAATTATTGTTTAAGTGTTAAAATATTTTAATTCAAATTTATTTACTAAACAATGATTTTGGTCAGTTATTTACGATTTTTTGGAGCTTAAATTTGTGTCAAATAATAAACTATTTACATAATGAAAAAACTAATTTTTAGTGCATTGATCGCCTCTTTATTTATGTTCAATGCCAATGCCCAAGATGAAAACAACTCAACTGATGATTACAGTAAATGGCAAGCCCGATTTAGGCTGATTTCTGTGAGCCCATCACCGGGAGATGATATTGATGGAGCGGATATCGATATTTCATCGACATTCGTACCAGAATTAGATTTCACCTACTTCTTTACTAAAAATATTTCCGCTGAGCTTATCCTTGCAACAACAAAACACGATGTTGACTTAGAAGGTACAGATTTAGGACATGTTTGGTTATTACCTCCAACTCTAAATGTGCAATATCATTTTTATGCAGGAGATTTTAAACCCTATATTGGAGCTGGAATTAATTATACAATATTTTATGGTGTAGATGCAGGTGATCTAGACGATTTGGATTATGATAGTGCCGTTGGTTTTTCTTTTCAAGCCGGAATTGATTACAATTTAAATGATAAGTGGTTTTTGAATCTAGATATCAAAAAGATTTTATTAAAAACAGATGTGTCAGCAAATGGTTCATCTGATACGATAGAAGTTGAAATTAATCCTTTAGTAGCAGGTGTTGGAGTAGGAATGAGATTCTAAAGCTATTTTAATAGTATAATAAAAGCCGCATTTATGCGGCTTTTTTATGCTTGTATGTTTACATCTTAACGGTTTGCTGTTTTAATTGCTTTAAGCGAGCTTCAAAAGTAGTTGTGCCAACAGTCAAAACAATTGCATTGAATAAATTCATGAAATCTGTATCATGAAACTCTCGCTGTTGTTTTAATAAATTAAAATGTACAAATCCACACCAGATAATTGCTTTTAATTGACTTTTATCTGAGTTATACATTCGCATTTCTACCGTTAAATTGCTGGTGTCAAAATGTATTAATTGCGATTCAATTGTGACCGTTTCCATTAATAAAGCTGGCCTTAGGTAAGCAATTTGATTGCTGCCAGAAACCCAACTTTTTCCTAGTTTTTGAGCCATATCATAAATATCAATATTGTAGTGGTTTAATAATTGATCTTCACGATGATTCATAAAATAGTTAATATAACTTCCATTATTTAAATGATTGAATGGATCGCAGTCTTGGAATCTTATTTTTGTTTGACTTTCGACAGTTTTTGGTAATTGCATAGTGTTTTTTTATTTTATTATACCAAATGGTATATTATTAATTAAATTTTTTTAAGCCTTCATTTCTTTATGTATCATTTGATCAATTTGATTCATGGTGTCTTTTAAATAAAATTCATCATCCATTGTATACGTCATAAAAATTGCACCTTGTATTAACGTGTCCAATCTTTTAGCATATTGCATCGCATTAATTTCTGAAGAAATTTCACCAACTTCAATACCATCTTCTATTATGCTTGCAACTTGATCTTGAATCCTTTCAATAACTTGTCTTACTTTTTGTAAAAGTAAAGTGTTTTGGTTATTCGCGTCTACACCAATATTTAAAACTGGACAACCACCTAGTTGTTTACTATAGTCATAGTAATTTCGGTAAAAGTCAGTAATAAGAAATAACTTTTGTAAAGGAGATTCACTAAGCGTTAAGTGATCTGCGATACGTTTCATTAAGTTTTTTACTGTAAATTTAAACGACGCTATTGCGAGTTCTTCTTTGTTTTTAAAATTCCCATAAATAGCACCTTTTGTTAGGCCCAATGCTTTAGTGATGTCATTCATTGTTGTCGCCGAATATCCATTTCTATTAAAAATAGGGGCAACGGTTTCAAGAATATATTGTGTCGTAAGGTCTGATTTTGATATCATATTGGGGCAAATATATTAAAAAATACCGAATGGTATAATAATAAAATAAAATCTCTTGATTTTATTTTATCGAACACATTATTCTATGATTATTTTCCTGGTAATAGTACCTTCATTAGAAATTAATTTCAAGAAATACATACCGCTATTCACAAATTTTCTAATGTCCAATCGTAAACTGTTATTAAACCTGACGATGTCTTCATTATTTATTGAAGTAATTAGTTTTCCTTGAACTGAATATATAGTGATTTCGAGATTAGTTATTAGATTTCTATCTATTGAAATATCCATGAGGCCATTATTTGGATTAGGGCTTAACCTAATTGTGTTTTCAGTAGTTACACTTTCATTTGAAAGCGTTGTATCTTCTTGCATGAATATTTTATAGCCGTCACAAGTACCTAAAATCATATCCATAAATCCATCATTGTTTATGTCTATAAAATCATGATCGAAGGTGGATACGTTCCAAGTGTTCATTGTTGCTCCATATGGATGGATTAGATTTCCATTATGAATGCCATCATTTTCAAAAATAATAAATCGTCTATTCGCGGCAGTCTCGCATGGAGGAAGATCGGTATCCACGCTCGATAGACCTACATCTAAATCGCCATCATCATCTAAATCTATCATTTTCACGTTACCTCCAAAACCATTTGTTCTATTGGTAGGTATGGCGCTTTGTGTAGCCGTAACACTTTGATCAATAACAACGCTATTCACATGATCTACATAGTCTGCGGCATCATCAACTAAATAAAAATCCAGCATTCCATTATTATTTAAATCACCTGCTGTAAACATATAGGGATTGGCGCCAGGTAGCTTGTCCCAATTGGTAAAAGTGGCATCACCATTATTAAATAAAATGAGTGTGCCTTTAGTATTAAAAGGGGAGACGTCATTTAAACCTAAGTTTTTGACGATATCTAAATCTAAGTCATTATCAACATCATGGAACTCAACTCCAGTTCCAAAGCTAGAATTCCTTAAATCCCCTAAACGTGCAATAGTTTCATCAGTAAAATTACCTGTTCCATCATTAATTAGTAATACATCTTTTGCATTACCTGAAGGTGCATAATTTATCAAGTATAAATCACTTGAATTATTACCTGTTAAGTCACCGCCCCAACCTGCACAAAATTGGATGGGGTTTACTGTAATTGTGGGTAATCGTGTGCTAGATTCGTCAATAAAACCTAACCAATCACCATTAATATCATTGCCTTGATTCATAAATAATTTTGGTTGATCTTCAAACGTGCTAATAATAAAGAGATCTAACCATGTGTCGTTATTTACATCGATACAAATAATATCTCTTGAATCTGTTGCATCCGAAAGGAATTCTGGAGCGTAGAGGTCTGTTTCATCTGTCAATACACCGCTTCTATTCATAAACAATAGATCGGTTTTCGCTCCTGGTGAAGAAAAAGGCGTTTTTCTTACAACAACTAAATCAACAAATGAATCTTTGTCAAAATCACCAACTGCGAGATCTTTCTCTTGGTCGTCAACAGCATTGACATCTGCATTGCCAGTTACATTAGATACAATTATACGAGAACCAGTTTCATCTTCAAAATTTAGCCATTGGGAAAAAGAATTAATAGAGAAACTTAATGTAACAACGAGTAAGATATATCTTATTTTCATCACTTATATTTTTAATTAATTGCATTAATTAATATAAGATTTGGGATAAATCGTAAGAAGATTACGAACCTTAAATATAGTGATTATCAATGAAATGATTATTTCATTAATCGAAGTAATTCGAATCGCATTAGAGTTTTTAAGATATTACCAAAAGAAAAGCTACGCGTATTTCAATAAAGAAACTTGCGTAGCTTTTCAACTAACCAACCAATTTAAAGACTGTTTTAAAACATTTTTGTTACACTGAATTTAAAATTCTTCAGCTACTAAGTCGTTTTGATTCCGAAATACCAATGTGTTATCAAACGCATCGAGCAATATGATACTGTCTGTTGTGATTTTTCCCGCTAACAATTCCTTACTCAATGCGTTCAATACTTCCTTCTGTATGACACGTTTTACGGGACGAGCTCCATATTCTGGATTGAATCCTTTTTCTGCCAAATATGCGATAGCTTCTGGTGTGGCATCGAATGTAATACCCTGTTGGGCAATCATTTTACTGACACTTTTCAATTGCAAGCCTACTATCTCTACAATATTTTCTTTAGATAATGGCGTAAACATAATTGTATCATCAATTCGGTTTAAGAATTCAGGTCTTACATTTTGTTTTAATACGGTGAGTACATCAATTTTTGCAGACTCCATTGCAGAATTTATATCTTTTGTTGCATTGAAACGCTCTTGTATAATTTGACTTCCCATATTAGATGTCATTATTATGATGGTGTTCTTAAAGTCGGCAACTCTACCTTTATTATCAGTAAGTCGTCCTTCATCTAATACCTGTAAGAGGACATTAAATGTATCTGGATGGGCTTTTTCAATTTCATCTAAAAGGACTACAGAATACGGTTTGCGTCTAACAGCTTCTGTAAGTTGACCACCTTCATCATAACCAACATATCCTGGAGGTGCTCCAACGAGTCTACTCACGGCATGACGTTCTTGATATTCGCTCATATCAATACGTGTCATTGCATTTTCATCATCAAATAAATATTCAGCCAAAGCTTTTGCCAGTTCCGTTTTACCGACTCCTGTCGTACCAAGAAATAAGAATGTTCCTATTGGTTTCTGAGGATTTTGCAATCCGGCTCGACTTCGTCTTACGGCATCACTAACAGCAATGATAGCTTCCTCTTGTCCCACCACACGTTTATGAAGTTCTTTTTCTAATTTTAATAGTTTTTCACGTTCACTTTGTATCATTTTCGTGACGGGTATGCCTGTCCATTTTGCGACTACATCTGCAATATCATCATATGTGACTTCTTCTTTTATTAATGAACTTTCAGACTGATTATTTTGAAGGTCTTTTTGAAGTTTATCTAATCCTTCTTGAGAATCTTTAATTTTTCCGTAACGTATTTCGGCTACTTTACCATAATCTCCATCGCGTTCTGCGCGTTCTGCTTCAAGTTTGAAGTTCTCTATGTCTAACTTGGCATTTTGAATCTGATCCACAACGTCCTTTTCACTTTTCCATTTCGCATAGATTTCATTTCGTTCTTCTTTAATGTTGGCTAAATCGGAACGAAGTATTTTTAATTTGCTTTCATCTTTTTGCCTCACGTCACTATTATTTTTAAAAGAGTTCGGCGAATCTTCGATTTCTCTTTTGATAGCTTCAATCTCAATTTCCAATTGCATAACTTTTCGATCAAGAACATCGAGTTCTTCTGGTTTTGAATTGATTTCCATGCGTAATTTTGAAGCTGCTTCATCCATTAAGTCAATTGCTTTGTCCGGAAGAAAACGGTTTGTTATATAGCGTTCTGAAAGCTTTACTGCACCAATAATAGCTTCGTCTTTAATACGAACTTTATGATGTGTTTCGTACTTTTCCTTTATTCCTCTTAAAATGGAAATAGCACTTTCAGTATCAGGTTCGTTCACCATTACTTTTTGAAAGCGTCTCTCTAGAGCTTTGTCTTTTTCGAAATATTTTTGATATTCATCTAAAGTTGTTGCACCAATTGCTCTAAGTTCGCCTCGCGCTAAAGCTGGCTTCAATATATTAGCAGCATCCATTGCGCCTTGTCCACCACCAGCACCTACAAGTGTGTGAATTTCGTCTATGAATAAGACAATGTCTCCATCACTTTCAGTGACCTCTTTGATTACGGCCTTTAAGCGCTCTTCAAATTCTCCTTTAAATTTAGCGCCTGCAATTAATGAGCCCATATCTAGAGCGAAAATTTGCTTATCGATTAGATTTTCTGGAATATCTCCATCAATAATCCTATGTGCTAATCCCTCTGCAATTGCCGTTTTTCCGGTTCCTGGCTCACCAACCAAAATAGGATTGTTTTTAGTTCTTCGTGATAATATTTGAAGAATTCTACGTATTTCTTCATCACGACCGATAACAGGATCTAATTTACCGTCCTTTGCAAGTTGATTTAAATTCTTAGCATATTTATTTAATGAATTATAGGTCTCTTCTTGATTTTGTGATGTAACTCTGTCGCCTTTACGTAATTCTTCTATAGCAACTTGTAATCCTTTACGTACTACGCCTTGATCTTTAAGCATACGTGATATTTCACTATTTGATTTAAAAACAGATAAAATCAGGTGTTCTATTGATACAAATTCGTCATTCATCTTTTTTGCGATGATTGAAGCTTCATTCAGCGTTTTTCCAGCTTCTCGAGAAAGCATCATATCACCACCAGATACTTTAGATAAGCTTTCTAATTGTTTATCTAATGTTTGTTCTAATAGCGCCACATTCACATTTAGTTTTTTCAATATAAAAGGCAATACATTTTCATCAACCTCAAAAATAGCTTTAAAAATATGCTCGTTTTCAATTTGTTGATGTTCCAAGCCTTGAGCAATTTGTTGAGCTTGCTGAATGGCTTCTTGAGATTTTATAGTATAATTATTAAAATTCATAGTAGTTTTGTTTTCTTATAAATGACTAGGTCAATAATCTTACCAATACATTTGTGAGGACAAAATGTCTGATTACATCAGTAATAGTGTGACTTTTAGTCAGTTTGTAAGTTTTTTAGTTTGTAGCGACTTAATTGAAAATCAAATATAATATGGGACTATTAAATAAATTATTTGGAGGACAGAGTGAGACAAAGGAAGAAAAGGTTTTGCCATGGATTCCCTTAAACGCTATTCCTCAATTAAATCATATAGAGACAAAATCACGTACCAAAACACAAATTATTTTTAAGCATTCAACACGATGTGGAATAAGTAGAATGGTTATGAGTCAGTTTATTGAATCATATGAGTTTGATGAAAAAGATTTGGATTTGTATTATTTAGACCTGTTAAGTCATAAGGACATATCTAACGAAACTGGTTATAAGTTTCAAGTCATGCACGAATCTCCTCAACTAATAATAATTAAAAATGGAGTAGTAGTGGCTCATGCATCTCATGGCGCTATTAATGCCTTTGATTTGAAGAGATTTGTTTAAAATATAATTGGATAAAAAAACTCCCTAAGTATCACTTAGGGAGTTTTCATTTTCATACTATAAATCAACTTCTTCTTATTCTATAAGAGTTGATTATGTCTTTGAGTTGCATTTTTAAATCTTCTCCAGTGTCATACACCATTTGAGCATCTGTTGGAAAATGTGCTCTTCTGTTGTTGAGTAGATTTCTATCATCTTTACGTAAAGCTCTACGGTCTCCTCTATATGTTGCATAGTGATGATCGAATACAAATTCACTATCTATTGTAAAAGCATCAAGAGTTTGGTTCGATTTTAAATCTGTGTATATAACATCAGCAATAACCTGTGTCGATTTAAACTGATTAAATTTAAAATAACGCGCTCTAACAGTTACTATTTTATCAACTTTAATGTCATTGCCTAAACTGTCTTGCATGACATTAGCGTTGGTGTCTAATTGATATTCCCAACCGTCTACAATTTGTTTTTCTCGAAGCAATTGTTTTTCATATATTTTTTCAGGTGAAATATTGATACGTTTCAATTGCAATTGCATCGCGTAGTCATAGACACAATTGTTGTCTATGTTTGCATGATATTGTATCCAGAATTGATTCAAACCATAGGTGTCTAAATTTAATAGATCATCTTCTAATCTTTGTGGAATAATTTGATGTGTTCTATTTTTAATATCCACAATTACATAGTCCATTCCTTTTTCATGAGCTTCGTCCATCAAACTTCGATTCTCCTCGAAATTTGGATTGATTTGCTCAATATATTTGAATATTACGAATGCTTCTCTCGATCTATATTTGTCAACATCATCTAATAAGGAAATTCCTTTATCTATTAAATAATCCGATGTTTTATATCTATAGTCAACAATTTCAGTTGAATAATCATTGAAGGTAAACCTGATGCTTTTTCCATTAATTTTTAAAGGAAGAACCGGTTTGATAGCCTCCTGACGCGCATTTAAATTCATATAAATGCTATAAATTGATTTGAATTGTTCCGGATTGCCATCTTTCTTTAAATGTTCAATGCTATTTAAATCACGTTCCAACACTTTTTGATACGCATCTTCTAACATCACAATAAGCTGTTGTTTACGCTTTTTGTCTTTGTTATTATCGAGCTTTTTTAAAGCGGTTGTAATTGCCGCATCATAATTGCCAGCATACAATGCTTTTTCAATTTGTTTTCGCCCACTACAAGATACGAGTACCGATAGAAGGACTGTTAAGAGTAGTAATCTTTTCATAATCTTGAGTTTAATTTATATTTTAATTAAAATTCAATTATGATGCCAAAACATAAAACAAAACCCTTAAATATTTTATTTAAGGGTTAAATGATTAAGTTGCAGGGAATTAGTTATTTTTTCTTTTTCGGATTATAAACAGGAAGTAACTGCGTTGAAACCTCACCAAATCCTATTCGCGTGCCATCTTTTTCGCAATGACCTCGCATAATGACCGTGTCATTATCATTAATGAATTTACGTTCAGAACCATCTTTCATTTTTAATGGTTTTTCACCTTTCCATGAAAGTTCTAACATCGAGCCATATGAATCAGGTGTAGCACCAGATATTGTGCCGCTTCCCATCATGTCTCCAGAATTTACTGGGCAACCGTTCACCGTATGGTGTGCAAGTTGTTGAACCATATTCCAGTACATGTATTTAAAGTTCGATTTACTTACAACCGTTTCTTTAGATCCTTTTGGTTTTATGGATACTTCTAAATTAATATCATAGCTTTTCTTGCCTTTGTATTGTAAATAAGGCAATTGAGGTTTTTTTGGCTTTGGACTTTCAACTCTATAAGGTTCTAATGCATCCAATGTAACAATCCAAGGTGAAATAGAAGAGGCAAAGCTCTTAGCTAAAAAAGGACCTAATGGCACGTATTCCCATTTTTGAATATCACGAGCAGACCAATCATTAAAAAGGACTAATCCAAAAATATACTCTTCAGCTTCGTCAATTGGGATTGGTTCGCCTAGGTCGTTAGCATCCGTTGTAATGAATGCCATTTCCAATTCAAAATCGACTAGTTTTGAAGGTCCGAAAACAGGAGTGTCACTACCTGCTGGTAGGGTTTGACCCTGTGGACGATGAACAGGAATTTCTGTGGTAATAATAGATGAACTTCTACCATGATATCCTACAGGTATATGTAACCAATTTGGAAGCAGTGCATTGTCAGGATCTCGAAACATGGTTCCAACATTAGTTGCATGTTCTATACTGGAATAGAAATCTGTATAATCACCTATTTGTACAGGCAATTGCATTTCAATTTCATCTAACCTGAAACACACAATTTCTTTGTGTTTCGTATTATTTTTTAAAGTTTTAGAATTGCTATCAAATATTTTTGCGATACGATTTCTAACAAGTCTCCATGTTTTTCTACCATCGGCAATAAAATCATTTAATGTATCTTGAAGAAAGATATCATCAGTAAGTGGAATACCATCAAAATAACCCAATTGATGCAAGGCACCTAAATCAATAGCAGTATCTCCTATACGAGTACCGATTGTAATAATATCATCTCTTGTTAGAAATACTCCAAATGGAATATTTTGAATTGGAAAATCAGAATTTTTTCCAACGTGTAGCCAGGATGTTCTATCTGGATTATTTGCTGATAATGGCATAGTTTTCTTGTTAATTGTTGTTTACTAAAATCTATTCAAACCTACATAACTTTTTATTTTAATACTAATTTTATATAAAAAATGTAAGTTCACATTGCCCATAATATATAATGTGCTAGAGCAAAGTAAATATATGTTTTTTGATGTATTTAACTAATGTATTTATTATTTTTGACAAAATTTAACAAACATCTAATTATATGCAACGCGACCAACAAATTTTTGAACTTATTGAGGCTGAAAAAGAACGGCAATTACAGGGTTTGGAGCTTATCGCTTCTGAGAATTTTGTAAGTGATCAGGTGATGGAGGCTGCTGGATCAGTTTTAACAAATAAATATGCTGAAGGGTATCCTGGAAAGCGCTATTATGGCGGTTGTGAAATTGTTGATGAAGTAGAGCAAATCGCTATTGATAGAGCAAAAGCTTTATTTGGTGCATCTTGGGCTAATGTACAACCGCATTCTGGAAGTCAAGCCAATACAGCTGTATTTGCAGCATGTTTAAAACCTGGAGATAAGATTCTTGGTTTTGATTTGTCTCATGGAGGTCATTTAACACACGGTTCTCCGGTAAATTTCTCTGGAAAACTTTATAATCCCGTGTTTTATGGTGTAGACGAAGAGAATGGACGTATTAATTATGATAAAATGCAAGCTATTGCAATTGCCGAGAAGCCAAAATTGATAATTGCTGGAGCGTCGGCCTATTCTCGAGACATGGATTTTAAACGTTTTCGTAAAATAGCAGATAGCGTAGGTGCGTTATTAATGGCTGATATTTCTCATCCTGCAGGTATGATAGCCAAAGGGATTTTAAATGATCCAATTCCACATTGTCACGTTGTGACAACGACAACACATAAAACTTTAAGAGGACCAAGAGGAGGTATGATTTTAATGGGTGAGGATTTTGATAATCCATTCGGTTTAAAATTGAAAAACGGGAATTTGCGTAAAATGTCTTCTTTGTTTGATTCTGCTGTTTTTCCTGGAAATCAAGGAGGGCCTTTAGAGCATATAATTGCTGCAAAAGCCATTGCGTTTGGTGAGGCACTTTCAGATAATTTCATGCATTACATGCTACAAGTTAAAAAGAATGCTGCTGCCATGGCTGAAGCATTTGTAGCTAGAGGATATCATATTATTTCGGGAGGAACAGATAATCATATGATGCTTATTGATTTAAGAAATAAAAATATTACTGGAAAGGATGCGGAACAAGCTTTAGTAAAGGCTGATATTACTGTAAATAAAAACATGGTGCCTTTTGATGATAAATCACCGTTTGTGACTTCTGGGATTCGAGTAGGGACTCCAGCAATTACGACTAGAGGTTTAAAAGAAGAAGATATGGATACAATTGTAGGGTTTATTGATGCCGTTATATCGAATCATCAGGATGAATCTAAATTGGAATCTATTGGTCAACAAGTTAATGACATGATGAGAGATAAGCCATTATTTATTGCATAAAGACAAAAATATAGTAATAAAAAAGGCTTTGAGTTTTCAAAGCCTTTTTTGTTAATCTTCAAATGTAGTATGCTGATAGGCCCCTAAATCTGGAGAAACTGTTCGATCTACAGTTAATATATCTAAAGGAACTTGCCCAGCGATAATTAAGTCGCCTTGATTAATGGCGTCTGAATTATCTCCAATCATTAACATATTTTCGAAGCCATCTTTAAAATCGGGATTACTTTCTAATAAGATATTTGCAAAATGCAGCGGATCATCAAAATCAATTGGATTGTTGCTGCTTTGATATCGTAACAATACATTAGTAAACATATAGTTGAATTCAGCATTAGAATTTTCATCTAAAAACAGTTCGGTATTATCATTTCCATAAATAATACAATTATTAAAATTGGCAGCAATTAAATTATTTGGTGTGGCATTATTATTTTCGTCCAGCACATAATTGTTTAACAAAACAGAAGGGAATTGTCTAAAACTAGTGTTCCAATAATTAGCTAATGTACAGTGTGTGAAATTATATTTTCCGCCTGCTGTACCTGCAAAAGAGGATTGTCCTGAATTATTTATAACCACATTTTCTCCAGTTATTGATGTCGCTCTACCTAAGATTCCGAAATTACTAGAATTATAGATCTGAGAATTAGTAATCGTTAATTTATCATTTACTGCAGCTTGATTGCCTTCAGATAAAATCCCTATGGTAGCGTTCTTTATAGTAGCGTAATTGATTGAATTGTTTTGACTCCCATTAAAGAGCCAAATAGTTCCCCATTGACCTGGAACGTCTTCGAATAAAGGTTCTAATCTATCACCTTCTAAGATGACTTCATTTTCTAAAAGTTCTTGATCATTACTATAGGCACCATTTATTTCTAAAGATGCCGTATTAGTTATTAATAACCCCGAATTTGCATGAAAATGAACACGAGCACCAGCCTCTATTTCAAGTGTTTTTCCTTCGTCTACCGCAGCATACCCATAAATAACATATGGCTTTTCATTGGTAAATGTTAACTCGGCATCGGTCAAGAAACGTCCTTGAATTGAAGTTTCATCGGGAGTGCCATCGCCATCAGCATCAAAACTTAACGTTTCAATGACTCCTGTAGTATCGTCTCTATTTGGATAAATAAAAATGGCGTCCTTAACAAGAGTGACGAGGTCAACTTTTTGATAATTAGTCCCACTATCAAATTCAATGATATCAGTATATAAAAACTGAGTATCCATGGTTGCTAAAGCCTCGATATCAATTGTGGTTTCAACAAAAATAAACATACTGTCTTTCGCAAGTATTTCAACATTCTCAAAAACTTTCCCTGCAATACCATCGACATTTAATCTGTAATTTGAGCCTTCGCCTTCACCAAGACGTACTGTAGGAATGGATATATCATTGTCACTACGATTATAAATCTTCAAATTATAAGTACTAGACCCAATATTTGTAAACACAGTATCTAAATAAACGGTGTCTTTAGAAAATTGAAGTGTACCATTACTCGGTGAAAACTCAAAGTCTTTACGACATGAGCTCCAAAGAATTAATACCGAAATAGTACAGACAAAATATAAAATTCGTTTCATAGAGAAATTTCTAATTAAATAGCAAAATTATTAAATCCATTATAGGGCTTAAAAATATAACTTTTGAAACAATGATTTAGTATGAATGGGTTATTTTAATTAATCAAGTCTCTAATTTCTTCCGTAATTCGCACTGGTTTTTTAGTATGTGTTGATATAAAGCACCATAATGTTTCAGAACTTGTAAGCAGTTTATTTGTTCGCGAATTGTATATTTCCACTATTCTTGTGCATGTTAGCCCGTCCAATTTTTTGATATATGTTTTGAGTAAAAGTTCATCACCAATTATAGCTTGACCTTTGTATTTAATATGATGACTTAACATCACCCAATAATAATTGTCACAGATAGATTGAGGAGCTTTAGAAATCCAATGTTTTCCAGCAATATCTTGTACCCATTGCACATAGCGTACATTATTAACATGGTTTAGTTGGTCTAAATCATCTTCTGTGACTCTAATAATAAATTCAAAGATTTGCATGGCTATTAAATATGCCAAAAGTAATCGTAATTCTTATATTTAGAAAATATGGTTTGAGTTAAAAGAGGTAATTCTCAAATAAATCAGTCTTAGCAACCATTTAATCTTTTTTTCGTTTGTCTTTTCTTTTTTGTTTGTCTTCTTTCAACTTTCTTTTGTAAAATTTGAAATACGTTTTAGTTTTTGCTTTTCTTTTTTTAGCACGTTCATCAAGTTCTTCTTGAGTATAAAGTTGTTCCGTCGCAGTTTTTCCGGTAACAATAAAAATATCTCCCATAAGATCTTCTTCTAAAGTTAAGCTAAGATGTAAATTATGCTGTTTAGAAATTACAATTTCCTTTGTTTTCATTCCTAAATAACTAAACACTAAAATATCATTCTTAGCAACTTTTAGCCTGAACTTTCCGTCAAAATCGGTTTGAGTGCCACTTGTAGTTCCTTTTATAATAATATTTATAAAAGGTAATGGGTAGCCATTTGTTTCATCAGTAACCATACCAGTAATCATTTTTTTATTCAGGATTGAGGTGCCTACTTTGTCCTTAATTGATTGACGTGTCAATGAATCAACTTTAATGATTTTATCTTTATTTTGTGCCTTTACTTCTTGAGTGCCTATAGACAAAAAAGCAAATAGGGAAGAGGCTACAAAGGACAAATAGTTGTTTCTGTCCTTTCTAGAAAGAACAATGTCTCGATCTAATTGATTTTTTTTAAAACGACCACAGAGGGATCCTTGAGCGCCTAAGGTTTTAATAATTTGTTCATCGGTGGTTTTTGTGAAATCAATAACTGTTTTTTCACAAACTTGGCAATGACGTCCTTTGTCTTCTAGTGTCATTTTGTTCCAGTCCTCATGACAAGGCTTTGGAATATTTATCTGGATTACTTTTCTCATGTTTCAAAGAACCATAAGAATCATGAATAAGAAAAAAAGGAATGAGTAAACTCGTCTTTTGAATGAGTGAATACTACTTTTTGAAAACCTTTACTTCAAAAAGTTTATCCCAACGTTTTCCAGTAACAAAAATAGTTTGTGTATCAGAGTTGTATGCTATCCCGTTTAAAACATCGAGACCTGGATGTTGCGTAACGAGTTTTCTAAGCGGCGAAAAATCAATAACGCCTTCAACAGCACCATTTTTGGGATTGATTATGACCACGCCATTACGCTGATAAATATTGGCGTAAATAGTTCCATTTATCCATTCTAACTCATTGAGGCTGCCGATTTTCCCATTGTTAGAATATACTTGTAGTCTAGACTGTTCTTTTAAAGAATTAGTTTCTAGAAGCCAGATATTTTCTGTACCATCTGATTTGTAAATTACTTCGCCATCATTACATAGTCCCCAACCTTCTTTACTTTGACCATAGTTAAAGCTGCTCTTTTTTTCAAAAGTATCAAGGTCATAAACGAATCCAATTCCTTCTTGCCAAGTCAACTGATAAATTTTCTTGTTAAGAATTGTTAAGCCTTCGGCAAAATATTGCCGTTCTAAATTGATGTTTTTTAAGACTTCCGAAGTTTTATAATTGATTTTTCTAAGTTTAGATTCTCCATATTGTCCAGTGCTTTCATATAATACACCATTATAGAATTCGAGACCTTGCGTGTAAGAAGTGATATCGTGATCATATGCGTTGATAATTTCATAACCATATAGATGTGGTGCTTCTGAGTTTAGTATGGTTATGTTTTTTGAAATAGTAAAGGTTTCATCTTCAAGAGTAATGGCAGCGGATATATTGTGTCTGCCCAATTTCATCTTATCTAATTCAATAGTGTTTTCTATTGGCGTACCATCAATAGTATATGCTACAGATTTAACAAGATGATTTTTTGAATTTTGTAGCTCTAATTTTAAGGTTTCGCTTAAAGCGATACAATGTTGCTTGTTTTTATTATTTTGAATCGTATTAGATGTAATAGAAAAATCTTTTTTTTTCTGACCAGAATCACTTTCACATGAATACATAAGGAGGCCTAACAATGTGATTATAATAAGTTTAAAGGGCGACATAATGACTCGAATTTTTCAGGCAAGTTATTTAATTAAATTCAGTATAAAAAATCATTGTTTAAGTATTAAAAGATTGTATCTTTGCACTTGGCAAGTCCTACACAACCAGCTCCTGTTGAATCCTCCAGGTCGGGAACGAAGCAAAGGTAAATGGTCGTAGCGGTGTGATGTAGGTAGCTTGCCTTTTTTTGTACCCAATACTTTCCTTTTTATATTGTATTTTTAAGCTTTAATTTTTCAATAAATATGTCAAAAGTTGTTTTAATAACAGGTGGTTCTTCAGGAATTGGAAAAAGCATTGGCGAATTCCTAACAAAAAAAGGATATATCGTTTATGGTACGAGTAGAAACCCTGAACGTTATGCAGATTCAGAATTTAAACTTGTACAATTAGATGTTTCGAATATTGAATCTATAAAAAGGGCCGTTAAAACAGTTGTTGATACTGAAGGGGAATTAGACGTTTTAATAAATAACGCAGGTGCAGGAATAACTGGGCCAATTGAAGAAATCCCAAATGAGGAGATTAAACGAAACTTTGAAACAAATGTCTTTGGTCCAATCAATGTCATAAAAGCTGTTTTACCACAAATGCGTATACAAAATTCTGGGTTGATAATTAATGTAACGTCAATTGCTGGATATATGGGTTTACCATATAGAGGAATTTATAGTGCGAGTAAAGGTGCTTTGGAATTACTTACGGAAGCATTCAGAATGGAAATAAAAGATTTTAATATTCATATGACCAATGTTGCACCTGGTGATTTTGCCACAAATATTGCAGCAGGACGATATCATGCTCCCGTAACTGAAGATTCGCCGTACAAAGATTCATATGGGAAATCTCTAGAATTGATGGATGCTCATGTTGATAGTGGAAAAGATCCGATGCTTATGGCACATGCAATTTATGGGGTTATCAATACGTCTAATCCAAAAATCCATTACAAAGTTGGCGAGTTCATGCAAAAATTTTCGATTGTACTAAAGCGAATTCTACCAGATAAAGTATACGAAAAGATGTTGCTTAATCATTACAAGCTTTAGATATTTATTTCTATTTGTAAGTTGTTCAAATGTTTTATTGAAAATACATCTTTTAAGTTTTTGATTAGTTGTAAATTTGCATCGAAATTAAAACACAACTTAAACAAACATTAAAGCATGAAATTTTTTATTGATACGGCTAATTTAGATCAAATTAGAGAAGCCCAAGAATTAGGTATTTTAGATGGTGTAACCACAAATCCATCCTTAATGGCGAAGGAAGGTATCACTGGGGTTGATAATATTATGAAACACTATGTAGATATTTGTCAAATTGTTGATGGTGATGTAAGTGCCGAGGTTATTGCAACCGATTTTGAAGGCATGATTAGAGAAGGAGAAGCATTAGCTGAATTACACGATCAGATTGTTGTGAAATTACCAATGATTAAAGATGGTATAAAAGCATGTAAATATTTTAGCGATAAAGGTGTAAAAACAAATGTTACACTAGTGTTTTCTGCAGGTCAGGCGTTATTAGCTGCTAAGGCAGGTGCTACTTATGTGTCTCCATTTATAGGACGATTAGATGATATCTCAACGGATGGATTAAATTTGATTGCAGAAATTAGAATGATCTATGATAATTATGGTTTCGATACAGAAATATTAGCAGCCTCAGTACGTCATACGATGCATGTTATTGATTGTGCAAAATTAGGAGCAGATGTAATGACTGGTCCTTTAAGTTCAATCACAGGTTTATTAAAACACCCTTTAACAGATATAGGTTTAGAGAAATTTTTAGCAGATTATAAAAAAGGAAACTAATTCGATAGTATAAATAAAAAAAGCTCCTAGCATTGCTAGGAGCTTTTTTTATTTATTTAATTTCTTGAGATGCTCTTCAAATTTGGAAGTAAACATATTCGTATTTGCATCTATTATTGTCATGTTTTTGTTTACAATAATTACTTTGCTAACTGAATTTACGACCAAAGAATTATGAGCCTTGGTAGGCTCCTTAAATTGATATTCATTTTCAGTTGGAAAATTAAATTTCTCTAGTGTTTTTTTCCAATACATTTCGTCATCGTCATTAACATTGATTGCAATAAAATCAATAGTCGGATATTTAGCTTTTAGCTTTTTAACTTTAGAATGACTATTTCGATAATTCATTTTAAAGTTTGAGGACCAAAAATAAATAACTGTAGGTCTAGAGATAATAGAATGCAAATCAGTTGTTTTGCCGTTATAATTTACTACTGCAACATTCGGTACATTGTAACCTGTTTGCAATTTTTCAATAGAAGCTACTAATTGCACTATTTCACTTTTATCTTCAGAATTGGTACATTTTGATGTATAAGATGATAGAATTGAATCGATTTCTTCCTTGTCTAAGCTATGAATGATAAAATCTCTAGCCGTATGTTTTAATAAATAATTCTTGATTTTTTTCTGTACAATTAGGCTGTCAATTAAATCTAGTTTCCCTAAGTTATAAGCTAAAGATTCTCTATCGAAAGCCGTATCATGTCCATTCACAGAATAGTATTTCTCTAGCGCTAAATTATTGAAATGAGAAAATAAAAATCGATTATAAACGTAGAATTCATTTAGGTCTTCCATGTTATAATCTACTTCATTTCTAAAATCATAGAATCCTTCAGGTAAATCCTTAAAGTGGATCAGCTTATTATTGCCATAATAGCCAAAAGGATAGATTTCTTTGTTGGCATAATAATTATAATTGATACTCGTCTTAGCAATTTTAATAAAAAGATCAGAAGGAGATTTGTGCTGAATAAATTTATCAAGCTCTTGAATTCGAGAAAACATAGAGGAATCTACATGCTTCATAAAATCTTCTGGTTCCATTTGACAATATTTCGTCAGTTTCTTATTGTCAATTTCGTTATCAAGAAAAGTCTTTATTAAAAAATTGTTTTTCTTAGCACCAAGGCCAGTATAAACAAGTGACTCGTCAAAATCAACTGTATTAAGTCTAAACATTATACTGTCATTCACTTCTAACAACAGCATTTGATATTCTCCACCATGGGTGAACGTATAAATACCGGGAGTCAGGTCTTTTACTTTAAATGAAAATCGATTGTGCTGGTCTAAATGTAGGGTGTCTGATTCTGCTTTAGGATTGTAAAGCATTATATAGTCATTATTTGGATTCACTATTTCTCCTCCAATAAATGCATAATCACCAGCATCAGCAGTTTTGTCATTACATCCAATTAAGGATAAAGACACCAATAATATCACTATGTGCAGTTTCATATATATAACTATAATGTAGGCTAATATTCCATTACAAAACAAATGTAAACTTTGAAAGTAATAAGTCTTGTTAATGCGTTGTTAAATGTTACTATTAGTGGTATTTATTTCGTCTTATGGATTGAATTTTCTACTTTTGCAGCGAATTTAAAAACAACACAATGTTATCAGTTTCAAATCTTTCAGTTCAATTTGGTAAACGTATCTTATTTGATGAAGTAAACACGACATTTCACAATGGTAATTGCTACGGTATTATTGGTGCCAACGGTTCTGGGAAGTCTACTTTTTTAAAGATTTTATCAGGGAAACAAGATGCTACCTCTGGTCATGTACATCTAGAACCTGGGAAGCGTATGTCTGTTCTAGAACAAGATCATAATTTATATGATGAGCATACAGTTTTAGAGACCATCATTATGGGAAATAAACCGTTGTTTGATTTAAAAACTCAAATTGACGCGTTATACGCTGATTATACGGATGAAAATGCTGAAAAGATTGGTGAGCTTCAGGTACAGTTTGAAGAAATGAATGGTTGGAATGCCGATAGTGATGCTGCAGCAATGTTGTCTAATTTAGGTATAAAAGAAGAGTATCATCATACATTAATGCAGGACTTAGATGGTAAACAAAAAGTTCGTGTGCTTTTGGCTCAGGCATTATTTGGTAATCCTGATGTACTTATCATGGATGAGCCTACCAATGATTTGGATTATGAAACCATTTCTTGGTTAGAGAATTTCTTAGCAAATTATGATAATTGTGTAATTGTTGTGTCTCACGATAGACACTTTTTAGATGCTGTTTGTACACATATTTCTGATATTGATTTTGGAAAAATTAATCATTTCTCTGGAAACTATACGTTTTGGTATGAGTCGTCACAGTTAGCCGCAAGACAACATGCTCAACAAAATAAAAAAGCAGAAGAAAAGAAAAAAGAACTTGAAGAATTTATACGTCGTTTTTCTGCTAACGTTGCAAAATCTAAGCAAGCCACGAGTAGAAAAAAAATGATTGAGAAGTTAAATATTTCAGATATTAAACGTTCTAGTCGTCGTTATCCTGCGCTTATTTTTGAACGTGATAGAGTGGCTGGTGATCAAATTTTAAATATAGAAGGTTTAGCTGCTTCTTTGGATGGAGATGTGTTATTTCAAAATATAGATCTCAATTTAAATAAAGGAGATAAAGTTGTTGTGTTTTCTAAAGACTCTAGAGCCACAAGTAAATTCTATCAAATTATTAATAATAAAGAGAAAGCAGATTCAGGAAAATTCGCATGGGGAATAACTACAACGCAATCGTATTTACCTTTAGATAATAGTGAGTTTTTTAATAACAAATTGAATCTTGTAGACTGGCTTCGTCAATGGGCAACAACTGAAGAAGAGCGTGAAGAAGTTTATATACGTGGATTTTTAGGTAAAATGATTTTTAGCGGGGAAGAGGCTTTAAAAACATCTAATGTATTGTCAGGAGGTGAAAAAGTACGTTGTATGCTCAGTAGAATGATGATGGTAAGAGCAAATGTGTTAATGTTAGATGAGCCAACGAATCATTTAGATTTAGAAAGTATTACAGCTTTCAATAATTCTTTGAAAAACTTTAAAGGAA
This sequence comes from Flavobacteriales bacterium 34_180_T64, assembly GCA_002162765.1. GTDB lineage: Bacteria > Bacteroidota > Bacteroidia > Flavobacteriales > Flavobacteriaceae > MAAR01. The sequence goes on along the minus strand of MAAR01000002.1, from coordinate 14,261 downwards.
CCATACTGTTTACCACTCATGATCATGAGTTTGCTCAAACCGTTGCGAATAGAGTCATAGAATTAACCCCAAGTGGCGTTATAGATAGATATACAACTTTTGATGAATATATGTCTAATAAGAAAATAAAGGAAATGCGTGAGAAAATGTACGCTGTTACAGTGTAAATCTTAAAGGTCTTGAAAATTTCAAGGCCTTTTTTTATGCTTCTAATTCTGCCTTCACACTTTCAACAACAGGTATTGCTTGATCCAATTCTTCTTTGCTAACATAGAGCTCTTGATAGCCTTGAATTGTTGCACCTTGACCTATTATTGTAGATTGAGATTCATCTTTTAGAATAGCATTAATGCCAATATTTTCAAGTCTGTCTAAAACCAATTGAACCACAATGAAATTTCCTGAGAACAATTTTATATAATTATCGTCTACCATAATTTGGGATTTTATCTAGCTATAAGATACAAAAAGTATCTCAAATAATGCGAATATTAAGTTAATATTAATTGCTGTTGCTGTTGCTGTTGCTGATGCGTCAATGCCGTGTGTTCTTTTATTAATTAAAATATTAATTACATCTATTCTAATATAGAAACAATCAATTTTGACGGCGGTTTTTAAAATGGTAATTTTAAACAACCATAAAACTGTAATAAATGGAACATAATAAAAATGGAGACATAAATAAATGCCCTTTTATGAGTGGTGATCAAAAGCAAACAGCTGGACGAGGTACTAGCAATAGAGACTGGTGGCCAAATGAATTAAAATTAAATATTTTACGTCAAAATGCATCGAAATCAAACCCACTGGGAGAAGATTTTGACTATGCTAGAGCGTTTAATAGTGTTGATTTTTCCGAATTAAAGCAAGATGTAATTGACTTAATGACTGACTCTCAAGATTGGTGGCCTGCAGATTACGGACATTATGGAGGATTTATGATCCGTATGGCTTGGCATAGTGCTGGAACCTATCGTGTGGGTGATGGTAGAGGAGGAGCAGGTTCAGGAACGCATCGTTTTGCGCCTTTAAATAGTTGGCCAGACAATGGGAATTTAGATAAAGCACGTTTGCTATTATGGCCAATTAAGAAAAAATATGGAAACAAAATCTCTTGGGCAGATTTAATGATTCTGGCAGGAAATTGTGCGTTAGAGTCAATGGGATTTAAAACTTTTGGATTTGCAGGAGGACGTGAAGATGTATGGGAACCAGAACAAGATATTTATTGGGGAAGTGAAAATCAATGGTTAGGAAATGACGAACGTTACGATACAAGTGACGGTGATTTAGAAGGCCATTTAGGAGCTGTTCATATGGGATTGATTTATGTAAACCCTGAAGGACCAAACGGAATTCCAGATCCTTTAAAATCTGCTCATGACATTAAAATTACGTTTGGTCGTATGGCCATGAATGATGAGGAAACTGTTGCTTTGGTTGCTGGTGGACATACCTTTGGTAAAGCTCATGGTGCTGCCGATCCAGATCAATATGTTGGATCTGAGCCACATGGAGCATCTATTGAAGAAATGAGCACAGGGTGGAAGAATACATTTGGAACAGGAGTGTTAGATGATGCCATTACTAGTGGAATCGAAGGTGCTTGGACGCCTAATCCAACACAATGGGATCATGATTATTTTGACGTACTATTAAACTATGATTGGGAATTAACTAAAAGCCCTGCAGGAGCGCATCAATGGACACCAACGGCAGCATCTAATGCTAAAATGGCTCCAATGGCAGGAGATGCCAACGGTAGACAAGCTTTGATGATGACTACAGCTGATATGGCGCTGAAATTGGATCCAACGTATTTAGAAATATCTAAGCGTTTCCATACAGATCACAAAGCATTTGAAAATGCATTTGCTAGAGCGTGGTATAAATTAACGCATCGTGATATGGGACCAGTTTCTCGATATTTAGGTCCTGAAGTACCAAAAGAAGAATTGATTTGGCAAGATCCAATTCCTGCAGTAAATTATAACTTAAGTGATTCGGATATTGACACTTTAAAGAAATTGATACTTAATTCTGGTTTATCGGTTTCAGAATTGGTTAAAACTGCTTGGTCTTCTGCGTCTACTTTTAGAGGTTCTGATATGCGAGGTGGAGCAAATGGAGGACGACTTCGACTAGAACCACAAAGAAGTTGGGACGTAAATAATCCAGATGAATTAACTAAAGTATTAAATGTCTATGAGGGCATTCGTAACGATTTTGGTGGAACAATTTCAATGGCTGATTTAATTGTGCTAGCAGGAAATGCTGGTGTTGAAGAAGCTACTAGAACTGCGGGACATACTATTGTTATTCCTTTTACTCAAGGAAGAGGTGATGCATCTCAAGAACAAACAGATTTAGAATCGTTTGGATATTTAGAACCATTAGCTGACGGCTTTAGAAACTTTATGAGACCTGATTTAAAAGTTCCTGCTGAAGATTTATTAGTAGATCGTGCAAATTTACTAACACTTTCAATTCCTGAAATGACAGTTCTTGTTGGTGGTTTACGTGTGTTAGGCGCAAACCATGATGGTTCTAATTACGGTGTGTTTACAGATCATGTTGGAAGTCTTACGAATGACTTTTTTGCTAACATTCTTGATTTATCATTAACTTGGAAAGCTACCACATCTGAAGATAAAGAGTTTATCGGACGGGATCGCAACACTGGAGCAATGAAGTTTTCTGGAACTCGAGCTGATTTAATTTTTGGTTCTAATTCAGAATTAAGAGCAGTTGCAGAAGTTTATGGAGCTAACGACGGACAAGATAAATTTGTAAATGATTTTGTTGCTGCTTGGACAAAAGTGATGAACTTAGATCGATTCGATTTAAAATAGATATAAGCGATATAAAACAAAAAGCCTACTGATTTCAGTAGGCTTTTTGTTTGTCATTCTGAGCGAATGCGAAGAATCTCTTTTCTAATTGTAAATAATTATAATTCTAAAAATTATAGATTCCTCATTTTATTCGGGATGAAATTATCTAGTTAACGTGTTTGTCTAAAAACTCAGCGACACCTTCATGAGTTGCTTGCATTCCTTCTTTTCCTTTACTCCAGTTTGCTGGACATACTTCCCCATTCTCTTCAAAAAATTGTAAAGCATCTACCATACGTAACGCTTCATCAACATTTCTTCCTAAAGGTAAGTCATTCACCAATTGATGACGAACAACACCTTCTTTGTCAATTAAAAATAAACCTCTGTAAGCAATTAATTCACCTACTGATTGTAACATGTCATTTTCGTCATAATAGGTTTCTCCTGCTAATACATCATAGTTAGCAGAAATGGTTTTATTAGTATCCGCTACTAATGGATACGTAACACCTTTGATGCCTCCTTTATTTTTATCCACTTGTAACCATCCAAAATGTGACTGTTCTGTGTCAGTTGATACACCAACAACAGCAACACCTTTAGATTCAAACTCGTTTAATTTATTCTGAAAAGCGTGTAACTCGGTTGGACATACAAATGTGAAATCTTTAGGGTAAAAAAACAAAACCACCATTTTGTCTCCTAAATATTGATCTAAAGAAAAATCCGCTACAAATTCACCGCCGTTTACTACTGCTTGTGCATTAAATTGAGGTGCTTTTTTGCCTACTAATACTGCCATTTTTTATGTTTTTAAATGTTAAATTTCTACGGGCAAAGATAAGTTTCTTCAGGAGTAAAAAATAGAACAATCATTTAATTTTTTTATGAAGCAATAGACACAGTAGATTTCGATGTCATCATTTTGATTTTTATTCTTAACGCCGCAAACAATAAGGTTGTAAAAGGGCTTAACCAATTAAAGATGGCATAGATGAAATAATCGGCCACACTTACTCCTAAAACACTCGATTGATAGGCACCACAAGTATTCCATGGAATTAAAACAGAGGTTACCGTTCCTGAATCTTCTAAGGTCCGACTTAAATTTTCAGGAGCTAATCCTTTATCATCATAGGCTTTTTTAAACATCTTTCCTGGAATGACAATAGCTAAATATTGGTCTGATGCAATGGTGTTTAATCCTAAACAGCTAATAACTGTACTTGCAAAAAGTCCAAATATAGATGAAGCAAATGAAAGCAAACCTCTGGTGATTCTCGCTAAAGCACCAATCGCATCCAAAATGCCACCAAAGATCATTGCACATACAACAAGAAAAATAGTTGAAAGCATTCCTTTCATTCCTCCAGCATAAAATAAGTCATTTAGTTTTTTATTTTCGGTTGTTATTTGAGTGTCGGTAAAAATAGACCGTGCCACTGCTGCTAATTTAGAATCTGCGACCTCTAACAATATTTCTGGTTGAAAAATAAAGGCAAAAAGCGCAGCAATAAGTACACCCGAAGCTAATGCGACTAATGGTTTAGTTTTTAAAAGAATTAATACAATGACAGCAGCTGGAACTAAAAACAGCCAAGGCGTAATGTTAAATGTGTTATTGATACTCGCTAATAGTTGACTCAGATCGGCACTTCCGGTAGTCTCGGTAGAAACACTTAAAATTCCAAAAACAATAAGTGTTAAAATGATTGTTGGAACCGTTGTTAATGTCATGTATCTAATATGTGTAAATAAATCTGTTCCGGCCATGGCAGGCGCGAGATTAGTGGTATCACTTAAAGGCGACATTTTGTCTCCAAAGTAAGCGCCCGATATAACCGCTCCAGCGATCATACCTGGGTGAATCCCTAATGCCGTTCCGATACCAATCAAGGCAATCCCTACTGTCGCTGATGTTGTCCAAGAACTCCCAGTGGCTATGGATATTATTGCACAAATTATCAAAGAGGCAGGTAAAAATATCTCCGGACTTAATACTTGCAAACCATAATAGACCATGGCTGGAATAACACCGCTTAACAACCAAGTTCCTGCCAAAGCACCAACTAGAAATAAAATAGCAATGGGAATCAATATGCTTTTTAGATTTTCAATTATTTCATCAAACATCTTGCTTAAAGAAACTTTATTAAAGAATCCAACAATAGCGGCAGAAACACCACCTAAGAGTAAAATAATTTGATTGGTGTAGGAGCCAAACCATTCTTGACCTTCCACAAAAAAGATATTATATGCTAGCATCGCCATTAGAATAACGACGGGAATAAGTGCTTCCCAAATGTTAAGCTCTTTATTTTCAATAATTTTTTGATTCTGAATTTCTATTTCGGAAAGATTTTTATCGTCCTGCATTATCTGTTAATTTAGATTCGTAATGTTACGATTTTCACTTTAGCTATGCAAACATAAAAAAGGTCTGATTCTCACCAGACCTTTAATTTATATTTTCGATATGACTATACTAACACTTGTAATGCTCGTTTGGAATCTAGAATATTCAAATCTTCCATACAAGATCGCATCATATGATATGTACGCACAATATCGGCATCTAAACCAATTGAGAAACGTATTAAGCCATCACTTAATCCCATTTCGAATTGCTCTTCTTTTGGGATTTCAGACGACGTAGAGCTTCCTGGAGCACTAAATAAAGTCTTATAAAACCCTAAGCTTACTGCCAAATATCCTAAATTGCGTTCTTGCATCATTTCCATAAGTGCGTTTGCGTTTTCAAGGCTTCCAACGTCAATAGTTAGCATACCTCCAAATCCATATTTTTCATTCATCATGGATTTAAAAATCTTATGAGATGAGTGAGATGTTAGACCTGGATAAACAGTTTTTAAACCATCAGCCTCAAATTTTTCAGCTAAATAAGAAGCATTGAAACTGTGTTGTTCCATTCGAATATGTAATGTTCTTAAATTTTTCAATACTGAGGCAGAACGTAAACTATCCATAGTAGATCCAAGTAGCATAGAAGCTCCACTATTTACATCTTTTAATTCATTAATGAATTCTTGAGTACCACAAACAACGCCTCCTACAGTATCACTAGAGCCGTTGATGAATTTTGTTAAACTATGTATAACAACATCAGCTCCTAGTTTGGCTGGAGAAATTGAAAGTGGTGAAAAGGTATTATCAACGACAAGTTTTAGATTGTGTTTTTTTGCCAATTTAGCTAATCCTTTAATATCAGCGACTTCTAATAATGGATTGCTTACAGATTCACAGTATAATACTTTGGTACTTGGTGTAATAGCTGCTTCAACAACATCAAGTTTTGTGATATTGACAAAAGACGTATTAATATTAAGTCTCGGAGCAAAGTTTTTCAAAAAAGCATAGGTTCCCCCATAAATAGTTCTGCTAGACACCACATGGTCTCCAGCGTCACAAAGCTGTAAGATTACTGGAGTGATAGCGCCCATTCCTGAGGCAGACACATTTGCGGTTTCGGTACCTTCCATAGCCGCCAAGGCTTGACCTAAATATAGATTACTAGGTGTTGTATGACGCGAATATAAGTAACAGCCATCAGCATTTCCTTCGAAGGTGTCGAACATGGTTTTTGCCGATAAAAACGTATAAGTTGATGAATCAGATATGGAAGGGTTGACACCTCCAAATTCTCCGAAATATTGCAGGTCCTGAATGTTGTTTGCGGGTTTAAAGCTCATGATTTTGTATTTTATAATTTACATTAAAATTAATTATAATTAGACTAAAAATCAATCATAGTTGAATTAATTAGAAAACAAAACTATTATAGTATGCTATGTTAGATTAATTATTGTTTTTGATTATGATAAATCGTCGTACGCCGAAAAATTTTCAATATTGGCATGCATGTTTGTGTGGTTTCTCAATCGAAAACCGGATGAAAAAGGAGGGGAAGAATATACTATTCAACAAAAATCGTGCTCTCTTTTAAGAATTTAAGGAGCCTATAAGTCGAACTTCATTTTTAATAGTGTTGAAGTTTGGAGAATGTTTGCTGACTCGTTCTATTAATTTTTGATATTGAGCTTCCGTACCATTTCCTTTGACATGAAAAATAAATTTCAATTCAGGGAAACCAGTATTTTTGTTGGAGTCGGTGCCTAAAAATCCGTTTAAATCTAAAGTGCCATCTAGTTCTAATTTTAACTGATCAATTTCTATATGCATCGCAGTGGCACCAGCCATAAAAGTCACCGCCATACAACCTGCTAATCCACCTAACATATATTCGGCAGGATTTGGGGCTGCGTTTACACCTAATAATTGGGTAGGTTCGTCAATTGTAAATTCAAAATCTCTAACAAGTTTATGATCTCCAAGAACCATGTTTTTAGTTTTCACGGTTGATTTTGTTCCACTTATCCATTCCAATTCTACACCATAGGTGGCTTGTGCTTCCTTTGGAGTTTCTTTGACTTCATTTGCATATTCACTTAAACCGGCTATATTAATATTGTTCAACATAAGTATCTGTATTTTTTAAAACTTTATTTATCGCTTGATCAAAATCTGAGATTAAATCTTCGATATCTTCAATACCCACTGAGAGTCGTACTAATCCATCATTAATTCCAATAGCTTTTTGTTGTTTTTTTGTAAGCGAGGCTTGAGATGTGTTATAAGGTAGAGAAATCAAACTTTCCACGCCGCCAAGACTCGTAGCTTCTTTTGGTAATTTTAGATGATCTAACAAAGCATGAGCATTTGGATCTCCACCTTCAATTTCAAAACTGATCATTCCAGAGTTTTTCCCATTTAATTGCTCCATTGCAAGTTCATGTTGTTCATGACTCGGTAATCCAGGATAATATACTTTTCGAATGCCTGAATGATTTTCTAGATAAGTTGCTAATGCCATGGCATTGCTATTATGAGTTCTCATCCTTAATGCAAAAGTTTTTAAACTTCGTTCTAATAAAAAGCAAGCATGGGGATCTAACGACCCTCCGTTTTTTAGCATTTGTGGCCAGATTCTATCAATTAGTTTTCGTGATCCTGAAACGGTACCGGCTATCAAATCAGAATGTCCTCCAAGATATTTTGATGCTGAATTCAACACAAGATCAACACCCAAATCTAAAGGTTTTACATTGTAAGGAGTCAAAAAGGTGTTATCAATGATGACTCTAAGATTGTGTTTTTTTCCTAACGCTACGATAGCCTTAATAGGAACTAATTTTAATAGAGGGTTGGAAAGGGCTTCAAAGAATAATACTTTAGTATTTTCTTTGATTGCAGCTTCAATCTCGTTGAGATTAGAAGGAGACGTAAAGCTAATCGACATACCATAACGGTCTAAATCTTCATAAAGAAAATTGTAAGTACCTCCATAAATGTCTCTCGAAGAAATGATATGACTTCCTTTATCGAGCATGGCTAATATAGTTGATGATATGGCAGCCATTCCAGATGAGAATACGATAGAGCTTTCAGCATTTTCCAAAGCCGATAATTTTTCCTGAACGCTCCATTGTGATGGATTACCATATCTGGTATAGATCAGTTCATCTCTACCACGACCTTCTTCAATTGCTTCATAGGAATTTTTATTAAGATAAAACGTGGAACATTGGTAAATAGGAGTCCCTAAAGCGCCTGTCTTTGGGTCATCATATTGTCCGGCATGTACAGATTTGGTTGAGGCGTTATATTCAGAATAACGATGATCATTGAGAGTTGGTCCAGTATCTCTTTTTCGTTTTAGATCCTTAAACCAAATATCGCCTTCAGCTCTTTTATGTTCAATGTCTTGATAGATTTTTTTCATAATAAGACGCGATTTTTATGATACTAGTCGTTCTTTTAAGTTTAGTCTATTTATGGAGACAGGTTGTTCCTTTTCTTTAAGAATGTAATCACTAAGATGCTCGGCATCCTTCTTAACGCCTCCAAGTGTTGCAGAACCTCTAGTATATAACCATGGAAGGCCTAAAAAATATAAGCCTTTTATATTGCTGACTCCCCTATAGTTGATTGGGTAGTTGTCTTCCCCAAGTTCAATCCCATCAATCCAGTTGAAATTAGGTTTAAATCCTGTAGCCCATACAATATTTTTTATACTATCAACCTTACCTTTTTCAAATATAATTTCATGGTTATCGGCATCCAGGCTACGTCCCATACAATTTACATTAGATCTATTAAAAAGTGTTTTTACGTCGGTACCAATTATGGGTTGACCACCTTTGCTCAATTTTTTTCCGATCCAAGAAAATTTGCTGACCGTTAAAAATCCTATTTTACTAAACCACCACCAAAGTGTTTTTCCAAAAATTTCCTGAGGAATGGATGTAATATTGGTGGCTCCCGAAAAATAAACCTTTCGATCGGTATTTGCAATCTCATCTAAAATTTGAACGCCTGAATCACCGGCACCAACTACTAAGGTGTCTCCGTTTTGTAGTTGATTAGGATTTTTATAGTGTTCACTATGGATTTGCAGGATATCTTGATTAATCTTAGAATGAAATGGAGGCGTGAAAGGTGTATGAAAAGGTCCTGTTGCTATAACTATATTTTTGGCCTTGAAAACTGTTGAATCACTTTTTAGAAGGAAAGAAGTCCCCTCTTTTTTTAAGGATCTAATCTTTTGATTGAACTCAATAGGAATATTGAATTTGCTGACATAAGATTTTAAATACTCCGCAACTTCATATTTACTTGCATAATGACCTTTACTGTGAGGGAAATTCATTCCTGGCAGGTGATTGAATTCTGAAGGGGTAAATAACTTTAAAGAATCCCAACGTTTTAACCAGGGCGCGCCCGTTTCATCATTAGCATCGACTATTAAATAATCCTTTTCTTGTTTAGTTAGGTAGTAAGCCATTGCTAATCCAGCTTGACCGGCTCCTATAATTATAAAATCTTTCATATTGTGTTATCAATACTGCAAACCTACATATAGATAGATTATATCACAATACTATAGCTTGCATTTTGTTATTATATCTAATTTAGTTGAGTTTTGTAGAATATTTTTCTAGTATTGACTTATATTTGTTTCACAAAGCGAAAAATTACCGGTTATGCCATTTGATTCCATTGATAGAAATTTATTAAAACTCTTACAGGGTAATAGTAAATTCACCAATAAAGAGCTCTCTTTTAAGTTGAATTTATCGGTAACTGCCGTATATGAACGCATCAAAAAACTTGAGCGTGTAGGCGTAATTGCGAAGTACGTAGCATTGGTCAAAAAAGAGAAGGTACAAAAAGCTTTTGTAGCATTTTGCCATATTAAATTGGTTCAGCATACACAGGATTATGTTATTAAATTTGAAAAAGAGGTTGCAGAATTAAATGAGGTCATGGAATGTTATCATATTAGTGGTGATTACGACTATCTTTTAAAAGTGCTGGTTAAAGATATGCAAGCCTTTAGAGAATTTATGATAAATGGACTTACGAAAATTGATCATATTGGAAGCACCCACAGCACGTTTATGATTAATGAGGTGAAACATACAACAGCAATAACACTTTAAGCTATGGAATCTGTTACCTATAAGAGTGCCGAATTATTTCTAATTTTTATTTTGGCACCAATAAGCTTCGTGTTGAACTTTTCGATTTGGGTAAAAGTATCACTTGGGCTTTTTGGCTTTTTATATGTTATTTTTGTTTTGCTCAGAGTCGAGAAAAAAGCATTTAAGATTGCCTCAAACTTAAACTGGAAGAGGTTTTGGATACAGACTTTTTATAAATTGGTAGTTGTGGTGATTGTCACAAGTTTGTATATGTGGGTTGTAGATAAAGCGCATATGTTTGAGGTTTTAAGAAATAAACCGTTGTTATGGTTAGGTATCTTATTTGTGTATTCTCTGTTTTCCGTATATCCTCAAGAACTTATTTATAGGACTTTCTTTTTTAAAAGATATGAAAACTTATTTAAGTCGGAATACATTCTAATTTTTGTCAATGCAATTGTATTCTCCTTAGCCCATTTGTTTTTTTATAAATCCCTAGTTCTGATATTAACATTTCTTGGAGGTATTTTGTTTGCATGGACCTATAAAAAAACGAGTTCTACCTTATTGGTGTCTATAGAACATGCTATTTACGGTTGTTGGCTATTTACTGTCGGAATGGGAAATATGCTTGGATTTCCTTCTTAAATCTAGCCATTCATCGTAAATCCAAGACTAATCGTAACCTGCCAATGTTCAATTTCCCCGTCTTTAATTGAGCCTCTGGTATCAATTACTTCGAACCATCTTAAATTCTTAATGGAACTAGATGCTCTAACTAATGCAGTTTTTATAGCGTCATCACTTGATTTTTCAGAGGTTCCTACAATTTCAATTTTTTTATACACATGATCTTCCATAACGTAAGATTTAAGATTAAAATGAATACTTAAATTTACGAAACTTTTAGATATTTAATCGTTGTATTAGAAATGTTTAGCATTTGCTTTAAACAGAGTTGAAATATTCATAGTATTCTTTGAAATTCGTCAATCTGTAATTGGTCAATCATAAATCAAAATTGAATTTTGTACTCGATTTTATAAAATTCAACTACAAAAAATAGCCTATGAATTCATACGATGTAGCCGTTATTTTCATAAAACAAGCTATTCTTATTTTATCAAATCAGTTAAAAAGGTGATTTTAATAGATGAAATGATTCAAACGACCTTATAATAGGTGCTTTGACATAAATAATCACCTTCTTTTTATGTTAGTAATTATATTTTTCTAACTTTATAATCTTCACCAAATTTACCTTTCCTCATTGCCTATTTTATTTTATGATAATAAAGAGTTGTTGACAGCCCTTATTGCTATTTATTAAATCAATCGATGATGAAGCCGCTTTATGTGAAATGGGGCATTGCCTTTTTTTTATTAATTTCTTTAAACGTACTAGCACAAATACGTTTTGTAGAAGATGTCGCTGTGACTATTGTTGATGTTTCTATTGATGATACCAAGTTTACAGATATTGATGGAGATAATGACATGGATGTTTTATCAATAGGATTAGGTGATGTTTCTACTCTTATTTCCAAATTAGATATTAAAGAGTCACGATTAGCTGGCATTGGTGCTTTTGTTACCACCTGGGAAACTACAGCCGTCAATCAGTCCATAACAATACCTACTATTACTTCAACTGGAGAGGTGTATAATTATGATGTAGATTGGGGTGATGGTAACATTACCAATGGAGCGCTAGGAGATACATCACATACTTATCTTGCGACAGGTACTTATCAAGTAACAATTACTGGATTATTTCCAAGAATCTATTTTCAAAATGCTAGTGTCAATACTCAAACTCGAATAAAATCTATTGATAATTGGGGTAGTAATCCTTGGACAAGTATGTCTTTTGCCTTTTTAGGCTGTAGCAATTTGGTGGTAAATGCTACTGATACACCTGATTTATCTAATGTGACTCAGACTGAATTTATGTTTGATGATTGTACATTATTAGGGTTAGGAACTGGGAATTGGAATTGGGATACCAGTACTATTATAGATATGAATTCAATGTTTAGTTTCACAGCAAACTTTAACATAGACATAAGTAGCTGGGATACCAGTAGTACTCAAATTATGAGCAATTTATTTACCTTTTCTGGTTTTAATCAAAATATTAATAGTTGGGATACAAGTAATGTTATTAGTATGAACGGCATGTTCTCGTCTACTTTGAATTTTAATCAACCATTGAATAATTGGAGTACTTCCAATGTAATCACATTTGAGGGCATGTTTAGTGAAGCTGTTGTTTTTAATCAGAATATTGGATCATGGAATACTAGTAATGCAATAACGTTTAGCAAGATGTTTTCTGGAGCTGTTAATTTTGATCAAGATCTAGGAAATTGGAATGTAGAGAACCTTCTTGATGCGACAGCTATGTTTTCTATGGTAACCCTTTCTGTAGCAAATTACGATAGCTTATTAATCGGGTGGAATGCTCAAAATTTACAGCCCAATGTGCCATTTGATGGTGGTCTTAGTAAGTATTGTATTGGTGAACCAGCTAGAACAAATATGATTTCTATTGATAATTGGAATATTCAAGATGGAGGTTATGGTGGGACAATAGTAAATGATTTAACAGACCAGACTAATTTTACGAGCTTTACCTTTCCATTAATTACTGGTGTTAATTTAACAGGATCTGAGACTTATTTTACTGGTCCTAATGGTTCGGGTACTGTTTATAACGCTGGGGATACTATAAATTATGCTGATTTTCCATCCTACCCTGTTACATTATATATTTATGATTTTATAAGTCCAGGTTGTTATTCAGAAGAGAGTTTTCAGCTTATAATAACTCCTCCTTTATCTTGTACCTCATTGAGTGATCCACTGGATGGAGCAACAGGAGTGCTTGTCGATACAGATCTGTTTTGGAATGCCTCGGCTACGGCTACGGGTTATGTGATAACGGTAGGTACTAGTTCTGGAGGCACCGATATCTTAAACGCCCTGGATGTAGGCAATGTTCTGACTTATGATCTGGCGAGCGACCTTCCCGATGATGTGACCATCTATGTAAGTATCGTACCTTATAACGCGGATGGTTCTGCTATTGGATGTTCAGATGAGAAATTCACTACAGAAGATATTTTATACCCACCAGATTGTACCTCATTGAGTGATCCACTGGATGGAGCAACAGGAGTGCTTGTCGATACAGATCTGTTTTGGAATGCCTCGGCTACGGCTACGGGTTATGTGATAACTGTAGGTGCTAGCTCAGGAGGCACCGATATCTTAAACGCCCTGGATGTAGGCAATGTTCTGACTTATGATCTGGCGAGTGACCTTCCCGATGATACGACCATCTATGTAAGTATCGTCCCTTATAACGCAGATGGTTCTGCTATTGGATGTTCAGAGGAGAGCTTCACCACAGAAGATATTTTATACCCACCAGATTGTACCTCATTGAGTGATCCACTGGATGGAGCAACAGGAGTGCTTGTCGATACAGATCTGTTTTGGAATGCCTCGGCTACGGGTTATGTGATAACTGTAGGTACTAGCTCAGGAGGCACCGATATCTTAAACGCCCTGGATGTAGGCAATGTTCTGACTTATGATCTGGCGATTGACCTTCCCGATGATGTGACCATCTATGTAAGTATCGTCCCTTATAACGCAGATGGTTCTGCTATTGGCTGTTTGGAGGAGAGTTTCACTACCGAAGATATATTATACCCACCAGATTGTACAACTCTAAGCGACCCATTAGATGGCGCTACGGGAGTTTTAGTGGGCACAGATCTGTCATGGAATGTATCAGCCACAGCTACGGGATATGTAATTTCTGTCGGGACCACTTCAGGAGGGACAGATATATTAAACGCCTTGGATGTTGGTAATGTACTGACTTATGATCTGGCGGGAGACCTTCCAG
>MAAR01000013.1:135972-161474 GCA_002162765.1 Flavobacteriales bacterium 34_180_T64 | reverse complement strand
CTCTGCGTTCTTATCCGTCAACGTAAATTGTCCAAAACCATCCCCATCATCATCACATACATACAACGGGGTTGGTACCAATACGGCAGGTAAGGGTAAGACTATTAGATCGAAAGAATTCGTCTCAAAACAATTTGTATTGAAATCATTTTCAGCACGCACAAAAATAGTTTCTGGATTACTGATATTAGTATAAGGGCTAATTAATGCACCAATATTATCAGTAGCATCTGCTTGTGATAAATGGAAGGTAACAGAAATATCTGCAACGCCTCCAATTAATGCAGGAATTTGAGTATCTAAATCAAAAGACTCAATCCCATCTAAAGATGGATCATCACAGAGCTCTAAATTTGGAGCCTGAGTTAATACGATACCTGAACTTACTAATAAATCGAACGTAGTAGTCACATAACAATTGGTATTGTTAGTGCTTACAATTCTAACATATATGGTTTGTGGGTTAACCGTATTCGTAAATAAATTAGCTAAGGCATTAACACCATTATCCGCGTCTGCTTGTGACACATGATAAGAGATTGTAACATCAACCTGAGCACCAATGACTTCAGCATCTTTCGTTGACAAATCAAATTCAGTTAAATTATCAATAACTGCATCATCACAAAGAATATATTCTGAAATCGGATTTATTATTGGGTTTGGGAAGAAGGTAATTACAACGTCTTCAAGTAAGGTACAACTCTGATCTGTAACCTCTACAGAATAGGTTCCTGAATCTGGTGAAGACACCGTTAATGTAGGATTTGTTTCTCCTGCTAAATTGATACCTTCTAAAGCCCATTGATAGGTTGCAGTTCCGGAGCCTATATCTCCATTTAATACAATATCTGCATCACCGACGCACCAATCTTGATCTACTCCTAAATCCACAGTAAACGGAATATCTTTACTAATTGAAACATCATCAGTAACCACAACTTGATCACCATTACAGTTTGTATATGTTACTTGAGCCGTATAGGTAGTTGGAAACACTGTCGGACATACATTTAATACAGGGGTTGTTCCAATAACTGTACCCGCTGTATCCAACCATGCAAAATCAATAATTGTAGGTCCTGCAGGCGTAAAACGCCAAGCTTCATCAGTTGTAGTCCATTGTCCTGTATTTCTTCCTGGTGGCACAAATGCTTGCGTTCCTGCATCATTTTGAATACCTACTACTGCATTACCACTATTCCAACCGGGGCATGTAGGTTTATCTTTGATATATATATCTATTACATTTGTTGTTTCATAAAAAACTGCCATATGTGAGGCTAGCATAGCGTTACAAGAAAACATTGGTACCTGAAAAAAGGAAACAGCCAAAACTCTATTTGGTGCAACTCCAAGAATCTCCCAAGCAATTTCTTCTGAATTATTACCAACGGAAGGATCAATATCGTGACAAGGCGTAAACACATTGGCTTCTCCTAAAGTAGCATTCGAATTGTTAGGCAACGATTCTGAAAAGCCCCAAGCATTAGAAGTATCTCCTCCATCTACATCAAATCTAATTACACCATTAGACCCCACTTGAAATTGAGTTTCAATACTTGTAAAAAAACAAAAATCAAAAGGTAAAGCTTCTACATCTGACCAAGCATCATCAATATTGGTATTCAATGAATTAGAGAGTCCTTGAAATGGGAATGGTGGAACAAATGGTATTTGAGATATAGTATAGGTATTGGTTTCACCTATTTCTAAAAACTCTGCTGAAATATCTGTACAATCTTGATCGCAATCCATGACGATGTCATCTCCAGCTTCTACAAACGGGTTTCCAGGTCCAGAGGCACCTACCTGAATTGTAAGGTCAATCACATTGGTACTAGTACAACCTGCGGGATTTGTATCCGTAATAACTAAAGTCACAAAATATAAACCAGCAGTCGTATACGGATGCGTTACAGTTGCACCATTTCCTGTTGTTCCGTCACCAAAATCCCAATCATAAGACGCTCCAGCACCACTAATAGAAAAGGTACCACTAGCATTAAAAGTCACCACTTCATCTACATCTGCAACCACAATGTTATTAACATCAAAAGCTGGATTTGTACTATCTAAATTAGCGACTATAGATTGACAAGGTGTTAAACACTGTATGTCTGCTGCCCATCCTGTAGTTGTTCCTGATCCATTAGAGACGAACTCAATGGTTAGACATCCACTAGGACTTGTTGCTTCAACTACACCTGGATTATTACCTCCAGAAAAAGAACCAAAGGAAGGTGCTGTATTATCATCACCATCATAAATGGTTAAAATATCCAAATTCAATTGGGTATTAAATTCGGTAAAACTCAACTGAATGGCATCACCTACTACGGTAGGACAAATAGTAACTGAAAAATTTTCATTACTTGAATAGGGTCCAAATTCTCCTCCAGAATCAAAAAATCGATCTGAACATTGAGCAAACGATCCGTTTTGCATTGTAATATCTTGTGCAAAACTAACTACTGAAAAAACAAGTAAAACAAGTGTAAATATTCTTTTCATGGCAGGTATATTATTGAGGGTTTTGAGATTTGATAACTATTAAGTATTGAGAATTATCAAATCTATAAGTAACAGAACCTTCTCTTGAATAAAAATTGAATTGATATTTTAATGGATTGAATGTACTCGGATCAAATATAACATCTCGAGTTACGCCTTGATTGTATGGGTTAAAAAGAGGTACCGTTGAAAGATTTCTAAAACTAGATAAATCTTTTCCTGGCAATTCCATAATTTCTATACGATTCCTTAAAATGTGCTTGACATCTTTTAAACGCTGCGGTTTACTTAAAATATCTTCTTGCATGTGATTACCATAAACATCTTGAATATGGCTCAGCTCTTTAGCGGTTAAAGGAGCATCAACATTATCATCATAGATAACATGATTCAATTTTTGATTGCTTGTATTTGTCTGAGAATAAGACGTATTAATTGCTAACAGACTAGCAATTAAGGCCAAAGGCAGTAGAAATGTTGTTTTCATAGCTATCATAAGGGTTAAAAGTCGCGAAATTTAATAAAATTTTAATTAACATACTGTTAATACATCCATGTAAATACAGCATTACATTAATTATATATATAACAGTTGAAATTAAAAAATTCCTACCTAGTGTATGATTTTTTTAATTGTTTATCTTTGCAGTCTGATTATTAAGAAGATTAATTAGAAATTTGCAATGAAAATAGAAAAAGAAATAGAAGATTTTGAATCTTTAGGAGATGAGCATATTGGTACTTCTGCAAATACGCCTATGAGAGGTGACGCATTTAGACTTACCAATGATGAAAAAATTGATATCATCAAGGACGATGTGCGTCATATTTTGGAAACCCTTGGATTAGATCTTACTGATGACAGCTTGAAAGGCACTCCAAATAGAGTTGCCAAAATGTTTGTAAAGGAAATATTTGGAGGCCTTAATCCAAATAAAAAGCCTAGTGCTTCAACATTTGAAAACAAGTACAAATACGGTGAAATGTTAGTAGAAAAAAACATCACTGTGTATTCTACTTGTGAGCATCACTTACTCCCGATAGTCGGAAGAGCACATGTAGCTTACATATCTAATGGCACTGTTGTTGGCCTTTCTAAAATGAATAGAATTGTAGACTATTTTGCCAAACGCCCACAAGTACAAGAACGTCTCACCATTCAGATTGTAAAAGAATTACAAGACGTGTTAGACACTGATGATGTTGCCTGCGTTATTGACGCTAAACACCTCTGTGTAAATTCTAGAGGCATTAGAGATATTGAAAGCAGTACTGTAACATCGGAATTTGGAGGTAGATTTAAAGAGAAAGAAACACGTCGTGAATTTCTAGATTATATTAAATTAGACACCAAATTTTAGTTTAAATTCCATAGTTTTTACCATGCAACTTTACGAAAAGCAACACATCAAAATCTACAATACCTTAAGTGGAAAAAAAGAAACTTTCAAACCCTTAAATGAAGGACATGTCGGAATGTATGTTTGTGGACCAACGGTTTATAGTAATGTACATTTAGGTAACGTCAGGACATTTATGTCATTCGATATGATATTCCGTTATTTGAAACATCTTGGGTATAAAGTTCGTTTTGTTAGAAATATCACCGACGCTGGACATTTAGAAAATGATGCGGATGTTGGTGAAGATCGCATTGCTAAAAAAGCTAGATTAGAGAAAATAGAACCTATGGAAGTAGTGCAACGCTATACCGTTGACTTCCATAACACCTTAAATAAATTCAACTTTTTACCACCAAGTATAGAGCCAACAGCTACAGGTCATATCATTGAACAAATCGAAATTATAAAATCTATAATTGACAAAGGATTAGGCTATGAAGTAAATGGTTCCGTTTATTTTGATGTATTAAAATATAACGAGACAAAACCTTATGGTATTTTAAGCAAACGTAATGTTGAAGATTTAATTCATAACACACGTGCTCTTGATGGTCAGAGTGATAAGAAGAATCCTCAAGATTTCGCACTTTGGAAAAAAGCAGAACCGCAACATATCATGAGATGGCCTTCGCCTTGGAGTGATGGTTTTCCAGGCTGGCATTTAGAATGTACAGCAATGAGCACAAAATATCTCGGTGAAAATTTTGATATTCATGGTGGCGGAATGGATCTAAAGTTCCCACATCACGAATGTGAAATTGCGCAGGCAGAAGCCTGCAATGGATCTGCTCCTGTCAATTACTGGATGCACGCCAATATGCTGATTATGAATGGTAAAAAAATGGCAAAGTCTACTGGGAATTACATTTTACCAAATGAAATATTCTCTGGAGAAAATGAACATATCACAAAAGCATACGCACCAAGTGTTGCACGCTTCTTTATGCTACAAGCACATTACAGAAGTATATTAGATTTTACAAACAACGGACTTTTAGCAAGCGAAAAAGGCTTTTACAGACTTATGGATGCCATAAATGTTATAGACGATTTAAAAGCATCCGAGAGTTCAACATTTAATATTGCAGAATGGCAGCAAAAATGTTATGATGCTATTAATGACGATTTCAATACGCCAATTGTAATTGCTAATTTATTCGATGCTGTTAAATTCATCAATCAAATAAAGGAAGGCAAAGCATCCATATCGGAAGCTGATTTAAAAACCTTAAAAGATACTATTAACGCATTTGTTTTTGATATTTTGGGACTGGTAAACATGACAAAAACCGAAACCGGAACCGACAAGTTATCTGGCGCTGTTGAGCTTTTAATTCAACTACGTCAAGATGCTAGAGCAAATAAAGATTTTGCAATGTCTGATAAAATTCGTGATGATTTAGCCGAAGCTGGCATACAATTAAATGATGGTAAAGAAGGTACGACATTTACGACCAACTAGTCATGAAAAAACTCCTTATAGCGCCTTTTCTCTTTTTAATTAAGGTCTATCAAGCTTTAATTTCTCCATTGACACCAGCATCTTGCAGGTTCCAACCCACCTGTTCTCATTACACAAAAGAGGCGCTCGAAAAGCATGGCTTACTCAAAGGTGGACGCTTAGCTATAAAACGCATTTTTAGCTGTCATCCTTGGGGAAGAAGTGGCTACGATCCAGTTCCTGAAAAGGATGACAGCTAAAAATTTGCCAACACGCAAGCTCGCCTGTTCTCCAAAAAATGTACACTGTACATTTTCTTAACGTTCCATCGCCCTGGGGAAGAAGTGGTTATGATCCTGTTCCTGATAAAGACGAATAATTCTCTGGGCGTTACCAGCTTAAACAAAAATTCAAGCTGGTCAGGCTGTTCATTTTATCTTTTGCAAAACAAAAGGATATCATTTCCATCCTTAACGCATTTCAAAAGAAGGCTCTTAAATCTATCTAAAGAAGCCCATAAAAATTCAGCATTAATAGTATATTTACACTTGAAAAAATAAAATATATGCACTTTTTAGAAATCGTTTGGAACCCTTCAAAAGGAATTGACCTTTTTGGATTTTTCACATTACATTATTATAGTTTGATGTGGATTGTAGCTTTTATAATTGGGTTCTACGTTATGAAGAATATTTATAAAAACGAAAACCAATCGAATGAAGCCTTAGATTCAATTTTTATTTATTCAGTAATCGGTATTATGCTTGGTGCACGATTAGGTCATGTTATATTTTACCAACCGGAACTCTTCAAACAAGATTTTTTTAGCATCTTTTTACCCTTTAGTTTTAAAAATGGATTTGAATTCACTGGATTTCAAGGATTAGCAAGTCATGGCGCTGCCATTGGAATGATTATTTCCATGTATTTATACAACAAAAAAATATTAAAGAAAAGCTTGCTTTGGATTTTAGATCGTGTTGTATTACCAGTTGCTATTGGTGCAATTTTCGTAAGAATAGGTAATTTCATCAATTCGGAAATTGTTGGAAAAGTTACAGAATCAAACTTAGGTGTACGCTTTATTCAAGAAAAGTACAACCAATACGAAATTGTTCAACTTACTGGAATAAAAGACGTTTCAGAAGCTTATAACGCAGTTGCAAATCAGACCCAATTTGCACACCTTTTGGAACAAGTACCCTTAAGACATGCGGCACAATTGTATGAGGCTTGTGCCTACTTATTTGTGTTTATAATCCTCATGTTTGTCTATTGGAAAACTAATAAACGTGAACAACAAGGCTTTTTGTTTGGCTTGTTTTTAGTTTTATTATGGACGGTTCGTTTCTTTGTAGAAAGCCTTAAAGAAGCACAAGTGGAAGGTCGTGAAGATTGGATTTTGGGTATGAATACTGGACAAGTTTTAAGTATCCCATTCATTTTGATAGGGCTCTATTTTATGTTTATCTATAAACCCAAAACAAATTTGGGTTAAGGTTATTATAAGAAGAAATTAAACAAACAAAGCTGTAAATTCATTTATATAAAACAAAAAAGCCACTTCATAATGAAGTGGCTTTTTTATTATTATAAAAAGTGAGATTATTTTTTCTCCTCTTCTTCTTCAGGTGCAACACCTTTATTTTTTAATGTATCATACATTATTGGAGTGGCAATAAATACAGATGAATATGTACCTACAATCACACCTACAATTAATGCAAATAATAAACCTCTAAGTGATACTGCTCCAAATGAGAACATTGCCAACAACACTACCAAAGTAGTTAACGAGGTATTTAAGGTTCTACTTAATGTACTATTGATTGCGGAATTAATATTCACGCCTCCTTTAAATCCAGCTCTTTCAGCAAGCACTTCTCTAATTCTATCAAAAACGACAACGGTATCATTTAATGAATACCCGATAACCGTTAGGATAGCAGCAATAAAGGCTTGATCGATTTCCATGCTAAACGGCATAAAGCTATACGTCATAGAGAATACACCAAGTACAATTATGATATCATGGAATACGGCAGCAACCGCTCCTAATGAGAATTGCCATTTTTTGAATCGCAATAAGATATATAAGAATACAACTACTAGAGACCCTAAAATCGCCCAAATTGAAGATTTCTTAATATCATCCGCAATAGTTGGACTTACTTTATCAGAAGACATTTTTCCAATTTTAGCATCGCCAGAACCATCAACAAATGCATCATAAGTTAGTCCGCTTGGTAAATATGGTTTTAGAGATTCAAATAGCATTGATTGTACTTCTTCATCAATTTCAGCAGAATTTTCATTCACCTTATATTTAGTAGATATCTTTAACTGATTATCACTTCCTATCGTTTTCACTTCAGCACTTCCAAAAGTGGTAGTTAAGGCACCTTTAATTTCTTCAGTACTTACATCTTGATCAAATCTAACTTGATACGTTCTTCCTCCAACGAAATCAATTCCCTGATCTAATCCTTTAGTAGTTAAAGAACCAATACTTAATACAATTAATATTGCCGAAACAACATACGCAACTTTTCTTTTATTAATAAAGTTGATCTTGATATTCTTAAATAATCCTTTCGTAAGTGGCGTAGAGAATTCCAATTTGTTCCCTTTATTCACATACCAATCCACTAATAATCTCGTAATAAATATGGCTGTAAATAATGAAGTTACAATACCAATTAATAAGGTTGTAGCAAATCCCTTAATAGGACCAGTTCCAAAAACAAATAAGATAAGTGCCGTTAAACCTGTTGTGATATTCGCATCTAAAATAGAAGACAAGGCATTTGCGAAACCATCTTTTACAGCATCTTTCTGACCTTTTCCTTTAGCCAATTCTTCACGAATACGCTCAAATATTAGCACGTTCGCATCTACCGACATACCAATAGTTAACACAATACCTGCAAGACCAGGAAGTGTTAACACAGCACCTAATCCAGATAGTACGCCAAATATTAATACAATATTTAACATCAAGGCGATATCCGCAAAAATACCAGACTTACCGTAGTACATTATCATCCATAATAACACTAAGGCTAACGCAATTAAAAATGATTTAGTACCACTTTCAATAGCCTCTTTACCTAAAGAAGGCCCAACTTCAGATGCTTGAACGATATCAGCAGAAGCAGGTAATTTACCAGCTCTTAAAACGTTCGCTAAATCGACAGCTTCATTAATAGTAAATGCGCCTGAGATTTCAGAATTCCCTCCTGAAATAGCTCCAGTAGTTACACCAGGCGCTGAATACACAATTTCATCTAATACAATTGCGATCTGACTTTGTTGTGCATAAGCTTTACCTGTCATTTCTTCCCAGATTTTAGCTCCTTTACTATTCATTTGCATACTTACTGATGGTTTTCCAACCTGATTGTAAGATTGACGTGCATCGGTAATTACAGCTCCACTTAATGGTGGTTCGCTATCTCTATTTCCAATTAATGCATATAGATCAACGTACTCACTATCTTTTTCTTGAATTCCCCATACAAACTTCACATAACGTTGTTCAGCAGGCAGTAAGGCTCTCACTTGAGGATTGTTAATATATTCTGTCACTAAATTTTTATCTTTTGCTTCAAAAGTTGCAACAATTGGTCCACCAGAACCATAACCTCTCAATAAATCCAATAATGGATTAACAACTGCTGTAGAATCTGCTGGCGTATCTCCAATTAACGCATTAATAGCAGAATCAGGATCCTCAGTGGCATCACTTTCAACCTCAGCTATTGGCTTTGAAGTTGTATCCACAATAGACTTTAAGGTTTCGTTAGCTTGTGCTAAAAACGGTAAAAATTGTTCGCCTTTATAAGCATCCCAGAATTCTAACTGTGCCGTACTCTGTAATAATTTCTTAACACGATCTACATCTTTCGCTCCAGGTAATTCAACTAATATACGTCCAGAATTCCCTAAACGCTGAATATTTGGTTGCGTTACACCGAACTTATCAATACGTTTACGCAATACTTCGAATGCAGAAACTATAGATTCATCAACTTTGGTATCAATAACCTTCTGGACCTGATCGTCAGTCATATCTAAATCTACATCTCCAACGAGTGTTCTATTCGCAAAAATATCTGGTGACGCGAGTTTTGTATCCCCTTTGATTGCATCAAAAGCTCTATAAAAAGATTCGAGATATGATTCTTGAGCATCTTTTTGAAGCTCAATTGCATCCGTTAAAGCCTTATTAAAAATTGGATCTTTGGTGTTATTTGCTAATCCTTCTAAAATATCCTTTACTGATATTTCCAAAATAACATTAATACCTCCTTTAAGGTCTAAACCAAGATTCATGGCTTTATCCTTTACTTCACTATATGAGTAATCGGCGATTCCCATATTAAATACCTTTATGCTTTCTTTCTTACCGTCAACATCAACTTTAAATGTTTTAAGAGAATCTAAATAACGAACTTCTTCGGCATTGATTTCATCTGGGTTTTGATACTTTGCTGCTGCAACTTCTCTTGCAGTATCATCAATTTGGTTGGCTTTGAATGTAAATGATAATTGATAAATACTTACCAATCCAAATAACACTGCAAAAAGCTTTACTAATCCTTTGTTTTGCATTATTCTATTTTTTGGGTCAAATTATTTTTAAAACGAGCAAATATAGAATTTACCCTATGATTTGACAATTATTATTTATTATTAAATGTGATTTCTAATAGCCTTTGTAATACATTCGACTATCTATGGAACTGTTGAAACGCAATACCTTGTCTGAACGTAGACTTATACTAATGCGTTTTGAATACTAAAAGAAGAAGGGCCTGCTCTAACTTCAGGGATGATGTATGAAATTTTTTCTATTGCAATTGCAATATTCCTATTTAGTTTATAGGCTGTTTTTACAATTCTATCTCTTTCCTCTGCATCTATGCCATCAGTATACATAAATACATTAGAGTTTAAAAAGCGATCGTTTTCAACTTTTAATTCTAATGCAAATTTACCTCCTAAGTCTAATGCATCGTTGCCATTCTGAATCTCATAAACATCGAGATTATAGCCGTTGGAATTACTATCTAATGGTGGCTCAGCTTGTTTTTCATCTTGATTATTAGATGTATAATCAATTCCTGATGTTTGATTATTAGAAAGAATCTTCTTTATACTCGCAACATCAGTAGTACTGTAATATGTGATTTTTAATTTGCCCCCTTCTTGTTTTCGTACCTGAATATTGTCAACTCCAATAGCCAATAACTGCTGCTTAACAATTACAATTGCATTTTGAGTTTCATCCGATGATACATGATCATTAGCAAACTGTAAAACAATTTCTTGATTAGGTAAAGCGGATTGCTGCTGACTAACAGCACCACAAAGTGTAAGGATAATAATTAAAGTACTAATGTACCATCTCGCTTTCATGCGTACGTCTCTATTTTTTTTCAAAGGTCACATGTAACATCCATAAATATCAATTTATATATTATGCGGAGCCATGGATGTTTCATGCGCCAAATATAAAAAAATAAAGACTGTATTTCTACAGTCTTTATATAAATATCTATTTTTTAGTAGCGTATACTACAAATCAAGTAAACCATTAGTTTTCTTCACACCCTCAGCACTTTCAATTAAATGTGTTTTTTCGGCAGCACTCAATTCTATTTCAACAACTTTTTCAATACCATTACGCCCTAATATCACAGGAACTCCAATGCATAAATCGTTTAGTCCATACTCGCCATCCATAAATACAGAGCAAGGGAACATTTTTTGTTGATCGCATGCAATGGCTTGCACTAATCCTGAAACCGCTGCACCAGGTGCGTACCAAGCAGACGTTCCTAATAATTTAGTTAAAGTAGCGCCACCAACTTTAGTATCTTCTTTAACTTGTGCTAATCTTTCTTCACTAATAAATTCAGAAACTTTAATACTATTTCTTGTTGCGTGTTCTGTTAATGGCACCATACCTTTATCGCTATGTCCTCCAATCACCATTCCATCTACATCACTTATTGGAGCTCCTAATGCTTCAGCCAATCTATATTTGAAACGTGCAGAATCTAAAGCTCCACCCATTCCAATAATTCTATTTTTAGGAAGGTCGGTTGTCTTGTGTACTAAATATGTCATAGTATCCATAGGATTACTTACAACAATTATAATTGTATCTGGCGAATGTTGTATTAAACTTGAAGACACAGATTTCACAATTCCTGCATTGATCCCAATCAATTCTTCACGTGTCATACCAGGTTTACGTGGAATTCCCGAAGTAATTACACATATATCACTATTAGCCGTAACTGAATAATCGTTTGTAATACCTGTGATTTTGGTGTCAAATCCATTTAAAGAAGCGGTTTGCATTAAGTCCATAGCTTTTCCTTCAGCATAGCCTTCTTTAATGTCTAACAAAACAACTTCGGAAGCAAAATTTTTAATGGCAATATATTCTGCACAACTTGCACCTACTGCTCCTGCTCCAACTACTGTAATTTTCATATAAATATTATTTTTATTGTGTTGATTTTAAGACTGCAAAATTACGAATAATTATGCTGTAAATAAAAAAATGCACACGTTTAAATCGTGTGCATTTATTCTAATTTTTAATTCGTCAATTACCTAAAACTAAACGCAATTCCAGCAGATGCTGTATTATATTCTTGTAGCGTATAATCTGCAAATATTTTGAAGAATCCTAGATTCAATCGCGTACCAATTGTTGCTCTCATACCATTGGCTTCGAAATCTAAACTTAAAGGATCAGTGATAGTTTCACTGACAGTGCCTAGATTATTTCCGCCACCATCTTCAACATCATAAGTTATGGTATAATCACCTTTCATTTTTGCGGTAGTTTTTCCATTATTATACCCTAAACTTCCATAAAATGATACAATCTTAAAATCTAAAGACGCTACTGCTTGTACAGTCCAAGTGTCCATTTTAAATTCAGCTTGCCCATTAGTAACAGCGACGTCATCTGTGGCGTCTTCGTCATCTATATTATAAGCAACCTTCATATTGGTAAACGCTACTAACACTGAAACGTTTAACGGCAATTTTTCTAATGGCCCAAAATGTTGCATTAGATCGTGTTGAAGTCCAAGTCCAAAAAGATTTGCTTCGACGCTATCATCAAAATTCAATTTTGGAACAATTCTCAACTTCACATCTGTTTTAAAGGGCAAACCAAACCCAAGTTGAACCATTGGTGTTGGCACAGCATTAACTGGCAAATCTTCAGTGATCCCACCAGGCATATCAAAACTTGCTACCCTAAAGGTACCATCACCATTAGGTATGCTTACATCTACCACCGTTTCTGAATCGTTTTCACTCATCACAGTTGGCAGACTCGTTTCACCATTTGGAAGCGATAAAAACATATAATCATTTGCTATAAAATCAAACATTTGATCCTCATCTGGAACAAATGAAGCATGAAAGCTAATGGTTAAGTCAAATCCAAATTTTTTGTGTGTTTTGGCAGTAGTATACCACCCACCATTCATACCGTACATTAAACCAAGCATAGCAGGATTCAAATAATTTTCTGTTAATTTACTGGCATCATCTGCCGCAAGTAAAATAGTTTCTAATTCTTGCGCTTGTGAAACTTGTGTCACAAAACAAATAGAAACAATAAGCAGTAATTTTTTCATAATCAAGTAGGTTAATAGATTTCTGTAAAAATATAAAAAAAATATGACTAATTGCGTTTTAGCGATGTTTTCTACATTTAAACGGTGTTTAATGTGTTTTATTGTAGGCCGATTCATTTAAATAGTCAAAAAAAAACACCCTTCTTAGAAAGGGTGTGTTTTTTTGACTATTTATGAAATTAAGATTTACGCATCAATATTGGCATAAACAGCATTTTTCTCAATAAACTCTCTACGTGGTGGCACTTCATCTCCCATTAACATTGAGAAGATACGATCTGCTTCAGCTCCATTTTCTATTTGAATTTGACGTAATGTTCTAAACTCAGGATTCATGGTCGTATCCCAAAGTTGTACCGCATTCATCTCACCAAGACCTTTATAGCGTTGAATTTTTGCACCATCTCCATATTGTTCCATTAACGCCAAGCGCTCATCATCATTCCATGCATATTCTTTTTTCGCTCCTTTTTTAACTAAAAACAAAGGTGGTGTTGCGATGTAAATATGTCCATTTTCAATCAATTCATTCATATACCTGAAAAAGAACGTCAAAATTAGTGTTTCAATGTGGCTACCATCAATATCGGCATCACACATAATCACAATTTTATGATATCTTAATTTTGAAAGGTTAAGTGCTTTGCTATCCTCTTCTGTACCTATAGTTACACCTAAAGCTGTGAATATGTTTTTGATTTCTTCATTTTCAAAAACTTTATGGGTCATTGCTTTTTCCACGTTAAGAATTTTACCTCTTAATGGCAAAATCGCTTGAAATGCTCTATCTCGTCCCATCTTTGCAGTTCCACCTGCCGAAT
Organism: Flavobacteriales bacterium 34_180_T64; assembly: GCA_002162765.1. Lineage (GTDB taxonomy): Bacteria > Bacteroidota > Bacteroidia > Flavobacteriales > Flavobacteriaceae > MAAR01. The sequence goes on along the minus strand of MAAR01000013.1, from coordinate 147,622 downwards.
CTCCCTCAACAAGGTAAATTTCACATTTTGTAGGATCTTGTTCTGAGCAATCAGATAATTTTCCAGGCAAACCTCCAATACTCATTACGGATTTACGTTGCACCATATCACGAGCCTTTTGGGCTGCGTGACGCGCTTGTGCCGCTAAAATCACTTTTTGAACAATAATTTTGGCATCATCTGGATGTTCTTCAAGGTAATCTGTTAGCATTTCAGAAACTGCCTGACTTACAGATGCAGATACTTCTCTATTTCCAAGTTTCGTTTTAGTTTGACCCTCAAACTGAGGTTCTTGAACTTTTACTGAAATAATTGCAGTCAACCCTTCACGGAAATCATCACCAGCAATATCAAATTTTAATTTGTCCAACATTCCTGATCCATCGGCAAACTTTTTAAGTGTGTGCGTGAGCCCACGTCTAAAACCAGATAAATGCGTTCCACCTTCATGTGTATTAATATTATTCACATAAGAATGTAAATTTTCAGCATAGGATGTATTATAAATCATAGCAACCTCAACTGGAACCCCATTTTTTTCACCTTCAAAAGCTATTACATCTTTCATTAAAGGTTCACGAGTTGCGTCTAAATACGTAATAAATTCCTTAAGTCCTTCGGTAGAATGAAACGTTTCACCTTCAAATTCTCCATCTTCTTTTTTATGTCGTCTATCTATTAAATGAACCGTAATACCTTTATTTAAATACGCCAATTCACGTAAACGACTGGCTAATGTATCGTAATTATACTCCAGTGTTAGTGTGAAAATTGTAGAATCTGGTCTAAACGTTACCGTTGTACCTCTTCTATCAGTTTCACCTACTTGCTTAACAGGATAGATGGCTTTACCACACTCATATTCTTGCTCATAGACTTTACCATCTCTATAAACTGTTGCTTTTAAATGTTCTGACAACGCATTCACACAACTTACACCAACACCATGCAGTCCACCAGAAACTTTATAAGAATCTTTATCAAATTTCCCACCAGCACCAATTTTAGTCATTACTACTTCTAAAGCAGAAACGCCTTCTTTCTTATGGATATCTACAGGAATACCACGTCCGTCATCTTCGGTTGTAATAGAATTATCTTCATTGATAATAACCGTAATATTATTACAATGACCAGCTAAGGCCTCATCAATTGAGTTATCTACAACCTCATAGACAAGGTGATGTAATCCACGAGTACCAACATCTCCAATATACATTGACGGACGCATGCGAACATGTTCCATTCCTTCTAATGCTTGAATACTATCAGCAGAATAATTATGCTTATTAAACTCTTCCTTTTCTTGACTCATATTAATCTATATCTTTAGGTTCAATTTCGTTTTAAATCATAAAAAAATGACACATAATGCATCATTTTTCATCACTTACAAATATACGAAATAATAAGCCTATTTAAAAGCATTTTAAGAACTCAAATGCGAAATTATTAACATTTGTTAATTACTCAAAACTGCCTTAAATCGCTTAAAAAGCACCTTAAATCAGATTTCTATCCTTTCTAATATTACATTCAGAATGCAAAAACGTCAAAATCCCGCATAAGCGAGATTTTGAAACAACAACACAACTCTATTTACACTAAACCAGGTGTAAATATTCTATTTCAATAGGCATCTGCATGTACATTCGATACTGCTCTTCCTGATGGATCATTCATGTTTTTAAATTCCTCATCCCATTCTAAGGCGATTTTAGTACTACAAGCAACACTTGCTTCCTGTGGCACGCATAATGCTGCTGCATCACTAGGAAAATGATCAGCGAAAATTGAACGGTAATAAAACTCTTCTTTACTTATTGGAGTTTGTAATGGAAATTTATATTTAGCATTAGTTAATTGTTCATCAGAAACCTCACGCTCTACAACTTCTTTTAATGTATCTATCCAACTATAACCAACCCCATCGGAAAATTGCTCTTTTTGTCTCCAAGCCACACTCTCAGGAATCATATCTTCAAATGCTTTTCGCAGGATCCATTTTTCCATACGCTCTCCATTTATCATTTTGTATTTAGGATTAATTCGCATGGCAACATCCATAAATTCTTTATCTAAAAAAGGCACGCGGCCTTCAATTCCCCAAGCGGCTAAACTCTTGTTAGCTCTTAAGCAATCATACATATGAAGCTTATCTAATTTTCGTACAGTTTCTTCATGAAACTCCTGAGCGTTCGGTGCCTTATGAAAATAGAGATAACCGCCAAATAACTCATCGGCGCCTTCACCAGACAAGACCATTTTAATTCCCATAGACTTTATTACTCTTGCCATTAAATACATAGGCGTACTAGCTCTAATTGTAGTTACATCATAAGTTTCGAGCTTGTAAATTACATCGCGTATGGCATCCAATCCTTCTTGTATAGTAAACTTAATTTCATGATGAACCGTATTGATGTGATCTGCTACTTTTTTAGCAGCTGCTAGATCTGGCGAACCTTCTAAGCCTACCGAAAACGAATGTAGTTGTGGCCACCAAGCGGCCTTTGTATCATCAGACTCTATACGCTTTTCTGCGTACTTTTTAGCAATTGCAGAAGTTACTGAAGAGTCTAATCCTCCAGATAATAAAACACCATAAGGAACATCACTCATCAACTGTCTATGGACTGCCGCTTCAAGAGCTTCTTTAATTTTTTTAATGCTAGACTCGTTTTCTTTTACTGCGTTATAATCTGTCCAATCTCTGTTATACCATTTCACAAATTCACCATCGCTACTGCTCAAATAATGTCCTGGTGGAAACAATTCAATTTTAGTACAAACGCCTTCCAAAGCTTTTAATTCTGAAGCAACGTAAAAAGTCCCATATTGATCCCAACCTATATATAACGGGATAATTCCCATATGATCTCTTGCTACAAAATATTCATCATTTTCAACATCATATAATACAAATCCAAAGATGCCATTCATATCATCTAAAAAATCAATACCTTTTTCCTTATATAAAGCCAAGATTACCTCGCAATCTGATTCCGTTTGGAAGTTATAATCAAAATCAAATTGTTTACGTAATTCGCGATGGTTATAGATTTCACCATTTGCTGCAAGAATTAAATTTTTATCTTCACTAAGTAAGGGTTGCTTTCCAGAAGCTGGATCAACAATTGCCAATCGTTCATGAGCCATTATAACGTTATCATCATTATAGACCCCACTCCAATCGGGACCTCTATGACGGATCGATTTAGCCATTTCTAATATTTGAGGTCTTAATACTTCAGGGTTTTGTTTTAAATCGAAGGCACATACAATACCACACATAATTGTTTATTTTAAATTGATAGTACAAATATGCATATTACATATAATATTATAAACATAAAATGCTATTTGACTTACAATTTATAACAGAATATTATATTATTAATTAAATATTTAATCAGATTAATGTGAATTCACAGATAAAAAGACAATCTGTAAAGTTTAACAAAACCTTTCGAAAATTAAATTAACATTTCTATAGTTTTGAAATACTAAAAAAACAAAATCTAAAAATGAAAAATTTATTTACAACACTTGCATTTGCATTCGTACTACTATTATCATCTAATGTAAACGCACAGAAATTCTCAAAACTTGACGCAAGCCCATTAGACATAGCTATGTCAAAAGACAGATCTGTTAAAGTTGTTTATAGCAGACCTCAATTAAAAGGAAGAGCTTTAAACACTTTAGTTCAAAACGGAAAAATGTGGCGTACAGGAGCCAATGAAGGTACTGAAATCACTTTTACTAATGATATGAAATTGGGTGGTAATAGCGTAAAAGCGGGAACTTATACAATGACTACTATTCCAGGAGACAAAGAATGGACAATTTTACTTAACTCAAATTTAGGAACTTGGGGTGGAAATGCTGGAAGCCGTTATAAAAAAGATACTGAAGTAGCAAGATTTACAGCTAAAGCATCAACTAGCGAAGACGCTATTGAAGCTTTTTCAATTGCATTTGATGCTGCTGGTGCAATGTACTTAGGATGGGGAAATGTTAGAGTTGCAGTTCCGATGAACTAAAATTCAATCAATAGTATTACACACATAAAACGCCTTGATATTCTCAAGGCTTTTTTATTATGGAATATTTAAATATTTATGTGTTTGTAACGAAACTTTCCATTTAGGATTAGCCATCACATAATCCACTATTTCAGGAACGACTTTATCCCGTTTACTCCATTCCGGTTGTAAGTATAATATACAATCTTCATTAACTTTGGAGGCTTGCTCTTCAGCAAACTTAAAATCACTTTTATTATAAACAATAACTTTTAGCTCGTTAGCTTTCTGATACACTTCTTCTGTTGGCAGTTTTAATTTTTTAGGCGATAAACATATCCAATCCCAAATTCCGGTTAATTTATAAGCACCAGACGTTTCAATGTGAATACTTAATCCTTTTGCCTTTAACTGTGTTGTCAATTCAGTCATATCCCAAGTCAATGGTTCTCCACCAGTCACCACAATAGTATTACTATATTTTGCCGCATTTTTCACAATTTTCTCAGTGGCTGTAGGCGGATGTAATTCAGCATTCCAACTTTCTTTAACATCACACCAATGGCAACCTACATCACAACCACCAATTCTAACAAAATATGCAGCTGTACCTTTATGATAACCTTCACCTTGAATGGTATAAAACTCTTCCATTAAGGGCAACAATAATCCTTTATCAATTAACCCTTGTCTTTCACTTCTTGTCATAGTGGGCAAAGATAGTTGACAGATTTAAGTTTCTTATCAAAAATGTTGAAAAGATTTTTAAAGGGATTGCGTCAAGATTAGTATTTTTATACAAAATTTGGAATTATGAGCAGAACGGCTGAGTTTTTCAAGCATATAAGCGAAGGCAACACAAATAAAGGCGATTACATTACATTAGGATCGGCCATGCTAGACGGAGAAACCATTGAAAATGCTTTTGTAAATGTGCCGTTAAAGACTTTGAATAGACACGGATTAATTGCTGGTGCGACAGGAACAGGTAAAACAAAAACATTACAAATTCTTTCAGAAAATTTGTCAGAAAAAGGAATTCCAGTATTATTGATGGACATCAAAGGAGATTTGAGTGGTTTAGCCCAACCAAGTCCCGGACACCCTAAAATTGATGAACGCCATTCTAAAATAGGATTACCATTTGTAGCAAAAAAATTTCCTGTTGAAATTTTGACTTTATCAGAACAGGATGGTGTGAGATTAAGAGCAACTGTTAGTGAATTTGGTCCTGTGCTATTATCTCGAATTTTGGATTTATCAGCAACTCAATCAGGAGTTGTAGCTGTAATATTTAAATATTGTGATGACAATAAATTACCTCTTTTAGACTTAAAAGATTTTAAGAAAATATTGCAGTATGCTACTCAAGAAGGCAAGAAAGAATTCACTGACGCTTACGGTCGAATTTCTACCGCATCTACGGGCGCTATTTTAAGAAAAGTAGTAGAATTAGAGCAACAAGGAGCTGATTTGTTTTTTGGAGAGACCTCATTTGAAGTTGATGATTTGTTAAGAGTTGATGATGATGGAAGAGGCTATATTAATATCATTAGATTGACCGATATTCAAGATCGTCCGAAACTTTTTTCTACGTTTATGTTGAGCCTATTGGCTGAAATTTATTCTACATTTCCCGAACAAGGTGATTCTGGAAGACCGGAATTGATCCTGTTTATTGATGAAGCTCATTTGATATTTAATGAAGCTTCAAAAGCCTTACTCAATCAAATTGAAAGTATTGTAAAATTGATTCGTAGTAAAGGTGTTGGATTATATTTTGTTACTCAAAACCCAACTGATGTTCCTGAAGCTGTATTAAGTCAATTGGGATTAAAAGTGCAGCATGCATTAAGAGCATTTACAGCAAAAGACAGGAAAGCTATTAAACTCACAGCTCAAAATTACCCAGACACAGATTATTATGATACTGCCGAAGTATTAACCTCTTTAGGCATTGGAGAAGCATTAGTTTCTGCATTGAATGAAAAAGGAAAACCAACACCATTAGCCGCTACTATGATGCGCGCACCGATGAGTAGAATGGATGTACTTACAAATTCTGAATTAAGTGATTTGTTAGCAACATCGAAACTAGTACGTAAATACAATAAAGATATTGACAGAGAAAGCGCCTATGAAATGCTTAATGAAAAAATAGAACAAGCGGAAGCAGAAGAAGCCAAAGAAAAAGCAAGAAAGGAAAAAGAAGCGCTTAAAAAAGCGGAATCTAAAAAACGCTCATCAAGTTCAAGACGCAAAAGCACACGAATGAATCCAATTGTTAAAGTATTAACTAGCGCTACGTTTATTAGAAGTGTGTTTGGTATATTAACAAAAATTATGAAAAAGTAATTTTAACCTCAAATTTTAATTTTTACACTTATATGAAAAACTCCATTTTTAGCTTAATATTAATCGCCATTGTACTTGTTAGTTGTACTAAAGACCCAAAAATAGATCTCTTTAAAATAAATAAACAAAATATAGGATTGCTAACTGACACTACTCAAGTTAAAGATCTTGAATTCATATTCTCCAAGGACTCCATTGTAAAATTTATTAAAGGTGATGAATTCACTGGAGATGTAAATGACATAGATATTTATGAAAAAGGCGGCAAAAAACTGTTAAGTATTACACCAAATCAAGCACTGGATTCTACGGCTGTCATTGAAACCGTTCAAATTTTAGATTCAAGATTTAAAACTGATAAAAATATTTCGACATTAAGTACGTTTAAGGATATTAATGCGGCCTATAAGATTTCAAGAATTGATAATTTAATTAATTCTATTGTAATTTCGGTGAAAGAAATTAATGCTTCATTTACGATTGATAAAAAAGAGCTGCCAGCAAATCTAAGATTTGATATGAATATGAAAATTGAGAAATCACAAATCCCTGATTCAGCTAAAATTAAATATTTTATGTTACATTGGTTATAATCTCAAGCATTTGAAAAAGTATATCATCCAAACGGCTCCATTTATAGTGCCAACAACAGACGGTAAAATTATCGCTGAGCATTTCGGTAATGCTACAATTGGGAATTCTCAAATAAGTATTGCTCATATGATTGCTCCAGCTGGCTGGAGTGAACCTTATCAAACCCCAGAGTTTGACGAGTACACTTTTATCATAAGCGGAAGAAAACAATTTATAATAGAAGATGAATCTATAGTTTTGGAAGCTGGTCAATCTATTAGAATAGAAAAGAATACGAGAGTACAATATTCAAATCCGTTTACTGAACCATGTACATATTTAGCTATCTGTTTGCCTGCCTTTTCAGTTGAATCAGTAAATCGAGAAGCGCAATGAAAACACTGCTCATAAAATTAGTTGGTAGCTATTTAAATCTAGCTAGTTATCTTTCAAAATCATATGCAGGAAATAAAGCAATTCTTCTTTTTTCTACACCCAGAGGTATAAAAATCACAGAACATCAAAGAGATTTTTTAGATACAGCATTCAAGGAAGAATTATGGCATAATGAAGCTGCAATTATGACCTATAGATGGCTAGGTAACAAAGAGACAATACTTTTAGCTCATGGTTGGGAAAGTAACGCAAGCCGATGGCAAAATTTAATAACGACCTTAAAAAGTAAAGGCTATAATATTGTGGCACTGGATGCTCCAGCTCATGGAAAATCTGGCAGTACATCATTTAATGCTATATTGTATTCAGAATATATTAACATTGTAGTAAAGCGATTTAAACCAAGTATCATCATTGGACATTCAGTAGGTGGAATGGCTTCTGCCTTATTTCAACACAACTATCAAAATGAACACATTCAAAAATTAATATTACTCGGAGCTCCCTCAAATTTCGTAGATGTACTTGAGCGATATTCTAATATGCTAGGCTATAATCAACGCATTCGTATGCAAATGAATGCTACTATTGTGGAGCGATTTGGGAACCATCCTGAGACATACTCGACTGCTAAATTTCTTAAAAACATTCAATCTAAGGGATTAATAATCCATGATGCAGAGGATAAAATTATACCTTATAATGACGCACTTCAAATAAAAGACAGTTTTAAAAATAGCACATTAATAACTACAAGAGGTCTTGGACATTCCTTAAATAATGACACTATAGTAAGCCATATTAACGCGTTTATTAACGCGTAAAGTCTATCTTTGCATCATGGAGAAAGATCTAAAGCGTATTAATAAATTTTTAAGTGAAGCAGGCTATTGCTCTCGTCGAGAAGCCGACAAACTCATTGAAGCTGGACGTGTAACAATAAATGGCGTAATTCCGGAAAAAGGCACGAAAATTTCCAGTGACGATGAAGTTCATGTTGATGGCAATTTGATATATAACAACAAAATTGAATTCGTTTATCTAGCCTTTAATAAGCCCATTGGAATAGTTTGCACTACGGACACGAGAGTTGAAAAAGACAACATAATAGACTTCATTAATTATCCTAAACGTATTTTTCCAATTGGACGACTAGACAAGCCAAGTGAAGGATTAATTCTCTTAACTGATGATGGAGACATTGTAAATAAAATATTGCGCGCAAGTAATAATCACGAAAAAGAATACATTGTCAAGGTTGATCAACCCATCTCTCAAACTTTTATCCAGAGAATGTCTAGCGGCATCCCAATTCTAGATACTGTTACTAAAAAATGTGTTGTTGAAAAATTAAGCACTTATGAATTCAAAATTATTTTAACACAGGGCTTAAATCGACAGATTAGAAGAATGTGTGAATATTTGAATTATGATGTGTTATCATTGAAACGTATTCGAATCATGAATATTCCACTTGATATGCCTTCTGGAGAATATAGAGAACTGACCAAAGATGAGTTTTCAAAATTGAATGCCTTACTTGAGGACTCAACAAAGAATCACCATCAAAATCACATTCCTAATACAATAAAGAGAAAAAAATAAGGCTATTAATGGATTGACTAATGGCTAGATAAATCTCAAACGGTTACATTTCCAACCTAGAATATAGTCTGCACAAAAATAAAATTATCATAAAAAAACGCCCATGATTCGAAAATCATAGGCGCCTAAAAATGCTATTAAATCAATAATTTTACTACTTATCTAATATCACTTTTTTAGTTTGAACTCCATGTGCGGTTGTAATTCTCAAGTAATACACCTGACCTGGTAAGCCAGAGAAATCAACAACTGTAGACGCTCCTTTAAATTGACTATAACTTCTTTGATACATTTGAGTGCCAATTAAATTATACACTTCAACCATCATATCTGAAGCAACCTCTTTATTGAATTTTACGTTTACGCTTCCTTTGGTAGGATTAGGGTGAACACTAAAATCTAGAGGCTCAATTCTGAAGTTATTCTCATTAGGATTTGAACAATTCGAATACTGCTTGATATTACATTGGGTAACACAGCCTTCTTCATCAGTAATAGTAACCGTAAAGTATGCCGAATCATAACCTGTGGTAAAACTTACTCTAAATTCATCAGAATCACCAATTATTCCCCAGCCATTATTCATGGATTGAATATCTATACTCCAAGCATATGTTAACTCACCAGAGCCTCCTGTTGTATTAACCTGTAAAAAATTAAATTTTGATGGCTTACATGAAGGCAGTTTACCTGGATATCCACGAATGATTTCACAAGTATATTCTTCAATTGTTACGAGTCTTGCCTCTTCGCAAGGATCCTCATATCTGGCAGCATATTTAATACCTTCATTATTAGCTAATCTTGATGATGCGTTATCTATGAAAGCAACAACCAAATAAGTTCCAGGAGCAAAAGTGGATTGACCACTAAGATCAGCTCCATATCCATTTAATTGAATTGTATATGTGGCGCCTTCACTTAAATTACTAACTGTTATTGTCCCGTCATCTACACCATTACATGAAATATTTGTTGAAGTAACATCCATAGTCACAACTCCCGGTTCTGTTATTTCGAACTGCTCAGTAATGATACACTCCTCTAAATCCACTCCATCAAAGAACGCTATAATAGTATATAATCCAGGTGGATATGTGGCATTCTCTGCGTATGGGCTTCCATTAATAGTAACTATAGCACCTTCGGTAAGAAAGTTAACAGTTATTGTACCATCGTCTTCTCCAACACATGTCACATTTGTAAAATCGTATTCCAATTCTATACAAATACATTCTGGTGCGCTTACGTTAATCGAGGTATCACATCCTATCTCATCAAATGCCGTTATAATCGCATCTTGTCCATTAGGAATATCTACGATGGTCCATGAACCTCCACCATTATCATTTGGAACTCCAAAATCACTTGTAACGTTGATTGTATTTGTAATTACTTCGACGCTATAGGTTCCAAAGTTCTCAGCTTCATCACATACTGGCTCGCCTACTAATTCCAATTCTGGTAAATCATTCACCTGAACAGAAATTTTATCATAGTTAGAGCAGTTCGCAGTAAAATAAAGTCCAACTGGCATTGGTGTTTCAGCTGTGTCATTGGTAGTTTCTCCATCAAATGCATTTTTACCTGAGAAGTACCAATTGTTTAGGTCGAATGTTGAACCATCAGGTCCTGTATTGGCTTTTCTATAAGCCCAACCATCTAAATATTCCCATGGATCATTGGTTCCGTCAACACCTACAACTCCAAATACATCGATAACAGTTCCATTCTTAAATAATTCTAATGAATCATCACCATTTATATTTGCGGCAGAACTTGTATAATCTGGTGCAAATCCGAAGAATGTTGTAAATGCTGTACTTTCTGAAGCAAGATAAATTCTATCTCCTGCAGATGCAGAAACGGCAGGGAATGTGAATTCTTCACCATCAGAACCACCTGCATTATTAGCACTTCCAAATCCATAGATACTTAAATCATCTATATCATTTAACACATAAAGTTCTACTCCTTTCGGAATTCCTCCAGTTAAAGGACCATCATATGCCGCCGAAATCACTAGGGCTTCTGAACTTGTAGAAGCATAATCATAACGTATACTGTGTTCACCAGGCCCAGCTATGGCCGGATCAAAAACACCATTCTCATCCACTCCATTTCCACTCCAAGTACCACCATCAAAATTAACAGTTAATTGTACTGGATCATCATCTATACATAATGGATCCTGAGCATCAATCTGTACTGGTGGAAGCGGATTAATAGACACCGAAACTATCGAACTATCATCTGGACATGGATCAGTTCCAGAAACAGTATAAGTATATTGACCAGGTTGATCTTCTTGTGCATTAAAGACGCCATCATGTGCCCCATTTGGTCCTGTCCAGCTTCCGCCTGACTCTTCATCATAAATGAAATCTGATAAATTATAATTGCCATCATCATCACTACAGACTTCTAAAGCACCATCCTCTCCTGCATTTACAGAGTCAATAACACTAATATCTATACTCGCTGAATCATCACAACTGTTATTATCTGTATAACTATAGGTGACCGAATGGGTTCCTAAGCCTGCAGCTACTGGATCAAACAATCCTGAAACACTAACTCCTGTTCCACTATAGGTCCCACCTGCTGGTAAGCCATTTAGCTGTATTGAATTTGCATCGATACACAATGGACCTGCTGCATCTAAGGTTACATTTGGTTCATCATTTACGACA
>MAAR01000013.1:0-135965 GCA_002162765.1 Flavobacteriales bacterium 34_180_T64 | reverse complement strand
CTGCATCTAAGGTTACATTTGGTTCATCATTTACGACAATATCTATACTCGCTGAATCATCACAACTGTTATTATCTGTATAACTATAGGTGATCGAATGGGTTCCTAAGCCTGCAGCTTCTGGATCAAACAATCCTGAAACACTAACTCCTGTTCCACTATAGGTCCCACCTGCTGGTAAGCCATTTAATTGTATTGAATTTGCATCGATACACAATGGCCCTGCTGCATCTAAGGTTACATTTGGTTCATCATTAACAGTCACTACAGAATCACAAAATGCTGTTCCGTTATCAGAATTAATAGTTACTTTTACCGTATATGTTCCGCCATTAGGTCCGGAATTAACAGTAGCGTTAGTTTCTGTATTGGCTGGGACTCCACCAACAAAAAATGCTCCAGAAGTATTACCAACTAATTCCCATGTATATGTTGGGTTTGTCGCTCCTTCCGGAATTATTGAATACGCATTTTCAGTATCAGGACAAACTGGATCATTACCTTCCATTTGACAGGTAGGTGGCGCATCAACTGCATCCGCTGAAAGTGATCTATCTTGATTTCCTAAGTTATTTAAATTCCAATCGATTAAACGCATATGGTAAGGTGAACCAGAAATTCCACCTGCCGACAATGGCACTCCATCTCCATCAGACCCCCAATCATGACGGCTTGCAATATGTCCTCCCCATGACAATAACACAGTACCACTTGTACCAGTTGTAAATGTTACAATCAATTGTTGAGAGGCAGTGGTTTGACTTAAATCCGCAAGAGTTCCGTAAGTGATATTTGTAATTGTACCATTCCATATTGTCAACACTTTATCAGCAACTCCTAAATCATTAAAGCTATCTTCTGGCTGATTTGCCACTGGAGATGTTACATAATCAGGGAATAGTGGAATTGGAAAAGTCGAAAACCCAACTCCCTCAGTAAAAGACGTTCCGATTGTAGGATCAATTTCTTCTTGTGCATGACCATAAGAAAGTAAGTGCGGTTCAATTCTGTCATAACTTGTTAAATAATCTAAAGCATGATGATCACTATGTTTTACGTCATATTCTAAGGTTAAAGTAACAACTGTTGCTGCTGGCATAGCAGTCATTATAGCTCTATAAGCCACAGACATCCCTTCAGTATAATGCGAATTTTGTGCACCTAAATTACCATTTACCCAATTTCCAGGATCATTTGGTGAGGTTGCTGAACCATTTCTTATTTGGTCCAAATTTGCTGCAGGTTGTTGCGCAAATGAATGAGACAATCCCAAAAACAAAAAAGTCAAAAATAGCAGCAATTGCTTTTTGACTTGAGTAAATGGTGATGCTTTTCCACAACACGAAACGGCATTTTGAAGTGAATTAATAGTAAAATCGTTCATAATGATTGGATTAAATTAATAACTAAACCAAACATTTGAGGTTACATGAATTATGTAAACTTGGGTTGATGCAGCTATTAATCAACCTGTCAGAAAAATGCTATTGACTTATAAAATACTTTGTGGAGAATTGGTATTTTACTTTACTGAAATTACGCAAAATATTATAAGATGATTTTACTTTTAGCTCATATTCAAATAAAGTAAGTCGAATAGCACCTCAATGTAATCTTTATCTTACATTTAATTAACAAAATCGAGCTAAGTCATTATTTTACAACAATCTAAAGTATTATAAATTAGTTTTTTGAATTTAACTTCCTTTTCATTACATAAAATGGCAAGTATATAATCATAAAATAAGGCAGTAATATGAGTTGACACACAAAAATATAATAGGGCCATTCTCCAAAATAATCCAATAAAGAAGCAGCCTCAGGTTTTTGATTCAAATAAAAATAATTAGCGTCCAGAACGAAATTTATGAGCACCATTAAAACTACATAAACCTGCAAAGCCAAAATAGATTTAAATATGCTTCTAAATTTAGGTCGCATATTAAATACAAAAGTTGCATAAAAAATTATATATAAAAGCCCTAAATGCACCATCCAATATCTGAAATAATCAAAACTTGGAAATCCTTCTGCGATGTCTGGCGTAATTACACCTTGCAAAGTTCCGGCAATAATCCAGAAGACCAATATTTCATACATCCAATATGTTCTATAGTAGGTAAATATCGGAATTAACAATGCTAAAAAACTACATAAGTATAATGGTAAATCGGTGGTTATATTATAGTTTCCAGTAGCTATATAATATAAGTGAAAAATAATCACAGTAAGCGCTACTAAAACAGCGACATAATGTATACTTTTTTGCTGTTGATTTAAATTGAAATTTCTAATAGAATATCTTATAAATATAACACCAAAAAAAAGTACGAGACTAATTGGAATAAGGTGCTCATAACTTCCAATGGTTACTCTTTTTATAAGAGCTATAAAATCAATGAAAAGACATTCCATATTGCAATATACCCAATTCGGTTATTGCATATGACGCTCTCTAGCTAGAAGCGTATTTTTAAGTAACATTGCAATTGTCATGGGACCAACGCCACCAGGCACAGGTGTTATATAACTTGCTTTTTTACTCACACTTTCGAAATGAACATCACCCGCAAGACGGTAACCTCTTGTTTTAGTTTCATCTGGCACTCGCGTGATACCAACATCTATTATAACAACGCCATCTTTAACCATATCTGCAGTTAAAAATTCAGAAATGCCAATGGCTGCTACGATAATATCAGCTTTTTTTGTAAACTCAGAAAGGTTTTTTGTTCGACTATGAACTACAGTAACTGTTGCATTTCCCGCTTCGCGCTTTTGACCCATTAAAATACTCATCGGTCGTCCAACAATATGGCTTCTACCCATCACTACCACATGTTTTCCTGAAGTCTCTATTTGATATCGTTCTAGTAATTCCAAGATTCCATAAGGTGTCGCCGATAAAAAACAAGGTAAGTCCAATGCCATTCGTCCTACATTTGCAGGATGGAAGCCATCTACATCTTTATCTGGATGCACTGCTTCCAAGACTTTTTGTTCATCGATATGTTTTGGCAATGGTAGTTGCACAATAAAGCCATCGATAGCCTCATCTGTATTGAGTTTATGAATTTTTTCTAAAAGAACGTTCTCCGATGTATCTTCTGGTAAATCTATTAATGTCGACTCATACCCTATGCGTTCACAGGCCTTCACTTTGGCTCCAACATAGGTCATACTTGCTCCATCGGTACCCACAAGAATTGCTGCAAGATGTGGTACTTTTTCACCTCTTGCTTTCATTAGATTTACTTCAACGGCGATTTCGTCTTTAATGTCATTACTTACTTTTTTCCCGTCGAGTAGAATCATAATATTGTGTTAGTTAGAAGTATCAATATAAATTTATTGCATGCCTTTCATTGCTTGCATCATTTTTTTTCCGCCACCACCTTGCATCATCTTCATCATTTTACTCATTTGGTTAAATTGCTTTAACAATTGATTCACTTCTTGTACAGAAGTTCCTGAACCTTTACCAATTCGTTTTTTACGACTCGCATTAATAAGGGCTGGATTTGTACGTTCTGAAGGTGTCATTGAATGAATAATAGCCTCAATTCCTTTAAATGCATCATCATCAATATCGACATCTTTCATCATTTTTCCAGCTCCAGGAATCATTCCAATAAGGTCTTTCATATTCCCCATTTTCTTGATTTGCTGTATTTGTTTTAAAAAGTCATCAAAACCAAACTGATTTTTAGCAATTTTCTTTTGAAGCTTACGTGCTTCTTCTTCATCAAACTGCTCTTGTGCTCTTTCAACTAACGACACAACATCTCCCATTCCAAGAATACGATCTGCCATACGTGACGGATAAAACACATCGATAGCTTCCATTTTCTCTCCAGTACCAATAAACTTAATTGGTTTATTAACTACCGATTTAATAGAAATTGCTGCGCCACCACGTGTATCACCATCTAATTTGGTTAAAATTACACCATCAAAATTTAAGATGTCATTAAATGCTTTTGCAGTATTCACCGCATCTTGACCTGTCATAGAATCCACTACAAACAAGGTTTCTTGAGGCTGAATGACTTTATGAATATTAGAAATTTCATTCATCATTGCTTCATCTACTGCCAAACGACCGGCAGTATCAATGATGACCACATTATGTCCATTCGCTTTTGCATGAGCAACACCTGCTTGTGCGATTGCAACAGGGTCATTATTCCCTTTATCACTATAAACCTCAACATTAATTTGCTCTCCTACAATATGCAATTGATCAATAGCTGCTGGACGATACACATCACAGGCAACTAAAAGCGGGTTCTTTGTTTTTTTGTTTTTAAGATAGTTCGCCAGTTTTCCTGAAAATGTTGTTTTACCAGATCCTTGTAAACCAGACATCAGAATAATACTTGGAGTTCCCGAAAGGTTGATGCCTTCAGCATCACCACCCATGAGTTCAGTTAATTCATCCTTAACCAATTTGACCATCAGCTGACCCGGCTGTAGACTTGTTAAAACGTCCTGACCAAGTGCTTTTTCTTTTACTCTCGAAGTAAATTCTTTAGCAATTTTAAAGTTAACATCGGCATCTAATAAAGCACGTCTTACTTCCTTTAGGGTTTCAGCAACATTCACTTCAGTAATACTTCCGTGTCCTTTTAAAACATGTAATGCTTTATCTAACTTTTCACTTAAATTATTAAACATAAGAATTTTTGAATTTTTAAGAATTGCAAATTTAAGGATTTGCTACGTATTAATGAAACATCGCAATATAAATTAATTGCATAAAAAAAAGAGCTACTATGGCGAGCAGCTCTTTTTACTAACTAAAACTAAAACTAACAATTTCTAGTTAATTACAATCCCGTTCTAATACCATGAAATCATTTTCTCTTACTAACTCCAATCGGTCATCAGTACATTCAACAACCAACCAGTCACCTGTAATGGCTTGAATATTGGCACCAGCCACATTTGAAAACGAAATAATCACTCCATCTTCAGATTGAGAGGTTGACCAAAAGGCGTCTATAGTTTCATTATCAGTATAAATTACAACGATACCACTGTTCGCTTCAAAATCGAAATTATAAATTATTAAATCGTCGCTTCCGTTGTAATTCACAATATTCCAATGACATTCGGTTAAATTTATATATACATTGTCTTCTGTACAGTCAGTAGTAGAACAATCTTCTACTATGAGTTGTACTTCAAAAATTTCAAAATTAGTTGTTCCTGCTAATTCTACACGAACATAAATCGTTTGAGAAGAAGCTACGATATTCGTATAAGGAGAAAGAAGTGGATTTACATAAGCTTCAGCATCAGCTAATGTTTCGAAAAACTGATATGAAACATTATCTTCCGGACAATCAAAGATGGCGTCTAAATCAAAATCTGCAAAACCATTACCTTCGTAATCACATTCCGTTACTGTTAAATCTTCAAAACAATCAAAAGGATTTTCATCTTCTACTTGGCATTCGCAATTTTCATTTATAAAACCAACAAGACCATTAGACTCACATTCATCACCAAAATTGGCTTGTAAATCTTCGCAGTCATAGGTATTTGTATTACAATCTCTTTCAAATACAATATAATCATCACCATGGACCATTTTAATTCGATCCTCATCACATTCGATAACTCTCCAATCTCGATTAAATAGATTAAGTGGTTCTAGGTTAAAGTTCAAACTCACAAATACACCTTGATCTGAAAGCGTAACTTCCCAAGCTCCTGTATCTGTCAATTGATTTGTTGGGGAATTAATAACTTCCACTATATTATTTTCACCAAAATGAAATTCTTCAGCAGCGATATTTACGAATAAGTTGGTTCCAGCATACCAAAAACACTCTTGTAAGTACATGCTAATTTCTTGAGCGCTACATTCTAAATCGTCTTCACATTCTTGTTCTATAACCATGGTTGTTACAGCGCCTTCAAGTTCTCTAACCAATTCAAATCGATCATCATCACATTCAACAACAATCCAGCTTCCACCGAGGTCTTCTTGAAAGGCGTTTAATTCTGATATTACAATTTCTACATGTCCGTCATTACTTAGTGAGGTACTCCAATTTCCTTCAATATATTGAGTTGTCGATCCGTTTAAGATTTGTAAATCGTCATTTTCATTAAAAAACAAATACAAGTTTTCAAACACATCATCTTCGTTGTAAGCAGCGATTCTCCAATGACATTCTTGTAAATACATTTCAACATCTTCAGTATTACAATCGTCATCTACATTTTCGCAATCTTCTTCAGCCGAATTTATTGCTGACTCAAGTTCATCATGCGTATTTACGACTATTGTTTCTCCATTAGCATAAACTAAAGTAACGGGGAAATTAAGACTGGCAAGTACAACGCCATCATCAGAATTATTTAAATCTTCTAAAAATTGATATAAAGCCTCATCACTTTCTATTACAACGGTTTCAGTTATTTGAAAATTTGAATCGTATAATGAAAACGAAATTGGGTATTGAAAATCAACACATTCAATATCTGTATCATCCACATTTTCACATTCATCAATGAACGTTTCCAATTCGTCAAAGTTATTTATATTGACTTCGGTGTAATCATTTAGTATAATTGTAATTGGAAATAAAAACTCAAGAATATCGTCATCATTCTCAAATTCTTCAAAAACAGCTTCAATAAGTTCTAGATCTTCTAAAGTATTAATGGTAATTGTGATACCATTTGCGATTATTGTTACTGGTAAATTTATTGATAAACAATTGGCGCTATCAAGCACATTGTCTAATGAACCATCATTAGATGCTGTTCTCAACATTAAATCGGTAAGTACAGAATTCGGAATTAAAGTTTCTTGTTCATCTGGAACATTAATTTCTACAGTATCATCTTGACACGAATTAAAAGTAAAAAGGGCAAAAAAGGATACTAAAAACAGACAATAAAATTTCTTTTTCATAACAATTGGTTTGTAGGATTTATAAATAAAACAGATTAAACAAAAAAACTCCTACCATCCTCTTTTATTTTTTTAAATTAGTCCGCAAAGTTTATTAATCATGCCTAAACATTTACATAAAGATATATGTGAAGAGACTTTGTTCTCTTCAATGTTTATGAAACACTCTAAAAATTTGCATGATTTTTTATATTATAAATTTGGAGCGCATTTAAATCCCGAAGATAAAGTTCAAGAAGCCTTTATTAAACTCTGGGAGAATTGCTCAAAGATTACACCAGACAAAGCCAAAAGTTTTTTATTTACAACCGCTAATAATTTAATGCTTAATGCATACGCGCATCAAAAAGTAGTATTAAAGCATCAGCAAACTAAACCTAAATCATATACGAATGAAACTCCAGAGTTCATTTTGGAAGAACAGGAATACTTGCATAAATTAGAAACCGCTATTTCAAAATTAACGGAAGCACAGCGCACAGCATTTTTATTAAATAGGATTGAAGGCAAACGTTTTAAAGAAATCGCTGAAATTTTGGAAATTTCAACAAAAGCAGTAGAAAAGCGAATTTATGGTGCTCTAAAGAAAATACGTGAAGATATAGATGGCATTTAAAAGAGGTAGGAATTTTGAATGTTTAACTGTTATATAGTTATAACACTAGTTATGGATAAAGATATTTTAATACAAAAATGGTTAGACAATGACCTCAGTGCGTCCGAGCTTGAAGCTTTTAAAAAACTTCAAGACTATGATGAATTGAAGAAATTGGATAATAGCCTTATTGGCTTCAAAGCTCCTAATTACAATGCATCGGAAGCACTTAGCCCTGTATTAGCTGCCATTAAAACTCATAAAAAAAGTACGCCATGGCTTCATATAGCGATGCGTGTAGCCGCAATCTTTGTGTTATGTTTTGGGGTCTATTATTACAGCACTACAGTAGACACCTCTATCACTACTTTGGCATCTCAAAAAGACACACTTATATTACCCGACGCGTCTAATGTTTCACTTAATGCAGGTTCATCATTAGCTTACAACAAAGCGGATTGGAGTGAACATCGCGATGTTAAATTAGAAGGTGAAGCGTTCTTTAAAGTTGCTAAAGGATCTACGTTTAATGTAATAACTGATTTAGGAACTGTTTCTGTATTGGGTACTCAATTTAATGTGAAACAACGTGAAAATTATTTCGAAGTTGTTTGTTATGAAGGACTCGTAAGTGTTAGTTTTAATTCTGAACAACGAAAACTTAAAGCAGGCGAACATGTTTTATTTATTGATGGAAAATTAATTATCTCTGATCCCGAAACTAAAAATACACCTTCTTGGTTGCAAAACGAAAGTTATTTCAAAAGTTTGCCTTATAAATATGTTATCTCAGAATTTGAACGTCAATTTGGTTTATCAATTGACACGAAGCATATAGATACCGAGCTATTGTTTACAGGAAATTTTTCCCATAACGATATAGATATTGCTTTAAAATCAATAACTTTACCTTTACAGATTACTTACAGTAAAACCAATCAGACTATTACTTTAATACGTGAGTAAAAAAGGTATATTATTTCTTTTTATTTCCTTATTTTTTTTAAGTACTACTAGTGGAATTGCTCAGAATACTTCTAAAGAACAGCTACGACTTGTGGACATTTTAGAAATATTAGAAAACCGATATCAAATACATTTTACATATTTAGATCAAACAATAGCAGACAAAAAAGCAAGCCTACCAGCACTTGATTTAACACTAGAAGAGGCACTAGCATATTTAATATCTGAGACCGCGTTAGAATTTATAATCATTGATAAAACCAGTGTTGTTATTTCTAATGATTATGAAGATCCTGACACCGTTTATATTCAAAATTTAGATGAAATAGTCGTTATAAATTACTTAACCACAGGTATCACAAAAAGTAAGAGTGGGACAATTACAATTAAGCCGAAGCAATTTGGCATACTACCGGGTTTAATTGAGCCAGACATTTTAAAAACAGTACAAGCATTACCGGGAATTTTAAGTGCAGATGAATCGGTTTCAAACATTAATGTTCGCGGAGGCACTCACGATCAAAATTTAATTCTATGGGATGGTATTAAAATGTATCAATCCGGTCATTTTTTTGGATTGATTTCAGCATTCAACCCTTATTTAACTACTGATGTTATCGTTTCCAAAAATGGAACGAGCACGAAATATGGAGATGGCGTTTCTAGTATTATAGACATGAAACACTCCAATATACTGGATAATAAATTCAAAGCAGGTGCTGGTTTTAATTTAATCAATGCTGATGCATATGCAAAAATTCCATTGAACACTAAAATGGAATTTCAAGCTTCCGTTCGACGCTCGATTTCAGATTTAATTATCACACCTACTTATGATCAGTATTTTAAACGCGTTTTTCAAGACACTGAATTAACCAGTAATCAAAACAATATTGTCATAAACAATGAGCGCTTTTATTTTTATGATTTTGCCACGAAATTCTTATACGATATATCAGAAACTGATAAGTTACGTGTGAATTTTTTAAATGTATTTAATTCTTTAGACTATGATGAAGCCTCAACAATAGACGCTATTAATGATGCCTCTTCCAATACATTAACACAATTAAATCTAGCTGCAGGCATTGAGTACACCAAATTATGGTCATCCAAATTCACGACTCAGGCCTTGCTCTATTTTTCCAACTACGATTTAAATGCTAAAAATTTCACAGCAGCTAATAGTCAAAGACTAATTCAAGAAAATGATGTCGCAGATGCAGGGTTTAAATTAAACGCTAAACACAACCCAGATCAGAATTTAAATTTAGAATTTGGCTATCAATTTAGCAATGTTAGCATAAGCAATCTTGAAGATGTAAATATTCCAGTATTTAGAAGATTGGTTAAAGAAATAATTAGAACACATGCTATATATGGCGAAGCGCAATTTACTTCTTCAAATAAAAACACATACGCTAGGATAGGCTTAAGAACAAATTATATTGATAAATTTGCTGCTGCTTTCACTGAACCTAGATTATCAATAAGCCATAAACTTTCAAACGAATTCCGTTTGGAAGTATTAGCGGAATTTAAGAATCAAACCACATCCCAAATTATAGATTTACAAAATGACTTCTTAGGCATTGAAAAACGTAGATGGGTATTGTCCAATAATTCAAGTATCCCTATCATCAAGAGCAAGCAATTATCGGGTGGAATTCATTATAATAAAAACAAACTATTAATTAGTGCCGAAGGCTACATAAAAGATGTAGAAGGTATAACCACACGAAGCCAAGGATTTCAAAATCAATACCAACTTATTGATGCCATTGGAAAATATCAAGTTACAGGTATTGATTTTTTAATTAACAAACAATTCCATAAAATCAGCACTTGGTTTAGCTATTCGTTCAGCAAGAATAATTATACCTTCGAAGGTCTAAATTCTGGTAATTCATTTCCTAATAATGTCGATATACGTCATACGTTGACGTTTGCGGGAACCTATCAAGCTGATAATTTAAAATTTGCGCTAGGTTTAAATTGGCATTCTGGCAAACCAACTACTACACTAGCTGATAATCAAATCCCTAACAACAATACCATAGAATATAACTCTCCTAATAACAGTCATATAAATGACTATTTAAGAACTGATTTTTCAACCACGTATCAATTTCAAATGAGTCCTAAAACTTCGGCCTCCATAGGAGCTTCAATTTGGAATATTTTCAATAGAAAAAATGTTATTAATAGTTATTTCACTGAAGATTCTGATACTGCAATTCGTAAAGTTGAAAACATCTCTCTTGGCATTACACCAAACGTAAGTTTTAGGCTTAATTTTTAGTAGAATTTGAAGTATCTTTATCAGAAAGCATCTAGAATGCATTCTATTGAAAAAACAGCGCACATAAAGATCAATTAATATGACCGATCAAGAACTCTATGCTCTTAAATATCCAATTGGAGAATTCATTAAGCCAGATAAAATTGATGCTACGGTATTATATACATGGATTAACGATTTAGAACAGTTTCCTAAAACTTTAGTATCGCTCACGAAAGATTTAACAATTGACCAGCTCCATTGGACATATCGTCCAGGTGGCTGGAATATAAAACAAGTTGTACATCATTGTGCAGATAGCCATATCAACAGTATTATTCGATTTAAATTAGCGCTTACTGAAGACATTCCTACTATTAGACCTTATCATGAAGATCGATGGGCTAAACTTATTGATTGCAATGACAATAATCTGGACGATACCATATTGCTATTAAAAGGTTTACATGCCAAATTATGCAACTTATTACGAAGTTTAACTGCTGAAGATTTAGCTAAACAATTTACGCATCCAGATCATGAAAATCGTGTTCGATTGGATGAAAATATTGGCATTTACGCTTGGCATTCTAATCATCATTTAGCACACATTAGACAAGCCTTAGAGCATAAAGGACAATTCGATACTTAGAAATTATGTATCTTTAAAATATGCAATTCCTATTAAAAAAACATAAGCTCATCCTTACACTAGTCGCTGTATTTAGTCTAGTGACATTTTCAGGAATTGCCTCAACAACACTGCCATTTCAAGTTCAAACGGAGTTAACACTTACAAATGCCCCAAAGGATGTTCATGTCTTTTATTTCGTTGAAGGTATAAAGCTATTCCAAACGTTACAGCTTAACAATTACATCGAATTCGATTTTGATTGTTTCTTAAATCATTTCAAACACAAAGCGCTCACAAGTTTCAAGAGTGTCGTTTTTAATCATAATGACTACAAAAGAGACTTAGAATTGATTCTAATTAATCAAGAAACAAGCCTGAAAGAAGACCCTCTTCAGATATAGTTCCTAGGGCAATTGGTCCTAATCATTATTTTTTTTTAATAATTCGAAACATCATTTCGGTGGTATTTCACAATTTGATACTCTATGAAGATGGACTATTTTCTTAGGCGATTCGCCTTGGTGTTTTTTATTGCACTAGCCTGCATACTTCCTGTACCAATCATTTTCCACAGAAAAGATGATTTACCAAAACACCTTATAGAACAGCTAGAAGAGCAAAAAGAAGATACAGAACAGGACACTATAAAAGAACTATTTTGAGGTAGGTAAAAAAACGACTACATTAGATACTTTACAAAATAAACGTCTACAACTATGCGAGATAAATTTTTACAAGCTGCTATTAATGAAGCCAGAAAAGGTTATGAAGAAGGCGGTATTCCAATTGGCTCAGTCATTGTTTATAAAAACGAAATTATTGGACGTGGACATAATAAACGCGTCCAAAAAGGTTCAGCTATTTTACATGGTGAAATGGATGCTCTTGAAAATACGGGTCGACTTAAAGCATCTGTATATAAGGAATGTACCTTATACACAACGCTCTCACCATGTTCAATGTGTTCGGGTACAATATTACTGTATGGTATACCCAAAATTGTGATTGGTGAAAACCAAACTTTCATGGGAGAAGAGGCGTTATTAGAGTCGAAAGGTGTCGAAATTATTCACGCCAACAATAAAGAATGCCAAGATTTGATGACTAAGTTTATTAAAGAACAGCCTGAATTATGGAATGAAGATATAGGCGAATAACTATTACATACGTTCAGGAACATCAATTCCTAATAAGCTGAATGCATTTTTTATAATATTTGCTACAGTTTTAGACAATTTTACTCGAAATGCTTTCTCATTATCGGAATCTGCTCCAAGAATCGAAACATTTTGATAAAATGAATTAAACGCTTTTACTAAATCGTACGTATAATTTGCTATCAAGGCAGGACTATGATGTTCAGCTGCATTTTGAATAACTTCTGGAAACATTTGAATCTGTTTCAAAAGCTCTTTTTCCTTGACATGCAGAGATAACCGTTCTGAATTTAATTCCATATTCAAATCTGCCTTACGCAAAATAGACTGTATTCTCGCATACGTATATTGTATGAAAGGCCCTGTATTACCTTGAAAATCAATTGAATCTTTTGGATCAAACAAAATTCTCTTTTTAGGGTCTACTTTTAGGATATAATATTTTAATGCACCTAAGCCTATCGTTTTATATAATTGAAGCTTTTCATTTTCAGAATAGCCTTCTAATTTCCCTAATTCTTCTGAAATTTCTCCTGCAGTTTGTGCCATCTCGTCAATTAGATCATCTGCATCAACGACAGTTCCTTCTCTACTTTTCATTTTCCCTGAAGGCAAATCAACCATCCCATAGCTCAAATGAAACAAATTCTTAGCCCAATCAAAACCTAACTTTTTAATTATTAGGAATAAAACTTTAAAGTGATATTCTTGCTCGTTACCAACAGTATAAACCATACCACCAACATCCGGAAAATCCTTCACACGTTGAATAGCAGTACCAATATCTTGGGTCATATAAACAGCAGTACCATCAGATCGAAGCACTATCTTTTCATCAAGACCATCATCTGTTAAATCGCACCAAACTGATCCATCTTCTTTCGTGAAAAACACACCAGACCTTAAACCTTCCGCAACGAACTCTTTACCTAATAAATAGGTTTGACTTTCATAATAGAGTTTGTCAAAATCAACGCCTAAGTTTTTATAGGTTATATCAAATCCGTCATATACCCATTGGTTCATTGTTGTCCAAAGCGACACAACATCATCATCACCAGCTTCCCATTTTTGAAGCATTTGTTGTGCCTCTAATAACAAAGGTGCTTGCTTTTTTGCTTCCTCTTCAGAACTGCCTTGAGCAATTAAACCTTGTATTTCTTTTTTATATTCTTGATCAAACTTTACATAGTAATTCCCAACTAACTTATCCCCTTTTAATCCTGTGTTTTCTGGAGTCTCTCCATTACCAAATTTCTCCCAAGCCAACATGCTTTTGCAAATATGAATCCCTCTATCGTTAATGATTTGAGTTTTATAGACGTTTTTACCTGATGCCTTTAAGATTTCGGCAACGCTATAACCTAACAAGTTATTTCTAATATGACCTAGGTGTAATGGTTTGTTCGTATTTGGTGAAGAATACTCAACCATAACAGCCGCTTCGTTAGCATTAGGGTCAACAAATCCGAAGTTCAGTTTGTCATTTATTTCATTGAAGAAATTAATGTAGTACGGCTCACTAATCTCAATATTCAAAAACCCTTTTACAACATTAAACCCTTTAACATCTTCAACATGTGCCTCTAAATACTGACCAATTTGTTCACCAATCTGCACTGGATTCCCTTTAACTACACGTAACATTGGAAACACTACAACTGTAATATCTCCAGCAAACTCTTTTCTCGTCGCTTGAAATTCTACAGCTTCTAATTCTGCATTAAATATGGCTTTAATTGCTTGTTTGACATGATTCGTTAAAGTGGCTTGAAGGCTCATTTTTAGTATGTTTTTAAGTGTGCAAAGATAAAACTTTTATAACGTTTTAAAACTATGATTAACTAAAAAAGCTTGACAACGGGAATGTCATCAAGCTAGATCATATTTTGTTAAATTCGTTTCTATGCTTTCCTTCCTCCAAGAAAGCTCAATACTATAGCAGCAAGACCTAAACCAATAGTAATATATGAATCATTGTTATTTTGAGCCTCAACACTCACACTTCCAACACTTACTGATGCTTCAGGAGCAATCATAGTGTAAATTCCGTAACCTATTAGTACAACACCTACAATTAGCAAAATCGTTTTAACTGTCTTGTTCATGAGTAAATATTTTAAGTTTGAGTTAATATAATAAATTAATAGCAGATAAATTTGATTTTCATCATAAAGTGCTGATTTTCAATAAATTAATTAGATATTTTATTTTTTGTTACCAATTGTGCATTTCATCGATGAAAGTGTTGTTTTTCTATGATTTTTACCGTTTATCGATTCTTACTTTTTTATTAAATAAATTAATAGTCCTTTCATCTAATTTTTTGGTATTAAAACCTAGAAATTAGCTTTTTACTACCCATTTAAAGATTTTTGGTAAGCTATTAATCAAAGTCCCAAACATTGATGATACTTAATATTCAACCTTTATTAGGATTGTTATTGTCTTTTGTGTTCTTACTTATCCTCTCCCTCAAGGCAAGTTCGCGTCAAAACAACATTGCAATTTTTAACACCGTTCGAAACAGATGAAACAGTTAATTACTTTAGCTGCTTTTTTCTCTGTCCTTTTTTGTTTTTCACAAACAAATGAGATAGATAGTCTCGCTATACAATTGGCTTATCAAAAACAAGATTCTACGAAAGTAGACACTTCGTTACAGTTAATAAAGGCTTTGTATACTATTGAAGACTATAAGAAAGCGTTACTGTATATTAATCAAACTGAACTCCTATCTAAAAGCTTAAACTATAAAGAAGGTATTGCAGAAGTTAATTACTTCAAGGCATTGATTTATTCTAAACAGGATGATTATTATAACGCAATTGATGGTTATAATAAATCACGGCAATACTATATAGATCTTAACGACACTCTTGGTGTAGCAAAGGTTAATAATAGCATTGGATTGATTGAAATTAAACGTGGTAATTACAGAGAGGGTCTTAAAAATTCTCTATCAGCTATTAATGTTTTTGAAAGTAAAAATCTTCGCG
Organism: Flavobacteriales bacterium 34_180_T64; assembly: GCA_002162765.1. GTDB lineage: Bacteria > Bacteroidota > Bacteroidia > Flavobacteriales > Flavobacteriaceae > MAAR01. Next base: position 120,402 of record MAAR01000013.1, on the reverse strand, counting down.
ATGAATTAAGTTCAGCATATAACAACTTAGCTGAGGCATATTATAATACACAACAAATAGATAAGGCCTTAGAATTTAATTTCAAAGCACTTAATGTTAGGGAACAATTAAGAGATAGTACAGGTATTAAAACCTCAACTAAAAACATCGCTATGCTTTACTCTATGCGTAAAGAACATAGAAAGGCTATTGAATATTATGAAAAAGTACTAGCATTAATAAATCCAGCTCAAGACCAAGATTTAAGAGGAGAGATCTTACCAATGATCGGAGAAGAATATGTACAATTTAAAGATTATTCAAAAGCATCTGCCTATTTAATCGAAGGATTGAAATTTAATCGTGACATTAAAAATAGTGAAGGTATTCTTAGAGCCTTAAATTCAATTGGAAATTTGAACCTAAAACTAAGAAATGTTAGAACAGCTGAAAAACAATTAAATGAAGCACTAAGAATTGCAAAACAATCCAATAATAAAGTTGAACTATTAAAGAACTATAAACTTCATAAAGAATTAGATTCTACTAAAGGGTTTTTTCAAAATGCATTCTATTGGCAAAGTCAATATTACGATTTAAAGGAAGAATTAAATCAACAAAACAAGCCAAAGATCCCTATATATACGGACACTATAATTGTTGATAGTTCAAATGAAAATAAAACAACTAATGCGGACAGAGAGGCTGCACTTCTAAAAGAAAAACAACTTAAGAATTTAAAACTTTTAACTTACGGATTAATCGCAGCATTTATTGTTGCACTTTCCTTTTTATTACTCATTTATTTAAAGCGTAAAAGCCGTTTAAAATACACTCATGAGTTGGAAGAAATGAACGCTCAAATACAACTTCAAAACGAGGCTATTCTGGAGCAAACTCATCATCTAGAAGAGACCAATAAAGTTAAGGATCGATTATTTTCAATTGTATCTCATGATTTGAAAGACTCCGTTTCTTCCATTAAAGCATTTTTAGATTTATTAAAAGAAGACAGTATCTCTAAAGATGAATTTTATGAACTTATTCCCGAGTTAAGTGAGAATGCTAACAATGCATCTTTATTATTATTTAATTTATTGAACTGGTCTAAATCTCAAATGCAAAACTTAGAATCGCATCCAGAGTTATTTAATATTCAAGAGATATTTCATACTAAAATGAGTTTGGTAGAGCAAAAAGTGGAGCAAAAAAGTATTGTATTAATTGATGAATCACAAAGGGACTTTGTTTATGCTGATAAAAGTATGGTAGAGATTGTAATTCAAAATTTAATAACTAACGCTGTTAAGTTTAGTCGTGTTGGAGATATTATTACGGTTTCGAACAGGGATCACAATGGGAAGTCTTTAATATGTGTTGAGGACACAGGCGTTGGAATTTCTAAAGAAAATATAGACAAACTTTTCAAAAATGGTTCATTCACGACCGTTGGAACTAAAAACGAAAAAGGAACCGGACTTGGACTCTCAATTTGCAAAGAATTGGTTGAATTAAACAATGGAAGAATTTGGGTTGAAAGCACTCAAAATGTAGGCACTAAGTTCTATGTAGAACTTCCAAAAATAAAACCTGCTGAATAATCGGCCGTATGTTATAATTTAGGTAAAAACACTTCGGACATCATACAACGTGCGCTTCCTCCACCACAAGCTTCAATAGTATCTAATGAGCTAGATAAAATCTCACAATGATTTTCAATAATGGAAACTTGGGCTTTACTTAAACTGTCATATGCAGCCTGACTCATAATTAGATAAAGCTTATCATCTTTACCTTTAACTTGCAGCATGTTTCCTGCAAAGTTATCTACTTGTTGCTCGCTTATTTGAATCACCTGTTTAGCATCTTCTTCAAGATGTTTAACTATATTTTTGCGTTGCTTTTTATCATCAATGCTATCTAAACAAATTACAGCGAACGTTTCACCCAAACACATCATAACATTGGTATGGTAAATAGCTTTACGCTTTCCTTCTACGGTCTGATTAGAATTAAATACTACAGGCGTATATTCAAAATCTTCACAAAATTCAATAAACAACTCCTCATCAGCTCTAGGAGACAACGCACAATATGCTTTTCTGTTTACACGATCAAGCAACAAGCTTCCAGTCCCTTCAAGGAAAACAGATTCGTCTTCAGCGCTCGAATAATCCACAATATTATTGATTTCGAAACCTTGCTTTTCCAATTCAAATAGTACATCTTCTCTGCGTTCAAGACGTCTGTTTTTAGCAAACATTGGGTACAATCCTACGTTTCCATTTTCATGAAAAGAAATCCAGTTATTTGGAAAAATTGAATCTGGTGTATCGAATTCATCTGTATCACTTATAACAACAACATTAACACCAATACCTCTCAGCTTTTCCACATAAGCATCAAATTCTTGTTGCGCTTTGGTATTTACAGTTTCCGGTAATAAATTATCAATTACTTTTTGATAATAATTATTAACGGCAGTTTGTTCGTTCATCCTAAAGTTAATTGGACGAATCATTAAAATTGTATTTGTAGTTTGTTGCATTATATAGATACTATTGAATTACAAAATTAACGCTTTTCAATTCATAGTGCTAAAAAATATTTGCGATAATTTGAGTAAGTTTGACAATCAATCACTTCATTATGAAAAAACTTTTATTACTTTTTATAATCTTCACTTCCTGTAATTCAGATAACCATAAGCCTCATTATAGTTTTATTACTGCTTTTGAAAAAAGCGAAGGCTTAGAAACTGCAACTTATGAGCAAACTATTCAGTTTTATACGAATTTAGCACATAGGTATTCTGAAATTTCAATACAATCTATTGGAGAAACTGATTCCGGAAAACCTTTACATTTTGTAACGCTTAATCCTGATGGTGAATTTGATTTTACTAAAATAAGAACTAATAAACGTGTTGTATTGATCAACAATGGTATTCATCCGGGCGAATCTGATGGTATCGATGCAACAATGTTATTGTATCGAGATATTGTTCAAGGAAAAACACCCGTTCCAAAACATACCGTTTTGGTAACTATTCCAATTTATAATGTTGGCGGAAGTTTGAACAGAAATAGCACCACACGAACCAATCAAAATGGTCCAAAAGAATATGGCTTTAGGGGCAATGCACGCAATTATGATTTAAATAGAGACTTTATAAAAAGTGATACTAAGAATGCAAGAACTTTTGCAGAAATCTTTCATTTGGTAAAACCTGATATATTTATTGAAAATCACGTCAGCAATGGTGCCGACTATCAATACACACTTACACATCTGTTTACGCAACACAATAAATTAGGAGGAACTTTGGGCAATTATGTGCACACCAAGATGATGCCTACCCTGGAAGAAAAGTTAAAAGAAAAAAATTGGGATATAACGCCTTATGTAAACGTGTTCAACCGAACACCTGACAATGGTTTTTCTCAATTCATGGATGCTCCACGTTATTCTACGGGATATACTACATTGTTCAACACGCTTGGTATGATGGTTGAAACGCATATGCTAAAACCATATAAACAACGTGTCGAAGGCACCTATGAATTAATGAAAAGTATGATTGAAATTTCTGAAGAAGATTCAGAAACTATCAAAGCACTTCGCAAAGATTTCAACCAACAGATTCTAGCCAAAAAAACATATCCACTAAATTGGGAGATCGATACAACTAAAACAACAACTTTAAAATTTAAAGGATTTGTCGGTGAAATGATAACTAGTAAAATTACAAATACACAACGATTAAAATATGATCGTACACAACCTTTCACAAAAGATGTGACGTATCAAAATTATTTTAAGCCAACTGATATAATTGAAATTCCAAGTTATTATGTTATCCCTCAAAGTTGGTGGGAGGTGATTGATCTACTAAAATTGAATCAAGTCCATATGGAAGGACTTTCAAATGACTCTACTTTTACAGTTCAGTCTTATAAAATAGACACTTACGAGTCCAGAACACAAGTCTATGAAGGTCATTATCAGCATTATAACACCAAAATTAAATCTTCAGTGCAAGAAATTACATTTAACAAAGGTGATTATCTTATAAATACCAATCAAGAGGCATTACGCTATCTATTAGAAACCTTAGAACCTCAAGCTCCAGATTCATTTTTTAATTGGAATTTTTTCGATACCATTTTACAGCAAAAAGAGGGATTCTCACCCTACGTTTGGGAAGACAGAGCGGCACTATTATTAGCGAAATATCCAAAATTACAAATCGATTTTGATTTGAAGAAATCATTAGATTCTGATTTTGATAATAACTGGTATGCCCAATTAGATTGGATTCACAAACAAAGTGAATTTTATGAAAAAGTACATTTACAATATCCTGTTTATAGAATTCAATAAAACGTTGTGGTTCAGATAAAATTATTCGAACTTTGCCATTTACAAGAAATCAAAAAAACACAGAAATCCACTCATATTAAATGAAAAAATTCGGAAGCATTCGATTATTACTTAAAATTTATGGTCTCGTATTAGGAATCTTTTTTGTATTTCGGTTCATATTATTCATCACCGAAATTGATAGAATAGATTTTAAGACTGTAAGTATTTTTACAGTGATTCAAGGTTTCCTAATGGGAATTAGATTTGACACTGTTATTTCTAGCTATATTCTTTTGGCACCTGCATTCATTCTATTGATTCTAGAAATCCTCAATAAGACAAGTCGAATTGCTAAGACAATTGTGTTTTATTGGGTTGCTATTTTATTTACAATAGCGTTTTTAATTACTGCAATCGACATTCCTTATTTCAATCAATTTTTTTCAAGATTATCAATGAGTGCTTTTGCTTGGGTTGATAGTCTTGGTTTTGTGTTTAAAATGGTGACACAAGAGCCCAAACACCTGTTGATTGCTTTTCCCATGCTCATTTTATTATTTGCGTTTTATAAACTACTTAGAAAAATATTCAGCGTTGAGTCGCCAAAAAATAGCGCTCCTATTTTATTGAAAATCACATGTTCTATTCTCTTTCTTGGACTCATGATGGTTGGCATAAGAGGTCGAATTCAAAAAAAATCTCCAATTAGAGTTGGTACAGCTTACTTTTCAAACCATTCTTTTATAAACCAGATGGGATTAAATCCAGTATTTACGTTATTAAAAAGTTATCTGCATAGTCAGAGTAAAAAAAATACTACTATTCAGCTAATGGATGATAAAGACGCATTAGCTTATATACAAAAGTCGCTTAAAATTTCTGACACTACAGATTACAAATCTCCGATAGCTAGGAAAATTGTACCCGATTCTAGTCGCACAAATCAACCAAACATCGTTCTAATTATTATGGAAAGCATGAGTGCTTCAAAAATGGAACGTCATGGAAATACTAGGAACTTAACGCCCTTTTTAGATAGTCTATCTCGAGAATCAATTTATTTCGAAAATATTTATACATCTGGCAAACATACCTTCAATGGCATCTTTAGCACCTTATTTTCATTTCCTGCTATTTACAGACAGCATAGTATGAAAAACATGCATACATTTCATGGCTTTAGTAATGTACTACGAAAAAAAGGGTATTCGACTGCATATTTTACTACGCATGATGGCCAATTTGATAATGTAGAAGGCTTTTTAAAAGCGAACGATTTTGAAAATGTGTATACAGATAGTGATTATCCCCTTTCAGAAAACAAAACTATTTTAGGAGTTCCGGACGATTTCATGTTTGAATTTTCGATCCCAATTCTTAATGATTTGCATTCAGAGAACAAACCATTTTTTGTAAGTTATATGACTACAAGTGATCATACGCCTTTTTATATTCCCGACTATTTTGAAGCCGATAACAAAAAAAAGAAACATAAGATTGTTGAATATGCCGATTGGTCGTTGCAACAATTAATTAGCATGTCTTCCAAACAACCCTGGTTTGATAATACCATTTTTATTTTTGTTGCAGATCATGGTGTCCCTATTTCCGCTCCATATGACATCTCTTTAGACTATCATCATTCACCGTTGCTATTTTATTCGCCTAAATATATTCCAGAGCCACAAACACACCAACAAATTGGTGGACAAATTGATGTATTCCCTACTCTTATGGGATTATTGGAACAGCCATATGTTAATAATACATTAGGAATAGATTTATTAAAAGAACGTCGTCCTTATATTTTTATTAATGATGATGATAAAACTGGCGTGTTAAGTGATAGCTTATTCCTCATTCTAAAAAACAAACAAGCTCCTAAATTATTTAAATATAAAGATAGTAATACAACAGATTTTTCGAGTGAATATCCTGAGGTCATTTCTGAGATGAAGACCTATATAAATGCCAATCTTCAAACGTATCAATACATGTTATTACATAAGGAGACTTTGGGAATATTGGAGAAAACACATTAAATCAACAGTCTAATATTGGCATAACTATTTTCTAAGGCCTTTTGAGTCTGCTTTGAATTTAACCATTCTACTTTTGTAATACCTTCTTCCGCTTGAGGCTCCAAATGCCCCTTAAAAGAAGTCTTCATCTCAAACCAATACGTGATTTTAATTTTATGTCTACCATTACGTTTAAAAATGTGGTAGGTCATTTCTAACGGCTTGACAATTTCCAATCCTTGAACTCCGGTTTCTTCCTCTACTTCCCGAATAGCAGTTTGGTCAATAGTTTCTTTGTGTTCCGCTTTTCCTTTAGGGAGATCCCATTTATCGTTTCTATAAATAAATAAGATTTCGCCTTTATCATTGAACACTTTTCCCCCACCTGCAACCACATTTGGCAGTTTTTTCAGAAATTTTTTAAGAAGTTTATCTTTGTTTTTACCAATTAATCGTACTTCAGCTAAAGATGTCTGATTCAATTCTCTAATGACTTTACCAATATTTACGGTTTTAAGCAAATAGTTTTTAAAATTAGTTTCTTGACTAACTCTTGTTGTTAAAACAATTGGTTTTTCATTAACGAAAACAGTATACATAGTTGAGAAATATATGTTTCTAATGGTAAAAATATCATTTTTTGACTCATAAGCACTTATTTTAAAAATTAATTTTAAAATTTAAAATACCGTAAAAATGATTAGTTTTGCAGCATGATTTTTGACAAACAAACCGCAAAAAAAACAGCAGAAGTTTTATTAAATATTAATGCTATAAAACTACAGCCGAATGACCCATTTACTTGGGCATCAGGATGGAAATCCCCAATCTATTGTGATAATAGAATTATTCTAAGTTTCCCTCCTATTAGAAATTATATCAGGGAAACTATGGCAAAACAAATTGAATTGCTATATGGAAAACCTGACGTAATTGCTGGAGTAGCTACTGGAGCTATTGGAATTGGGATTTTAGTTGCTGAATATTTAGGATTACCTTTTATTTATGTGAGACCTGAAGCTAAAGGTCATGGTCGTCAAAATCAAATTGAAGGTTTTATTGAAAAAGGTCAAAGTGTCGTCGTCGTTGAAGATTTAATTAGCACTGGAAAGAGCAGTTTAAATGCCGTAAGAGCATTGAAACAAGCCGAAGTTAATGTAAAGGGAATGGTGGCAATTTTCTCATATGGATTTGAAGTTGCAACCAATAATTTTAAAGATGAGAATGTAACCTTACATACTTTAGGAAACTATGAGAATTTATTAGAACAAGCTCTTGACACGAATTATATAACATCAAAAGAACAAGACATTTTAGCACTTTGGAACGCGAACCCTAGTGAATGGAACGCTAATTGATATCATTTTAATAAACTTAAACACAATGAATTTAGAATCTCCAAAAATTACTGTAAACAAATCATCTCAAGAAGCTTTCAACTTTTTATCTGATGTCAAAAATTTTGAACAGCTTATGCCAGAAAACATAAGTAAGTTTGAAGTTCTAGAAGGGGATAAATTTTTATTCGCATTGAAAGGAATGCCTGAAATAATATTAAAAAAGAAAGAAGCGATTGCCCCTAACAAAATTGTACTTGGAGCTGCTGGTGGTAAACTTGATTTTACTTTAACAGGGCATATTTCTGAAGTTGATGCAATTACTAGTGAAGTACAATTAATTTTTGATGGTGAATTTAATGCCATGATGGCTATGATGATTAAAGGCCCTATCGGTAAATTTATTGAAACTCTGGCTACAAATATGGCAACAGCGGTTTAATATAATAAGGTTACTTCTTTAAAATCAAATTCCTTTAATATATAGTCTTCAAGCTGAATTATAAGTTGACCTGATTGAGTAATACCTTTAATATAACCCGAAAACTTTAGGCCTTCAATATTCTTAAATGTTGAAGGTTTATTTTTTCTAAATAAATGGTTCTCATAAGAATTAATTAAATCATCATATTTCTTTTGTTCCAGCAATGCGAAATAATGTTCTAAATTCTTCAAAATTAAATGTAGAATTTCATCATGATTAAATAATCGCCCTGTAATATTATATATCGAAGTAGCTTGTGGTAAATTTTCGAATGAAGTCTGATTTATATTTAGCCCAAAGCCTATTATTGACGCTTGTAATTTATTTTGTTTTATGACATTTTCAATTAATATACCGGCTATTTTTTTGTCCTCTGACAAAATGTCGTTCGGCCATTTTACTTTCAATTTATTGATATTTAAACTTTGTAATGCATCAAATATAGATAAGGATGTTACAATACTTATAAAAAAATGATGTTCCAATTCTACAAATGAAACGTCCTTAAACACACTAACTGTTAGATTCTTACCTTCTTGAGATTGCCATTGCGTACCCATTTGGCCTCTCCCTTCGGATTGGTGACTTGCAACAACTACTGTGTAATCTTCAAGTGTTTGTGAAGCACTTAATTGTCTTAAATAAGAATTAGTAGAGTCAATGGCATTAAGTTTGATTATATGCATATAAATGGTAAATATTAATTTATATATTTCTTAAGAGTATTTAAAGTTCAAAAGAACTAAAAAAATAATAACTTTGTACAAAACTAAATCAATTTAATGACGAAAGAAAATACTAATGTAGACCAATTAATAACAACAATATTAGCTGGTATTGAAGATGTAAAAGGGAAAGAGATTGCAATTCTAGATTTAAGAGAAATAGATAATACTGTTTGTGATTATTTTATTGTTTGTGAAGGAACTTCAAATACACAAGTAAGCGCCATAGTAAATTCCATCCAAAAGAAAGTTAGCAAAGATCTTAAAGACAATCCATGGCATATTGAAGGAAATGACAATGCCGAATGGGTTTTAATGGATTATGTGAATGTAGTAGTACATGTGTTTCAAAAACATGTAAGAGAGTACTATGACATTGAAAGTCTTTGGGGAGATGCAAAAACAACCGTAATAGAAACAAGTTACTAAACGTACATAAATGTCAAAGGAACCTAAAAATTTAAATAAGAAACCAAAACTAAATCCATATTGGATTTATGGAATTATCATCGCTTCATTTTTAGCAATACAGCTATTTTCAGGTGGTTTTGGTGGTCAAACTGAAGCAAAAACAACACCTTCTCAATTTTTTGAGTATCTGGAAGCAGGTGATGTCGCTAAAGTTGAAATAATAAATAATCGAGAAGCGAAAATTTATTTAACAAAGGATGCTGTTGAAAAGGAAATTCATAAAAAAACGAAACCTAATAGCATTCTTCCTACTGTAGCACCATCTGCAAACTACAGTTTTGAATTTGGAGATTTAAAACTTTTTCAAGAAGAAATCAATACGATTATCGATGAAAATGATCTTATCAATACACAGGTTACTTTTGAAACAGAAGACAATTTATTTGGCAATTTCATTCTATCATTATTACCTTTTATTTTAATTATCGGTGTTTGGATTTTCATTATGAGACGTATGTCTTCTGGAGGCGGCGGTGGAGCTGGTGGACAAATATTTAACATTGGTAAATCTAAGGCGAAGTTATTTGATGAAAAAACAGATATTAAAACTTCATTTAAAGATGTTGCTGGATTAGAAGGTGCAAAAGAAGAAGTTCAAGAAATAGTGGACTTCCTTAAAAATCCTGAAAAATACACTTCACTTGGAGGGAAAATTCCAAAAGGTGCTTTGCTTATAGGATCTCCTGGTACAGGGAAAACATTATTAGCTAAAGCCGTAGCTGGAGAAGCACAAGTACCATTCTTTTCATTATCAGGTTCTGATTTTGTTGAAATGTTCGTGGGTGTTGGTGCATCTAGAGTTAGAGATTTATTTAAACAAGCCAAAGAAAAATCCCCTTCTATTATATTCATTGATGAGATTGATGCCATTGGCCGAGCTAGAGGAAAGAATGCCATGTCTGGTTCAAATGATGAGCGTGAAAACACACTTAATCAGTTGTTAACAGAAATGGATGGTTTTGGCACTAATTCGAATGTAATTGTTCTCGCAGCAACTAATAGAGCAGACATCTTAGATAAAGCGTTAATGCGAGCGGGACGATTTGACAGACAAATATTTGTTGATTTACCTGATGTGCGTGAACGTAAGGAGATATTTGCAGTGCATTTAAGACCAATTAAAAAGGCAGAAGATTTAGATGTTGATTTCTTATCAAAACAAACACCTGGATTCTCTGGCGCAGACATAGCAAATATTTGTAATGAAGCTGCATTAATTGCTGCTCGAAATAATAAAAAAGCAGTAGATAAACAAGACTTTTTAGATGCTGTTGACAGAATAGTTGGTGGTTTAGAAAAGAAAAATAAAATTGTAACACCTGGAGAAAAACGAGCTGTTGCATTTCATGAAGCTGGACATGCAACTATTAGTTGGATGCTTGAGCATGCGGCTCCTTTGGTAAAAGTAACAATTGTTCCTCGTGGTCAGTCATTAGGTGCTGCTTGGTACTTACCAGAAGAACGATTAATTGTCAGACCTGAACAAATGTTGGATGAAATGTGTGCGGCCTTAGGAGGTAGAGCTGCAGAAAAGGTCATATTTGATCAAATTTCAACAGGTGCTTTGAGTGACTTAGAAAAAGTAACAAAACAAGCCAGAGCCATGGTAACCGTTTATGGACTAAGTGAGAAAGTAGGTAATTTGACATATTATGATTCTTCGGGTCAGTCAGAATATGGATTCACAAAACCTTATAGCGAACAAACTGCCGAATTAATTGATAGAGAAATTTCTGATATTATTGAAACACAATACAGGCGTGCGATCAAACTATTAGAAGAAAACAAAGATAAACTCACGGAATTAGCTGAAGTCTTACTTGAAAAAGAAGTCATTTTTAAAGATAATTTAGAAAAGATATTTGGGAAGCGTCCTTTTTCGAAAGACGAAGAAGAGTAACTAAACATAACGTATTTTATCTTATAAAAAACTTAAATTATCTTAGGATTAATTTAAGTTTTTTATATTTGAGTAAATTCTTTTAGAATAACCCAGGTAATTGCAAACCATAAATGAGTCTATTTCGTAAAATCTTCGGACTTAAGTCTGATAGTGAAGAAGATAATATTAAAAACGATGAGAGAGGCAAATACATGCCGGATCTCAAACTACCAATAGATGAGAAATTTACTATTAATTTCAAGGCAAATGGTGGCAAGTTTTTGTATTGCGAAAATTTAAGAGAAATTAGTACAAGTTTAAAAGATATTCTTCAGGAAAATGAATGGGAAGATAAGCAAGTACTTGTTTTTGATGAACGATTGTCAGCACTATTTAAGGATTTTGGATTTAAAACCACTACTCAAGTTTCTGATAGCACTTTTTTTCTATCTACTTGCGAATACCTCATTGCCGATGATGGCTCTTTATTAATTTCTTCTAATCAAATTGCAGAGAAAAAACTCAAAGAATTGCCTCCAAATTTTGTCATTTATGCTACTACAAGTCAATTTGTTCAAAGTATAGGAGAAGGACTTCGTGGTATAAAAGGAAAAAACAGAAATAAAATCCCTACAAATATTACTACTATTAAACATTTTAAAACTTTAGAAGATAAAGATTTTCTAACCTATGGTAGTAGTTCAAAAAACTTATATTTGCTTCTTTTAGAAGATCTTTAGATGAAAGAACTCAGTACACGAGCAATATCAGGAGCGTTATACATTTCTTTACTCATTTTATCGCTTTATTGGCAGCATGCCCTTAATGCTTTATTTTTTGTTTTCGGATTGATATGTTTAGCAGAATTTAAAAAACTTATAAATTTTACAAGCTTTTTACCCTATGTAATTTTTACAGTACTTTTTATTGGTTTTGGATACTGGTCTGCAATCTCAAATCCTCCTTCAGGATTTGAAGAAGCTATTCAAATATTACAAGTTCTAACTATATTCGTTCAGCTCTTTTTAATCAAGGATTTATTCTCTGAAAAAACAATTCCCCTTTTTAGCTCCAAACGTTACATTATAACCACTTTTTATCTTTCTAGTTCTTTTGTTTTTTTAATTCTTATCGCAAATTATAATCATACATTTACACCAGTATTCTTATTAGGTGCTTTTATATTAATTTGGATAAATGACACTGGCGCCTATTTGGTTGGTAAAAATTTCGGAAAACAAAAGCTATTTCCTAGTGTATCTCCTAAAAAAACTGTGGAAGGCTTTTTAGGTGGTTTATTTTTATCCTGTGTCACTAGTTATTTTATTGCTAAATTTACAACAACACATCTCGATTTCACACATTGGCTTATTTTAGGCATTATTGTTAGCGTATTTGGGACTTTAGGTGATCTTGTTGAATCAAAGTTTAAGCGCCAAGCGAATGTAAAAGACAGCGGAGTCATAATGCCTGGTCATGGAGGTTTATTAGATAGATTAGATAGTATTATCTTTGCAGCACCGTTTATATATTTATTTTTAAGATTTATTACATATGTTTCATAAAGAAGGACACAAAATCATATTTATAACTTTAGTTATTATTGTAACTGCTATAATGATTGTTGATTATTTTGTACAACTGGCATGGTTAAGAACTAGTTTGATGTTACTATGCATTGTGTTTTTAATTTTGATTCTACAATTTTTTAGAAACCCTAAACGCAACACAGTTTCAAATGATAATCATGCATTATCTCCAGTTGATGGTAAGGTTGTTGTTATTGAAGAGGTAATGGAAAATGAAGTTTTCAAAGAAAAGCGTATTCAAGTATCCGTATTTATGTCGCCTTTAAATGTTCATGTTACTCGCTATCCTATTGGTGGAACTATAACTTATAGCAAGTACCATCCTGGAAAATTCTTAGTTGCTTGGCATCCTAAGTCTAGTGAAGAAAACGAACGTACAACCGTAGTGGTAGAAAACAATACTTTTGGTAAGGTTTTATATCGTCAAATAGCTGGAGCCATGGCGAGACGTATCGTTAATTATGCAAAACAAAACAACACTACTACGCAAGGAGCTGATTCTGGATTTATAAAATTTGGATCAAGAGTAGATTTATTTTTACCTCTGGATGCCGAAATAAAGGTTAAACTTAATCAAAAAGTAAAAGGAGGCGAAAGTATTATTGCTGAACTATCATGACTTCAGAGGAGCTAAATATTGAATTTGATGAAGCTGTAGAGCGTGTTAACAGCTATAAGGAACCGTTTCCTGCAGATTTTTTATTACGATTATATGCTTATTATAAAAAAGCGAGTAATAATTATAGTAGACCTAGTAGCAGTAAACCTATAATTAATGCGTTTAAAACCAATGCCCTTTTTCAGGTGAAAAATATTAGCCAAGAAGAAGCTAAGCAGATATATATTGATCTTGTGAATAATTATTTTCTTTATCGAAAATAGCTTAAATAAATCATAATCAATATGTTAATAGGCTTTATAAAAACACTATTTTCACATTGTAAATACCAAATCTCATATTATGAATCCCTTATATCTTAGAATTTCTATCTCATTTTTCATACTTTATAGTATAAATATTCATGCTCAAACTTATAATCCTTTTTATGGAAATATAGTAAGCAATACTTCGTCTTCAAATGTTGTAAATGATTTAACAGCATTTGAAAATTTAGGAATTAAAGAAGTAGGAACAGCAGCCTTAACTAATACTGAAAATTGGATCACATCACGTTATCAAAGTTTAGGCTATACAAATATTGTAACGCAACCCTTTACATATTTCTCAGGAACAAGTAATAATATAATAGTCACTAAAACAGGAACAGTTTACCCAAATACATATTTAATCATTGACGCACATTACGACACCATAAATGGAACCGGAACCAATGATAATGGGAGTGGCACTATTTTAATGTTAGAGCTAGCGCGATTGTTGAAAGACGTAGAAACTGAATATTCAATAAAATTTATTCATTTTAGCGGTGAAGAAGATGGACTAGTAGGCAGTAATTATTATGTGAATAATACAGTTATTCCAGAAAACTTAGATATTAAACTTGTGTTTAATATCGATGAAGTTGGAGGTATAAGTGGACAAGTTAATGACACTATTATTTGTGAAGAAGATCGAAGTAATCCATCAGGTAATAATTCAGAATCAGCAATTGCTACAGGAGTATTAGCTACCTGTATTGAGTTATATTCAAATCTAGACACGGAAATATCTTTTGCTTATGCTTCAGATTATGTGCCTTTCGAGGACAATGGTGAAATCATTACCGGTTTATATGAAAAAAATGAAACCCCTTATGCGCATACAGCTAATGATTTATTGGTGAATATGGATCCGAATTACGTATTTGAAGTTACAAAAGGTGCGCTAGGAGCGGCATTAGAATTTGCCGTTGCTTATGAAGCCCTTGGACTAGAAACCTATGAAAATGCTATGAAAATTAGTGTATACCCAAACCCCGTTAAGGACATTTTAAATATTTCAATTAATTCAGCATATACCGAACCAATCGCTTTTAAACTTATTGATGTTTTAGGTGAAGAAGTATATAAACAAACCTTATTGGAGCAACACACTACAATTAACGTAGAAACACTTAACAACGGTATGTATTTTGCTGTTTTCGAAACGAAAACAGGCAACGATGTAAAAAAATTAATCTTGAATTAATCTCTAACAAGTGGAAGTGTTGAACACCTTAGTAATCCTTCCTGTTTTGCTATTTCAGCATAGGGAACTTCTTCAACGGTAAAGCCTTTATCCCTCAACCAAGTATTTAATCGTGTAAAATTACGTTCAGAAACTATCACGTTTTCAGAAATAGAAAACACATTACTATTCATATTATACATTTCGTCTTTTGTAATTTCAAACACATTGTCCTTTTCAAAGAAATTGACCAACCATTGGTACTCACTTTCAATCAAAAACCCATTTTTATGAATAATTGCCTTATTAGTGCCTATAGGCTGAAAACAACAATCTAAATGCAACGCATTTTCCTTAGCATCTGTATTTGATTTTCTTAATTCAAAGGATTTAACGGTCTTGTAAGGAAACAATTCTTGAATAGCAATCACTGCATCGATATTAGTTCTTGCGGTTATAAATTCGGGGTAATCTTCTCCAGAATATGTTCCAATAAATATATAATCATTCCATGGCATTACATCACCACCTTCTACATGACATTCTTCTGGAAGTATAATCCTATTTTCATCAGCTACTTGATCCCAAATATAACTCACTGCTTCAATTTCCTGATCTCTCTCTGGTAAAATGTTAGCTCTGACAATTTTATCATCAATGACAAATGCAATATCGCGTGAAAATATTTGATTATAATTTTCAATAATTTCTGGTCTAAAAATTTCTACATCATATTTTTTAAAAACTGCCGCTAATGCATCCATTTCAGTTGTCATATCCTCCTCTTTAGGATATGTGCCTGCTAAAACGTGCTGAATACTTTTAGGATCATAACAATCCTCAACATTAGGAGTTGGTCCATTGCTTTGAGCTGTTCCTAAAATTACGGCATGTAACTTAGAAGTTTCGTTTTTTATATTAAGTTTTAACATAGTACGTGTAAATGTAAAAAGCTCCATAAAATTATGAAGCTTTTATGATAGTAAATACTATCTATTTTTTATGTCTACAAATGGCCTAAGGTTTTCCCCAGTATAAATTTGTCTTGGTCGACCAATTGGTTCCTTTCGTAATCGCATTTCTTTCCATTGAGATATCCACCCAGGTAAACGACCTAAAGCAAACATAACGGTAAACATTTCGGTTGGAATACCCATACCTCTATAAATAATTCCTGAATAAAAATCGACATTAGGATATAACTTACGCTTTACGAAATAATCATCGTTTAATGCTTCTTGTTCTAAACTCTTAGCAATATCTAAAATTGGATCTTCAATACCTAAATCACTTAAGACTTCATCGGCTGCAGATTTTATGATTTTAGCTCGTGGATCAAAGTTTTTATATACACGATGTCCGAAGCCCATTAAACGGAAAGGATCATCTTTATCCTTAGCTTTAGACATATATTTTTTAGTATCTCCACCATCTTCCTTTATAGCTTCAAGCATTTCTAAAACTGCCTGATTGGCACCTCCATGTAAAGGTCCCCATAGTGCTGAAATCCCAGCAGAAATTGATGCAAATAAACCAGCATGTGACGACCCTACAATACGTACTGTAGATGTAGAACAATTTTGTTCATGATCGGCATGAAGAATTAATAATTTATCTAAAGCATTCACTAATATTGGACTCAAATCATAGTCTTCATTAGGTTGCTTAAACATCATTTTTAAAATATTTTCTACATAGCCTAAGGACTTATCCCCATAATCTAATGGTAACCCCTTCTTTTTACGCAATGTCCATGCTACCAAGACAGGAAACTTACCTAGAATTCTAACGATAGCATTATACATTTCATCTTCAGAATCTACATTTACAGAAGTTGGATTAAAGGCAGTTAATGCGCTTGTTAATGATGCCAATACACCCATTGGATGCGCTGATTTCGGAAATGCATCCAGTATTTTTTTGACATCTTCATCAACAATAGACTGTGCCTTTATATCTGAATGAAACTTATCAAGTTCATCCTGATTTGGCAATTCACCAAATATTAATAAATAGGCAACTTCTAAAAAGTCTGCCTTTTCAGCTAATTCTTCAATAGAATACCCTCTATACCTTAAAATTCCTTTTTCACCATCAAGAAATGTTATACCACTTTCACAAGATCCAGTATTTTTATACCCTGGATCAATAGTCGTAACACCACCAGTAACACCTCGTAATGTTTTTATATCAATTGCAACTTCGTTTTCTGTTCCCGTAACTAGCGGAAATTCATGTTTTTGACCATTAACTTCAATGGTAGCTTTATTAGACATATAATAGAATTTTTATATTTTTTTGCGGAATGCTAATTTACGAAATATCTCTTGATTTTTAATGGCAAATAAGAAAGGATTTAACAATTCTAATATTCATAAAATTGATACAAAAAAGAAAGCGATTATTAATATTTTAATAATCGCTTTAGAAATAAATTATTGGTTAATTTATTTAATTTTAAAGGCCTTTTCTTGTGGGTAAAAAGCCATTTGATCTAATTCTTCTTCAATTCGAAGCAACTGATTATATTTAGCCATACGATCACTTCTTGACGCCGAACCTGTTTTAATTTGTCCTGTGTTTAAAGCTACTGCCAAATCTGCAATTGTATTATCTTCAGTCTCACCCGAACGATGTGACATTACTGATGTGTAACCAGCATTATGAGCCATATTTACTGCTGCAATTGATTCAGTTAATGTTCCTATTTGATTTACTTTGATTAAAATAGAATTAGCAATTCCATTTTTGATACCTCTCGACAATCGATCGACGTTTGTTACAAACAAATCATCACCAACCAATTGCACTTTATCGCCTACTTTTTCTGTTAAATACTTCCATCCTTCCCAGTCATTTTCATCCATTCCGTCTTCAATTGAAATAATAGGATATTTCGAAGCCAGTTCTGCCAAATAATCTGCTTGTTCCTCGCTTGTTCTTATTTGTCCTTTTTCTCCTTCAAAAATTGTATAATCATATTTACCATCTGCATAAAATTCAGCAGCTGCACAATCTAGTGCTATCATAACATCATTTCCCAAAGAATAACCAGCCTTTTTAACTGCTATAGCAATTGTATCTAATGCATCTTCTGTCCCATCTAAAGTTGGTGCAAAACCACCTTCATCACCTACAGCAGTGCTTAGTCCTCTATCATGTAATACCTTTTTAAGATTATGAAAAATTTCAGATCCCATTTGCATCGCATGCGTAAAACTATTCGCCTTAACAGGCATGATCATAAACTCTTGAAACGCAATTGGCGCATCGCTATGTGATCCTCCATTAATAATATTCATCATTGGTACTGGTAACGTATTTGCTGAAACACCTCCAACGTATCTATACAACGGTAATCCTAATTCATGAGCTGCTGCCTTTGCTGCAGCCAAGGAAACACCTAAAATGGCGTTTGCTCCCAATTTCGATTTATTAGGTGTTCCATCTAAATCTATCATAATTTGATCAATTAAATTTTGATCAAATACTGAAGAACCTAAAAGTTCATGAGCAATTATTTCGTTTACATTTTTTACAGCTTTTAAAACACCTTTTCCAAAGTACGTATCTCCTCCATCGCGTAATTCTACTGCTTCATGCTCTCCAGTGGACGCTCCTGATGGCACAGCAGCTCTTCCTAGAATACCATTTTCTGTAACCACATCAACTTCAACTGTTGGGTTTCCTCGTGAATCAAAAATTTGTCTTGCATGAACATTAATTATTATACTCATTTTGCTTTGGTTTATGTTGTTAAAAATTGAATTGCAAATTTACAAAATTGTTATCCCAAATAATATAAGTGTTTGGAATATTACATTTAATTGTCTCTACATCATTTTCGTAACGAAAAAATGGCAAAGAATTTTAATTTCTTTGCCATTTTTTTACGCTTTATTGTTTTTTATATTTTCAATAAATTGATCAAATAAATATGAAGAATCATGAGGACCAGGACTTGCTTCAGGATGATATTGTACCGAAAAACAATTCTTGTCTTTCACTCTAATACCAGCCACAGTATGATCATTTAAATGTACATGTGTAATTTCTATATTTGGATTTGCTTCTGTTTCCGTTCTATTGATCGCAAACCCATGATTTTGAGAAGTGATTTCACCTTTTCCAGAGATTAAATTCTTTACTGGATGATTTATACCTCTATGGCCGTTATGCATTTTATAAGTCGAGATCCCATTTGCCAATGCAATAACTTGGTGCCCTAAACAAATTCCGAATAATGGTAAATCACGACTAATGATTTCTTTAGCCACTGCTTGTGCTTCTACTAATGGTTCCGGATCTCCAGGTCCATTTGATAAAAAATAACCATCAGGATTCCAAGCTTCTAAAGCTTCAAACTTAGAATCGAATGGAAACACTTTAATATAGGCGTCTCTCTTTGCTAAGTTTTTTAAAATATTAGTTTTAATTCCTAAATCTAAAGCTGCTACTTTATACGTTGCATTTTCATTACCATAATAATATGCTTCTTTGGTTGACACTTTTGACGCCAACTCTAAACCATCCATATTTGGAGTTTCAGTCAACTGTTTTTTTAATTTATCAATATCATCGACTTCAGTAGTAATCACTGCATTCATAGCACCATGATCTCTAATATAGCTCACAAGAGCTCTAGTATCTACATCTGATATGGCTAATAAATTGTTTTTTTCGAAAAAGCTCTCAAGAGAATCATCTGCAGCAACTCTAGAAAAATTAAAACTAAAGTTTTTACATATAAGACCTGAAATTTTTATTGAATTTGATTCTACTTCTTCAAGATGCGTACCATAATTACCTATATGTGCGTTGGTAGCCACCATAAGTTGTCCATAATAAGATGGATCCGTAAATATTTCTTGATAACCAGTAGTACCCGTATTGAAACAGACTTCTCCGAAAGCACTTCCTTTTTTCCCTATTGATTTTCCATGAAAAATAGTTCCGTCTGAAAGAAGGATTAAAGCTTTGTCACGTTTTTGATATTTCATTTTATTCGAAAAGTTTTACAAAATTGCATAAAAAAAAGGATAAACAAAAATGTTTATCCTTTAATATTTATAAATGTTGAAATCATTTATTCTTCCTCGTTAGTAGCTGTTGTTTCAGCAACTGGTGCCGTCTCAACTTTTTTAGTTCTACCTCTACGTGTTGACTTTTTCTTAGCTGTCTTATCAGCATTATAAAGTTCATTATAGTCAACTAATTCTATCATTGCCATATCAGCGTTATCACCTAACCTGTTCCCAAGTTTAATGATTCTTGTATAACCACCTGGACGATCACCAATTTTTGGAGCTACATCTCTAAACAATTCTGCAACAGCTTCCTTTTGTCTTAATCTAGCCATTACAATACGTCTATTATGAGTTGTATCTTCCTTTGATTTTGTAATCATTGGCTCAACAAATTGCTTTAACGCTTTTGCTTTAGCTACTGTTGTGTTAATACGTTTATGCTCTATTAAAGAACAAGCCATATTTGCCAACATTGATTTTCTGTGAGCGGTTTTTCTACCTAAATGGTTTATTTTTTTTCCGTGTCTCATGACATTTTATTTAATCATCATCTTGCTTCAACCCAATTTGAGGCGCAAAATATGATGTATTAATCTTTATCTAATTTATATTTACTTAAATCCATTCCGAAGTTCAATCCTTTAACATTTACAAGCTCTTCAAGCTCAGTTAAAGACTTCTTACCGAAGTTTCTGAATTTCATTAAATCATTTTTATTAAAGGATACCAAATCACCTAAAGTATCTACTTCTGCCGCTTTTAAACAGTTTAATGCTCTCACAGAAAGATCCATATCAACTAATTTAGTTTTCAATAGTTGTCTCATGTGAAGCGATTCTTCATCATAAGTTTCTGTTTGTGCAATTTCATCAGCTTCAAGTGTGATACGCTCATCAGAGAATAACATGAAGTGGTGAATTAATATTTTAGCAGCTTCAGTCAATGCATCTTTTGGTGGAATTGATCCATCAGTGACGATTTCAAAAACTAATTTTTCGTAATCAGTTTTTTGCTCAACACGAAAATTTTCAATACTGTATTTTACGTTCTTTATAGGCGTATATATTGAATCTGTAAAGATTGTTCCTAATGGTGCTGTAGCTTTTTTGTTTTCTTCAGCAGGAACATAACCTCTTCCTTTTTCAATAGTAAGTTCCATATTGATACTTACTTTAGGATCTAAGTTACAAATCACTAAGTCTTTGTTTAATACTTGAAATCCAGAAATAAATTTCTGAAAATCACCAGCAGTGATTTGATCTTGTCCAGAAATAGAGATAGAAACCGATTCGTTATCAATTTCATCAATTTGACGCTTGAAGTTTACTTGCTTCAAATTCAAAATCATTTCTGTAACGTCTTCAACTACACCAGCAATTGTAGAAAATTCGTGATCTACACCTTCAATTCTAACTGATGTGATTGCAAAACCTTCTAAAGAAGATAACAAAACTCTTCTTAAAGCATTACCTACTGTTAATCCATAACCTGGTTCTAAAGGTCTAAATTCAAATTTACCTTCAAACTCAGTTGAATCAATCATGATTACTTTGTCGGGCTTCTGAAAATTTAATATTGCCATATTGCGTTTTGTATCTAGTTATTATTTAGAATATAATTCAACGATAAATTGTTCGTTAATTTTTTCTGGAATTTGAACTCTAGCAGGAACAGAAACATATGTTCCTTGTTTAGTATCGTTATTCCATGTAATCCATTCGTAAACACTACTTGAGTTTGCTAATGAATTTTGAATCGCCTCAAGAGATTTTGATTTCTCTCTAATTGCGACTACATCTCCTGCTTTTAATTGGTAAGAAGGAATGTTTACAATTTCACCGTTTACTGTAATATGTCTGTGCGACACTAATTGTCTTGCTCCACTACGTGAAGGAGACAATCCCATTCTAAAAGCAACATTATCTAACCTTGATTCACAAAGTTGTAACAATACTTCACCAGTAATTCCTTGTGCAGCAGTTGCTTTTTTAAACATGTTTCTGAATTGTTTTTCTAAAATACCATAAGTATATTTAGCTTTTTGCTTTTCCATTAATTGGATAGCATATTCAGATTTCTTTCCACGACGCTTATTTGCACCATGTTGACCAGGAGGATAATTTCTTTTTTCAAAGGCTTTATCATCTCCAAAAATAGCTTCACCGAATTTTCGGGCTATTTTAGTTTTAGGACCAGTATATCTTGCCATTTCTTAAATTTTGTTATGAGAGTGTCTATGAATTAAGGTCTTAATCTTATCCTTCGATAAACGTTGCTCTCTCGTTGATACTTGATTATTAATTTTAGTTTGCAAATTTACGCATAAAAAACTAATATCAACTGTATAAACAATTGATATTAATTTTAAAGGCCTATAAATTATACTCTTCTTCTTTTTGGTGGTCTACATCCGTTATGTGGTAAAGGCGTAACATCAATGATTTCTGATACTTCTATTCCAGCATTATGAATTGATCTTATCGCAGATTCTCTACCATTTCCAGGACCTTTAACATACACTTTCACTTTTTTAAGCCCTGCTTCTTTTGCTACTCCTGCAGCATCTTCAGCGGCCAATTGTGCAGCGTAAGGTGTGTTCTTTTTTGAACCTCTAAAACCCATTTTACCAGCAGATGACCATGAAATGACATCTCCTTTTTTATTGGTTAAAGAGATAATGATATTATTGAATGAAGCAGCAATGTGTGCTTCTCCAATAGAGTCTACTATTACTTTACGTTTTTTAGTACTTGACTTTGCCATATTACTAATTATTATTTAGTTGCTTTTTTCTTGTTAGCAACTGTTTTTCTTCTACCTTTTCTCGTTCTAGAGTTGTTTTTAGTACGTTGACCTCTTAATGGAAGTCCCGCTCTATGACGAATACCTCTGTAACATCCAATATCCATTAATCGCTTAATGTTTAATTGGGTTTCTGAACGAAGTTCCCCTTCAATTGTAAAAGTACCGACTGCATCACGAATATTTCCGATTTGCTCATCTGTCCAATCATCTACTTTGATGTTTTCGTCAACTTTAGCTTCTGCTAAAATTTCTTTTGATCTACTTCTACCTATTCCATAGATATAAGTTAAAGAGATTACACCTCTTTTCTGTTTTGGTATGTCTACACCTGCAATTCTTGCCATAACTACCCTTGTCTTTGTTTGAATCTAGGATTCTTTTTGTTTATTACGTAAAGTCTACCTTTTCTACGTACCAATTTACAATCGGCACTTCTCTTTTTTACTGATGCTCTTACTTTCATCGTATTAGTATCTATAAGTTATTCTAGCCTTAGATAAATCATAAGGACTCATTTCTAATTTTACTTTATCTCCTGGTAACAATTTAATGTAGTGCATACGCATTTTACCAGAAATATGCGCAGTCACAATATGACCATTTTCTAATTCAACACGGAACATTGCATTTGATAATGCTTCTATTATTGATCCGTCTTGTTCTATTGCTGCTTGTTTCGCCATAGTAATTTAAGATATAGATTTTCTATTTTTACCAGTTTTCATTAAGCCATCATAGTGTTTATTCAACAAGTACGAATTGACTTGTTGCATAGTATCGATTGCAACCCCTACCATAATAAGTAGAGATGTACCACCAAAGAATAATGCCCAACCTGCTTGAACATCCATAATCTTAACAATGATTGCTGGGAACACAGCGATTAAAGCCAAAAATATAGAACCAGGTAATGTTATTTGAGACATTATTTTATCCAAATATTCTGAAGTTTCTGTTCCTGGTCTAATACCCGGAATAAATCCTCCACTACGTTTTAAATCGTCTGCCATTTTATTCGTTGGAACTGTAATAGCAGTATAGAAATATGTAAATACAATAATTAATAAAGCAAATACTAAATTATACCACAAACCGAATATATCAGAAAATTCAGTACTTATCCAAGTACCTATTTCTCCATCTAAAGATCCTCCAATTAAACTAGGCACGAACATAATTGCTTGTGCAAAGATAATTGGCATAACACCAGACGCGTTTAATTTCAATGGTAAAAATTGTCTCGATCCAAATACATTCTTCTCGTATCCTCCAGATGCTGTACGTCTAGCATATTGAACAGCAATTTTACGTACTGCCATAACTAACATGATAGAAGCAAGAATAATTAACATCCAAATCACTAATTCAATTAATATCATGATTAATCCACCGTTAGATTGGGTAACTCTTGCAGCATATTCCTGTAAGAATGATAACGGTAAAGTTGCAATAATACCAACCATAATTAATAATGAAATACCATTACCAATTCCTTTATCCGTAATTTTCTCACCTAACCACATTGCGAATACACAACCTGTTACTAATATAATAATAGATGAGAAATAAAATAGACCACCTGTACCTAATAAAAATGCCGATTGTGGCACACCTAAAGAAGGTAAACTTGCCAAATAACCAGGTGCCTGAACTAAACAAATACCAATTGTTAACCAACGTGTAATTTGTGTAATCTTCTTTTGACCACTAGCTCCTTCTTTCTGTAGTTTTTGCAAATAAGGAATTGCAATTCCCATTAACTGTACTACAATTGAAGCAGAAATATATGGCATAATCCCTAAAGCAAATACTGAAGCATTCGCAAATGCTCCACCTGTAAATGCATTTAATAGGTCTAATAAACCACCACCGCCAGCTGTATCTTGAAGTCCTCCTAATTGACTTGCATCAATTCCTGGAAGTACCACTTGAGCACCAAAACGATATACTAAAAGCAAACCAAGCGTAAGCATGATTCGATCTTTCAGTTCCGTTATTTTCCAAACATTTTTTAACGTGTCTATAAATTTCATACTTTAATTCGTCTTATAAAGTTACTACTTCTCCTCCTGCAGCTTCAATTGCAGCTTTTGCTGAAGCAGTAAATTTATGAGCAGTTACAGTTAATTTTGATTTTAATTCTCCACGACCTAATATTTTAACTAGCTCATTTTTTCTAGCCAATCCTAAATCAACTAGAGTATCAAAATCTACAGTATCTTTAATTTTTTTCTCATCAATTAAACGTTGTAATATGTCAAGATTTACACCTTGGTATTCAACGCGATTGATGTTAGTAAATCCAAATTTAGGAACACGTCTTTGAAGTGGCATTTGACCACCTTCAAACCCTAGTTTCTTAGAATAACCAGAACGAGATTTAGCTCCTTTGTGTCCACGAGTTGCAGTACCACCTTTTCCAGAACCTTGTCCTCTACCTATTCTTTTACCTTGATTTTTAACTGACCCTTCAGCCGGTTTTAAATTACTTAAATCCATTTTTATGTCGTATTATTTTGTTTCCTCTACAGAAACTAAATGTTTAACTTTATTAACCATACCAAGGATATTTGGTGTGGCATCATGCTCTACAACTTGACCGATTTTTTTCAAACCTAAAGACAATAATGTTAATTTTTGTCTCTTAGTTCGGTTAATTGCGCTTTTTACTTTTGTTACTTTAATCTTTGCCATCTTATCCTATCGATTATCCGTTAAATACTTTTTCAAGAGAAACACCTCTTTCCTTAGCAACTGTTCTAGCATCTCTTAATTGTAATAAAGCATCAAATGTAGCTTTTACAACATTATGAGGATTTGAAGATCCTTGAGATTTTGATAATACATCATGTACACCAACTGCCTCAAGAACTGTTCTTACAGCTCCACCAGCAATAACTCCTGTACCAGGTGCAGCTGGAATAATATTTACTCTAGCACCACCAAATTTACCTTTTTGTTCGTGAGGTAATGTTCCTTTGATAATTGGAATTCTAACTAAGTTTTTCTTAGCATCTTCAATGGCCTTAGCAATTGCAGTTGCTACATCTTTAGATTTCCCTAAACCATGTCCTACAACACCAGCTTCATCGCCTACTACTACAATAGCAGAAAATCCGAATGCTCTACCTCCTTTAGTTACTTTAGTAACTCTTTGTACACCAACTAAACGATCTTTAAGATCAATTCCACTTGGTTTTACTAATTCTGCGTTTTTATATTTTTGATACATAATGTCTTAGAATTTAAGTCCTGCTTCTCTAGCACCTTCTGCTAATGATTTTACTCTACCATGATATTGATAACCACCTCTATCGAAAGAGATTGTTTCTACACCTGCTTTTAGTGCTCTTTCAGCAACAGCTTTACCTACTAAGGCAGCTAATTCTGTTTTAGTACCATTTGCAGAACTAATGTCCTTGTCTCTTGAAGAAGCAGCACTGATAGTTTTACCAGTTACATCATCTACAAGTTGAGCATAAATTTCTTTATTACTTCTAAAAACAGCTAATCTCGGTTTAGATCCAGTTCCTGAAACCACCTTACGAATTCTGCTTTTGATTCTTAATCTTCTTTGATTCTTTGTTAATGCCATACCTCTAACTATTAAGCTGATTTACCTGCTTTTCTTCTTAATTCTTCACCAACAAACTTAACTCCTTTTCCTTTGTAAGGCTCTGGTGGTCTAAATCCGCGAATTTTTGCAGCAACTTGACCAACAAGTTGTTTGTCGTGAGATGATAATTTTATTATTGGGTTTTTTCCTTTTTCAGAAATTGTTTCAATCTTTACTTCTGGAGCAACATTTAAAACAATACTGTGCGAAAAACCTAATGCTAATTCTAGTTTTTGACCTTGATTTGATGCTCTATAACCTACACCTACCAATTCCAATTCTTTTGTCCAACCTTTTGAAACACCATCAACCATATTATTGATTAATGATCTATAAAGTCCATGTTTAGCTCGTTGATCTTTCTTATCTGATGAACGCGATACATTTACTTTACCTTCTTCAACTTTTATCTCAACATCAGAAAATTCTTGAGTTAATTCTCCTAGTTTACCTTTTACAGTAATATTGTTATTATTAACATCTACTGTTACTCCTTCAGGAATCGTTACTGGGTTATTACCTATTCTTGACATATCTCTTCCTTTTTATTAGTAAACGTAACATAATAATTCACCACCAACATTGTCTCTATGCGCTTGTTTTCCAGTAATCACTCCATGTGAAGTTGAAACAATTGCAATACCTAGACCATTAAGGATTCTTGGCATTTCGTTAGCACTTGCATATTTACGTAAACCTGGTTTACTTATTCTTTGAATCTTTTTGATTACTGGCTCTTTAGTTTCTTTATTGTACTTAAGAGCAATTTTAATTGTTCCTTGTACTGAAGCATCATCGAACTTGTAACTTAAAATATATCCTTGGTCGAATAATATTTTAGTGATTTCTTTTTTTAGATTAGATGCAGGAATCTCAACCACTCTGTGATTGGCTTTTACTGCATTTCTAACTCGCGTTAGATAATCTGCTATTGGATCTGTATACATTAATATTAATTTGCGGTTTTGGTTTTCGAATTATTTCGAACTTCAAACCCATTTATAATTCTATTTATTTTACCAGCTCGCTTTTCTAACACCAGGAATTAATCCTTGGTTAGCCATTTCACGAAACGTTACACGAGACACACCAAATGTACGCATGTAACCTTTTGGTCTTCCAGTTAATTTACATCTGTTATGCATACGTACTGGAGATGCATTTTTTGGCAACTTTTGCAGTGCTTCATAATCTCCAGCTTCTTTCAAAGCTTTACGTTTTTCAGCATATTTTGCAACAGTTTTTGCTCTTTTCACCTCACGGGCTTTCATTGATTCTTTAGCCATAACTTAGTTTTTTTGAAAAGGTAAACCTAATTCTTTTAATAACGATTGTGCTTCTTTATCTGTATCAGCAGTTGTAACAAATGCGATATCCATACCTGAAATTTTGTTGATTTTATCAATATCAATTTCAGGGAATATAATTTGTTCAACAACTCCTAAATTGTAATTACCTCTACCGTCAAATCCAGTGGCTTTAATACCTCCGAAATCTCTAACACGTGGTAAAGCTGAAGTAATTAAACGATCTAAAAACTCATACATTTGCTCTCCTCTTAACGTAACTCTTACACCAATTGGCATCCCTTTACGTAATTTGAAAGATGCAACATCCTTCTTAGATAATGTCGCTACAGCCTTTTGACCAGAAATTTTAGTTAACTCATCAATCGCATGATCAATTAATTTCTTATCTGCAACTGCTGCTCCTACACCTTTAGATATAACTATCTTTGTAAGTTTAGGAACTTGCATTACATTTTTATAACCGAATTCTTCTGTAAGAGCAGAAACTATTTTGTCCTTGTACTCTTGTTTTAATCTTGGAACGTAAGTCATAATTATATTACTTCATTAGATTTTTTTGAAAACCTTACTTTATTATCGCCTTCCATTTTATATCCAACTCTAGTTGTTTCTCCTTTCGAAGTCAACAAAGATAAGTTTGATATATTAATGAATGCTTCTTTCTCTACAATTCCACCTTGAGGACTCTGTGCACTTGGTTTAGTATGTTTCTTTACCATGTTTACACCCTCTACGATGGCTTTGTTCTTTTCTATCTCTACTTTAAGAACTTTCCCTTCAGATCCTTTATGATCTCCAGTAATTACCTTAACAGTATCTCCAGTTTTAATTTTAAGCTTTGTCATCTTATTAGCCATTAAAGCACTTCAGGTGCTAATGATACAATTTTCATGAATTGTTTATCACGAAGTTCTCTAGCAACAGGTCCAAAAACACGTGTTCCTCTCATTTCTCCCGTAGGATTTAAAAGTACACAAGCGTTATCATCGAATCTAATATAAGATCCATCAGGACGTCTTACTTCTTTTTTAGTACGCACAACAA
Source organism: Flavobacteriales bacterium 34_180_T64 (assembly GCA_002162765.1). Lineage (GTDB taxonomy): Bacteria > Bacteroidota > Bacteroidia > Flavobacteriales > Flavobacteriaceae > MAAR01. The sequence goes on along the minus strand of MAAR01000013.1, from coordinate 91,640 downwards.
CAGCCGTTGAAACTGCTCCTTTTTTGATACTTCCATTAGGAGTTGCATCTTTTACAGAAACAACAATTTTGTCTCCTATTGAAGCATATCTTCTTTTAGTACCACCTAGAACACGTATTGTTAATACTTCCTTAGCTCCAGTGTTATCAGCTACTTTTAATCTTGATTCTTGTTGTACCATAATTACTTCGCTCTTTCAATTATTTCTACTAATCTCCAACATTTAGATTTACTTAAAGGTCTTGTTTCCATGATCTTTACCGTATCTCCAATGTTACAGTCGTTTGTTTCATCGTGTGCAACATATTTCTTTGTTTTCAACACGAATTTACCATACATAGGATGTTTTACTTTTTTTACTTCAGCAACTACAATTGATTTTTGCATTTTGTTACTAGTAACAACTCCTACACGTTCTTTTCTTAAGTTTCTTTTTTCCATCTTTCAGCGGAATACAATTACTGTATTTCTCTTTTAGTTAATTCAGTTGAAATTCTTGCTACGGCACGACGAACGTTACGTAATTGAATCGGATTCTCTAAAGGAGATATTGCATGTGCCATTTTCAGGTCTGCATAACTCTTTTTGGTCTCACCAAGTTTTTCTTGTAACTCAGCTACTGATAGCTGTGTAATTTCTGATTGCTTCATAATATTTTGTTATTAAGCTTCGTAATCTCGAGCTATAAGGAACTTAGTTTTTACCGGTAGTTTTTGTGCAGCTAAACGTAATGCTTCTTTTGCAACGTCTAATGGCACTCCTCCTACTTCAAAAAGTATTCTCCCTGGTTTAACAACTGCTACCCAATACTCAACAGCACCTTTTCCTTTACCCATACGTACTTCAAGAGGCTTCTTTGTAATAGGCTTGTCTGGAAATACTTTAATCCAAAGTTGACCTTCTCTTTTCATAAAACGAGTCGCTGCAATACGAGCTGCTTCGATTTGACGAGACGTCAAAAAATTTGCATCCAAAGATTTTATTCCAAACATTCCGTTAGAAAGTTCATGACCTCTTCCGGTATTTCCTTTCATACGCCCTTTTTGCTGCTTACGAAATTTTGTTTTTTTAGGTTGTAACATTTTTCTTTTACTTTAAAAATTACTTTCTACGACGAGATTGGTTCTTATTATTTCCACCACGTCCTCCAGACTTACCTTGTTTTTTAGATAAACCAACTAATGGAGAAAGTTCTCTTTTACCATATACTTCACCTTTCATGATCCATACTTTTATACCCAATCTACCATAAGTAGTATGCGCCTCAACTAAAGCATAGTCAATATCAGCTCTGAATGTTGATAATGGAATACGTCCTTCTTTATAGTGCTCAGAACGCGCCATTTCAGCACCATTCAAACGACCACTAATCTGAATTTTTATTCCTTCAGCATTCATTCGAATCGCTGCTGCAATTGCCATTTTAATAGCTCTTCTATAAGAAATTCTATTTTCAATTTGACGTGCAACACTAGATCCTACTAAGAATGCATCAAGTTCAGGTCTCTTTATTTCAAAGATATTTAACTGAACTTCTTTTTCAGTAATTTTCTTAAGCTCTTCTTTTAACTTGTCTACCTCTTGTCCACCTTTTCCGATAATAATACCAGGTCTGGCTGTAGTGATAGTAACGGTTACAAGTTTAAGCGTACGCTCAATAATTACTCTAGACACACTAGCTTTCGATAAACGAGCGTGAACATATTTTCTAATCTTATCGTCTTCGGCAAGTTTATCTCCATAATCATTACCTCCGTACCAGTTAGATTCCCATCCTCTGATGATTCCTAAGCGATTTCCGATTGGATTTGTTTTTTGTCCCATATCTCTATCTTAGCTTTGTGTGTTATTTAATGACCCAATCACAACTGTAACGTGATTAGAACGTTTTCTAATTCTGTGCGCACGACCTTGTGGTGCTGGACGCAATCTCTTTAACATAGATCCTCCATCTACTCTGATCTCCTTTACAAATAAATCTGCATCTTCTATACTTGCATCTTCATTTTTTGCTTGCCAGTTAGCAATTGCTGATAGCAATAACTTCTCTAGACGACGAGATGCCTCTTTCGAGCTAAATCTAAGAATCTGAAGAGCTTTTTCTGCTTTCTCACCCCTTACTAAATCTGCAACTAATCGCATCTTTCTAGGTGATGTAGGACAGTTATTAAGTTTTGCGAATGCAACTTGCTTTCTGCCTTCCTTAATAGCGTCTGCCATTTGTTTTTTACGACTTCCCATAGCTCTACTTATTTTTTACCTTTATTTTTAGCTCCAGCATGACCTCTAAAAGATCGTGTTGGTGAAAATTCTCCTAACTTATGACCTACCATGTTTTCAGTTACATAAACTGGTACAAATTGACGACCGTTGTGTACTGCTATAGTTTGTCCAACAAAATCAGGTGAAATCATAGAGGCTCTTGACCAAGTTTTGATTACCGTTTTCTTGTTAGCTTCAACATTTGCAGCTACTTTCTTATTCAATTTGTGATGGATGTAAGGTCCTTTTTTTAATGAACGTGCCATATTATCTCAATTATTTCTTTCTACGTTCTACAATATATTTATTACTCGCTTTTGTTTTAGAACGGGTTCTATAACCTTTTGCAGGTATACCATTTCTAGAACGTGGATGTCCACCTGAAGATTTACCTTCACCACCACCCATTGGGTGATCAACTGGATTCATAACTACTGGTCTAGTTCTTGGACGTCTTCCTAACCATCTTGATCTACCTGCTTTACCAGATACTAACAACTGATGATCCGAATTTGAAACAACTCCAATAGTAGCCAAACAGTTTACAAGAATTAATCTTGTCTCGCCTGAAGGCAATTTAACTGTAGCAAACTTTCCATCTCTTGCCATTAATTGAGCAAACGATCCAGCACTTCTTGCCATAACGGCACCTTGTCCTGGTCGCAACTCAATACATGAAATTATTGTACCTAATGGAATTTCACTTAAAGGCATTGCATTTCCAATATTTGGAGTTACACCTTCAGTTCCGGATACTATGTTTTGCCCAACTTGTAATCCATTTTGAGCAATAATGTATCGCTTCTCACCATCTTGATAATTCAATAATGCGATAAAAGCTGTTCTGTTTGGATCGTACTCGATAGACTTAACTTCTGCTGGAATTCCAGTTTTGTTACGTTTGAAATCGATAATACGATACTTTCTTTTGTGACCACCACCAATATAGCGCATGGTCATTTTTCCTTGACTGTTTCTACCACCAGATCTTTTGTTCGGAACGAGTAAACTCTTTTCCGGCTTATCAGTAGTAATGGCGTCAAACCCGTTTACTACTCTAAATCGCTGACCTGCTGTGATCGGTTTTAATTTTCTTACTGACATTTTCGTCTAATTACATGTTACTGTATAAATCAATTGTCTCACCTTCCGCCAGTTGTACAATTGCCTTTTTAACTGCATTTGTTTTACCATGTTGAATACCAGTTTTTGTAAACTTAGTACTACGATCTGGACGGACATTTATAGTACGAACTTTTTCAACAGAAACGCCATAAGCAGCTTCAACTGCTTTTTTGATTTCTACCTTGTTCGCCTTGGTATTCACTTGGAAGCTAAAGCAGTTATTTAACTCGCTATTAGCTGTCGCTTTTTCTGTGATTATAGGTCTAATTAAGATATTCATGGTTCTCCTATTTACTTAAATTCGATTCAATTCCCTCTAAAGAACTTTCTAAAAGGATTAATTTATTCGCATTCATAATTTTATAAGTGCTTAATTCTGAGTTGATTACAACATCAGACCCTTTAAAATTACGTGATGACAAATATACATTATTATTTGAAGCACCCAACACAAACAAAGACTTTTTGTTCTGAATATCCAAAGCCTTTAATACAGCTGTGAAATTCTTAGTCTTAGGTGAGTCAAAATTAAAGTCTTCTAATACAACAATTGCCTTGTCATTTGCTTTCATACTTAAAGCAGATTTACGTGCTAAACGCTTAAGGTTTTTGTTTAATTTAAAACTGTAATTTCTCGGTCTTGGTCCGAACATACGTCCACCCCCTCTAAATACACCAGACTTGATACTACCTGCTCTCGCAGTACCAGTACCTTTTTGTTTTTTAATCTTACGTGTACTTCCTGAAATATCAGCTCTTTCTTTAGCCTTATGCGTTCCTTGACGTTGATTAGCAAGATATTGCTTTACATCTAAGTAAACTGCATGATTATTAGGCTCAATAGCGAACACATCCTTAGAAAGCTCTGCTTTTCTACCTGTGTCTTTTCCGTTTATATCTAAAACTGCTACTTTCATTATTTCTGAATAATTACATAAGAGTTTTTATGTCCAGGAACACATCCTTTAACAACTAGTAAGTTCTTTTCTGGAACTACTTTGTAGACTCTTAAATTTTCAACATTCACTCTTTCTCCACCCATTCTTCCGGCCATCTTCATTCCTTTAAATACTCTTGCAGGATATGAAGCAGCTCCAATAGAACCTGGTGCTCTTAAACGGTTATGTTGACCGTGTGTTGCTTGACCTACTCCGGCAAAACCATGGCGTTTTACAACACCTTGAAATCCTTTACCTTTTGAGATTCCAGCTACATCAACAAATTCACCTTCTACAAAGTGCTCTACAGTGATTGCATCACCTAATTTGTACTCCGCATCAAAACCTTTAAATTCAACGATTTTGCGTTTTACAGAAGTTCCTGCTTTTTTAGCATGACCTAAGTCAGCTTTAGTAGCACTTTTTTCTGTCGCGTCATCGAAACCAAGTTGAAGGGCATTATAACCATCAACTTCTTCAGTTCTGACTTGGGTAACGATACATGGTCCAGCTTCGATTACTGTACATGGAATATTCTTTCCATTTTCATCAAAGATGCTGGTCATACCGATTTTCTTTCCAATTAACCCAGACATAATTATTATTTATTTATTGTTACTATTTATTAATATTCAAGGCTGAAAATACGTTTCAGCCTTGAATTGTATTTTTACCGTTTTTCCTTTGCTCGCAGCTCAGGACATGTAAGTTTGTACTTAAACTTTAATCTCTACTTCAACACCACTTGGCAACTCTAATTTCATTAGAGCGTCAATTGTTTTAGAAGATGAAGAGTAAATATCTAATAATCTCTTATAAGAGCTTAATTGAAATTGTTCTCTCGACTTCTTATTCACGTGAGGTGAACGTAATACAGTGAAAATTTTCTTGTGTGTTGGTAATGGAATTGGTCCAGTTACAACAGCACCTGTACTCTTTACTGTTTTTACAATCTTCTCAGCAGATTTATCCACTAAATTGTGATCGTAAGATTTTAATTTTATTCTGATTTTTTGACTCATTTTCTTAAGATTTACGATTCAACGCCTTTAGCAGCTTTAATTACTTCTTCAGATATATTTGATGGAGTTTGCGCATAATGTGAAAATTCCATAGTAGATGTTGCTCTACCAGAAGATAATGTTCTTAACGTTGTTACATATCCAAACATTTCCGATAATGGTACAGTAGCCTTTACAGTTTTTGCACCTGCTCTATCTCCCATATCACTAACCTGACCTCTTCTTCTATTTAAATCTCCAACAATGTCACCCATGTTTTCTTCAGGAGTGATTACCTCAAGTTTCATGATTGGCTCCATGATTACCGCTTTAGCAGCATTCGCTGAATTCTTAAATCCAAGTTTTGCAGCTAATTCGAAAGATAGTTGATCAGAATCCACATCGTGATATGATCCATCTTTCAATGTTACTTTCATAGAATCAACTTCGTAACCTGCTAATGGTCCATTTACCATTGCCATTTTGAATCCTTTTTCAATAGACGGGATAAATTCTTTAGGAACATTACCACCTTTTATTACGGATTCAAATTGAAGTCCTACAACACCTTCATCTGCTGGTTCAATTGTAAATACAATATCAGCAAACTTACCACGACCACCAGATTGTTTCTTATAAACCTCTCTATGATTAGCAGCTTGTGTGATTGCTTCTTTATACTCTACTTGTGGTTGACCTTGATTAACCTCAACTTTGAACTCACGTCTTAAACGATCTACAATAACATCTAAGTGAAGTTCACCCATTCCTGAAATTATAGTTTGCCCTGAAGCTTCGTCTGAACGCACTGTGAATGTTGGATCTTCTTCAGCCAATTTAGCTAATCCCATACCCAGTTTATCAACATCAGCCTTAGTTTTAGGCTCAACCGCAATACCAATTACTGGATCAGGGAAGTCCATCGATTCTAATATGATAGGATGTTTTTCATCTGTAAGCGTATCTCCTGTTTTGATAGATTTAAATCCAACAGCAGCTCCAATATCTCCAGCTTCTATAAAATCAATTGCATTTTGCTTATTAGCATGCATTTGATAGATTCGTGAAATACGCTCTTTCTTACCAGAACGATTATTTAACACATAAGAACCTGCATCTAAACGACCAGAATATGCTCTAAAGAATGCTAAACGTCCTACAAAAGGATCGGTAGCAATTTTAAATGCTAAAGCAGCAAACGGCTCCTTCACATCTGGCTTACGTAATTCTTCTTGATCTGTATTAGGATTCATTCCTACAATACCTTCTTTATCAGTAGGTGCAGGTAAATAACGACATACAGCATCTAATAAGAATTGTACACCTTTATTTTTGAATGCAGATCCACAGATCATTGGGATGATTGACATATCCATTACAGCAGCTCTAAGTGCAGCGTGCACTTCGTCTTCTGTAATAGAATCTTCATCCTCCATATATTTTTCTAATAAGTTCTCGTCATATGCAGCAACCTCTTCAATAAGTTTACCACGAAGCATTTTTGCTTCTTCTTTAAGATCTTCAGGAATATCAACAACATCAAATGTTGACCCTTGTCCTTCTTCATGCCATACAATTGCACGATTCTTAACTAAATCTACAATACCTTTGAAGTGTTCTTCGTCACCAATATTTAAAACGATAGGCACAGCATTTGAACCTAACATTTCTTTAACCTGCTTACAAACCATCAAGAAATCTGAACCTTGACGATCCATTTTATTTACGAAACCGATACGTGGTACTTTGTAATTATCAGCAAGTCTCCAGTTAGTTTCTGATTGAGGCTCAACACCATCAACAGCACTAAACAAGAATACCAAACCATCTAATACACGTAACGAACGATTTACCTCAACAGTAAAATCAACGTGACCAGGAGTATCAATAATATTAAAGTGATATCCTTTAGTGTCTTCAGTTGGATTACCGTTTTCAATTGGAAACTCCCATGTACAAGTAGTTGCAGCAGAAGTAATTGTAATACCTCTTTCTTGCTCTTGCTCCATCCAGTCCATTGTTGCAGCACCATCATGTACTTCACCAATTTTATGAGAAACTCCTGTATAATAAAGTATACGCTCTGTAGTGGTTGTTTTACCAGCATCAATATGAGCAGCAATACCTATATTTCTTGTATATTTTAAATCTCTTGCCATTTCTTACTAAAATCTAAAGTGTGAAAATGCTTTATTTGCTTCTGCCATTTTATGAGTATCAACTCTTTTCTTAACAGCCGCTCCTTCTTCTTTAGCTGCTGCTAAAATTTCAGCTGCTAACTTTTGTGGCATAGATTTTTCGTTTCTTTTACGTGAATAACTAATCAACCATTTCATGGCTGTAGAAACTTTACGGTCTGGACGTATTTGCATTGGAATTTGAAATGTTGCTCCACCAACTCTACGACTACGTACTTCTACGTGAGGCATAACGTTAGACAAGGCATCTTTCCAAGTTTCTAATGCAGTTTTTTCTTCATCTGTTTTCTTTGATTCTACGATGTCAATTGCATCATAAAATACTTTAAAGGCTACAGATTTTTTTCCATCCCACATCATCATGTTAACAAAACGAGTTACTAACTGATCGTTAAAACGTGGATCTGGTAAAAGCGGTCTTTTTTTCGCTGCTCTTTTTCTCATGTCTTCTTCTTAAAGTTTTAAAATTACTTCTTAGGGCGTTTTGCACCATACTTAGATCTACGTTGTGTTCTACCTGAAACACCTGCGGTGTCTAAAGCACCACGAACGATGTGATATCTAACTCCTGGCAAATCTTTTACCCTTCCACCTCTAACCAATACTATCGAGTGCTCCTGTAAATTGTGTCCTTCACCACCGATGTATGCATTTACTTCGTTACCGTTTGTTAAACGAACCCTTGCTACCTTACGCATTGCTGAGTTAGGTTTCTTAGGTGTTGTTGTATAAACACGAGTACACACACCACGTCTTTGTGGACACGAATCTAAAGCAGCCGATTTACTCTTCTTGGTTATTTTGGCTCTTCCTTTTCGTACTAATTGTGAAATTGTTGGCATATATTTCTATATAAATTTTATTTAACCCTCTCTTTTGAGGGCTGCAAAGGTAGAAATAAATATCAATTTTTCAAATGTATCAAGATTAATTTTACAAAGTTTGATAAATTATTTTATCCTAGGCATATTTTTAGTGATTAAATTCCGTTAGTTTTGAAAACTATATTACAATTAATGATTAAAAAAGCATTCCTATTTCATTTGTTATTTAGCTTCCTATTTGTTGGAAATCTAAAGGCTCAGTCCATTTATCTTTCGGCCATTGGTGAAAATGATATGGAAACAAAAATCATTGACTCCTTAAATTATAAAAAACAGTTCACAGACTATGCGTCTCTTTCAAAAGAAATTAAGGAATTCCAAAAAAGATTAAACCACATTGGATATTTAGAACATGAATTATTAAATGTTACTAAACAAAATGATTCAATGTATCAAGCACAATTCTCTTTGAAAGAATTATATCATACCATATATATATATCATGAAAATAAAATTGATGCCAATCTTATAAATTTAATATCAGACACTGGAGAGAATGGTTATTTCGAAATTCCAATTGATAATTTAGAAGACGTACTGCAACTTCTTAATACTGAAATAGCAAACCAAGGCGCTCCTTTTTCAGTTTTACAATTAAAAAACATACAAAAGGTTCGAAATGGAATTCTATCTGCAGAATTAGGATTATCAAACGCTAACAAAAGGAATATAGATAATATCCTAATAAAAGGATATGAAGCTTTTCCAAAATCGTTTTTGAAACATTATTTAAAAATAAGGCCCAATCAAAATTTTAATTTATCAAAAATAAAAGACAAGACGATTAAACTTAATAGCTTAAAATTTGCAACTCAAATAAAAGATCCTGAAGTCCTATTCACAAAAGACTCTACCATATTATATATCTACGTAGAAAAAGCTATGAGCAATACATTTGATGGGTTCATAGGTTTCGGGACAAATTCTGAAACTAATAAAATTGAGTTTGACGGTTATTTAAACCTAAACCTCACCAATAATTTAAATTTTGGTGAAGTATTTACGCTATACTACAAAAGTGATGAAAATGAACAAAAAACATTCGAAATTAATACAAAGCTTCCGTATTTATTTAACTCTCCCTTGGGCGTAGAATTGCAATTGAATATCTTCAAGAAAGATTCTTCATTTGTAAGTGTTTCCCAAATGGCAAAACTTGCATTTCAGTTTGATTCCAAAAATGAAATCTCAGTTGGACTAAAATCCACCAATTCAAATAATCTTTTAGAAGAAGAAGCTACGGTAAATGTATCAGATTACAAATCCAATCATTACCTTATTAGTTACAGACATCAAAATTTTCAAAACTACGACCCGTTGTTTCCAATTGGTTTATACGTGGATTTCACTGCAGGTATAGGAACTCGAAAAGTAAATACTATCAATGAATCTCAGTCCATTTTCAATATTGACGCCTATAAGATTTTTAATCTAAATCTCAAAAACAGTATTTACGCAAAAATTAAAGGAGGCTTACTTTTGTCTGATACTTACCTAGAAAATGAAATGCTCCGTTTTGGAGGAATTAACTCTTTAAGAGGATTTGAAGAAAACAGCTTGACAGCCGATTTATTTGGCGTATTAAACACAGAGTACAGATATCGCATCAATAACAGTTTATATGTTCACTCCATTTTTGATGCAGGATACTTTGAAAATAAAATTTCCAACCTCAAAGGAAAATTATTTGGATTTGGTTTCGGATTTGGTCTGCGAACAAAAGCAGGCTTGTTTCGATTCAATTATTCGAGCGGGAAAACTAAAAACCAACCTTTTAAGTTTTCAGATTCAAAAATACATTTGAGTCTTACATCAAAGTTTTAACTAAGAATATCTCAATAATTTATAAATTTTAATATAATATTATTGTTTTATTAACTTTTTATTAAGACTTTTGAGAAAGGCTAATTCAAATTAATTTAAATATGAAAACAAAGTTTAGTGGAATTTTAACGCTATTACTAGCGTTTGTTGTGCAATTAACTTTTGCGCAGGAAAAAACAATTTCAGGAACAATATCAGATGAATCTGGTTTACCACTTCCTGGCGTAAATATTGTTGTAAAAGGTACAACTAACGGAACTCAATCTGATTTTGATGGTAACTATACCATTAGAGCCAATGCAGGTGACATTTTATCGTTTACTTATTTAGGGCTTAAGTCTCAAGAAGTAACGATTGGCACCGCAAACACTATTAATGTCACAATGCTAGAAGACGCGGCAGTTTTAGACGAAGTCGTTGTAACTGCTTTAGGTATTAAACGGCAAAAGAAAACACTTACCTATCAAGCAGAAAAAGTAAGTAGTAAAGAACTGGTTCAAGCAAGTCCTACTAGAGCTGCAAGTGCACTTGCAGGTAAAGTAGCAGGTTTGCAAATTAACGTTCAAAGTAACGGTGTAAATCCAACTACTCAGGTGCTCTTAAGAGGGATGCGATCAATTACTTCTAGTAATAGTGCTTTAATCGTTATTGATGGTTCTATTGCTTCTCAAGGCGCATTTGACGATTTAAATCCTAATGATATTGAATCGATGAATATACTAAAAGGAGCTACAGCAGCAGCTCTTTATGGTGGAGCAGCAGGTAACGGAGCCGTTATCGTTACAACTAAACGAGGAAAAGCAGGCGAAGGATTTAGAGTTGGAATATCATCAGCAGCAACTTTTGAAAATGTTGCCTATATGCCTAGATTCCAAAATGAATATGGAACTGGTTGGCAAGGTGAATACGATAATATTGAAAACACCAACTGGGGACCACGTTTTGACGGTGTAATTCGTCAAATTGGACCTACTATGGGTCCAGATAATATATTGCCAACCCAAATGGTTCCTTATGCGCCCGTAAAGGATAACTTATTAGATTTTTTTAATACGGGTTCAACTTTACAAAACACCGTATATTTTAGTGGTGGTAGCGACGATTCCTCTTTCTATGTATCTGTTGGTGATCAAGAAACTAAAGGTATTACTCCTGATGATAAATATAGTAGAAATACATTCAAAGTCAATGCTTCAAAGAAGCTTGGTAAATTAGCATTAAGTCTAACTTCAAATTATTTAAGAGATCATACTGATGTTGTAGGAAATGCTATTGGAGACCAAGACAGAACCTTGTATTGGTTCCTTCTGAATCAATCCGCTAACATTCCGTTATCATCGTATTCAGATTGGGATAATCCTGCGAGTTATGGATATGCTGATAATTATTATAATGCCTACTATCAAAACCCATATTGGGCAGTGGGAACAAACCGAAATATTGATGATACAAGCCGATTGACGGCTAATATTACTGCGGCATATGAGCTTACCGATTGGATGAATTTGACCACCAGATTTGGTGTAAATACCGGTAATGGAAATGGTAAAGATTGGAGAGCAAGACAAACTTATGATCCAATTTTACAAGACCAGCATACTACTGTTTCGTCTTTTGTTACGGATAGTGAGTTCAGTTTCATTACCTATACAACAGACCTCCTATTAGCTTCTAATTTTGAAATTAATGACGCTTTTAAATTAAACACTATTCTTGGTGCAACTAACACAACAAGCGAAACAAGAAACAGCACCATTAGAGTAAATAATTTAAGTATTCCTAATTTTTATGACGTATCAAATGGTACTGGGCAACCAATTATAAATGTTGACGAAACCACTAAAAGAACCTATGGTTTTTTTGCTGATTTAAATCTTGGTTATGAAGATTTCTTATTTCTAAATTTATCTGGAAGATATGATTACACGTCTACCTTGCCAACTTCAGATAACAGTTATTTTTATCCCGCAGCAGGTCTTTCATTTGTAGCAAGTGATGCTTTCCCGGAAATTAAAAATGGCGCTTTATCCTTTTTAAAACTTACAGTTAGTAACTCGACAGTATATAATGATCTAGGAGCTTACCAAACAAATGAAACTTTCTTTCAGGGTGATGGATACCCATTCGGTACAACAAATGGATTTACAGTAGCCAATACCGCCGTTGATTCTGGTCTTACAAAAGAGAAGATTAATACCACAGAAATTGGTGCAAACGTAGCTTTCTTTAATAACCGTTTGACCTTTGATGCTGCATATTATTCTACAACGTCTACGGACTTAATAACAAGTACAACACCTTCTGTAGCATCTGGAGCAGATTTTTTATTGACTAATATTGGAGAACTTAAAGGTTCTGGATATGAGTTAACATTAGGAGGTACAATTTTACAAACTGAGGACTTTTCTTGGGATATGAATATAAATTATACCCATAGCGAACAAAAAGTAACAAAAATTAAAGAAGGCGTTGATGAAATACTAGTATATTCACTAGATACTGGTGGTGATGTAGGTGTATTTGCTATTGTTGGAGAAGAATTTCCACAATTAAAAACCTCTTCATATACCAGAGATCCTCAAGGACGAATAGTTATTGATCCAACAAGTGGTGACCCAATACAAGGTCCTTTAAAAAAACAAGGGAAGGTAACTCCAGATTATATTATTGGACTATCGTCTTCTATTAATTATAAGGGATTTCGATTAGCGGCTACAATGGATTACAGAACTGGTCATGTTTATTATGAGCAAGGTTCTGATGCTATGGAATTTACTGGTAGATCGCTTGAATCAGTTTCTGCAAACAGAGAAGATTTTGTAATTCCTAATTCAGTCTACGAAACAAGTCCAGGGGTATATGTAGAAAACACAAATATTCCTATTACGGATGGTCTTCAAGATTACTGGACAGATGTTTATAATGAAATTAAAGAAAATTATGTGAGAGATGCAACTGCACTTAAAGTTAGGGAAATTTCTCTATCCTATGACTTACCTAAAAAGTTTTTAGACAAAACGCTTATTCATTCTGTAAGATTTGGACTTGTTGGGAGAAATTTATTTACTTGGTTACCAAAAGAAAATCGTTTTTCTGATCCGGAGTTTAAAAATTTACAATCGAGATCCAGAACGTCTGCAGGAAATACGGTTGCCGTTTCTGGAAATGCGGTTGGTATTGGTGGTTATTTACAAGGACCTCCAACAAAATCAATTGGATTTAGTCTAAATGTAGAATTTTAAAAAAAAGAAAAATGAAAAATATATTAAAATCAATCAATATTCTAATGGTAGTTTTACTGCTAGGGTCTTGTAGTGAAAATTATTTGGATGTCAACACAGATCCAAATAACCCATTGACGGTTAGTCCCGATTTAATTTTACCTGTGGCGCTCAATTTCAGTAACATCATAGAAGAACGGGATAGAGGTATGAACCATTTAGGAAACATGTTTATGGCAAACTGGAGTCAGTCAGATGGATTCTCTTGGTATAATGAAGAATTTAAATACCAGGTCACCTCGTCTTTTTACAGTCGTATTTTTGATTACACCTATAGTCAAGTTCTTAAAGAATACCATGCTTTAGTCACTTTGCCAGGTGCTGAGAATGGTTATTATCAAGCTATTGGTAAAATAATGGAATCGCTTCATTTCCAACTTTTAGTCGACACTTATGGTGATATACCATATACTGAGGCATTAGGAAGAGGAAATAATCCTACCCCAGCATATGATGAGGGCCTTTTTGTTTATGAAGGAATCATGGACGATTTAACTGATGCCATTGCTTTAATAAATGCTACAGCAGCAAATTCTGAACTATCTCCTGTATTACCAGGTGGTGACGATGGTGTTTTTGGTGGCGATATGGACATGTGGAAAAGATTTGCAAATACTATTAAATTAAGAATACTCGTTCGTCAATCAGATATGGCAGGTAGAGCTGGATATATTCAAGAAGAGTTTAATAAAATTGCTACTGAAGGTTCTGGTTTTATGAATACCGATGTAACTGTTAATATTGGGTATGCTCAAATTACAGATCAACAAAACCGTAAATGGAATGATTTTGGTTTTGATGTTTCTGGTACTGTTGACCTTACAAATGATGCAACCTGTGCAACCCCATATGTTTTAGATAGATTAATGTCTACAAATGACGATAGGTTAAACTTTCTTTTTGAAGAACCTGCTACTGGCCATTTAGGTGTAGTACAGGGACTTCAAAATTATGATGGTCCCGTAGATTATGGACCGGATTTTGTTTCGAACATAGGTCCTGGTCTCTTAAAATCACCATCACAAGATGGTGTGATTTATTCCGCTGCCGAATCCTATTTCAATCGTGCGGAAGCTGCTCTAAAAGGATTTATTTCTAGCGATCCTAAAGCTATGTATGAATCTGGAATTCAAGCTTCTTTTACGTATCTTGGCGCAGGTGATGCTAGTGATTATTATGACCAAGAAATTTCTACTGTTAGCTGGGCCAATTCATCCAACAAACTTGAAGCCATAATGATTCAAAAATGGATCGGTCTTATGGGTATTAATGCATTGCAGACTTGGTTTGATTATAATAGAACTGGCTATCCTTCTGATGTACCAGTCTCTTTAACGGCACCATCATCTGATAGACCTGTTAGATTGTTTTATCCTTCTAGTGAGATAACTTCAAATGCTAATAATGTACCAATTAATTCACCAGGGGATGAATTCACAGCAAAAATATTTTGGGCTAATTAAAAAAAAACAATATGAAAAATTATATTAAATATTTATCAATTTTATGTGTTTCGTTACTGTTTACTGCCTGTTTAGTAGATGACGACGCAGCAAGTGACAATAACGACCAAGGCCCCAATTTAGTGGGATTCCTTGATTCAAGTGTCAATGCATCTGTTGCAGCAGATGGAAGTACCACTGACATATTAATGACGGTCACATTTTCAGGTCCAACGTCTTCTCAATTTACAGGAGATTTTGACGTGACCATATCAGTAGATCCGTCATCTACGGCAATTGAAGGCACACATTTTATGCTGCCTTCAAACACCTTAAGTTTATCGGCTAGTACTAATTATATTGCAAATTTGCCATTAACAATTCTTACTGAAGGTATTTTGCCTCCATTAGATGTAAACCCAGTTTTAACTTTAGTTATTTCTGAAATTTCTGATGGGTCGATAGTTCCTAATGGGCGTACGTCTTCTATCGATATTACGATAGAGTACCTATGTTTTTCTCCAGTAACGGGAAGATACAGAGCTGTTAGTGCTGAATATTACAGAATTGGCGAGCTTAATTTTACTGAAAGTGATTGGCCAGATGAGACAGAGATCATTTTTCTTTGCGGTACTACCTATAGAGTTCTTGAATATTTTGGCGCGGAGGCATTTAATGATAACGAATGGTATTTTGATATTGATCCTGATACTGGAGAAATTACGTATCCAGCAACGACGCCTACCGGAGATCCTCAACTCGGTAATGATCAACCATTTATCACCTGCCAAACTAACGCTGGTGATATGACCAATGTTCCCTGTGGTCCCGGTTCTAATATTATGACAATAGATGGAGACGTAGTTACATTAAACATGACCTATGGGTATTTGACACCAGATGATGGTGAAGGAAATGGCGGTTCCCGAGAGTTTTGGCAAGTAATGGAGAAAATTGTAGACTAATTTCAAATTTAAAAACAAATAAAATGAAAAACATTAAATATATTTTAAGCTCTACAATCTTAACACTTTTTCTGTTTGGTTGTGATGTTCAAGAGGCAAGTCAAGACACAGCGCCAATTGGTAGTACCGATGGGTATCCCACGGCTTCATTTACATTTACTGGTGGGGCACTTACAACTAATGAGCGCAACGAAGCCGTTTATGTCTACGACATCGTATTAGATAAACCAATTAGGTATTCTGCTACTTTTAATTTTGAAATTCTTGGTGGTGATGCTACCGAAGGTGAAGACTTTGATTTTGTTACAGGAACAATACCCGCGTTTACTACAACAGGTCAAATGATGGTTCTCATTCATAATGATGATGATCCTACAGAAAGTACCGAAACTTTAGAATTAAGAGTCGTACCTGGTCCAGATGTGGCCGATGCGTATTTGATAAACCCTAATACGCAATATCCAGAGTTAAATCTTACTATAGAAAACTATCCATTTTGTTTTTGGACGCTAGAAACTTCTGATACTTATGGAGACGGTTGGAATGGAGGTTACGTGGAAGTTATATCTGAAGGGATTACAACAGAATACGCAGAACCTGAAGGCGGACCTACAACATTCAATATAGCAATTACTGCAGATGCCGATTACTCATTCACGTATGTGTCTGGTGGTGGTACTGGTGGTGGTCCTGGGTGGGAAAGTGAAAACTATTTCAAACTAACTGCGCCTGATGGCACATTTTGGGAAGAAGGTACCATGGATTATTCGGGTATTCCAACAGCTGGTCTTATAACTAGTGGAACAAACGATTGCGAGTAATTATAAGTAAAATTTACAAAAAGGCCACCTCGTTATAGGTGGTCTTTTTTTTATAAAAAAATCATGAAAGAAAAATTATATCTATGTTTTATAATTTTAAATAGCCTACTTGGATTTAGTCAGAATACCGTTGGAATACTAACCAATGATCAAGATTCTTACAATGGATATACCCTATTTGCTCCTAACAATTCAACAGAAACCTATTTAATAAATAATTGTGGTGAAATTGTACATCAATGGTCAAGTACATTCACTCCGGCAGCTTCAGTTTATCTTTTAGAAAATGGCAATTTATTAAGAACTGGCAAAATTGCAAATGCTGACATAACATTTGGTGGCGTTGGAGGTAAAATAGAATTATTTGATTGGGATAACAACTTACTCTGGGAATATACATATTCCTCTCTTCTAATGAGTCAACATCATGACATCTATCCGCTACCTGGTGGAAATGTACTGATGCTTGCGGTAACAACAATGACAGAAGCTGAAGCTATTCTTGAAGGTAGAAATCCAGCATTAATTTTGCAAGGAAAAGTATTTAATGAGCAAATTATTGAATTGGAACCTATACTAGGCACAACTACTGCCAATATCATCTGGGAATGGAATATTAAGGATCATTTAATTCAAGATTATGATAATTCTCAAGCCAACTTCGGCGTGGTTGCTGATCATCCAGAATTATTAGATTTCAACTATCTAAATGCTGAAAATGGTAATGCGAATTGGTTACATTTTAATTCTATTCAATACAATGAAAATCTAAATCAAATTGTAATGAGTTCTCGTCTTTTAGATGAAATCTATATTATCGAGCGACCAGCATCTACAGCTGACGCAGCTTCTCATACCGCTGGAACTTATGGTAAAGGGGGCGATTTTCTATATCGCTGGGGGAATCCAGAATCTTATGATCATGGCGATCCAGATGATAAGACGCTATTTAGTCAACATTATCCGCATTGGATTCCTGAGGGGTTAAATGACGCAGGTAAATTACTTGTTTTTATTAATGGTAATGCGATTAGATTTT
The DNA here is from genome assembly GCA_002162765.1 of Flavobacteriales bacterium 34_180_T64. Taxonomy (GTDB): domain Bacteria; phylum Bacteroidota; class Bacteroidia; order Flavobacteriales; family Flavobacteriaceae; genus MAAR01. The sequence continues at coordinate 73,860 of MAAR01000013.1, read as the reverse complement.
CTTCTATAGATATTTTTTCACCTCCAACTGTTTCACCAGGCGTTTACGAGTACGACAGTATAGATGGATATGGACCAACAGCTTCAGAATGGACTTATGTTGACCCCATTGATCCTGAAAACTTTTTCTCTTCTATCTTGTCTAGTGCACAAAGACTACCTAATGGGAATACACTTATATGCGATGGAGATTCTGGATATTTCTTTGAAATAGATCCTTCTAATAATATTGTTTGGGAATATATTAATCCTGATACCAACAATGGTATATTGTCACAAGGCGATAGTCCTTCCGCCAATTTTGTTTTTAGAGCATTAAAGTTTAGTCCTGACTATCCTGCGTTTATAGGAAGAGATTTGACACCCGGTAATCCTATAGAGTTGAATCCAGATTTAAGCAATTGTGATCTTCTTGGTGTTGATGAGTTCGTTTTAGAAAATTTGAACGTTTATCCAAATCCTACATCAAACATGGTCAATATTGACTATCAAATGCCTATAGATGCGGTTTCAGTATTTAATTTATTAGGTGCTTTAGTGAGTTTTCAAACTAATACTAATGTTATTGATATCAGTCAGCTACAAACAGGAATTTATGTTTTAAAAATAGATTCAAATTCAAATAGCATCCTTAAAAGGATACTTAAAAAGTAGTATTGATTTACTTATAAAAACCATCCTAAATCCGGATGGTTTTTTTATACCTTTGCATCATGGAAAATGAAACTACTATATTTGGAATAAGAGCCGTAATTGAAGCCATTAAATCTGGTGAAAATATTGATAAAATATTTCTTCAAAAAGGACTTAGAGGCGAACTTTTTACAGAGCTTGAACAATTACTTCATAAAGAACGATTAAATAGTTCTTATGTTCCAGTAGAAAAATTAAATAGACTCACAAAAAAAAATCATCAGGGCGCTGTTGCACAAATTGCACCTATAGCCTTTCATGATATTGAAGATTTGGTAACTAATGTCACTGAATCTGGAAAAGTTCCTTTGTTCTTATTACTTGATCAATTAAGTGATGTTAGGAATTTTGGTGCCATCATTAGAACAGCTGAGTGTACAGGTGTTTCAGGTATTATTATACAAAAAAAAGGTGGCGCTCCAGTAAATGGAGATACCATTAAAACGAGCGCTGGTGCCATTTTTAAAATACCACTCTGTAAAGTTGACCATATTAAAGATGCTGTTTTCTATATGCAGGCTTCAGGAATTAAGGTCATAGCTGCTACTGAAAAGTCAGAACATAATCTTTACGATATTTCATTTAATGAACCCTGTGCAATTATAATGGGATCTGAAGGACGAGGCATCAATCCGTCTATTTTAAAAGTTGTAGATGCTAAAGCAAAGCTCCCTATTTTGGGTGAAATTGAATCGTTAAATGTTTCTGTTGCTTGTGGCGCATTTTTATATGAAGCGGTAAGACAGCGTCTCTAAGTATCTTTACTTTTAAATCTATAGATAACCTTAGGCTTGTTCTCTATTTCAACATCTTCTTCAATTTCCGGTTCTAGATGTTCTATAAAATTTCCGTTTTCATCAAAATGTCTCAAAAAGGGATCATTCTCTTCATTATAATGTGGTTGCTGCCAAACATATTTTTCAGGTTTTGCGATGGCCTTCCTAAATATTAGAGCAAAAAGAAATCCCGTTATTAATCCTCCTAAATGACCTTCCCAAGACATGCCTTCTTTCACTGGAAAAACATACCAAATCATACTACCATATAAGAAAACAACGAGCATAGACAAGGCTACAAGTCTAAAATGTTTTGCAAAAACCCCTTTAAAGAAAATAAAACTTACGAGCACATATATCAATCCACTAGCACCTATGTGATTTGCCGGTCGACCAATACACCAGGTTATAAATCCAGAAATTAAAATCCCATACAAAAGGATTTTCCATGATATTTTCCTATAGAAATAAAATAGCGCCATTGACAGCACAAACAAGGGTATAGAATTATGATACAAATGTTCAATATCCGAATGAATAAACGGACTAAAAATAATCCCGACCAAACCTTCTAAAGTTTGAGGGTAAATACCAAATCCTTTAATACCAGAGAAAAAGCGTACTTGTAACCAAAACACGACCCAAATTAACAAAATGAATAACACAGGATATGCGATCACTCCCGTAGAATATTTAAACTGTTGTTGTGTCTTCATCTTCCAATTTATAATTTTCTTTTCAAATACTTAACCATTTATTCGTTTTATGAAATATTGTCACCTACATTTTTGTAATTTTACTTCATGAATGAACCTTTAGCAGAACGATTAAGACCACATAAATTAAAAGATTATTTAAGTCAGACGCATCTTGTGGGAACTACTGGTGTGCTTACGCAACATATAAAACAAGGTATCATTCCATCCATGATTTTTTGGGGACCACCAGGAACTGGTAAAACAACGCTTGCAAATATTATTGCCAACGAATCAGATCGCCCTTTTTACACTTTAAGTGCGATAAATTCAGGCGTTAAAGACATTAGAGACGTTATCGAGAAAGCCAAACAAAGTGGTGGGCTTTTTACAACTAAGAATCCCATTTTATTTATTGATGAAATTCATAGATTTAGCAAATCACAGCAAGATTCATTGTTGCAAGCTGTAGAAAAAGGTTGGGTAACTTTAATTGGAGCAACTACAGAAAACCCAAGTTTTGAAGTCATACCTGCGCTACTCTCACGTTCTCAAGTTTATATTCTCAACTCTTTTAGTAAAACGGATTTAGAAGCCTTATTAAAAAGAGCTATATCAGAAGATGACATATTAGCAAAACGCAACATTACTTTAAAAGAGACTGAAGCGCTCATTCGTTTATCTGGTGGTGATGCTAGGAAACTCTTAAATATTTTTGAATTAATTATCACATCTTACAATGAAAATGAAGCCATCGTAATAACTAATGAAACAGTTTCTCAAAAAGTACAAAGTAATACGGTTCGTTATGACAAAACAGGCGAACAGCATTATGATATCATTTCAGCTTTTATTAAGTCCATTAGAGGAAGCGATCCCAACGCTGCTGTTTACTGGTTGGCAAGAATGATTGAAGGTGGAGAAGATGTAAAATTTATTGCAAGGCGCTTATTGATATTGGCTAGTGAGGATATCGGAAACGCAAATCCTACAGCATTAGTTATGGCAAATAACACTTTTCAAGCGGTTTCAATTATTGGATTTCCAGAATCACGAATTATTTTAAGTCAATGCACCATCTATTTAGCAACATCGGCCAAAAGCAACGCTTCATATCAAGCTATTGGTAAAGCGCAGCAATTGGTGAAAGACACCGGAGATTTATCTGTACCGTTATCTATTAGAAATGCACCCACAAAACTCATGAAAGAATTAGGCTATGGCGATAATTATCAATATGCCCATAATTACGAAAATAATTTTGCAGAACATGAATTCTTACCTGAGGAGATAAAAAATAACACAATCTATGTTCCAGGAAATAATACGCGTGAAAATCAGCAACGAGACTTTTTGAAACAACGATGGAAGGGTAAGTATAACTATTAAAATTTCAGGTTGACCACCTCTTCTTTCAGAGTTGATCCATTGTTTTCAGATAAAATCCATAAATCCCCTTTTTTATAAACAATGGCATCACGGTCTTTAACAATAAACGTATCCGGAATTCCAGAATAATACAAAATCATGACTTTTTTAGGAGTTGTATCAATAATTTGAAATCCGTTATCTATAGGCTGTGCATAAAGCACTTCGATAATCTCATTTGTATTAGTTGTTGGACTTGAAGTCATGACTACCTCCGATTCTACCTTCTTTTGAGGAATTGCAGCAACTACTACGACCGGTTTTGAGTCATCTTTTTCTGATACAGGCTGCTTAATATCAATTTGATTATTTTGTGAATTAACACTACTCTTTATTGGTTGGTACGTATACGATAACCCTTGGTAAGTAACAAAGGCATCTCTAAGTGCCAAATTATAGGCCTTGCTATAATTCTTTTCTCGAGTCTCCCCTATTCTAGAGGAATGAACAAGCTGTTCATTACAATCCAATAAGTCAATTTGTATTTTAGTTTTTAGTAAGCCCCCTTTCAACTTATGTACATTGGCATACAATGCTAAACATCGATTTCCATTTAAATCTTCCGGCAAAGTTTCGTCCTGCATAATGGCCGTATAGCCATATTTATTAAATAAGAATTCAGTCAATGAATTTAATTGGAACTTATCTTTGCCTTTCAAAAAGTCAAAACTAGTTGGAACAATAATGTATTTATAATTGTTTATGTTTTTTTGAGAATACGCATTGAAATTACAAATGAAGACAATAACAAATAGGAAAAGTAATTTATTCATAATAAGAATATTTGTTTAAATACTAAATATATATCAAGAATTTTAAAGGTACATTTTTAAATCTACTAAATCTTTAATTTCTTTAATGTGAGGTTCTGGATCATGATTGTGATAATTGTAATATATAGCATCAAAACCAACTTCTAAAGCACCAATAATATCAGCTTCGTAGTTGTCTCCAATCATTAAACTTTCATGTGCACTGGCATTCGCAACGTTTAGCGCAAAATCAAAAATAATAGGGTTAGGCTTTTTTACACCTGCCATTTCAGAATTTGTTATCGTCTTGAAATAGTGCCTTATGTTCGAGGAATTCATTTTTCTAATCTGAGCTTCTTCAAAACCGTTGGTAATAATATGCAACTCATATTTTGGTTGTAAATATTGTAGTATTTCAATACTTCCCTTTAAGAGATGATTAAAAGTCGTTAAATAGTTTATATAATCTACAGATAATAAATCAATTAATTGATCCGAAACTTCAAAGTTAATTGCATCAAAAGAATCCTTAAGCCGTCCATATCTTAAGTTTGATTTGCTTACTTTCTCTTCACGATATAAGCGCCAATAATCAAAATTAATAGGCTCATAAACGCTCAAAAAATCAGTTGTATTTACAGTCACATTGTGTAGTTTAAAAATCTTATCGAAAGCTAAACTCGAATTTTTATCAAAATCCCATAAGGTATGATCTAAATCAAAAAATATATGTTTTATGTCCTTAATTTTCATCTACTGAATCTAATATAATTGTGAATAATTCCCGAAAACCATTCCAGCGTTCCTCATCACTAAACGTATAATTATGAAATATTGGTGTGAATGTTCCATTAACTTCTTTAACACGCTTAATTAATCTTAAGAGCTCCTCTTTTTTATCCAAAAGAGATACATGCTTTAACAACGCATAATCAATACAATGGAAGGTATTAATTTGTAATGGTGTTTGAACTTCATAATCTAAATCATAAAATTGAAATGGTGTACAGGTACCTGCTCTAAATCCTATGTTATTAATATAACCCATTGTGTAATCTTTTTTAATTTCAAATTCAACAAGATTTCTGTACGATTCTGGTAAATTTAATTTAGAAAATGAATGTCGAGATGCTTCAAGTTCATAATTAATTATGGACTCCATTTTAACTTTTTCCTTTTTTAAAATATGCTTGTCTTCAAGTGAAAAATAAGATGCTTTCAATCCAACTTTAGAATAGTCTGCAACAGACTTAATTAAAGAAACAAAGCGTTTTTTATTGACATTTATGTTTTTATCAAATGTCGAATAATCTCCAATTAAAAAGAAAAAGATAAATTTATTTTTAGTATGCTTTTGTTTACTTATAATCCATTTGAATGTATCATAAGGATCCCTTTTAAATCCTGATTGGACAAGGAACCTGTTATAAAAACTTTTTAATTTTAATCGAAATATATCATTAAGAGTTCCACCTATGGTTCTCAATAATCCCTTATGTTTATAGTAGTATGCCATTGGCACGTCAATTACTGGCTGCACACTATATTGTTTCTCAGGAAACTTAAAATCGGCATACTGTGATTCTAAAACCATTTTAAATTTATAAGCCCAAATATCAATTACTGGCTGATTTAGAAAATCATGTTTAAAAGCCAAACTTTCTGCAGCTAAAAAACGACCATATTCATCCTTTACATGAGGCAAATACTCTTCATATCTGCTCAACAAATAAAATGAAGCCGCAAATATATCATATGGTAAGCTACTTTTATCATTCGTGGAGAAAAAGCATTTGGTAGGTCCCCAATCATGAACTTGAATATCGAGATCGTCTAAACCTTGTGAAAATAATAGCTCATGACTTCTAACAAATATTTCATTACTTAAAGGTTGTTTCGCATATGACATTTTTAAGCTGTCATGTGCTATAAACTCTTCAATAATTGTAGTGAATTTTACAGGTATACCAAGAATTCTTGTACAAATATGTTTGAATACATAGGTTAACCGAGGCGTTATTTTATGAGTATAAATTAAAAGCAATTATAATTGGTTTTCATCTGCAAAGCTAAAGTATGATTTTTCCGTTATTATTAAATGGTCTAACACCTTTATATCTAAATTTTCTCCAGCTTTTTTTAGTTTATTGGTAATTAGTCTATCGGCTTCACTTGGTTTTAAAGTTCCTGATGGATGATTATGTGCTAAAATTAAAGCGGTAGCGCCTACTTCTAATGCATTTTTAAGTACAAGTCTTACATCTACCAAAGTTCCTGTAATTCCACCTTTACTTAGTTGTTGTTTCTGAATAACCTTGTTTGAATTATTTAAATAAATAATCCAAAATTCTTCATGTGGAAGCGCTCCAATTATAGGTTGAAGGAGTTCAAACACAGATTCACTTGATGTTATTTTATATGTATTTAAAGCTGCTTCGCTTCTATGTCGTCGTCCCAACTCTAAGGCCGCAATGATACTGATCGCTTTTGCTTCTCCAATTCCTTTAAAGGACATCAACTGCTTTATAGATTGTTTTCCTAAGGCATTGAGGTTATTATTTGCACTGGCAAAAACACGCTGACATAACGCAACAGCACTCTCATCCCTATTACCAGAACCTATTAATATGGCAAGTAATTCGGCATCACTTAAAGCATTTTTGCCGCTATCTCTTAATTTTTCTCTTGGCTGATCATTTACTGACCACAGTTTGATTGAGAATGATGATTCGTATTTTGACATGTTAAAAAATTGTGTGCTTAAAATCATCCTAATATAGTAAATTTTCTATTAGCATTCGAGTGCGTATATTTTTTGGACATTGATAATTATTGTAATTTCAGCAATGAAATATTTTTAATATGAACTACCCTCCTAAACACCATCAAGAAGATACTATCAATCACATGATTGAAGTCATTAAAACATATCCTCTTGCCACAGTTATTTCTGTAAATAACAATCAACCATTTGTAACACATCTTCCTTTAATCTATAACAAAAAAGGAAAACTTATAGGTCATATTGATAAGCACAATCCACATGCTAAATTGTTAGCTGACACTAATGAGGTCACTCTGATTTTTTCTGGACCTCAATGCTACATCTCCCCAAGCGTATATAGCACAACTCAATTACCGACATGGAATTATATAAAAGTGCATTTAAAAGGTAACGTGATTGCTGTGAAAGATGAATTAAAAGTAAAACAAAGCCTCGTTGATATGGCTGAGTTTTTAGAAGTTCCTGAACACAATTACAAACTCACTTTAGATAATTCGAGAATGGATGGTCTTATCAATTACATCGTTGGCTTTGAAATCGACATCATCCATTGGGAAGGTAAATTCAAACTCTCACAAGACAAGATTCCACGGGATATAGAAAATGCTCGAACCGAGTTGATACGAGCGAATCAGGAAAGTATTAAATCCTTTTTGAATAAAGTGTTTTAAGTAATCAAATTCTTAACGGCATCAAAATCCAAACCGCCATAATCCCCTGAGCTCATTAATAACAAGGCTTTATTGTCAAAATTCTGAGAATATAAGAACTCTTTAAAATCGTCTGGATTGGTATAAATAATTAAATCATCACGTTCAAAAGCGTTGGCAATTTGTTCGTGTGAAACCGACTCTAGTTTTTTTATCTCAACAGCATGAGGTGAGTAAAATACAACTGCAACATCAGCTGCATCTAAAGCGCCTTTATACTCTTTTAAAAACTCCGCGTTTAAACTGCTATAAGTATGTAATTCTAAACAAGCTACTAAAGTCCTGTTAGTATATTGTTCCTTTACAGCATTAGTTGTTGCCTCTACTTTACTCGGAGAATGTGCAAAATCTTTATATGCCACACTTGTATTACTTTCTGCGATTTTTTCTAAGCGCTTACTTGCGCCTTTGAATGTGGAAATAGCCTCATAGAAATCATCCTCATCAATTCCCATATGCTGACAGATCCACTTTGCTCCAGCTAAATTATTAAGGTTATGCTTTCCAAACACTTCTATTGGCAAATCACCTTCAGGAGTTTCTAATAACGTTTGTCCATTTTCAACTGTATAATTAGGAGTTTGATAGGCTAACTTACGAATGGTATTTTCTGAAGCTTCTACAATTCGTTCAACTTCAGGGTCTTCTTCATTATAAGTAATACTTCCTCCTTTTACAATTGAATCTACAAAAATGCTAAACTGTTCGACATAGCCTTCATAAGTAGGAAACACATTAATATGATCCCATGCAATGCCACTTATCAATGCAATATTTGGTTGATACAAATGAAATTTTGGTCTCATATCAATTGGTGAACTCAGATACTCATCGCCTTCTAAAACCATAAAATCATTCTCTTCTGTAAGCTTCACCATAACATCAAATCCTTCCAACTGAGCACCTACCATATAATCTACATCGCGATCATGATAATGCATCACATGTAAAATCATAGAAGTTATAGTTGTCTTTCCATGACTACCACCTATAACCACACGTGTTTTGTGCTTAGATTGTTCATAAAGAAATTCTGGATAACTATAAATTTTCAAACCCAATTCTTGAGCTTTTAATAGTTCAGGATTATCAGCTTTGGCATGCATTCCAAGCACAATGGCATCTAAGTTATCCGTGATTTTTTCTGGAAACCAACCGAAGGCTTCTGGCAATAATTCTTTTGCTTCCAATCTTGATTTTGAAGGTTCGAAAATAGTATCATCACTTCCTGTAACCTGATAGTTTTTGTTATGTAATGCAATGGCTAAATTGTGCATAGCAGCTCCACCAATAGCAATAAAATGTACATTCATAGTATCAATTGTAATTGGAAGTAAATATACGTATTGCTATTAAATCTGTAGTATGAAAAATAAACATTTAGAGTCTTAATATTTTCTTTTTTTCCTCAAGTGCTTGCTTAAAATCGGAACGAATATGAAGCGCTTTATCAATCCATTGCAACGCTTGTTCTTTTTGAATTCGATTTTTACTTATTTGAGCCAATCTAAAATACGCCCATTCTATAGGTACACCATCTTTGGCTGAATGATTCTTAATATACATTTGTAGGCAACGTTCTCCTTTATCGAGTTCAATATTATAATCTGCACATACTTTACCTATTTGATAATGCAAATTATTTTTATTGTGTTTTTCATAAGATTGTTCAATATTCGAAATGGCCTTTTGTGGCTGATTTTCGCTTTGATAAAATTCTGAAAGCTTAGCAAAACACGTTAGCGAACCGCCTTCTTTAATTGCAAGTTTATAGTAACGTTCTGCAAGTTCAGGTGCATCATCATATTCATAGATGTAACCTTTTGCGAGGTAGCCATCAACCTTTGATAGCTGTTCTAGTTCTTCGGCATATTTGAGTGACTTTTTTTTGCTTCCTCCTATGATGCCTGGAAGTTGCATGTAGAGCTCAACAAGCGCCCAACGTGTGTCTATATGATCTGGATCTAATTCTGCGGCTTTTAAAAATGAGCTTTTCACGTCACCAATTATACCTAGAGCCCTAAATTTGCTAATGGTAAGTGCTTTCATTCCAAGCGCACCACCATATTTGTAATGATAGTTGGCGTTGTCTTGATTGTAAGTCACAAGTTTTTTATAGTGAACTATAGCTTTATCCCATTTTTTTTGAAAACCAAAAGCATCACCCAAAAGTTCTATGCCCTTTAAATTTTTCGGGTTTTGGTCTACATAATTAGTCATCAATTGCTCAACGTCCTCAAATTGTTTATTCGAGAGCATCAATTCAGCCTCTATAATTACTGACTGACCGAAAGTAAACATGGGAATTAATAAAAAAAATAGAATCTGCTTCATGAAATTAGGAGTCGAAAATGCTAAAATAAACTTTCTATTTAACTTCCAAAACAGCTAACTTCACGCATTCAGATATATCACTTACTCATTTTTTATTTTTTTGGAACAGCTTTTGAAGGTAATTAGGTGATAAATTTTATACCATGAAAAATACAATCTTAATTCTAATGCTCCTTCTATTTGCCAATTTCTCTCTAGCTCAAAACAATGACTTTTCCAGTTTATGGAAAAAAGTAGCACAGTTTGAATCGGAAGGTCTATCTAAATCAGCTTTAGAACTTGTAGATCAAATAAATGACCTGTCCAAAAAAGAAAACAATACACCTCAACATATTAAAAGTTTACTTTTTAAAAGTAAATATGCGCTGATACTAGAAGAAGATGCACAGTTAAAGATTATTATCGATTTTAAAAATGAAATTTCTCAGAGTCAAGCACCGACAAAGAATATATTAGAAAATCTATTAGCCAATATGTATTGGCACTATTTTCAGCAAAATAGATATAAATTCTATAATCGAACAAAAACCGAATCTAAAGTCGATACTGAAGATTTCAGAACTTGGGACCTTCAGACCATTTTTAATGAAATTCATTTTCATTTTCAGAATTCATTAGAAAACGGATTGTTGTTGCAACTCACAAAAATTGAAGATTTTAAAGCTATTATTTCAGAGCAATCAAAATCAAAATTATACAGATCGACTCTTTATGATTTACTGAGTCATAATGCCTTAGATTTTTATAAAACAGATGAACATAGCATCACGCAACCTGCATACAAATTTGAAATTGATTCTGTTGAATACTTAGATACGCCTAAATCATTTTTGATGCTCAGTTTGACCTCTACAGATTCTACATCATTGCAGCTTCATGCTTTGAAAATTTATCAAAATTTAATTCATTTTCATTTAAAAGATAAAACACCTGATGCCTTGGTTGATGTAGATATTGCAAGGCTAAAATTCGTAATTCAAAATGCAACTTTTGATGATAAGGAAACGCATTTACTAAAAGCATTAAGAGCTTCAGCAATTAGCTACGATACTCAAGCAGTCTCGGCACTTTACAACTATGAAATTGCGAATTTAATGTTCTCACAAGGACAAGGGTTTAATCCAACTACAAATCCTGAAGTGCGTTGGAAAATTAAAGACGCTTTAGATTTATGCAATTCCACAATACAGAAATTCCCAAACAGTAATGGTGCGGAAAAATGTAAGGCTCTTAAATCTCAAATTAATCAATACAGTTTGAATCTAGTGGCTGAAGAGTTTGTACCAATTCAAGATTACAGTCGTGTTTTGGTGAATTACAAAAATATAAATGGCCTAAAATTCAAACTATTTAAAGTGAATTTGGAGCAAATAAACAAATTTAATACGTCTTATAAACCTGAAGAGAAACTCGCTTTTATAAGTAAATTAGACGTCTATAAGCAATGGGAATCAACATTAAAAAACGAAAAAGATTATCAGATACATTCTACCGAAGTAATTATACCTCAGTTAAACAATGGACATTATTTGCTATATGCCGAAGCGAACAATGTTCACAAAACATTTGCTACCACCTTTATTCAAGCCACTAACATTGCTATTATTGAAAAATCCACAAGACGTGAATTAATATATCAAATCATAAATAGGAAAAACGGAAAACCAATTGTAGGTGCTCAAGTAAAACTAAAATACAAAACGAAGTACAATGGTAGTTTCAAGCACAAAAGCTTAATTTCAAATACGTATGGTGAAATAAGTATTACAAAAACCTCCGATCGTTTTTTGAATGTGAGTTTAAACATTTCTATAAATAATGAAAAAGCACATTTTAGCAGTTATAATATTAATCGCTTCAATTACCACGATAAAGATGATAACAGACAAATTCACAATGCTTTTCTATTTACGGACAGAAGTATTTACAAGCCTGGACAAACTGTTTATTTTAAAGGTATTGCCATGTCAACATCTAAAGGAATATCTACTGTTTCCTCAGAAATTAGCACAAGAGTTAAGTTGTATAATTCAAATCGTGAAATGGTAAAAGAATTAACTCTTAAAACCAACACATATGGCTCCGTATCTGGCGAGTTCATTTTGCCAAACAATGGATTAAATGGCATATATTATATGGAGTTCTTTGCTGGAGTAACAGCAGCAACGAATTTTTCAGTAGAAGACTATAAGCGACCGAAATTCGAAAGTGCTTTCGATCCTATTACTCAAACTTTTAAAGTCAACGATACGATCATATTAAAAGGACATGCGCTTGCTTATGCAGGTAGTAATATTACAGATGCCAAAGTGGTGTATCGTGTCAAGCGAAAAGTTCGATATCCAGATTGGTATTATTGGTATCGTCCATGGTTTAGTAGTGAACCTCAAGAAATAACAAATGGCGAAGGAATTACAAATGCTAAAGGCGAATTTGAGATTCGTTTTAAAGCCATTCCTGATGAAAGTGTAAGCAAAAGTACTTTACCAATTTTTAATTATGAAGTGACTGCTGATGTCACAGATTTAAATGGAGAGACTAGAAGTTCAACAACTGTTGTAAATGTCGGCTACCATGCCTTAACAGCAAGTATACTGGTAGATAACAAACTTAATAAAACTAAGAAAGATCATACGATTACTATTACAACTAATAATTTAAATGGTCAATTCGTTCCTGCTAAAGGAATCATTAAAATTTATAAACTAGAGGCACCGGATAAAGTTCTACGTAAAAGACCATGGAACGCACCTGATTATCAAGTCATCACTAAAGAAGAATTTAAAACCAAATTTCCTAATGACGCCTACGAAAATGAGCATCTACCAAACACGTGGACAAAAGGCGAACTCGTATTGAATCAAGGTTTTGACACAGAAAAATCTAAAGAACTAAAGCTTGGAAATATAAAAAAATGGAATTCAGGTCAATATGTAATTCTTTTGGAAAGTAAAGACAAATTCGGTCAGTTAGTAAAAGCTGAGACTAAAACTACATTGTATACCGATGACGATAAATCCATCTCTGATCATCAATTATTTAGTATTACCACTGATAAAAACAGTTATTCAGTGAATGATAAAGCACTTATAACCTTAGGATCTGCATCCGAAGACTTAGTAGTAACTCTCGATATTGAAAAGGATCATAAAATTGTGAACACCTATATTGTTCCTTTGAACAATAACAAGAAGACCATTGCTATTCCTATTACTAAAGATGATATTGGCGGATTTATAGTGCATTATAGTTTTGCAGCCTATAATAGTTTTCAAAGCGCTGCCTTACCAATTGGAGTTCCTTACCCAAAAACAGATCTCCAAATTGAGACGCTCACGTTTAGAGATAAGTTGCAGCCAGGAACCGACGAGACATGGAGTTTTAAAATTAAAGGTCCTAAAGGCGATAAAGTAAGTGCTGAGTTATTAGCTAGCATGTATGATGCCTCCTTAGATCAATTTAAATCGCATGCTTGGCAATTTAATCCAATACAGAAACCTAGATATTATTCTTATAATCGAAGAAATGCTGGTCATAGTTTTGGCACGCAACAGTTCCGAATACTTAACCAGTATAACACCTTTCACGGTATAAATCAACAGGCCTATGACCAATTGAATTGGTTTGGATTTTATTTTGGAAATGGAAATAGATATTATAGAAACAGTAATGTTGTAGAAATAATGGAATTGGCGTCACCAATGATGCTTGATGATGATTCTGAAATGGAACTAGAAGATGGGCAGCCGAATGCAAGTTTGTCTCAAACACTTGAAGGAAAAGCAGCTGGTTTAAATATAACAAAAGACAGTAAGAATCAGTCAGCTAAAAGTTCTGACAAAGAAGATTCTTTAGATAAATCATTAAGTAATAATCAAGATAATTTCGATGCTGTTCAAATTCGAAAAAATCTTCAAGAAACAGCCTTTTTCTTTCCACAACTTCAAACAGATTCGGAAGGCAATGTAAGTTTTAATTTCACAACGCCCGAAGCATTAACGAAATGGAAATTACAGTTACTAACGCATACCAAAACTTTAGAGCATGCCGTTGCTCAATTCGAAACAGTAACTCAAAAAGAGCTCATGGTGATTCCCAATGTCCCCCGTTTTTTACGAGAAGGTGATCAAATATCCATCAGTACAAAAATTGCAAATCTCACAGAACACAATCTATCTGGACAGGCACGATTAGTTTTAACTGATCCTATTTCAGGAACAGACATAACAGAATATCTCTTAAGTAAACGCAATGAAAATCATGATACAGTCCCTTCACTTATTACCAAGAATTTTTCAGTTGATGCTAAAGGGAACACGCAAGTATCCTGGAAACTAAATATCCCAAGCGATGTCCAAGCTGTTCAGTATAAAATATTAGCCAAATCCGGAGATTTTAGTGATGGCGAACAAAATGCGCTTCCTGTGCTTTCAAATAGAATGTTGGTAACAGAAACATTGCCAATGTGGATTAGAAGTAACGAAAGCAAAACCTTTGTTCTTGATAAGCTTAAAACAAATACCTCAACAACACTGAAGCATCATAAACTGACATTAGAAATGACGTCTAATCCTGCATGGTACGCTGTACAGGCTTTACCATATTTAATGGAATATCCATATGATTGCAATGAGCAAACGTTTTCAAGATATTATGCAAACGCTTTAGCAAGTCATATCGCAAATTCTAATCCTAGAATTCAAGAGGTATTCAATCAATGGGCATCTCAAGATGCACTTATTTCTAAGCTTGAAAAAAATGAAGAGCTAAAATCAATTCTCATACAAGAAACACCATGGTTACGTGATGCTCAAAGCGAAACCGAACAGAAAAAACGTATCGCTTTATTATTTGATCTAAATAAAATGAATAGTGAATTGCAATCTGCTAAACGAAAATTGCAGAACAATCAAATGAGCAATGGCGCTTGGGCTTGGTTTAATGGTGGACGTTCCAATCGATATATTACGCAACACATCATTACTGGATTTGGGCATCTGAAGCATTTAAAAGTAACTTCAACGGACGACACACAAATGATTAAAAAGGCTATCAATTATTTAGATGCTGAATTTATAAAAGAATATAAAGACCTTAAAAAACACAATACAAAGGTGGATTTAAGTAAAGATCATCTTTCTTATACACAGCTGCATTACCTATACATGCGTAGTTTCTTTGAAGATATTGAGTCGTCAAAAGAAGTTAAAAGTATTACGACGTATTATCATACTCAAATTGAAAAGTATTGGTTGAGTCGTTCAATTTATGCCAAAGGATTAATGGCATTAGTAATGCATAGAATGGATGATACTAAGATGTCCACAAAAATCTTGAAATCATTAAAAGAAAACAGTATTTCTAGCGAAGAATTAGGGATGTATTGGAAAGAAAACACCAATTCTTGGTACTGGTATCAGGCACCAATTGAGACTCAAGCATTATTAATAGAAGCTTTTTCAGAAATTGAACAGGACACAAAAACGATTGACAATCTTAAGATCTGGTTACTAAAACATAAGCAAACAAATCAATGGAAAACTACAAAAGCAACAACCGAAGCTGTTTATGCACTATTGCTTCAAGGTAGCGATTGGTTAAGCGTTACCGAAATGGTAGACGTTGTTCTAGGAGGCCAAAAAATCGAAGCATCAAAATTGGAGGATGTTAAAATTGAAGCTGGTACAGGCTACTTCAAAACCTCATGGGACGCGTCAGATATTAAACCAGAAATGGCCGAAGTACAACTTACCAAAAAAGGAAATGGTATTGCTTGGGGAAGTTTATACTGGCAATATTTCGAAGATTTAGATCGCATTACTATGGCCGAAACGCCGTTGAAATTAAAGAAAAAACTGTTCTTAAAAACAAATACTGATACAGGCGAACAAATTTCTGAAATCACAAATCATACACAGTTAAAAGTGGGTGACTTGGTACGAGTCCGTATCGAATTGAGAAGTGATAGAGCCATGGAGTTTGTGCATATGAAAGACATGAGAGCTTCAGGATTAGAACCTATCAACGTATTATCCCAATATAAATGGCAAGATGGATTGGGATACTATGAAAGCACAAAAGATGCATCTACAAATTTCTTTTTCGATTATTTACCGAAAGGTGTTTATGTATTTGAATACGATTTAAGAGTTAATAATGCTGGTGACATGAGCAACGGAATTACAACGATTCAAAGCATGTATGCTCCTGAATTTAGTAGTCATAGTGAAGGTGTTCGAATTCAAGTTAATTAAGCAATTGTTAGTAAGTGTTTTATAACACGAACAAGTCTCTGAAATAGGTAAACCCTTATTTCCTAATTTTAGAGTACTAACAAAAATACTATACATTATGAATTCAAAAGTTTTTATGATTCTAAGAGTCCTTCTTGGTTTATTTGTTTTAATGTTTGGAGCTAACAAATTAGTTCCTGGCGGATTTTTACCAATGCCAGAAGTATCTGGGGATGCTGGCGCTTATTTTGGCGCTCTAGCAAGTGCAAAAACCTTGACACTTGTGGCCTTTGTTGAAGTTGTTGCTGGTCTCGCACTAATTTTCAATAAACTTGGTGCGTTAATGGCTCTTATTCTAATGAGTGTATCCATTAATGCGTTTTTATTCCATGCCGTTTTAGATCCAGGTGGAATTGGTGGTGCTGTAATTTTAATAATTTTGAATATAGCAGTGCTTTATGGTTATAAAGACAAGTATAAAAATTTACTTAGCTAATACTTTATAAAAAAGAGGCTGTTTAAAAAGTGGTTTTATTGCCATTTTGAGCATTAGTGAAATATAAAATATATTTGATATTGAAAGTAGTAAGCGAAGCTTAACGAAAAATCTCTATTAGTTAAAAATCAAAATTTTACTTTTTTAGAGATTCTTCATTTTCATTCAGAATGACACTTTTTAGACAGCCTCTTTTGTTATTATTTAGGAGGATATTGAGATAATACTTTATCTACAATAGCCTTAAATTTCTCTTGTCTTTTTTCTGGCGAGGCATCGGGATTATACGTCGTCTCACTAATGGCTTGCCAAATTAATCCAATTCCATTTTCATCAATAAAATCAATTGTGATTTGACGATTAACATTTGATTGTCCTAGTGGAATACCAACTGAAATTCCACCTCCAACATTCCCTCCAGTACCACCTACACCTACACCAACTGTACTACGTTGTGATTCTATATATTCACTACTCGTAATATTAATAAACATATCTGGCGTTTCTGACTTGCTAAACCCTTTCGCCTGTAGACTCATGTCGAGAGAATTTAGTAATCGTTTGGTATCCAATTCACTCAAACCTGTTTCTAAGTCTTTGTAGTAGTTGTATGTTTTGTATTGGGTGAAGTCAGCAGTTTTTTCGTAATCGTAATTCACATATATTGGTGCACATGAAGTGACAAATAATGCCAATACAAAAATGATAATTGATTTCATAACTATTTTTTTATAAAGTTAATCAAAAATTATTCCGCTTCTTTTTTATCGATTGATTTTGTTAAGGCAGAAGAAATAATTCCTGTTGGAATGGCTACAATACCTAAACCAATCATCAAAATAATAAATGTAAACACTTTACCACCAACTGTAATTGGGTAAACATCGCCATATCCTACTGTTGTAAGTGTTATAATGGCCCACCATAAACTATCAAAAATTGAAGAGAAATGCTCTGGTTGTGCTTGATTTTCAAAATAATAAATTCCAATCGCAGCAAAATAAATAAGAATAAGTGTGATAAAAATAAACAAGAAAATCTCTTCCTTAGCGGACTTGATGGCTCTTGTGAAATGGTTCATGGCTTTATTATAACGCACCAATTTTAGAATTCTAAACAATCGGAAGAAGCGCAATGCTCTTAGTGATCTCAAATCGATTCCAAACGACAAGTAAAATGGTAGAATCGCTAATAAATCAATCAGCCCAAAGAAACTAAAAATGAATTTCCGTTTATGATCTGCAACATAAATTCGTAAGACATACTCAATTGTAAACACAATAACACAAAACACCTCAATACTTTGAAGAATGGTTCTAATTTGCGGTTTTAAATTTGGAATAGTCTCAACTGAAAACGTAATGATTGAGAGGAGAATCAATACCTGAATAAAATAAGCAAAGACTCTGCTCATTCTATTATCATTGATCTCTACTACGCTTTTGATATACTGTTTCAACATAAAACGAATTAATCATTCAATAATTTCCACAAAATATCCTTAAGTTCTGTAATTCCCTTTTGTGCAACAGAAGAAATAAATAGATATGGAATAGGAAGATCATTGTCTAATTCTATTTTCATTTCTGCTTTTAATTCATCATCTAACATATCAGATTTTGATATTGCTATAATCCGTTCTTTATCTAGCATTTCAGGATTGTAACGACGTAGTTCATCAAGCAAGATATCATATTGCTTTTTAATATCGTCAGCATCAGCCGGAATTAAAAATAACAAAATTGAATTTCGTTCAATATGACGTAAGAAATAATGTCCTAATCCTTTTCCTTCGGCAGCGCCTTCAATAATCCCTGGAATATCAGCCATTACAAACGTTTGAAAATCGCGATATTTCACAATCCCTAAATTGGGTTTAAGCGTTGTAAATTCATAATCGGCAATTTTCGGTTTTGCCGAAGTAACTACAGATAGTAATGTCGATTTACCTGCATTTGGAAATCCTACTAATCCAACATCAGCTAAAACTTTTAATTCTAGAGTAATATCTCGTTCTTCTAGTGGAATTCCAGGTTGAGCATAGCGAGGTGTTTGATTTGTTGAAGACTTAAAATGCCAATTGCCTCGACCTCCCATTCCTCCTTCTACAATGATTCGTTCTTCTTTGTCATCGGTAATTTCTAAAATAATTTCATCGGTTTCAGAGTCTCTTATCACGGTTCCTAATGGAACTTCAACATAGATATCTTCACCATCGGCTCCCGAACTTCTCCCTTTGCTTCCATGCTCACCGTGACCAGCCTTAAAATGTTTTTTAAATTTCAGATGCAATAAGGTCCAAAGATTGGAATTACCTCTTAATATAATATGTCCACCACGTCCACCATCACCACCATCAGGACCACCTTTGGTAATATATTTTTCTCGATGCAAATGCACAGATCCTTTCCCTCCATTTCCAGAGGAAACATGCATTTTTACATAGTCAACAAAATTTCCTTCAGTCATAATTAAGTCCTGAAATCAGGAATTTTTTTAAGTTAAAAATATGGATTCTTAAAGTTATAGCAAATTATTAAAGTGAATCAATTGCTTCACTTAGTCGTACTGTAATCTCTTTAATACTACCAACACCATCCACGCCAAAATATTTATTTTGAACAGAATAGTAGTCTTTTAAAATAGCTGTTTTATTGTAGTATTCTGTAATTCGATGTCTAATTACAGATTCATCTGCATCATCTACTCTTCCGCTAGTTTTTCCGCGTTCTAATAATCGCTGTACTAATACTTCATCATCAACTTCTAAAGCAATCATAGCATTAATACTAGAGTCTTTACCTTGCATCAAAGTATCTAAGGCTTGGGCTTGAGCATTGGTACGTGGAAAGCCATCAAAAATAAAACCATTAGCATCAGCGTTTTTCTCAACTTCTGCATTTAGCATATCAATTGTAACTTGATCTGGAACCAACTGCCCTTTATCCATATAAGATTTAGCTAACATACCTAATGCCGTCTCATTCTTAATATTGTAACGAAACACGTCTCCTGTGGAAATATGAATTAAATTATATTGTTCTTTTAAAAAATTGGCTTGTGTTCCTTTACCAGCACCTGGAGGTCCAAATAGCACTAAATTTGTCATGTGTTGTTTTGTTTCTAATTGATATATTTCCGGTAAATCTCTTCCTAAGCCATCATAATCCAATCCATAACCTACAATGAATTTATTTGGAATACGCATCCCAACATAATGGAGCTTAAAATCCTTTTTATAGGCTTCAGGCTTATAAAACAATGTGGCTATTTTTAGAGCTTTTACATTTTCATTTTTAAATATTCTATTGATCTCACCTAGTGTATTTCCAGAATCAATAATATCTTCAAGAATGACAACCGTTCTACCTGTTAAATCTTGAGTTAAACCAATAAGACGCTGAATATCTTCAGTAGATTTAACACCTTCGTATGAAGCCAATTTTATAAACGTTACTTCACAAGGTTTAGGATACTTCTTTACAAAATCACTTACAAACATAAAGGAACCATTCAACACGCC
Organism: Flavobacteriales bacterium 34_180_T64; assembly: GCA_002162765.1. Taxonomy (GTDB): domain Bacteria; phylum Bacteroidota; class Bacteroidia; order Flavobacteriales; family Flavobacteriaceae; genus MAAR01. The sequence continues at coordinate 53,436 of MAAR01000013.1, read as the reverse complement.
AATGAACACAGGAATTTCGTCTTGTAAATCATTAGCTATTTCATCCACCATACGTTGTACAGTTGTCTCTATTTCTTCACTAGAAATAAATGGTTTGAAGTTTAAATCATGTAGCTTCATCACTAGTTTTTTTATTTAAAAAAGCAAAGATAATCAATAGATTGACGAATAACGATTTTTGATTTGCGTTTTTAGAAGTTCATTCCATTATTAAGTGTATTTTTGCATTTAATATGTCATTTTTTAGTAAAAAATCATGAATTATTTTTCTTCAAAATTTAAACTTGGCATTCTTGGTGGTGGCCAATTAGGTAAAATGCTACTTAATGAAACTCGAAAATTTGACATCCATACTTGTGTCTTAGATGCAAGTGACGAAGCACCATGCAAAATAGCTTGTAATGAATTCTTTCAAGGAGACCTATTAGACTATGAAACCGTTATTAATTTTGGAAAGCAGGTTGACCTCTTAACAATAGAAATTGAGAATGTCAACCTAGATGCTCTGGAAGCACTAGAAAAAATGGGCACAAAAGTATACCCATCGAGTAAAACTTTACGCGTCATTCAAAATAAAGCCACTCAAAAACTCTTTTATACTGATCATAATATACCAACCGCTGATTATTCAAGATTTGCCTATGCATCCGAAATTGACGATGCCATAGAGAACAAAGGCTTAACATTTCCTTTTGTATGGAAAGTTGCAAAATTCGGTTATGATGGTTATGGTGTGAAAATTATAAAATCATTAGATGATTTAATTGGTTTGCCAAAAGGTGAATGTATCACTGAAGAGATGATACCATTTAAAAATGAATTGGCAGTTATTGTAAGTCGAAATGTCAATGGTGAAGTTGCTACTTTCCCAGTAGTTGAAATGGAATTTCACCCAGAAGCTAATCAAGTAGAATATGTGATTTGCCCTGCTAGAATAGAATATAGTGTTGCAAAAAAAGCGACTGAGATTGCACTTAAAGTTTCTGAAGCGTTGAATCATGTAGGGCTTTTAGCGGTAGAGTTATTCCAAACACATGACGATCAAATATTAGTTAATGAAGTAGCTCCAAGACCGCATAATTCAGGTCACCACACTATTGAGTCTAGTTATACATCTCAGTTTGAACAACATTTAAGAGCCATCTTGAATTTACCTTTGGGCAGAACCGATAGTAAAGTTGGTGGAATTATGGTAAATTTGGTCGGTGCTGAAGAACACTCAGGAAATGTCATCTATCAAAATATAGATACTATTATGGAAATGGAAGGTGTAACACCTCATATTTATGGTAAAAAGCAAACACGACCTTTTAGAAAAATGGGACATGTCACTATTGTAAATGAAGATATTCATGAGGCACGAAAAATTGCAGAAAAAGTTAAACAGACGATTAAAGTTATAAGCGAATAATTATGAGTAAAGTAGGAATCATCATGGGAAGCAAAAGTGATCTTCCAGTAATGCAGGACGCTATTGACGTTTTAAAAGGATTTGATATTGAAATTGAAGTCGATATCGTATCCGCGCACCGAACTCCAGAGAAATTATTTGATTACGGAAAGAGTGCACACACTAGAGGATTTAAAGTTATTATTGCTGGTGCTGGTGGTGCCGCACATTTACCTGGAATGATTGCATCTTTATCTCCTTTACCTGTAATTGGAGTACCAGTTAAAAGTAGCAACTCCATAGATGGATGGGATTCAGTATTATCGATTCTTCAAATGCCAGGAGGTGTTCCAGTAGCAACAGTTGCATTAAATGGCGCGAAAAATGCAGGTATTTTAGCTGCTCAAATTATCGGAGTATCTGATACTTGTATATTAGACAAAATATTGATTTACAAAGAGGGATTGAAAGCGAAAGTTATTGAATCTTCAAAGGATTTGAATTAAAAACCTCGATTTACATCGAGGTTTTAGAGCTATTAATCAAGTATTTTAAGAGCTAGATAAAACTCTTTAGAAAATTCTACCGCAAAAGTAATAATATATTTCAAACAGACCTTAAAAACTTTAGTTAATTATCAGAAAATCAACGTTGTAGTAAGAAAAATAATACGAATTTTTTTTTTTTGATTTTCTCTTTTTTTTAAAAAAAATATGAACATTCTCAACAAACCATTTGATACCCAATACAATACGGCTCCTTTCTCAAAAATTGAGGACGACACGTTTTTATCTGTATTTAATGTTGCATTAGATAATGCCCGAGTAGAAATTGAAAACATTACAAATAATTCGGAAATTCCATCATTTGAAAACACAATTGTAACTTTAGATTTTGCAGGTGAACAACTCGATCGCATTTCAAGTATCTTTTTTAATTTAAATTCTGCTGAAACCAATGATGTCATTCAAAAAACTGCTCAGGAGGTTTCACCACTGTTATCAGAATTCAGTAATGATATCACTTTAAACGTGAAACTTTTCAAACGTGTTAAGGCTGTTTATGATTCAAAATCTACATTGAACTTAAATGTAGAACAGGAAATGTTGTTGGATAAGAAATACAAGGGCTTTTCTAGAAATGGTGCTAATTTACCTGAAAACAAAAAACAAGAGTTACGTGATATTGATAAAAAGTTAAGTCAATTAAAATTAAAATTCGGCGAAAATATTTTAGCCGAAACCAACAATTTTGAAATGCTAATTTCTGATGAGAAGGACTTATCTGGTTTACCTGATGGAGCCATAGAAGCTTCTAAACAACTAGCAGAATCAAGAAAAATGAAAGGCTGGTTAATTACCTTAGATTATCCTAGCTACATTCCATTTATGACATATGCTAACAACAGAGAGTTAAGAAAAAAGTTAGCAATTGCAGCCGGTGAGAAAGCGTTTAAAAATGACGCATTAGACAATCAAAATAATGTGTTGGAGATTGCTAAACTCCGCTTTAAACGCGCCAATTTATTAGGCTATAAAACACATGCACATTTTGTACTTGAAGAGCGTATGGCGAAAACTCCTGAAAAAGTTCAGAACTTCTTAAACGACCTCTTGGAAAAAGCAAAACCCGCGGCACAACGAGAATTTTCAGAGCTAGAATCATTTGCAAAAAGTATAGATGACATTGAACAACTCCAAAAATGGGATTCGTCATATTACGCAGAAAAATTAAAGCAAAAGTTATTTAATCTTGATGATGAAAAATTAAAACCTTATTTCAAATTAGAGTATGTCATTGATGGCGCATTTTTAATTGCACAGAAATTATACGGTTTACAGTTTGAAAAAATTGACACCATTGACACATATCATGATGACGTTTTAACTTATAAGGTCACTGATTCAAAGGGTAAATTGATAGCAATTTACTATGCCGACTTTTTCCCTAGAGAAGGAAAACGAAATGGTGCATGGATGACTTCATTTAAATCACAATCGGTTAAAAACGGCGTAAACAACAGACCACACATATCGATAGTCTGCAACTTCACAAAACCAACACATAGTAAGCCTTCCCTGTTAACATTTAATGAAGTAACTACGTTATTTCATGAGTTCGGACATGCGTTACATGGAATGCTCGCTAACACAACCTATCCTAGTATTTCTGGAACAAGTGTATATTGGGATTTTGTGGAATTACCTAGCCAGGTTTTAGAAAACTGGTGTTACGAAAAAGAAGCCTTAGAACTTTTTGCAAAACATTATGAAACCGGAGAAACCATACCTATGGAATTAATTAATAAAATTAAAGAATCAGCCACATTTCATGAAGGCATGCAAACTTTACGACAAATCAGTTTTGGGCTTTTAGATATGAGCTGGCACGGACAAGACCCTTCGAACATTTCTAATGTAAAAACTCATGAATTAGATGCTTTTGAAAACACGAAATTATTCCCAGATGTTTCCAATAATTGTATGAGTACATCATTCTCACATATTTTTCAAGGCGGTTATTCTTCCGGATATTATAGTTATAAATGGGCTGAAGTTTTAGATGCGGATGCATTTCAACTCTTTAAAGAAAAAGGCATCTTTAATAAGGAAGTCGCAACTAAATTTAAGGAGCATGTACTTTCAAAAGGTGGAACAGAAAACCCTATGACATTATACAAGCGATTTAGAGGACAAGAACCAAAACCTGAGGCACTTTTAAAGCGGGCTGGATTGATTTCTTAAAATATTTACCTTATTTTTGAAAGAAATTTAAGAAAAAGAATGCCAAACCATCAAATAGATCCTAACAAATGGATTGATCTGTATTCAGATTATCTTTTCAATTACACTATTACGCGTGTAAATGATAGAGATTTGGCTAAAGATTTGGTACAAGACACTTTTTTCGCTGGCTTAAAATCCATGAAAAACTTCAAAGGTGAGGCTAGTGAACGCACATGGCTTATTTCTATATTAAAACGTAAAATCATAGATCATTATCGAAAAATAAATTCGAATAAAGGAAAAGCTGAAGTTAGAATGAGTTATTCCAGCGATGAGAATGAGGGCGACTGGCTAGAAGAACGTGTGGCGGATCCTTTTGATAAAACCGCCGAGGATTCTATTGAAAACACAGAATTGGGTTCTGCAATTCACGATTGTTTAGGCAAACTTCCAGAAAAACAAGCAACTGTTTTTAAAATGAAAACTATCTTGGGTTATGAAACGGAAGCAATTTGTAATGAATTGGATATCACAGCGTCTAACCTTTGGGTAATAATCCATAGAGCGAGAACGGCAATGGCCGACTGTATGGAAAAAAACTGGTTTTAAGTAAAGATGAAAAAAAGACTACTATTTATTTCTTGTGAAGAAGCTCAGCATATTTGTGATAAAACGCAATACGAAGAAGCAACATTTTGGGAAAAAACCAAATTAAATATTCGCTTATCATGGTGTAGAATTACACGTGCATATTCCATTAAAAATGGAAAACTCACAGACATTGTGAATAATTCAAATGTTGAGTGCCTTAAGCATAATGAACGGGAAGATATAAAAGAACAATTTCAAAACGAATTAAACAATCAAAACCATAAGTAACCATATAATTGGTATACTTTCCACCCAAAAACCACTATAATATTTTCCTTGATTTTTACGCGCAAACACCACAAATAAAAGTGTAATTGTTGTTGTAAATAATAACGTGATTATATTTTTAGAATTCAATTCGTTCTTGAAATATTCTAAAAAGAAAAAAAGTAATAAAAGTAAAACTCCAATAATTTTAGTCTGCTTTTCACCAATACGCTGGGGAATAGTCGATAATTTAACACTGTCATATTGCAAATCTCTTATTTCAAAAGGGAGCATCAATACCATAACCAAAATAAAACGCTGAATTGCAGTTAGTATTACATCTGATGAAATAGCTATTTCATTATTTATTAAAGGAAGAAACACCGTTACTCCAGACCATACTAATCCTATAACATAAATTTTCAAACCACTAATACTCCTTAGGTTGTGCTGTTTATCCAAAAATATATTTTTAGGTAAAAATGGAATTGCATATAAAAATGTTACTACACCAAATCCAACTATATAAAGCAAGGTTTTTGTTTGTAATTGAAACACATAATAAATGAGTACAATAAAACAGATTAAAGAAAACAGTTGAATATATCTAAGCCAGTTAGCGAGCCTTCTATGATGAAATTTTGCTAAGCCAAAATATTTAACAAAATTATAGCCTGTTATGGTAGCAAAAAAAATAAAGCACAGCACATTTTCATCATAGGCTACATCAAACTCTATAAGTGTAATCCATGACAAGGAAAAGACTGACAATGCAACGTGAATACTACTATTAATATAAAAATTAAGAATGTGATTCAGAACCTTCATACTACAAAAGTAATCAAAGTGTTAATAACCCTATATTTTGGTTAAAAAATTTGGTAAACATCGTTTAATATACCTCAACAATTCATTATTTTTGTCTGATAATTACAACACAAGAATTAATGAATACATCTGCTTTCAAACTACGTCATATTGGTCCTAGAGAAAACGACCAAAACCAAATGTTAGATACACTTGGTGTAGATTCTATAGATCAACTTATTATCGAAACTGTTCCAGATGATATCCGTTTGGAAAATGGTTTAAAATTAGATGCTCCAATGTCTGAGTATGAGTACAGTTCTCATATTCATGATTTATCAAATCAAAACAAGACTTTTAAAACGTATATAGGATTAGGTTATCATCCAACCATTTTACCTGCAGTTATTCAACGTAACATTTTAGAAAATCCGGGTTGGTATACAGCTTACACACCTTATCAAGCAGAAATTGCCCAAGGTCGCTTAGAAGCTTTACTTAATTTCCAAACGATGGTGACTGACCTCACAGGAATGGAGTTAGCGAATGCTTCATTATTAGACGAAAGTACTGCAGCAGCTGAAGCCATGAGTTTATTATTTGCTGTAAGAGAACGCGATCAAAAGAAAGCCGGACTCAACAAGTTTTTTGTTTCTGAGCAAATATTACCTCAAACCCTAGCCTTGCTACAAACAAGAGCCACTCCAATTGGTGTAGAATTAGTGATTGGGAAAGAAGAAAATTTTGACTTTTCAACAGATTATTTTGGTGCAATTCTTCAATATCCTGGTAAAAATGGCCAAATTACTGACATCAAATCGTTTATAAATAAAGCAAAAACCGCGCGTATTAAAGTAGCCGTTGCCGCAGATATTTTAAGTTTAGTAAAACTAGAAGCTCCTGGAAAGTTTGGTGCTGACGTCGTTGTAGGAACTACACAGCGTTTTGGTATTCCAATGGGCTATGGTGGACCTCATGCTGCATATTTTGCAACTAAAGAAGCTTATAAGCGAGATATTCCTGGACGTATTATTGGTGTTACAAAAGACAAGAATGGCGATAGAGCTTTACGCATGGCACTCCAAACTCGCGAGCAACATATTAAGCGGGATAGAGCAACATCTAATATTTGTACAGCTCAAGTATTACTGGCAGTTATGGCAGGAATGTATGCTGTTTATCATGGACCAAAAGGCTTGGATTTTATTGCAAGTAAGGTTCATAATACCACAGTAACACTTGCAACTGAATTAACTAAATTAGGATTAGTCCAAACTAATTCATCTTATTTTGATACCATTCAAATAAAAGTGAATGCCGAAAAAGTAAAGCTTGTTGCTGAACGTAAAGAAGTGAATTTTTACTATTCAGACGCGGAATCGGTTACCGTTTCTGTAAATGAAACTACTTCATTAGCGGATATCAATCAAATTATAGAAATTTTTTCAGAGGTTTCAGGAAATGACACATCTCCAGTAAATACGATTTCAGAACGGACAGCAATTGATGAAAATTTACAACGTAGTTCTGAGTTTTTAACCTTAGAAATATTTAATTCGCATCATTCTGAAACTGAATTAATGCGATATATTAAATCGCTAGAACGTAAAGATTTATCTCTTAATCATTCTATGATTTCTTTAGGGTCATGTACAATGAAATTAAATGCTGCGGCAGAAATGCTACCACTTAGTTCTCCAAATTGGGGAAGCATTCATCCGTTTGTTCCTATCAATCAAGCTCAAGGGTATCAAATTGTTCTTAAAGCACTGGAGGATCAACTTACAGAAATCACTGGATTTGCAGCAACTTCATTGCAACCAAACTCTGGAGCTCAAGGAGAATTTGCTGGTTTAATGGTTATCAAAGCGTATCATGAATCTCGTAAAGATCACCATAGAAATATTTGCTTAATTCCTTCATCTGCACACGGAACAAATCCTGCAAGTGCTGTAATGGCTGGAATGAAAGTGGTGGTCACAAAATCTACCGAAGAAGGTAATATTGATGTAAATGATTTAAGAGAAAAAGCTATTTTACATAAAGATAATTTATCCTGTCTGATGGTGACTTATCCATCAACTCATGGTGTTTATGAATCTGCAATTAGAGAAATAACGCAGATTATTCATGACAATGGCGGTCAAGTTTACATGGATGGTGCTAACATGAATGCTCAAGTAGGACTAACTAATCCAGGAAATATTGGAGCTGACGTTTGTCACTTAAATTTACATAAAACGTTTGCCATTCCTCATGGTGGTGGTGGACCAGGAGTTGGCCCTATTTGTGTAGCAAAACAATTAGCGCCATTTTTACCTGGAAATCCAATTATTGCTACTGGAGGAAATCAGGCTATTTCGGCTATTTCATCTGCACCTTTTGGATCTTCCTTAGCTTGCTTAATTTCTTATGGCTACATAAAAATGTTAGGTGCTCACGGATTAACAGAATCGACAAAAATTGCAATCTTAAACGCCAATTATATAAAACATAGATTACAAGGTAGTTTTGACACGCTATATTCGGGTGAACGTGGCCGTGCAGCGCATGAAATGATTGTAGATTGCAGACCTTTTAAAGCCAATGGCATTGAAGTATCTGATATTGCAAAGCGTTTAATGGATTATGGTTTCCATGCGCCAACAGTTTCTTTTCCAGTTGCCGGTACATTAATGATTGAGCCTACTGAAAGCGAAAGTAAAGCTGAAATGGATCGTTTTTGCGATGCCATGATTTCAATAAAAAAAGAAATTGACCAAGCGTCAAAAGAGGATCTAAATAATGTCTTAAAAAATGCACCTCATACTTTAGAAATGCTGACCGCAAATGAATGGCGTTTTCCATATACTCGTAAAGAAGCGGCTTACCCATTAGATTATGTCTCTGACAACAAATTCTGGCCCTCAGTAAGGCGAGTTGATGATGCTTATGGAGATCGAAATTTAATATGTACTTGTGCGCCTATTGAAGAATATATGGAAGCTTAATTTATTTAATAAAAAGCCCATCAATTGCGGGCTTTTTATTAGTATATTTTTAGTTTGACTCCTAATTAATAGGAATCTGCTAAAAATGTTCAATTAATTGATAAAATTAGACCTACAAATCACTTTATTAATTACTTTAGTATTAAGACTAATAACGAATAGCAAATGGCAGTCAAAATCACAGGAACAGGAAGCTATATTCCAAGTTGCATTGAAAAAAATGAAGACTTTTATAAGCATGAATTTTTAAATGCCGATGGATCTTCTATCAATAATTCAAATGAAGTTATTGTAGAAAAGTTTAAAGCAATTACAGGTATTGGAGAAAGACGCTATGTCAAAGACACCTATTTAAATTCTGATATTGCTTTTTTTGCTGCTCAAAAGGCAATTGAAAATGCTCAAATTAATCAAGAAGATTTAGACTATATAATAGTAGCACATAATTATGGAGATGTAAAACATGATGCCGAACAAAGCGATACAGTACCCAGCGTAGCTTCGAGAGTAAAACGTCTTCTGGGAATTAAAAACCCTAAAAGCGTTGCTTATGATGTCCTTTTTGGCTGTCCCGGCTGGAATGAAGCCGTTATTCAGGCAAATGCATTTATTAAATCAGGAATTGCAAAAAAATGTTTAGTTATTGGTGCCGAAACCTTATCACGTGTTGTAGACAAACATGATAGAGATTCTATGATATATAGCGATGGTGCAGGAGCTGTAGTTGTGGAAGAAGTTTCAGATGAAGGCGGCATAATTTCGCATGAAAGTGCAACCTATGCATTAGATGAATCGCACTTCATTTATTTTGGCGAAACCAACCATCCAGACATTACCGATAAGCGTAGATATATAAAAATGTATGGTAGAAAGATTTATGAGTTTGCTTTAATTAATGTGCCTACCGCAATGAAAACTTGTCTTGACAATAGTGGATATAACATTGGTGATTTAAAGAAAATATTAATACATCAGGCAAACGAAAAGATGGATGAAGCCATCGTTCAACGATTCTACAAGTTATACAATATGAAAATGCCTGAAGGCATTATGCCAATGACAATTAATAAATTAGGTAATTCTAGTGTAGCAACAGTTCCTACTTTATTCGATCTTATTTTAAAAGGAGAACTTGAAGGTCATGACATAAAAGAAGGTGATGTCATTATGTTTGCAAGTGTTGGAGCTGGAATGAATATTAATGCCATTATCTACAAGTATTAACGTCGAAATTTAAGTTGAATTGATCTAATGTACGAAAGTAGCTATCCTAACAAGCGATTCAAACATACTATTGAATTCCTTAAAACTCATATTTCAAATAAAGAACCTATATTAGATTTAGGCGTAGAAAATCCGTTTACCAAAATCATGATTCAAGAAGGTTATGTGGTGTCGAATACATTAGGAGAAGATCTAGATGTAGATACAACTATTATAACTTCCTCAAATGCAGATGTTGTTACTGCTTTTGAAATATTTGAACATCTTTTATCTCCGTTTACTGTTTTACAAAATATCAAAGCCCAAAAAATTGTAGCAAGTGTTCCCTTAAAACTTTGGTTTGCATCAGCCTACAGAAGCAAGACCGATATGCGAGATAGACACTATCATGAATTTGAAGATTGGCAATTTGATTGGCTTTTAGAAAAAGCTGGATGGAAAATAAAAGCCAGACAAAAATGGACAAATCCTACTAAGAAAATAGGAATACGTCCAATTTTCAGGTGGTTTACTCCAAGATATTATATTGTTTATGCCGAACGAGTTTAACTATTACTAATACGTCTTTGCTATTTTGAATTTTTATATTGTCATACCAGCACATAACGAACAAAATTCTATTGCTCAAACTTTAGATTCATTGGCTCAACAAACACTTCTCCCAAAAAAAGTTGTTGTAGTTAACGACAATTCGACTGATGATACTCAGGAGATTATTGAAGCTTATATTGAAAAACATGACTGGTTAAGCATTGTAAACGCTACCTCTTCAAACGAGCATCTACCAGGCTCAAAAATCATAAATGCATTTTATAAAGGCTTTGATACATTAGATGAAAACTATGATATTATCTGCAAGTTTGATGCCGATTTAATATTTCCAACTACTTATTTGGAACAGCTTTCCTCTCATTTCTCTGAAAATAATAAGCTTGGAATGGCTTCGGGATTTTGCTATATCGAATATAACAATGAATGGGTATTAGAGAACCTTACACGAAAAGATCATATACGTGGTGCCTTAAAAGCTTACAAAAAAGAATGCTTTGTAGAGATCTGCGGCCTAAAACGATCCATGGGTTGGGATACCGTTGATGAATTACTTGCTAAATATTATGGCTGGGCCATTTGTACTGATGAATCCTTACACGTTAAGCATTTAAAACCTACTGGTATGAATTATAATCATAGCTCAAAATACCTTCAAGGTGAAGCCATGTATAAAATGAGGTATGGATTTATCATTACCTTTATTTCCGCCGTGAAATTAGCCTACAAGAAAGGAAGTTTCAAATTATTTGAAAATTATATCAAAGGCTATTTTCTGGCTAAAAAAAACAGAATTGAATATTTAGTAACTAAAGAGCAAGGCCAATTTATTAGACAATTAAGATGGAAAGGCATGCTAAGTCTATTTAATTAAAACTCCAGCCTTTATAACTAGAAGATGCTTCGAGTTTAGTTTCAATTACATCATCTAACTCTGAAAAGAAATTAATACCTGTCAGAGCTTCAACTACATCAACTGAAACTACAAATTCATACAATGGTAGACTAGAATTTTCATGAGGCATCAAAAACGCAATCATTTTGGGATTTCCAGAATTAATATCAATTAACACTTTGTAAAACTGCTTTGGAACTGAAACCTCTTCCTCTCCAATTGTCCCTAGCCCTTTTATTAAAACACCACCAGTCACTACAAATACACCGTCATATTCATTCGCCCAATATCTTACTTTCTGTTCAAGTGAATTCCAAATCCCTGAATTAAAATCGTGTTTCTGCGGACTAATATTACTGGTTAAAAAAGTTTCATCATGTCGCTCCCGACTATATTTCCGATCTCCTGCCGGACATAAATGCCCACGATCATAACCCGATTTTTTATAGCTTCTCCAATGTGCAGCTCCAGTTTTAACGGACTTGTCAATTTCAAAATATGGTCGCTTAAAATTAGTATTTGATAAATGCGCCTTTTTTAATTCATAGGCCACCCATTCTGCTTGTTCATGTGGTTCGCTATAAGACAACGAATAGCCTTCATGATGCACAATTTGTCCAGTAGTACTAGTTGGCAGGAAATATTCATTGGTTTCGCCCTTAGCATTTTCTCCATTTCGAATTACCTCCGCTTTTTCATCCTCATTTAAAAAATGCTCATATCCATATACTCCTAAAACGATTAGAATAGCTATAATAGAATAAAGCGTTCTTTTGTTCATATATTAATCTAAAACAAAATCTAAAGGCTTACCTGTAAAAGCATTTGGAAAACTAATATTTAATAGTGCAGAAATTGTAGGAGCAATATCGACAATTTCGGTTCTTTGAAGCGTTTCACCATTTACAATACCTTTACCGAAAAACAATAGCGGTACATGCGTGTCATAAGAAAACCCCGAGTGATGGTCCGTTCCTTTCCTGTTCCAAGGAGTATCTTTAAAAACAGCCGGATTAAATGTGAATAAAACATCTCCTGATCGTTTTTGATTATGACCATTTTTCAACAAGGTCTCAAGATGACCGTCAGGTCCTTCAAAATGATTGATTTCTGAGGTTAAATACACTTTATCAATCAATTTATATTTTAAAAGTTCTTTCGAGATTTCTTTTTTTAAGGACTTCATATCTAATTGATGATCGTCTAGTTTTTGATAATCAAAATATAATTGATTATTTATTCTACTCAACAAAATATTTGCAACTCCGTATTTTTGTTGCAAGTAACTATTCATGTCATTTAACATCGCACTAAGGTCAAAAAGACCAGAAGGTATGTTATGAGATTGCAAAAACGCGGGTGCATTAGGCGCTGCGTGATCTGCTGTTAAAAACACTGTATATTCACCTTTACCAACTTTCTTGTCTAGTGCCTTAAAAAGACGTTCTAATTCTAGATCTAGTCGTAAATATGTGTCTTCAACTTCTACGGAATTAGGCCCGAAATCATGTCCCACTTTATCGGTACTCGAATAACTCACTGTTAAAACATCAGTAAAATCATCTTTTCCTAATCCTTCAGCTTCAATTGCTTTTAGTGCAAAATCTGTGGTTAGACTATTCCCAAAAGGAGATTCAGCGATGATTTTATAATTCCCATTTAAACGTTTTAATTTCTCAAGATCATATGGAAACGTTGCTCTTTCTTTTCCTTTAAATATTCTCTCATAGTTATTTAAATCACTCCCACTTTCAGTATAGGAATCTATATTGTATAAGGTATTCCACTCTTTAAAATAAGACTCAGTAATTTTTGATATATTAAAATCTTTCACCCATTGCGGTAAGTCCTTCATATAAAAGGAACTCGAAATCCAGTTCCCATTTCCATCATGATCATAGTCTAACCAATAGGCTGCATTTGCCGAATGACCAGCGGACAAAATAGCACCTCTATGTTTAATAGAAATTCCAATAGTTTTACCACGCATTTGTGTAAATAGTCTGTTTTCATCTGCAAAGGTTGTGGATAACATCCATTGTGGTGATTTTTTACCATCATTACTTGCCGTTCCAAGAGGATTAACAGATTCATCTTCCACGCAGTTAACGTTTCGTTTCAATTCCTTATCAAACCAGTCATTTCCAATTACACCATGATATTTTGGGGTTGTTCCCGTAAAAATTGAAGCATGACCCGGTCCAGTTTTTGTTGGGATATAATTGAAATGATTATTTCTACAATTATATCCTTCATTAACCATGCGTTTAAATCCACCATCTCCAAATCGATTATAAAAACGTGTTAGATAATCGTAACGCATTTGATCTACTACAATTCCTACAATCAATTTAGGTTTAGAATCAAGAGCCACCTTATTAAGTATGATATTTTCAACATCTATGTCTTGTGCTTTACTGGAAACTCCTATAAATAGGATTAATAAAAGTGAAACTATATTTTTCATTTAGATCTTTTTATTTCGGTTCATCAAAAATACATATTTAAAGGCATCATAATTTAAATTAAAAGTAAAATACCAGCAAGTTTTTTTTACTTTAGCACTAACAAAATTGACTATGACATACCTTCATAATATTGGTGCATATTTTTTAATGATTGCAGAAATGTTTCGTAAACCTACCAAGTGGTCAGTTATGCGAACATTAATTTTGAAAGACATAGATGATTTAATCATTGGCTCATTAGGGATCGTTGCATTTATATCTTTTTTTGTAGGTGGTGTTGTAACCATTCAGACTGCGCTAAATATTAGTAATCCTTTAATACCAAAATATTTAGTTGGTTTTGCAACACGGCAATCTGTTATTTTGGAATTTGCACCAACGTTTATTTCTATTATTATGGCAGGAAAAGTTGGTTCTTTTATTACATCGAGTATTGGAACTATGAGAGTCACAGAGCAGATTGACGCCCTAGAGGTTATGGGAATTAATGCCTTAAATTATTTGGTTTTCCCAAAGTTCATAGCATTAATGTTATATCCATTTGTAATTTCCATAGCAATGTTTTTAGGCGTTCTTGGAGGAATGGCAGCCTGTGTTTATGGTGGCTTTAGCACATTAGAAGATTATATCACAGGTGTTCAAATGGATTTTATTCCATTTCACATCATATATGCTTTTATTAAAACTTTTGTATTTGCATTTTTATTAGCTACAATACCTTCTTTCTATGGATTCTATATGAAAGGCGGCGCCTTAGAAGTTGGAAAAGCAAGTACGACGTCTTTTGTTTGGACAAGTGTCATGATTATTCTTTTAAATTATATATTAACACAAATGCTACTGAGTTAATGATAGAAGTAAACAATGTTCACAAATCGTTTGGAGATGCCCATATCTTAAAAGGTATAAGCACCACTTTTGAAAATGGCAAGACAAGTTTGGTTATTGGTCAAAGTGGCTCGGGAAAAACTGTTTTTTTAAAGTGTCTTCTTGGATTATTTACTCCAGAAGAAGGAGTAATTTCTTACGATGGTAAAATATATTCAGAATTAACAGGTGCTGAAAAAAGAAACTTACGTGCTGAAATGGGAATGGTGTTTCAAGGAAGTGCTTTATTTGATTCGATGACAATTGCAGAAAATGTAATGTTCCCTTTAAAAATGTTCACCAAGCAAAGCAAAAGCGAAATGGAAGACCGTGTGAATTTTGTTTTAAAACGCGTCAATCTTGAAAATGCACATCACAAAATGCCTAGCGAAGCATCTGGAGGTATGCAAAAGCGGGTTGCCATTGCACGCGCTATTGTAAATAATCCGAAGTATTTGTTTTGTGATGAACCAAATTCTGGTTTGGACCCAAAAACGGCTATGGTTATTGATAATTTGATTCAAGAAATTACCGATGAGTATAACATCACAACAGTTATTAACTCTCATGATATGAACTCAGTTATGGAAATAGGCGAAAAAATAGTCTTTTTAAAAGACGGTCATAAAGCCTGGGAAGGCTCGAATGAAACTATATTTAAAACAGACAATGACGCCGTTACTAATTTTGTTTACTCATCCGATCTTTTCAAAAAAGTACGTAAAATGTATATTGAAGAAAACCAATAATTAATTATAACTCCTTACAACAAGTGTATCTAGGTCAAGACGTTCCTTTAAAAAAGCTTCTAATTTATTCTTGTCTTTAATTTTAGATTCATCTGTCGATATAGAATCTACCCATTTAACATTAAATACTTTCATTGTATCTATATCAGTTAGGTTTGATCGTATCTCATTTGAGAATGAAATTTGCTCTAATTTTTCGTAATTTATTTTCAATTCTTTAATAAGCTCATCAAATGGAATTTGGTCCCGTTCTAATCTTGATAATTTTTTCACACGGTCTTCTAAATAACTTATTTTTTGATGCTGAGACATTAAATCTAAAGAATCTCTTGTTCGTAACTCTTCCATATACTCTAAATTATTAATCGTTCGGTTTTTAACCTGATTAACATCTAATTCAGCCTTTTCATTCAACGCATTGTAATCCTTAAACCTCAACTTTAACAACTTTTTAGTGTCATCGCTTATTTCATCGGTTCCAAACGGAACAAGTTGTATAATAGACTTTCCTTTTGGAATATATGTATACGTTGAATTCTTCTTAATATAATTAGCGTTAGGAAGACTTTCCAATTCCTTAGCAATAAAATTTTTCGCATCATGTTTAAAATTGCTTTCCTTCAAAACATCAATAAACGTCCAAACTGCCGGTATCATAACAACAATTGCTATTAATGCTGCAAATCTTGCAATTCGTCTTCGCTTAGCTGAATTTGCATATTTTAACATTGGAAAGCGTAAAACTTTTAACACTAAAAATGTTGCCATCGCTATAAAAATTGTGTTAATAGCAAACAAATACATAGCGCCTCCAAAATACTCCCAATTCCCTTTTGCCAATCCATAACCGGCAGTACATAAAGGAGGCATCAAAGCAGTTGCAATTGCAACACCAAAAATAACTGATGCAATAGTCCCTTTTTTGGTTCGTGCAATAATTAAAGCCAGGCCTCCAAAAAAAGCAATAAGAACATCACGAATATCGGGTTTTACTCTTCCTAAGAGTTCAGAAGTATCTTCGCTTAATGGGAAAAACTTAAAGAATAAAAATGCTGTTAATAAACTCAAGACAATCATAGTTGCCAAATTTATTAGCGATTTCTTTAAGGTATCAATATCATTTATTGAGATGGACAAACCAATACCTAATATTGGTCCCATTAGAGGAGAAATTAACATGGCACCAATTACAACCGCAGTAGAATTGGCATTTAATCCGACAGAAGCTACAAAAATAGAACAGATTAAAATCCAAGCGGTAGCACCCTTGAATGGAATGTCATTTTTGATTGCTTCTACAGTTGCATCTCTATCTGTATCCTCTCGAAAATCTAAAAGATTACTAAAAAACAATTTGACACTTTGCCATAAACCTCTTGCATCTTCCTTAACGGCTTGCTTAGATTGTTCTACAGCGCGTTCGCTTTTGTCTTCCTCAGAAAAATTAAATTTATTTTCTTCCATAGTTAACCATAATTTTTTCCAAACTTGTCTTTCACATTTTGAAGCACCGTTTTAATATCTTGTTCTTTCGATTTTGGATATATTAGCAAAACCTCCTCTTTATCGACAATAATATAATCTTGTAAGCCATCAACAACAACAATTTTATCAGACTCAGTTCTAATCATATTTCCTGAAGCATCTTCAGCCAATAACCTTGCTTTAACAACCGCATTTTTGCTAGAATCTTTATCCAATTTATCATATAAGCTACCCCATGTTCCTAAATCATTCCAATCAAATTCAGCGGGCAAAACAAATACGTTATCGGAAGTTTCCATAATCGCGTAATCAACCGAAATATTTTCAGCTTTGGAATAATTATCTCTAATAAAGTCATCTTCAAGAGCTGTATTATAGACATCAATTCCTTTTTGAAATAAATTAAAAAGATCAATTTGATTTTTCTGAAACGCGTTTAAGACACTTTTTACACTCCACATAAAAATGCCTGCATTCCATAAATAATTACCTTGCTCTATATAATGTTTAGCAACTTTATAAGTCGGCTTTTCTTTGAACTGACTTACTGTTTTAATTGTATCATTTGATGCTGTATTATACTCTATATAACCATATCCTGTATTTGGAAATGTTGGTTGGATGCCTAAAGTCATTAGTGAATCATGAGAGGAACAAAAATCGAAAGCAGTTAAAACATTTTTATTAAAAGCACTTTCATCTTCAATCCAATGATCACTCGGTGCAACAATCATAACCGCATTAGGGTTTTCCTTTTGGATTTTTAAAGTCGCTAATAAAATACAAGGTGCTGTGTTTCGCATGGCAGGTTCTAATACTACCTGACGTTTAGTAATTTCAGGCAATTGCTCAAAGACTAAATCATTGTAGTGTTCATTTGTTAAAATAAAAATGTTTTCTTTTGGAACTACATTTGAAAGACGTTGAAATGTCTTTTGAATAAGCGTGTCTCCTGTCCCAAGCATATCATGAAATTGTTTAGGAAAGTCTTGAGTGCTAACAGGCCAAAATCTGGAACCTACGCCTCCAGCCATTAGAATGGCATAATAATTTTTATTCATAAAATTAGTTTAGTTGTTCAACTTCTGCATTCGGGTTAAAAAGATACAACTTTCCTGTTTTAATTTCGATACATTCAAATCGTTTCACTCTTTTTTTGCCCATTTTAAATACTTTACCATTGTACAATTTAAAATTGTTTCCATAAGGCACATCAAAAATAAAAGTTTTATCATTAGGCACATCAAACAATTTGAGTGCTAGCGCCAAATTTGAATCTGTATCACTTGAGGCTTTTGGGTTTTTGAAATGTCTTGCCAAAAGGGGTAACAAATGCTCAGGAAATATATTAGGATTCAAAAAAGGCAACATCAAATGTTGAAATGTCTTTTTCCATTCTATACCATGCGGCTTAATAAATCGTCCATAATTCTGATACGCTTCAAAATGCGCTATTTCATGAATAAGTGTCATAAGAAATCTATAGGTATTCAAATTTGCGTTGATCGTAATTTGGTGCTTTCCGCTGGGTAAACGTTTATAATCACCATGTCGTGTTTTACGTTCGCTCTTCACTTTTACCGTAAGTGCATCATGATTTAGAAGTTCCATTATTGGACCAAAAGCGCTCTGAGGAATATACTGTTGAAGGGTATGCTGCATTAAGGTGTAGAATTTGAAACCTGTAATACTTTACCATTATAATATTTATGTCCGCTAAGCGCAAACTCAAAAATGTAATTTGCCATTTCAATAGCAGTAGTTGGTGCTTTATAATCGGGGAAAGCTTCTTTGAGCATTTCCGTTTGAACAGCTCCTAATGCCAAAACATTGAAGCAAGGACCAGCATCTTTATACTCTTCTGCTAATAGCTCGGTAAGTGTAATTACAGCTCCTTTACTAGAACTATAGGCCGATAAACCAGGGAATTTCACACTCCCTTGGATACCTCCCATCGAACTAATAGTAATCACATGACCTTCATCATTCATAAAAGGCAATACAGTACGCGTCATTTCGGCAACACCAAAAACATTGGTTTTATAAACTTGCTCAAAATCATCTATTGTTGTTTCCGAAAAAGGTTTATTGAGCAATGTTCCAGCATTATTGATTAAAACATCGACATGACCCCATTCTTCATTTATAAACTGAACCACTTTCTTATAAGCTTCAGCATCACCGAGGTCGAATGCAAAGGAGTTGATATTGTCAAAATGCAAATTATTTACGGGTTGTGCATTTCTAGATAGTGCTAAAACATTATGACCTTGATTGGCAAATAAGTGTACCAATTCAAAACCAATCCCTCTACTTGTTCCAGTTATTATTACATTTTTACCCATCGCTTTGTGCTTGATTCATTACTATTTCTTTTTCAAGAGTATTGCTCATCTCTTCGATTGCAGGAATTATACTATTTATCAAGTTAGACATAAATTCATAATCCATTAACTCAGATTCATCGCTCACATGATGGTAATAATCAAAATTAGACAAATCACAGCTCGAAATACTCTGACATGGTGCTCCAAAGGCTTCATAAAACGAATAATTATCTGAACGTTTGAAGAGCTGATATTTTTTAGATACTTCTGAAAATCCAACGAGTTTATGGCCTGCATATTCATTTAATTTAACCGCCATGTTAGAGCGATCATATCCAGATACAAACGCCAAATAATCTCTATCATTTAAAGGCACACCTATCATTTCAAAATTAATCATAGTATAAACATCAAGATTCGATTCTTTCAATTTTTTAGCCAAATGACGAGATCCCTTTAATCCCCATTCTTCAGCTGAAAACAAGGCGAACATTATGCTACGTTTATTATTCTTTTTGACTGCAAAATAATTGGCCATGGCTAATACAGCACTAGTCCCAGAGGCGTTATCATTCGCTCCGTTCGCTAAGGAGTCATTTTCCATGAGTGTTCCACCATATTTTTTAATACTCTCACCAATCCCGATATGGTCGTAATGCGCACCTAGAACAATAATTTCCTTTTTTAATTCTGGATCAGAACCTTCAATAAACCCAACAACATTAAATGCATCAACGTATTCACTCCCCTTTCCATTAGAATTAAACTTCGTGTTTTCAAATTTAAAATTATCTCTGAAAGTCTCAAAATACGGTTTTACACCAAAAAATTTAAACTGATTTTCAATATAAGTTGCCGCTTTATCTATACCTTCAGATCCTGCTCTTCGACCTTGAATGTCATCAGACGCCAAAAATTTAACCATCTCTTCAATTTGATTACTCGTTATTGTTTTTGATATGGCTTCAGTATTTACAGATGATTTACAATTATAAACAAGTACCAAAATGGCAAGGACAAATATCTTATTCATTAGATTTTTTTTTACGGTTTAAAGATAAAAAAAACTAAACATCATGACCTCTTTTAAGTGATTTTAACAGACACTTTCAACAAACTATCAACTGCAATACTCATTAGTATAATCCCTTTAAAATCATTAACTTGTAATTATTATCATTTTTTAATATGAAATATATTCCTTCCTCTCAAATAATTCTAATAAAATGAATTATATACTCGTCATAGAAACAAGTGATTATTTACATAGATTGGAAGCTAATCAGTTTAATCTCTTTACGCAAAAGCTCCACAATGGCATTTCAAAGCTTATAAAAAAGTTCAATGGAAAAATTTTGAACCGAAATGACAACACTTATGTCGTGGCATTTGAAAGTGTAACCAACATTATTTTATGTGCGCTAAAAGTACAATCGAATTTCAAATATATTACGCCAAAATTTGACACTTCAATAAGAGCTCTAAAAATGGGAATTGCACACAATAGCAACCAATTTAATGCGCAACGTCTAGCTACAATTATTTGCGAAATCGTTAAAAATCAGCTGGTTATTACATCTGAAACCAAGGCAGATTATGAAAAAGAAAACAGGAATATTTTTATAAATAATGAACATATCCGAACACTTAAAACAACGGAAGTTGAGTTTTTGAAGCATTTAATGGATTACATCGAAACTACCTGGAATAATACTGATTTTAATGTTGTTAGCTTATCTAGAGCAATCGAATTAAGTGCTTCGCAAATTTATAGAAGACTTAAATCGCTAACTGGGAAATCGCCGTCTACTTTTATAAGAGACTTTAGACTTAATAGAGCAATGCAAATGATGCATCATAAGAAAGGAAATATTTCCAATATAGCGCAATGGTCTGGCTTTAATAGCGCTACTTATTTCTCAAAATGTTTCAAGGAAAAATTTCATATTTTACCTTCAAAATATACCCAACAGCATTAAAAAAGCCATTACAAATGCAATGGCTTTAATTATTTTATT
This sequence comes from Flavobacteriales bacterium 34_180_T64, assembly GCA_002162765.1. Lineage (GTDB taxonomy): Bacteria > Bacteroidota > Bacteroidia > Flavobacteriales > Flavobacteriaceae > MAAR01. The sequence goes on along the minus strand of MAAR01000013.1, from coordinate 32,083 downwards.
TAATGATTTAATTACACTAACATGGTAACTGGATTCTCGATATAACCTTGTAAGGTTTGTAAAAATTGAGATCCAGTAGCGCCATCCACCGTTCTGTGATCACAGGCCAAGGTTAATTTCATTGTATGACCAACAACAATTTGACCATTTTTAACAATTGGCTTTTCAACAATTGTTCCAACAGATAAAATTGCCGAATTAGGCTGATTTATTATTGAAGTGAAACTTTCAATACCAAACATTCCAAGGTTTGAAATCGTAAAGGTACTGCCTTCCATTTCTTGAGGTGTCAATTTTTTGTTTCTTGCTCTTCCAGCAAAATCTTTAACTGCAGATCCAATCTGTGGTAATGTTTGTTCATTTGCAAATCTCACAACTGGCACTACTAAGCCATCTTCTACAGCAACAGCTACACCAATATGAACATGATTATTCAATCGCATTCTATCATCGAACCATTGTGAATTTACTTGAGGATGCTGACGTAATGCTAAAGCACAAGCCTTAACAATCATGTCATTATATGATATTTTTGTATCTGGAATTGAATTGAATTGCGCTCTAAAGGCAATTGCGTTCTCCATATCAAATTCTACATTTAAATAATAATGAGGTGCCGTAAACTTAGATTCTCCTAAACGTTTAGCAATAACTTTACGCATTTGAGAGTGTTTTACTTCATCAAAATTTTCTTGTCCAGAAGCGACAAACTTCGCAACTGGAGGCGTCATAGACGCATTTTGTATTGAGCTAGTTTGCGGAACACTACTTGGTTTAAAATTCTCAACGTCACGCTTTACTATACGTCCATTTTCACCAGACCCTCGAAGTTGTGAAAGATTAATCCCTTTCTCTTCGGCCATTTTTTTTGCTAATGGCGACACAAACAATCTTCCATTAGTTGATGCTGTTTGAACCACTTCAATTTTAGTCTCTGCCTTAGGAGCATCCATTTTTCGCTCTTGTGGAACTTCAGTTGAGCCTGTATTTTCTTCGACTTTGAAATTCTTTGCAATTGCAGAAACATCAGTTCCCTCGGGACCGATGATTGCTAGGAGTGCATCTACTTTTGCAGATTCGCCTTCATTCAATCCTATGTGTAATAAGGTTCCCGATTGGAACGATTCAAACTCCATAGTGGCTTTATCTGTTTCAATTTCAGCTAAGATATCACCTTCTTCAACAGTTTCACCGACAGTCTTAAGCCATGTCGCAACTGTGCCTTCTTCCATAGTATCACTTAATCGAGGCATTGTTACTACTGTAACACCTTCCGGAATCGCAATAGCTTCAGATAATTCCTTTTGAGGTTTTCCTTGAGATTTCTCGTCACTTTGCTCTGTCGAAATGACATTAGTGGCACTTAATAGTTCAGAGATATCTTCACCTTCTTCGCCAATTATAGCCAAAAGTTCATCTACTTTAGTTGTTTCTCCTTCTTGAACACCAATATGGAGCAATACGCCTTCATTGAAAGATTCAAACTCCATCGTGGCTTTATCAGTTTCAATTTCAGCCAAAATATCGCCTTCTTCGATTTTATCGCCCACTTTTTTGAGCCATGAGGCAACAGTACCCTCTTCCATAGTGTCGCTCAAACGCGGCATGTTAATTATTTCTGCCATAACTTATAGTTTATGCTGAATAAATGGATAATCGTCTTGTTCATAAACTGCATCATACATCACGCTCTTTTCTGGATAAGGTGATTCCTCGGCAAATTTTTCACATTCACTTACTAAAGCTTTAACACGCTTATCGATCTCTTTTATGTCTGCTTCTGAAGCATATTCTTTTTCAAGTATAATATCTTTTACCTGAGCAATTGGATCTATTTTTTTGTATTCTTCAACTTCGGCTTTCGTTCTATAATGTTGTGCATCACTCATAGAGTGCCCTCTATAACGATAGGTTTTTAACTCTAAAAAAGTTGGCCCATCACCGCGACGCGCACGTTGGATAGCTTCATCAAAAGCTTCGGCTACTTTAATAGGGTTCATTCCATCAACTGGACCACAAGGCATTTCATAACCTAATCCAAGTTTCCAAATTTCTGTATGATTTGCCGTACGTTCAACAGATGTACCCATGGCATAACCATTATTTTCACAAACAAATATCACTGGTAACTTCCAAAGCATTGCTAAATTGAATGTCTCATGCAAAGACCCTTGTCTTGCAGCTCCATCACCAAAACAGCAAATTGTTACAGCATCACTTTCGTGATATTTATCACCGAAGGCGATACCTGCTCCCAAAGGAATTTGTCCACCAACAATCCCGTGCCCTCCATAAAATCGATGTTCCTTAGAAAAGATATGCATAGAACCACCAAGACCTTGAGACGTCCCTGTTGCTTTACCATACAGCTCTGCCATAACACGTTTTGGGTCTACACCCATTCCTATAGGCTGCACATGGTTTCTATACGCGGTAATCATTTTATCTTTAGTCAAATCCATAGCATGTAATGCTCCTGCTAACACTGCCTCTTGACCATTATATAAGTGTAGAAATCCTCTAACTTTTTGTTGGATATATACCGCAGCTAGCTTGTCTTCAAACTTTCTCCAGAACAACATATCTTCATACCATTTAAGGTATGTTTCCTTTGTGATTTTTTGCATCGACAAATTTAAATTTTAGTTAAGCGATTTACAAAAGTAACACTTTGATTGGTATTGCAAAAGCGGAAATTGACTAAAAGCAATAAGATTCCTAGTTTGACTAAAATTATAGCCTTAAAGAGACGCTTTATCGAAGACTAATGGCAGTAGATTTGCTAAAGAATCAGACTTAGCAATTTTACCAGATTGGCCCATAAAATAAATTTCAATAGGCACTTCCTGTTTTACTTCATATTCAGCAATAGATTGTCTACAGGCTCCACATGGTGGAATTGGAGTGGTCGTTTTTTGATTTTGAGATGCTGCAGTGATAGCCATACTTACTATTTTAGCTTTAGGGTATTTAGCACCTGCATAAAAAATAGCAGTTCGTTCTGCACATAATCCCGATGGGTAAGATGCATTTTCTTGATTGCTACCAGAAATAATTTCTTCGTTATCTAGAAGTAAAGCTGCGCCAACATGAAATTTCGAATACGGTGCATATGCCTTTTCACGAGCTTCAATCGCATGTTTCATTAAGTTTTGTATGTTTTCTGGCAGCTCTTCAAGGGTGTCATAAACATATAGTGTAGATTCTATTTTAATTTTCTTCATATGTATAACACTATTAACGTGATTAGTTTAGACAAAAAAGCTACTGTTTTTAAACAAAACAATAGCCTTTAAATTATAATTTAATAATTTCTAATATTCATCATACTCGCCATCAGCAAAATTAAATGTCAACGAAAAACGCAAGGTGTTTTCTAATGGACTTTGCACTTTTGATGCTGAAAACAAATACGACATATCTATATTAATGGTTGTATATTTAAATCCTGCTCCTAATGCAAAAAACTTTCTTGCCCCTTTTTCTTCAGCTTCATTAAAATACCCAGCTCTAAAAGAAAAAGAGTCTTGATATCTATACTCTGCACCTAATGAATAGGTGAATTCTTTTAATTCTTCGCTAAATCCTCCAGGAGCATCAGTAAAAGATTGAAATATCCCTTTACCAAACCCTACGTCATTATCTTTGCCAGCTACAATAACTCTATCATCAACAACAGCGCCCAATTCATCTTCATCCTCATCATAAGAACCATTACCATTTACATCAGTATACTCGTACTCCTTCCCAAATATTGGAGGTGTTGGCACTAAAAGCTTAGTTGTTTCTGCTGTTAAGGAAAGCGTATTATACTCGTCAAATATGAAATCGAATCCTCCACCTAATCTTAAAGTGGTAGGTAAAAAATTCTCTCTACCGCCTTCATCATACTTAATTTTCGGACCTAAATTTTGAACTGCAAATCCAGCTCTCCAACGTCCATTATAACTGTTATAAGCTTCTTCTTCACTTTGATAGTATCCAGAGATATCAACACCAATTGATCCTGCCGCTTTTGCATCAGGGTCGATCACATCAATTTTAAGGTCAGAACGCAAATAACGTAAGGCTACGCCCATAGAAAACTGCTCTGCTAATCGAAGTGAATAGGATACGTCTAAAGTAAGTTCGTTAGGTTTTGCAAGTAAAGCTTCAGAAAATTCATCTTGAACTAATTCTATTTCACCTAAGCTAAAATATTTAAAACTCACAGCAAAAGCACTTCCTTCGTTAAGTCTATTAAAGTACGTTACATTACCTAAAAATATATCGTTCACAAGTTTACTTAAGTAAGGCGTATAACTTATTCCAATTCCTGATTTAGCAAGAGAAAATGCGTACTTAGATGGATTCCATTGTTGAGAATATGCATCAGCTGATGTTGCTACGCCCAAATCTCCCATACCTGCAGCACGAGCATCTGAAGCAATCAATAAGAATGGTACTCCTGTAGTTATTACTCTAGAATCAAATGGATCTTCTAATATTACAGTGTCTTGAGCATTAGATACATTAAATAATGATAATGTTATTAGGGCTAATATGTGTTTTTTCATAAGTAATTAAGTCTTCAAATTAGCAGGTTTTTCACCGCTAGTATATTAAGCAAATATAAATCTTTATTATAGTATTACAAGTTTTTGAATTTTTTCTACCTGTTTATTAAGTTGATTGGATCTCACTTTAAGTTTGTATATATACACCCCTTTACCAATTTTATCACCAAAATCGTCTCTGCCGTCCCAAACAATATCTTTAGACAATGAACTGGTGACTTTACTACCTCCAGTTGTCTGTCCATTAAGCGTTCTTACCAATTTACCTGAAACAGTAAATATCTGAATAGAAACGTCCAAAACATCAGAACTATTGTGATTAAACCAAAATTCGGTATAATTAACAAACGGATTAGGATAATTTAAAACATTTGTAATCACCAAATTTTCATCTTTATCATGCACAACAAATTGAATCTCAGCGGTTGACGAATTATTATAAACATCCCAAGCTTTTAAAGTTAACGTATGCAGTCCAGGTTCTAAATCTCTAAAAGGATAGGATAGTTCTCCATTCTGATAATCATCAACATTCGCTTGATAATAATCATTTAAAACAAACGGATTTGTTTCATCTCCATCAATAAGAGCAACAATATCATGACCGATACCACTCGCGGTGTTTATACCATTTTCATCTTGCAATTTTGCTAAAAATGTAGGTTCTTCATTAGTGATTCCGCCAGAAACGAAGTTTTCATCATTCATAAAAAGATTAATAACAGGACCAATATTGTCTTCCTCTGCGTCTTCATTAATACCGCCAACTTCGATATCGAAACTTGATCCAGTTTGATCTTGTAAAGACGCTTCGGCTTTCGCATAAAAACTTACACGCCCTGTTCCAACTGGGACTCCAATATCTCTAGGCACTACGAAATCAAATTCGAACACCCCATTTTCCACACTTGCCTGTCCTTTAAAAATAACCTCACCCAAAGTCTTAAAGTCCATCCTAATAATTTGACCATTCTCTGAGATTCCATTATTACCGAGTGTTTGTCGCTCTATTTCTTTATCAAAAACAGTTGCTGTTAAAATCCCATTATAATTGGATAATAAATTACCAAATTCATCAACAACTTCACCCGATAGTTTTGTCCTATCTAAAGCCTCAAGAGTATCTGTTCCAGCTCCTATTGGCACATCATTAATTTTAGTTAATCGAATATCAGGTCTTGGAAAAGCCAATTTCATAGCAGGATCACCTATAAAAAACACTAACCTTCTTTGAAGGTTACCAGAAAATATGGCATCATTTTTAGTTAGCCTCAATGCTTCACCCATTGATGGGTACTCATTTGAACCAAAGGCAAACAAATGCTCTTCTAAAATTAAATTAAGAGACACACCAACACTAACAAAAATCTGTCTCGTGGTAGTAATCAAACTAATGGCACCACCTTCCTTATTCCAATACGTATATTCTCCAGCCGTTGGTCTTGTAGGATCATCAAACTTAGTATATTCACAGGTTACTGTAACAAAGCAATTGAACTTACATATATTTCTAATGGTTTGAGAGTCGACCTTATCGAAAATACGTTCTCTAGCAAGACCATCTTCACCGCCATGACCGAAATAATTCACAACCAAAGCACCCACTTCAATTGCATCTTTGATTGCTTTATTCACATCAGGATAACGCTCACCACTTGCTGATGCTTCTTGTTGAAATGAATCAGAATGAATTTTAATGGTATTAATAAATGGCTTATTCTCTGTTACTAGGTTCCCAATTTCATCTGTTGTTTCTTGCAATATTTTCTCCCAAACCCGATCAACATCATCAGAAATCACTACATAATTATTACGCCAACTTCCATAAGAATCGCTCTGATAATAAGTATCTATTTTATCAACCATTTCTTTTGCACGTTGAGGCGTTTCAGCAAGGATTCTTCCAATAGCAATATCAAGCTTATTATTAGTAGTCATATCTCCTTCGTTATCATCCATCATTCCATAAAAATCATCAGACACAAAAGAACTTGTTAAACTAAAACTATCAACAGAATGCCAGGTAGGTACATTATTGGTGTTATTGGCAATTCGATTCTTATAATCAAATGATCCATCACCAAATAAACAGAGGTATTTCAATCTACTATCAGGAGTACTTGCATTAGTATATACATACCTTACCAAATTACGAATTGCCCCAATATCCTGATTACCTGAGCTGAATTCAGTATAAATCTCATCTAGAGTTATAACTTTTACATTAAGATTATATTGATTTCGATTTATTTGAGCTAAACGTTCAGCCTGTGCTGCAAAATTATTAGGACTGATAATTAAATAATCAATATCTTGAAAATCACCTTGAGAATTTCGAAAGATGGTCCCTTTAATATCTTGATTAGTCACTGAGGTATTACTTTCTCTTGAAGGTGAATAGTAACCTGAAGATGGTACCGTAATATAATACTTCAATGATCCTGATGCCGCCTTAAAACTAAAATTGGAAGCCTGTTCTGAATTGAACAGACCTGTCACATTATATTTATCAGTAATATCCCAAATTTCATTTACTAGAGACGCATTAGATAAATTATATTGAACAACCCCTGGCGTATTAGTAACTTCATGATTTTTAAATAATAGTTGATCTCCTTCGTAACTCAAAGTACGAGTAGCTTCGAAAGAGATATAGTCTAAATATGCTCTAGATGATGGATTACCATTATTATCATAATTTAGATTCACTGTAACTGTTGATGACGATAATGTGACATCACCATTATAACTTTTACCACTTGCTAATGTAGGACTATCTACAATTTGAAAATTAAAATCATCACCTGTATTCGAACCATTAACATCAATAACATTTCCGTTTACTGTAACTTTCATTGAAGTTGCACTATCGGAAATAGCCGCAGTATAAATCTTAAATTCTACCGGTTCTGTAACCACTAAATTTGGAAATTCAAATTCAAATTCTTTTACATTTTCAATACTAAATCTATCGCCAAACCAACGTCTTCCAAGTTTAGCTAAATTGAACTCATCTACTTCATAAAATTGATAATCTTGAAATGTATCAATAATAAGGTCAGGAGCACTATCTGGTTCTAACATACTTTGGATTCGTTTACCGTTTCCATTACTTATATTTACATAATAATATGATTTCTCTGTAAATGCATTAATATTTGTATTGCTTTCTTCATTATAACCATAGGGGCCTTCGGCATAAAACAATATATAATCGTTTGAATTAAAGATCCCATCTTCCTCTCCTATGAATCTAACAGCATTTTCCGTTAAGTCAATTGGGTAATCTACGGAGTTCTCTAAGGGTAACATTGCACCTCCATTACCGTATATTTTAATATTTCTTGGATCAACACTACTTGTATTGACACCCAAGTCATTCAAAAAATTTCTTGTTAATCTAAAAACACCTGTATTTTCAACGTAAAATCGATACCAGCTTCCAGAACTTAAAACTGAATTTACAACTGCATCGGTTGAAAACGGTGCTATATTTCTATTAGCTTGATTATTATAATTTACAGTAAATGAAGTAATTTTTTTAATTATTCCCTTATCGTTTATAATTGGAGTTACTTCCAATACAGCATACATTTTATCCCTAGCGTTAGAATTACTAAGCAATACCCTTGCTGACTTAGGTAAAGAATTAGGATCAATATCTTTTAATTCGAATTTAGTTATTGGAGTATAACTTATATTTGACAACACAACAGACGCTTCATTAATAGGACTAATTAAATCCCATTGTGCAAAATATGTTAATCCAGATTCTTGACTATAATTAAAATGTTTCCGGTCAAAAGAAGGTACTTCAATTTTCGAAACGTCCGTTTCAAGAATTTCGCTTCCATTCCAAATTATTTCAAAAGTTTTTTGCTGTGAAAACCCGAAAGAAGATATCAAAACAAAAAGAATGAATAGTTGTTTTTTCATAGTACAATTAACGCCATTAACCCCTTCTTATTATCAGGGCTATTTTTTTTATTCAAAATTACAACAATAAATGATTTTTTCAACCGTTATTGACAAACAAAATACACCGATAAACCGAAAAAATATCCGTTATCATGTATAAAAAATAGGATGAAATGCAGATTTTTTTCAATCTTATTTACGAAAAACGTTGTTGTTTTCTCTATAATTACTATATTGCGTGTCTAAAATTTAATTAGCTTACTTAAAAAGTATGAATATGAAAAATGTTTTGAATCTAAGGATTTTGCTAGCCCTAATGCTATCTTTAGCACTTTTTAGTTGTAAAAGATCTTCGTCTTCGAAGAACAATTCTAGAGCAACTGGATGGAATATTAATGACAAACAAGGTGGTTTCCAATACAATACCCAGTTTAAAGAACAAGAAACGGCGCCTGGTTTAGTATTTATTGAAGGTGGTACTTTTACAATGGGAAAAGTACAAGATGATGTCATGCATGATTGGAATAATTCCCCAAATCAACAGCATGTTCAATCCTTTTATATGGATGAAACTGAGGTAACCAATATGATGTATTTGGAGTATTTGGACTGGATAAAGAGAATTTATCCACCAGAAGACCCAAATTTTAAATTAATTTATGAAGGGGCACTGCCTGATACTTTAGTTTGGAGAAATCGTTTAGGTTATGCCGAAATGATGACAGAAAACTATTTACGTCATCCAGGTTATGCAGAATACCCAGTTGTTGGTGTTAGTTGGATTCAAGCGGTTGAATTTGCCAATTGGAGATCTGACCGTGTAGCTGAAATGGGCTTACAACAAGAAGGTTATTTAAAACGCGACTCTCATCTTACAGATGCTTCTGCTGATAGTAATTTTAATATCGATACTTATATTAATGCACCTTCTCAATCTTTTGGTGGAAATGAAGAAGTATTAACAGGAGGAAAACGCAAAGCTCAAACAGATATTGATGGTAACGAAATAAATGTATATGCATCAAGAGAAACTGGAGCTATTCAATTAAAATACCGTCTCCCATCTGAAGTAGAATGGGAATATGCTGCTCTTGGAATGAGTGACTTAAGAAGTTATAATGTTTACAGAGGGCGTAAAAAATATCCTTGGGACGGTCAATACACAAGATCTGGTAAAAGAAAAACTAGAGGTGATCAAATGGCTAACTTTAAGCAAAGTAAAGGTGATTACGGTGGAATTGCTGGATGGTCAGATGATGGCGCAGATATTACTGCTCAAGTGATGTCTTATGAACCAAATGATTATGGTTTATACGATATGGCTGGCAATGTAGCGGAATGGGTTGCTGATGTTTACAGACCTATTGTTGATGATGAGTTTAATGATTTCAACTACTATCGTGGTAATGTATATACTAAGAATGCAATTAATGAAGATGGTACAGTAAAAATTGTTACAACAGACGAAATTGTATATGACACTTTATCTAACGGTAAGATTATTGCTAGGAATTTACCTGGAGAAGTTTTGAAAATTCCAGTTGATGAAAATGAAACGTATTTAAGAACTAACTTCGATATTAGTGACAATAGAAACTATAGAGATGGAGATAAACGTTCTTCAAGACAATATAGCAACAACTTTGACGAAGATGGTTCTGGAAAAGCCTCTACTACTGGTAAAATGTACAATTCCCCTAAACACAACATTGAAAACGATTCTACAGGTTTAGTAATTAAAGAATATGATACTTCGAATGAAAGAACCTCTTTAATTAATGATGAAGTAAGAGTTTACAAAGGAGGATCATGGAAAGACAGAGCATTCTGGATTGACCCGGCTCAAAGAAGATATTTCCCACAAGATATGGCAACAGACTACATTGGATTTAGATGTGCAATGTCTAGAGTTGGCTCTAAATCTCAAGGAGGAAATAAAAAGAGAAATTAAATTATAGTTTTAAGACATAAAAAAAGTCCTAGCCTTTAGTGGTTAGGACTTTTTTATTTACATTTATTTAATGACTATTAAAGATATATATCAACTATTCTTAGAATGTAAGCTTGTATCGACTGACACAAGGGCTATTGAAACCAATTCATTGTTTTTTGCTCTGAAAGGCGAGAATTTTAACGGTAATACATTTGCTTCAAAAGCTCTCGAAGAAGGCGCAAAATATTGTGTTATTGATGAAAAGAAATACAGCATTGACAACAAAACCATATTGGTTGATAATGTTTTAGAAACACTTCAAAATTTAGCCACTTACCATAGAACACAATTGAATATTCCAATTATTGCATTAACTGGGAGTAACGGAAAAACCACCACCAAAGAGCTTATAAATTCGGTTTTGTCTACCTCTTTTACTACAAGTGCAACTTTAGGTAATCTTAACAACCATATTGGTGTTCCTTTAACGCTTTTACAAATGGACGCCAATACAGAGATAGGTATTGTTGAAATGGGAGCCAATCATCCAGGAGAAATTGCATTTTTATCAACTATTGCCTTGCCTCATTATGGATTGATAACCAATTTTGGTAAAGCCCATTTAGAAGGCTTTGGAAGTATTGAAGGTGTTATTAATGCAAAATCCGAACTTTATGATCATTTAAAACGGCATGACAAATTAATTTTCGTTAATTCTGATGATTCTATACAAGTTGAACAACTTGACAGCTATGAATCAACTTACTCATTTGGTTCTAGTGTTGAAGCAAATACTCGAGTCGAATTTTTAGGAGCACAACCTAATGTATCTGTTAGGTTTAACAATATTTCAATTAACAGCCAACTCACAGGCTCATATAATTTTAATAACATTGCTATTGCAATCGCCGTTGGCTCCTACTTCAATGTCAGTGATTTAAATATTAAAAAGGCAATTGAAAATTATATTCCAAGTAATAACAGATCACAAATAATAAACAAGGGCACTAACACCATAATTCTTGACGCTTATAATGCCAATCCAACAAGTATGAAAGCTGCTCTAAACAATTTGAAAGATTTAGATAGCTCTAATAAGATTGCAATTTTAGGTGATATGTTCGAATTAGGAACAGACTCTAAAAAAGAACATCAATTCATTGCCGATTTTGCAAATAGCATCAATCTTCAAACTGTTTATTTGGTAGGCGAGCATTTTGCCAAAACAAACTCGAATGGAGTTCGTTGTTCTTCTTTTGATGCTTTAAAAGAACAGCTTTTAAAGCATCCGATAAAAAACCACACGATTCTCATAAAAGGTTCTCGAGGTATGGCTCTAGAACGCACATTAAATTTTATAAAATAAAACTATTTAATTCTGGGTTTACTTGTGGGTTATCCGGGACTCATTTAATTAATCTAGATATCGTCCGATCTGAAATAGAATCCAAGCTGTTTTCACAGTTATCCATTTTATTTTCTCAAAATAAGAAGTAAGACTCCTCTTTTGATGAAACTAAAAATCCTAATAATAACATTATCAGGATTCTAATTGATGTGGGTCATTCTGGATTAATGAGATTGATCCAGATATCGCACGATCTGAAAACAATAAACCTTTAATGTGCCATGCACCTGTTTAGTTTTTTGTCTCAATTGCAAACCGCAATAAATTTCATTGCTCTTAAAACAAAAACCTAAGTGTAAAACTTAGGTTTATTGCTTATTCGTGGGTCATACTGGATTCGAACCAGTGACTTCTACCCTGTCAAGGTAACACTCTGAACCAACTGAGTTAATGACCCCATTAAACTAAAAAAGCTCATACAAATGTATGAACTTTTTGTGGGCAATAAGGGATTCGAACCCCTGACCCCTTGGGTGTAAACCAAGTGCTCTGAACCAACTGAGCTAATTGCCCTAATTATCGGACTGCAAATATAGTCTAGATTTTTAATTGGCAAAAGGTTTTTTGAAAAAAAAACTAAATTATTTCAGCAACGACAAATGTACTACCTCCAATATATATTAAATCGTTAGAAAGTGCATTATCCTTAGCGTTATCTAAGGCATCATTTACACTCTCGAATGCTTCTCCATGGAGGCCAAATAATTCAAATTTCTCTTTTAAAGCATTTGCATTTAATCCTCTTTCAATATTTGGTTTGCAAAAGTAATACTTCGCATTCCTAGGCAACAAAGGAATAATTGATGCTAAATTTTTATCATTTACTACTCCAAAAACAACGTGTAAATTTTCATGTTTCTCACTGAACAATTGTGTTACTACATGTTTAAGCCCCTCTTTGTTATGAGCTGTATCACATATAATCTTAGGGTTTTCATGAAGCACTTGCCATCTCCCTTTAAGACCTGTATTATTTACTACATTTTGTAATCCCGATTCAATGTGTCGTTCTTTTACTTCAAATCTTTGGGGATCCAAAACCTTAATTGTTTGAACTGCCGTCTTTATATTAATTTGCTGATAGGATCCGATCAAATCACTTTTATATTTTTTTTGAATTATTTGATCCGCAAAGTACATTGTGGCATTCATTCGTTTAGAAATAGTTTCAAATACAACTTTTGTTTCTGGTTGCGTCTCTCCAATTACAACTGATATACCAGGCTTAATAATTCCTCCTTTTTCAATTGCAATGGCTTCGATAGTAGTTCCTAAAAACTGAGTATGATCTAATCCTATATTTGTAATAACAGAAACTTCAGGAGTAATTATATTTGTTGAATCTAATCGACCTCCTAGTCCAACTTCAACAATAGCAATATCTACTTTTTCTTTTGAGAAATAATCGAATGCTAATCCGACAGTCATTTCAAAAAAAGAAAGGGAATTTGACTCAAAAAAGGGTTTGTGCTTTTCAATGAAATTAACAACAAACGACTGATCAACTTCCTTCCCATTAATTTTTATGCGTTCTCGATAATCTTTTAAGTGTGGAGACGTATATAAGCCTACTTTATAACCCGCCTCTTGAAGAATTGAAGCCAACATATGACTTGTAGAGCCTTTGCCGTTCGTTCCAGCAACATGTATGCACCGAAAATTGTTTTCTGGATGATTTAAATATTTCGAAAGCAACACCGTATTGCTTAAATCCTTTTTATAAGCAGATACACCTTGATTTTGATACATTGGTAACTGCTGAAACATCCAGTTGACAGTATCCTGATAATTCATTTTTTAATTTGAAGGTGTGAAGTTTATACTTACTTTACCATATTGTCTTGACGGCGCCTTAGTATCTGCAGGCCATTTATAAGATAATGCTATTTTTTTGGCAACTGCATTTAAGCAAGATGTCGCATTATTACTCCCTTTAGCACCAGGAGTTGCATCAACCACCTGACCACTTCGATCTACAACAATATCTACGACAATTAAACCATATTCATTTTCACAACCTTCATGCATCGTAAAACTGGGTTTGCCTCTACCATTCAATCCATAACCAGCACCTCCATTTCCAGTTCCTGGTCGTCCTTGGTAAGGTCCATAAGGATTCCCATCTAAATCACCCTTATCACCTGATTCACTATCTGGTCCTTCTCCATCAGATGGTGGACCTTCAGAATTACTAACACCACCAATGAGGTCATCGAGTGCCTTCTTTTTTTCCGCTTCTTCTTGACGCTTCTTCTCTTCCGCTTCGATGCGTTCTCTTTCTATACGTTCTGCTTCTGCCTCAGCTTTAGCCTCAGCTTCCTTTTGTTTTCTAATCGCTATGGTTTCCGCGGACTCATTCGTCAACACATCTTCGGCCTTACTATCGGTTGTTTCGGATACTTGCTCGACCTCCTCAGGTTTTGAATCCTCAGTGTTTTTTACTGGATCTGCTTTTATAGGTTGCGTTGGTTGAATTGTACCACTACCAAAATCCGTTGTTCCAAAATTAACAGCCACGCCGTATTCTAAAGGAGGATCTATATATTTAGGTCCCATCACAAATATGAGTAACACCAAAATTATTACGATTAACGCAGTAATTCTAGCAGAGTTACGTTCGTGTATGGTTTCAAAATATTTCATTGCGTTTATTAATCGTTTGGTTTCACTGCTAAGATGACTTTAAACTTATTTCTATTAGCAATATCCATTACTTTAACAACATGTTCTACCGCAACCGACTTTTCGGCTCTTAACACAATTGTTGGTTCGTTTTCATTGGCTAACACATTTTTAAGTTCCACTTCCAAAACACTTTCACCAACACGTTTTTGATCTATATAATAGGTCAAATCCTTTTTTATACTGACCGCTACAGACTTTTTGTTTTCAGTTTTTCCACTTGCCTTTGGCAACAATATATCAATGGCATTTGTGGAAACTAACGTAGAAGCCAACATAAAAAATATGAGCAACAGAAATACAATATCCGTCATTGAAGACATATTGAAATCTGGTGTTACTTTATTTCTACCTCTAATTTTCATTAAATTGGTTCGTTTAAGTGATCTAAAAACTCTAATGAATTGGCTTCCATTTGATAGACTACCTTATCTGTTTTAACCACCAAATGATTGTATGCCATATACGCTACAATCCCAACTATAAGTCCTCCTACTGTTGTAGTCATTGCTGTATATAAACCATCAGCCAATAACTTAATATCTATTTGTCCACCCGAATTAGCAATTTCAAATATTGATAATATCATTCCAATTACTGTACCAAGAAATCCTATCATAGGAGCGACACCAGAAATTGTTGCTAACACACTTACATTTTTCTCTAAACCATATACCTCTAATCGTCCAGCGTTCTCAATTGCAGTATTAATATCTTCTAATGGTTTTCCAATACGTGTAATACCTTTATCAATTAATCTTGAAACTGGAGAATTGACTTGAGCACACAACATTTGAGCGGAATCAATTTTACCATTGGAAACATGATCCTTAATTTGATTCATAAAATTTGAATCAATTTTTGAAGCTGCTTTTATAGCGAACAGACGTTCAAAATAAATATAAATGGCAACCACCATTAACACAAACAGCAATCCAACGATTATAACACCAGCCGTCCCTCCACTACTAACCAATTCAATAATTGAGAGCGTTTTTTCGACCGATTCTTCGCTGGGAAGTAATTCTGCTCCATCTTGAATATTACTTTGTAATATCATATGTATATGATTTGAAAATTATATAATTATTGTAATAACGTCTATTTTGATTCTAAAGTATATCTCCTAGAATATAGTTCTCGTAAACAAAAACACTAGTGCTCCTGCTAGAAATCCTATTAAAGCCAACCAAGATATTTTTTTAAGATACCAAAAGAAGTCAATTTTCTCCATTCCCATAGCCACAACTCCAGCAGCAGAACCAATAATTAACATACTACCTCCAGTTCCAGCTGAATAGGCAATAAAATGCCATAGTTGATTATCTAATGGTTCTGAAAACATCCCTAAACTAGCTGCAACTAACGGAACATTGTCAATTACTGCAGAACCAACTCCTAGCAATATAACTACCAAATCAGAAACCCCTCCTGGCTCAATTTCGGTACCGAGCATTGGCATGGTATCTTGTAGTGAATTTGCAAATCCAAATAGAGTCCCTAGAGATTCAAGAGCTGCAACAGCCATCAAAATTCCTAGAAAGAAAAGGATGCTAGGTAATTCAATTTTTGAAAGAGAATGGTGTACAGGGCTATGATGTGCATGTGCATCACTTTCTTCAGAATCATGACTAGAAATACTAAATTTATAATTACTGTATACTTCTGCAAAAATAGCTACAATTCCTAGAGACAACATCATGCCAACGTAAGGTGGTAAATGCGTAATTACTTTAAAGATTGGCACAAAAACGATAGCACCTAAACCTAAATATAACATTGTTGAACCAAATTTACTTTTAGGTTTGTCCTCTACATTATCCTCAATATCCAAGTCCCCTTTAAAAGCAGGTAAGAATGACGCAATAAATGAAGGTACCACCATACAGACTACAGAAGGTAAAAATAAATATATAAATAAATGTCCTGTAGACACTTTATCTCCTATCCATAACATGGTTGTAGTCACATCCCCTATTGGTGAAAAAGCACCTCCTGCATTCGCTGCAATAATAATTAATCCAGCATACCATATACGTACGTCTCGGTCTTTAACAATTTTTTGCAAAATTGAAATCAAAACAATTGTTGCTGTTAGGTTATCAATTATTGCTGACAATATAAATGCCAAAATTGAAAAGATCCATAATATTTTACTTTTCTTCTTTGTTCTAATAAAGCCTTTAATAGTAGCGAATCCATCAAAATAATCAATGATTTCTACAATGGTCATAGCACCAAGTAGAAACACCAAAATTTCGGCTGTTTTACCTAAATGGTGTAATAGCGTTTCTTCCATGAGATGCATCTTGCCTTCATGGTCAATACTGGAAAAACCTTCAACTAATCCGTGATTAGCAGAGTCAAACCAATTTGGAAAAGAATCAATTCCCAAAGAAATTAAAGCCCAACTAATAGCCATCATAACTAATGCTGGTATCAACTTATCAATTTTTATACTATGTTCTAAAGTGATTGCTAGGTAGCCAAAAACAAACACTAAAATGATTACTATTTCCATAAAATGTGAAGATTATATAAGTTGTTTTAAAGCTATTTCAAAAGCAGTTTTACTAATATTGTTTTTGGACGAATCTCGGTCATAAATATTTTGAATTGCTTCTCCTATTATCTTTGAAGTGTCTTCAAAAATAGCATCATCTGTCATTTGTACTTTACGCTCCATAAAGTATGCAAATACGCGCGCCATTCCACAGTTAGAAATAAAATCTGGTATCAAACTCACTCGATAATCAGTATGCTCCATTATTGGCCCAAAAAATATTGCTTTATCCGCAAATGGGACATTGGCACCACAAGAAATAACCTCCAAACCTGAGTCTATCATATCATCCACTTGATGTATTGTAACCAACCTTGAAGCCGCACAAGGCGCAAATATTTCAGCTTGGAGCAACCATATTTTTTCATTTATCTCATCGAAAGGAATCATATGATCGCTTTCTAATGTATTTCCTGTTTTAGCAAGAAATAAATCTGTAATCTCTTCAAAAGTAAACCCATCTTCATTTATAAGTCCACCTGCAATATCAATTATACCAACAATTTTAGCCCCCATTTGTGCTAAATAAAAAGCAGCTGCAGCTCCTACATTTCCAAACCCTTGAACAACCGCACGTTTGCCTTCAACAGATCCACCATAAATATTATAATATTGTTTAACAGCTTCTGCTACACCATAACCAGTTATCATATCTGCAACTGTATACTTTCGAGAAATGCTCGGCGAATATTTAGGATTTTCAATAACCTTAATAACACCATGCCTTAACTGCCCAATTCGATTTATTTTGTCAGCAATTGTAGGTTTAAAGTGACCTTCAAAAACACCTTCTTGAGGATGCCACACACCACTTTCTTCAGTAATTGGAATCACTTCATGGATTTCATCAACATTTAAATCACCACCTGTCCCATAATAACTTTTTAATAATGGTGAAACAGCCTTATACCATCGTTCTAGTACGCCTTTCTTTCTTGGATCATTCGGATCAAAATTTATTCCTGATTTCGCACCACCAATGGCAGGACCAGAAACGGTAAATTTAACCTCCATCGTTTTAGCTAACGAAAGTACTTCATTCATATCAAGCCCTTTACGCATTCTTGTGCCACCACCAGCTGCTCCACCTCGTAGTGAATTTATAACTGTCCAGCCTTCAGCTTCTGTTTCAGGGTCTTTCCAATTGAATACAATTTCAGGGGTTTTGTTTTCGTATTTAGCAAGTAATTCTTTCATTAATTTAGTTAGTTTTATAAGACAAGCAAATATAAAAAACTAATAGCGCATTATATTAAAATAATTATAATTTTAGGGGAGATAAATTTTACCGGAACTATGATCTTTAACCGCGCCTGTCACACTGCTCAAACAGTTAATTTCATTTCGTAGTTTTAATACTCCTAAAAGGCCAAAAATTAACGCTTCCTTATATTCAATAATTTCATTAGAAGGAATAACCACTACCCCATTTGTTCTTGATTGTATTCGTTGTATTAAAAACGAATTATAAACTCCCCCTCCAGTAATTAGAACTGATGACAATGGTATTATATTTAAAATTTTAGAAATTTGAATAGCAGTATGCTCAATAAAAGTTCTTAAAACATCTTTTATGGACAACCTATAATCATCTATCAAAGGCAATACTACATTGATTACCCATTCTAAACCCAGAGATTTAGGAGGTTCTTTAGAATAGAAACTTAAGTCATTCAATTTTTTTAACAAATCTTTATTAATCTGACCCGTAGCACCTAGATCTCCGTTATGATCATAAGACAGTCCAATCTGCCTCATATAATAATTTAATACAATATTTACCGGACAAATATCAAAAGCTAATCTAATCCCATTGTGTTCAAATGAAATATTGGCAAAACCACCAAGATTAAGACACGAATCAAATTTCGCAAATAACAACTGATCTCCTATAGGAACTAAAGGTGCTCCTTGTCCACCAAACTCAACATCTTGAACCCTAAAATCACAGACCACAGGAAGTTTCAATAGCTTAGCAATTTGCGGCAGATTTCCAATTTGATAGGTTATATCATTTTCAGGTTGATGTAAAGCCGTATGGCCATGAGAACAAATTGCATCTATCTTTTTTATATTATTTGTGACTATAAATTTCCAAATAATTTCGGCAAGGTAATTCGTGTAGTCTATATCTATTTGTTGAATCCTTTCTAGGGAAAATGACGTTAACTCTTTAAGACTATTTAACCAGCTATCTGTATAAGTTACAGTTTCAGTAAAATGAATATCAAATTCCCATTCTGTATCAGAATTAAAAGTAACATAGACTAAATCAACACCGTCTAGTGATGTGCCAGACATGACCCCAATTACATTATATTCAGTTTTCATCATATAATGTAAAAATAAGAATTCGTATTGAAAAAATGCCAATAAAGAGCTATCTTTGACCTCAATTTTTATCAATTCAACAATTAATCAAATTATGGATTTTAGTCTTTCAGAAGAACATATTATGATTCGCGATGCGGCTCGAGATTTTGCACAAACAGAATTACTACCAGGTGTTATAGAACGCGATAACGCACAAACGTTTCCTGATGAATTAGTTAAGAAAATGGCTGATTTAGGATTTATGGGAATAATGGTAAATCCAAAATATGGCGGAAGCGGTATGGATGCTATTTCATACGTACTTATTATGGAAGAATTATCAAAAATTGATGCGTCTGCTTCAGTAATGGTATCCGTAAATAATTCATTGGTATGCTATGGGATAGAAGCTTATGGGTCTGAAGATCAAAAACAAAAATACCTTACAAAATTAGCTACTGGCGAATATATGGGTGCCTTTTGTTTGAGTGAACCAGAAGCTGGAAGTGACGCCACGTCTCAAAAAACTACGGCCATTGATAATGGAGATCATTATATTCTTAATGGCACGAAAAATTGGATAACTAACGGTGGACGTTCTGATGTCTATTTAGTAATTGCACAAACCGATCGTGATAAAGGTCATAAGGGCATCAATGCATTTATTATTGAAAAAGGGATGCCAGGATTTGATATTGGCCCTAAAGAAGATAAACTTGGAATTCGAGGCAGTGACACGCATACCTTACAATTTAATGATGTTAAAGTTCCAAAAGAGAATCGCATAGGTGAAGATGGTTTCGGATTTAAATTCGCCATGAAAACCTTATCTGGTGGACGTATAGGAATAGCATCACAAGCTTTAGGTATTGCATCAGGAGCTTATGAATTAGCTTTAAAATATTCAAAAGAGCGTAAAGCTTTTGGAACTGAAATATGCAACCATCAAGCTATCGCTTTTAAATTGGCTGATATGGTTACTGAAATAACTGCGGCTCGTCATTTAGTGATGAAAGCTGCCTGGGATAAAGATCAAGGTAACAATTACGACATGTCTAGTGCTATGGCCAAATTATATGCTTCTCAAGTTGCTATGACGCATACGGTTGAAGCGGTTCAAATACATGGTGGTAATGGTTTTGTAAAAGAGTATCATGTGGAGCGATTAATGCGCGATGCTAAAATCACTCAAATTTACGAAGGCACTTCTGAAATTCAAAAGATCGTTATTTCAAGAGGCGTGATTAAAGGATAAACTTTAAGTAATTAAAATATATTAATGGGCTTCAGAATTTAGTTTTGAAGCCTTTTTTATTTATTTAATAAATCCTCCAAAACCAATCGTAACTCACCAAAAGTATACTTGTCGTCTATTTGACTTTTTAAATCTGAAAGATTCTCGAATTTTTGTTTTGGGATAATTGCTATCAATTCATTATAGTGTTTTTCAGAAATCAAGTCTGTAATCTTAACGTCTCCTGAAGCTATAAAACTGGCTAAATGTCCAAGTATGGTATTCACATTTAATTCTCTTTCTAGAGCTATTTGATCTATCGGTTTTCCAGATTTAAACAATTCGAGAGACATTCTTTTAGTATCTCCTTTTTGTCGTTTTGGTTTTTGAACTTCAAAAATCTCAGCCTCTTTAGACGTTTCTATATCATTTTCATCGCAATACTCACGAATTACTTTTAAAATATCAGTTCCATATTTTTCAACACGCACTTTACCAAAACCATTCACTTTTAAAAGCTCATCCTTATTGGTTGGAAATGTTTCACACATTTCATACAATGCTTTCTGCGTGAATACTTGATAGTGTACTAAATCTTTATCGCTAGCAATGGCGTTTCTTAATTCACGAAGTAACTCAAATAACTCAACATTAGTTGTACCATCAATAACTAACTTTCGCGGTTTCTTAGGTTTTTCCTTAGCCAGAAATACCGATTTTGCTCGCGATTCTAAAAATGTAGTGACCTTAAAACCATTAGACAATTTTGAAAAATAGAGCTGTTTGGTTGCTATTAATTCTTCAATACTATCGAGTTGTTTATTTAAATCTTTTTCGATCGTCTTATTATCTGTTGTAAAACCAAAGGTTTTAAAAGGATCCACAATTTTAGTTTTATTTTGTACACCGTAATAATTTATAGCCTTTATAAAACGCGCTTGAATCTCGGTATTAGATTCTGGTGTTATTGTGATTTCAGCAAGTGCTCTTAATTGCGCTTTAAAAGCATTCGCCACTTTAAGTAAATTGGCAACACCCTCTTTCATCATATTTAAAGGCGCTTCAAGGTTCCCTTCGATACGTCCTTTATTCTTATAGTAGATATCTAATACACGATTTATTGGATATAAAAACTTATAAAAATCAAATACTTCTGAAATTAAATTCAATTGAAACTCGGACTTTGACTCTTGTAAAACAGATTCATCTGGTTGATTTTTCTCAGCCATTTTATTAAACGATATCACATTGCTATCGCTTATGATTTGACTCGAATTAATTTTACTCTTCAATACTAAACCCTCTAAACTTTTACAGCGACTTAAGGCCACATAAGTTTGCCCATGCGCAAAAGCGCCTTGCGCATCAATAATTGCCTTTTCAAACGTTAAGCCTTGACTTTTATGGATTGTAATTGACCAAGCCAATCGCAAAGGCATTTGTGTATACGATCCAATTTTGTTTTCAGTGATGGCTTTTGTTTCTGCATCAACTGTATAGTTTATGTTCTCCCATACCTCTGGAGTGGTAATGATATTAAAATCATCATCCGGACATTTAACAACCACTTCATCTTTGTCTAATAAAATAACTTTCCCAATCTTTCCATTAAAATAACGTTTTTCAACAGCACTATCATTCTTAATAAACATGACTTGAGCTCCAACTTTTAAAGCAAGTTCTTCTTTATTGGGGTAAGAAAATTCAGGAAATTTTCCTTCAGTTTTAGCTTTATATGTACGTGATTTTCCTTTAAGTTTATCGAGTTCCGCTTTATTCGTCTGCTCTGCTTTATTATTATGTGTTGTTAACGAAATATAACCTTCATCTTCTTTTGAAACGAAATCTGGATGGTATCTCTTATTTAATTCATCGGCAGAAGATGACGTCAATGTATTTGTTCTAATTTCATTAAGAATATCAATAAACTTAGGATTATCTTGTCTGTAAATGTGTTTCAACTCCACAGTAACCGCATGACATTCTTGATACGCCAAACTACTAAAAAAGAACGCGTTTTTATAAAACGGCATTAATAACTGCCATTCATTTTCTTTAACCACAGGCGATAATTGTTGCAAATCGCCAATCATTAATAGCTGAACACCACCAAAAACTTTATTTTTAGTTCTAAAGCGACGTAATGTTTTATCGATTCCATCCAATAAATCGGCACGAACCATACTAATTTCATCTATCACTACTAAATCTAGCGACTTTATAATATTAATTTTGGTCTTGTTGAATTTTCTATTAAAACCAGACCCATTACCCAAGTCTTCATTAGGTAAAATAGGACCAAAAGGCATCTGAAAAAAGGAATGTATGGTAACACCCTTTGCATTAATAGCAGCAACTCCTGTAGGTGCTACGACTACCATGCGTTTTAAGGACTTCATCTTCAACTTATGTAAAAACGTGGTTTTACCTGTACCCGCTTTACCTGTTAAAAACACATTTCTGTCTGTATTATTAACAAAATTCCAAGCTAAATCTAGTTCTTTATTTATATCCATTACCCCGTATTCAATATCGCGTTTGAAGGTACTACAATTGAAAAGTATTTATAAGTCTTTTTAATAAAATAAAAACGACGCCATCTATAATGGTTTCGTACAAGAATATCTCGTGGAGCGTTTAATGCCTAATGCCAAGATCTCTCAGATCTATGAAGGAACCAGTGAGATTCAAAAACATGTCATCCTGAGCCTGTCGAAGGATGACTGATGCAGTCCTACATAATAAAATCAAAGTCCAGCATATTTACGCTGTACTTTTTTTTTGCCAGTTTTTATTAACATAAAAACCGCGCTATCGGCTCTATCTCTGCTCAGCGCAAAGCGCCAAATAGAGGATGCCGCTGCTATCGCTCAGGCGGTTCTAATCATATGTTAATTTTATAGGTGTCAATTGTAGATCATTCATATAGAGTTGACACCCCTAAACCCTATACTCTTAAGAATAAAATAACTCATCACAGATGTCTGTGATGAGTTATTTTATTTTAATTCGGAATAATTCTCTATTTCAATTCAAGGAACTAATCTTCAATAATCACCGTGGTTTTTCCATTTTCATCAACACCGCCTCCAGTACCTAGAGCTCCATTGGCATTTACAGTATTAGCGTTGCTGGTAGCAATCTCACCATACTTAGTAACCAATGTAACTGGCACTACTAAATTACTAGACCCATTTGCTTGCAAAGCACCAGCTTTATTCGCTGACGCATCATAAATTGAGTCGATTATAGGATCTACTGAAAGTAATTCGGCACCATTAATAGTCCCTGAAATATTCAGTCCTAAATAATAGGTATTCCCACTATTTGAAATACTTGTTGGCACGGTAGAACCTAAGGTAGCCGTACCTCCACTTAAAGAAAATTCGAAATCATTCGCTTCTAAAGCTCCTGATCCCCCATTGGTATTAAAAACAGCTGTATTCATAATAACAACCATTCTATTCGTATCAACATCATGACTCACCGATGCAATTAAATCATCATAGGTATTTCCTGTTATTACTGCCGGGCTACCCGACCATTTAGCATTATTGTTACTAAAAATATTATTAGAAATAGTTGTTTTTGCTTCCCAACCACTATTACCAGGATTAACAATTGTCCCAGAATTTCCTGTAAAAGTATTGCCATCAAACAGATGATTATTTGCACCTAAACCAGAAAGGTAGGGTTCACCTGGTGCGTTAGAAGTAAAAGAAAACATACTGCCAGCATAGCTATTATTAGTAAAGGTCGAATTTAAAACTTGGTACCTGTTTAGCCCTCTAAATTCTGCAATCACGTTGGTATTATTGATAAAATTACAAGCGTCAATTTTCACGAAGCGCTCTGTTCTGAATATTTTACCTGTATTTGAAGAAAAGGTAGAACCCGTTACCGTAATTCTATTGGTATAGTCTGTCTCGATATTTGAAGTTGTACTAGGCGTTTGGCCATGATCACTTCCAAATACATAAGCACTATTACTTGTAAAGGTCGAATTAGTAAAATTAATAGATGACCCACTATTCTGAGAATAAAAGGCATAATTATTTGTAATCCCAGTTACAACCATATCTGAAGCCACTAAATTGGCAGCATTACCATAAAAAACATTTCCATTACCGGTAGTATTATTCGTCAGCGTTAATCCCGATACCGTTAAGGTTTTACTAGCTGCAACAGTAAACATGGTAAATGAGCCAGCCCCTGAAATAGTGATCCCACCACCAGCAAGCCCAGTAATGGTCATATCTACCATTATGTTTGGTAAATTAGAGAGTAAGGTTAGGGTTTGCCCGTCTAAAACAGCATTAAATTGGATGTCATAAGTATCCACTGGACCTGTATTAGCCTGTATGATTGCTGCCCGTAATGATCCTGTTCCACTATCATCTGTATTGGTAACATCAATAACGGTAAGCGCAGAAGCGTAGCTACTGATTAGAAAAAATAATACTAGTAATAAATTTATATTTTTTTTCATATTAAAATTGAATTATTAAAAAAAACAGGCCCAACTTAAGTTTAGTCAGGCCCGTTTTTACAAATTAATTGATAGCCTATAAATTATTTCCTTGTTTAGTAATAAAAATCAAACTGAATTCTATCAGAGGATTGAATAACATAACTGCCATTACTAGCAGGGTTATAGGTTAAAGCTGTTCCTGTAACAGAATAAGCTGAATTACTAATTCTAATCCCATTGATGTACATTTTTACTTTGCTATTTACAGAAGGAGTCTGTGATAAAGTAAACCCTGTTGTAGCATTGGCAAAACCTGTAGGCTCATCAGCAACTTCTCTTACAAGAGTATGAGCACTAAGATCACTTATTTGGCTTTCAGTAATACTTACAATTTTAGCAGAAGTTACTGCTCCATCAGCAATTTTAGCATTAGTTACTGCATCAGCAGCGATGGTTAACACGGTAGCACCAGTTACATCACCCGTATGTGTTGCATTGGTTACTTTAGCTGTATTAGCCGTAACAGTTGTATTAGCAGACACTAAAACTTCGGTATATCCTACCTTAGCTGTATTCGCTGTAACATCTGTATTAGCAGAAACTAATGCTTCTGTATAACCAACCTTAGCAGTATTCGCTGCAACATCTGTATTAGCAGAAACTAATGCTTCTGTATAACCAACCTTAGCAGTATTATCTCCAATTGCAGTTGCCTGAGCTCCTGTAATTCCTACTTTAGCTGTATTAGCTGCAACACTTACATTAGCCGTTACCGCAGCTTCAGTATAACCTACTTTAGCTGTGTTCGCAGTAATTGCAGATGCTTGACCTGCTGTAATTCCTACTTTAGCTGTGTTTGCTGCAACAAGCCCATTCGTTGTATTTAACTCAACTTGAGTCGCTGTATCAAAAGCTAATTTTGCTTCAGTAACATTTGCATTTAAAATCTTAATAGTCGTAACTGAATCTGCAGCAAGTTTATCGGTATCCACGGCGTCCGTTGCCAGTTTAGCAGTTGAGATCTGACCGTCTAAGATTTTAGCCGACGTAATAGAATTTGTTTGTAACTGTTGTTGTCCAACAGAAGACGCTGCTAAATCCCACTCATCAATAGAACCGTCTAATACCGTTCCATTTTGTCCACCAACAATAGCATTCGGAGATAACGTAGAAACTCCTAAGTTGCTAAGCGTTACAGCTCCATTCATACCTTCAATTGTTGCTACTCTCGTATTTAAATCAGCATCTGTAGCATCGTTCGCTAATTCATTAGCTGTTACAGTACCTTCTAAAGTGTCTATATTAGATTGAAGCGTTACATCAGCAGCATCGTTCGCTACTTCGTTTGCAGTTACGGTTCCTGTTAACGTATTAATATTAGATTGAAGTGTTACATCGGCAGCATCGTTCGCTACTTCGTTTGCTGTTACAGTTCCTTCTAAAGTATCAATATTAGATTGAAGTGTTGCATCGGCAGCATCATTCGCTACTTCGTTTGCAGTTACAGTTCCTTCTAAAGTATTTATATTAGATTGAAGCGTTACATCAGCAGCATCATTCGCTACTTCGTTAGCCGTTACAGTTCCTTCTAAAGTATTAACATTAGATTGAAGCGTTACGTCAGCAGCATCATTAGCAACTTCATTAGCAGTTACGGATCCTTCTAAAGTATCAATATTAGATTGAAGTGTTGCATCAGCAGCATCGTTTGCTACTTCGTTTGCAGTTACAGTTCCCGTTAATGTATTAATATTAGACTGAAGTGTTACATCGGCAGCATCATTAGCTACTTCGTTTGCTGTTACAGTTCCTTCTAAAGTATCAATATTAGATTGAAGACTTGCATCTGAAGCATTACTTGCTGTTTCGTTCGTTGTTACTGTTCCTTCTAAAGTATCAATATTAGATTGAAGCGTTACATCAGCAGCATCATTAGCTACTTCATTTGCTGTTACAGTTCCTTCTAAGGTATTAATATTAGATTGAAGTGTTACATCGGCAGCATCATTCGCTACTTCATTTGCAGTTACGGTTCCTTCTAAAGTATCAATATTGGATTGAAGTGTTGCATCAGCAGCATCGTTCGCTACTTCGTTTGCAGTTACAGTTCCCGTTAACGTATTAATATTAGACTGAAGTGTTACATCAGCAGCATCATTAGCTACTTCGTTAGCAGTTACCGTTCCTTCTAAAGTATCAATATTAGATTGAAGCGTTGCATCTGAAGCATTACTCGCTGTTTCGTTAGATGTTACCGTTCCTTCTAAAGTATCAATATTAGATTGAAGTGTTGCATCAGCAGCATCGTTCGCTACTTCATTAGCAGTGACAGTTCCCGTTAACGCATTAATATTAGATTGAAGCGTTACATCAGCAGCATCATTAGCTACTTCATTAGCAGTTACCGTTCCTTCTAAAGTATCAATATTAGATTGAAGACTTGCATCGGCAGCATCATTAGCTACTTCGTTTGCTGTTACAGTTCCTTCTAAAGTATTAATATTAGATTGAAGTGTCACATTTGCTGCATTACTTGCAGTTTCATTAGCAGTTATTGCCGCTGTATTTACACCTTCTGCAGCTAATGCTCTCGTCTGTTCAGCTAAAATTGCTGCTGCATTTAATCCTTCTGCAGCTAGGGCTCTGGTTTGCTCAGCTGTAATAGCTGCTGTGTTCGCATTTTCTGCTGCAATTGCTCTTGTTTCCTCAGCTTGAATCGCCAAGAAATTAGCTGTAATAACAGCCGAGTTAGAACTTTCGGCTGCAATTGCTCTTGCTTCTTCAGCTGCTATAGCTGCCGTATTAGCATCTTCAGCTGTTGTTGCTCTTGTGATTTCATTAGAAATGTTTGTTGCATTCACACCTTCTGCCGCTGTGGCTCTTGTTATTTCATTAGAAATATTTGTTGCGTTTAGCGTCTCAGCTGCAGTTGCTCTAAGCACTTCAGCATCAATATTTGCTTGAAGTGTAGTATTTGCTATACCATTTGCAGTTTCATTAGCTGTAATAGACGCTGTATTTGCATCTTCTGCCGCTGTTGCTCTCGTAATTTCATTTGCGATGGCTGTAGCATTAGCGCTTTCAGCTGCCAAAGCTCTTGTTTCTTCCCCAGAAATTGCTGCTGCATTTAATCCTTCTGCTGCTAGTGCTCTTGTTTCTTCAGCAGTAATAGCCGCTGTATTAGCTGCTTCAACACCTGTTGCTCTGGTAATTTCATTCGAAATTGCCAATGTATTTACGCCTTCAGCTGCTTGCGCTCTTGCCTCTTCAGCTGAAATTGCTGCAGTATTTAATCCTTCTGCTGCTAGTGCTCTTGTTTCTTCAGCAGTAATAGCCGCTGTATTAGCTGCTTCAACACCTGTTGCTCTTGCAATTTCATTAGAAATAGCAGTTCCATTAGCAGCAATCGCTCCGGCGTTAGTACCTTCTGCAGTTGTTGCTCTTAGTTCTTCAGCAGCAATAGCATCTGTATTAGCTGTTATTGATAACGCTGTAAACGCCTGATAAGCGACCAATCCACTTTGATTCGCATCAATTGTAGTTTGTAATGCTGTATCAGCAGCTTCACTAGAGGTTTGATTAGCATTTACGTCATCTTGAATAAGACCTTCTGCTGTTGTTGCTCGCGTTACTTCGGCATCAATATTAGATTGAAGCGTTGCATTTGCTGCATTAGCAGCTGCTGTATTTGCAGTAATTGCTGCAGTATTTGCATCTTCAGCCGTTGTCGCTCTTAGCGTCTCAGCATCTATATTTGCTTGTAAAGTTGCATCTGCAGTAGTATTTGCCGCTTGGTTAGCAGCGATAGCATCTGCATTCACAGTTTCTGCTCCAGTTGCTCTTGTTACCTCGGCTGTAATGGCATTGGTATTTGCTGTTTCAGCTGTTATTGCTCTTGCTTCTTCAGCATCAATATTGGCTTGTAAACCTGAATTGGCAGACGAAATATCAGCTGTATTCTGAGCAATTGTTGCCTCAGCTATTGTTAATCTACCATTTAAGTTTTGATTTTCTAAAGTAAGTATACGTGACGATTGGTTAGCATCATTATTACTTAAAGTAGTAATGTTTCCAGAATTATTGGTAACTGTTGTTGCTAACTGAATCACATTGGTAGAACCAACCTGAGCTTCAAATTTAGAAGAGGTCATTGCTACAGGTACTGATCGCAATTGGGTTGCACCAACTAAAGCATACGTTGTTCCTCCTGTTTCATCAATTGAAATTTCTAGGAAGTACGTTACATTTCCCCAGTCTAATACTGAGATATCACCAGCCTCACCGATAGCGAGATTAAATACACCATTGGTATTGGTAGTGACCATATAGGTTTCGGCATAAGCTTCTGCTCCGGCGTCACTGCCTGCTAGAAGTCGTATCTGTACACCCAAATCCCCACCAACGATTAAATCGCCGTTAGTGTCTCTGGCTGTAGCCTGGTAATTAAAAGTTTGAGCTGTGGCAAAACTTGTTGTCAAAACAAATATTACCAGAATTAAAATGTTTTTCATTTTGTAGGTTTAAATTGATTAATAGCTAATTATTTTATGATTATTTTCAATGTCTTTTTGCTGTTTCCATCACTTATCATAATGAAATAAACTGCAGCTTCGAGTTGACCAAGGCGTATTTGTGTGTTTCCGTTAGACCCGAGAGCACCTTGTATTCCCATATCCTGACCTACCATATTCTTAACAGAATAGTGTAATTCATTTGTAGTAGGGTTATTTATAGTAACGATATCATAACTCGGAATTGGAAATGCTTTGAATGTAATATCTTTAAGCGTGTTGTCTTCAATACCTAATGTTGAGAAATTTATTGAACTGGCCAATGGGTCATTTTGTAAATAATGATCGATAGTTCCATTAGCATCACCTGTATCTATATTAATATAGTTCTGTGTAAATGAAAATGAATCAATCCAAATTGAATCACTGTTATCAATAATATCAAGGGCTCCAGCGGTTGGATTTGGGCTCGCAATTAAATCGAACAAAACCAATTCAAAAGGGCCATCACCTGGAATTAATACGTTAGCTCCAGAAGGAGTTCTAGCTAAAAAATAACCATCTCCATTAGCGTTATTTAGCATGAAATTTGCTGACCATTCCCCAGCAGGTATTCCAGAATTTCCAGTTGCGAAATTACCGATACCTAAACCTGACGGAATATAGAATCCAGCAACCATATCGGCTGTGTTACCTGTCGAAACAGTTGCACTAGGGGTAGCTACAAGGGCAAATTGATAATTATTGGTTCCCGAATTTACTCCGGCAAATACTATACTGAAATCAAACGACTGTGCTTGAATCGCTATAGTAAAAATTAAAATTGTAAGTGTAGTGTAAAGTTTTTTCATGGTATGAATAATTGATTTTATTAATTAGGTATTTGAACAAAAAACGGAAAAAAGTTAGATGAAGTCGAGTTTGCAGGGTGTGACAACACAATATCTTTAAGTGTATTCGTGTCATTTCCTGGTCCAAGATAACGGACTTGACCATTCATATCGATATCTGCATTATCATAAGCAACATATGGATAGAAATTACTCCCAACTGGGTTTCCATTTGTTAGATCAAGAACATTGTCTTTTATTTTATTGGTATCATTTCCTGGCCCTTGGAAGCGAACCTGCCCATTGCCATTTACATCACCTGCCCAAAGCGCCATATCTCCAGATGTGAGTTCTACTCTTGCGTAATTACCAAAAGTTGTAAAGGCACTATCAGTAAAATCCAAAACTTCCGGATTTTTAGTTAACATTTCGGCATTTTCTGTCAACGCTCCTAAATGATTTCTGTGTGAAACAGAAACAAAATATGTGCCTGGAAGTAAATCAAATTCAAGAGGATTTATGCCATCTACATCTACTACATCACCATCCCTTTGTATTAACGCAGATTGGTAACCAATAACCAGATTGTTTACTGATCGGTCTCTGATTTCAACAAATACCCAATCAACTATTGCATCATTTCCAACAACATCGAGTATATCTTGAGTTGTAGCTGTATCAGAATCTAGATAAGGCGAATTCAAAGGTATTAAACCCAGACTTCGTAAATTATCATTCATTAAAAAATTTGTTTCATTATAAGGTCCTTGTAAGAAAGCCATCGCATTTACAACCAATCCCATTTTTAAAAAGGTATTGTGAAATCCTTGCTCCAGCGTAAGGTCGGCTCCTTTCAGATCATCAACGGCTAATTCACCGATGGTTTGATCTAGACTAATGACTCCGTTCTCGATGTAGCCACCACTATTTGAAACAACTTGTGTGTTTTGGGCAAACACAAATGTACCCATCATTAGGCATGCTGCCCAATTAACAATTTTCATCATATTATAAGTAGTATTAATTTAGATTTTGGTTTTATTTGGCGTATTTACTAAGATAAAAGGCGCATAATTATGATATATCTTACTTCAATTCTTCAGTAATCTACATGCCGTTTATCGTTAAAAAACAACCTTTAAACTGCATTTTAACAGCGAATTTAGGAAAATTCTTTGATTTTTAACAATTATTTTGTGCGAAATATCATAACGTCTTGTAAGAAGCTTACTACCAATCACTTAAGCTCTCGTGAATTTCCTATTTAAAATGCTTCTAAACATAGAGCGTGTTTATAAAGTAGAATCTTTAAAAAATTATGTATTTCATAGTCCAACCATAATAGGTTGAGCTTTTTTTATGGTCTGTTTTTATTGGCATAAAAACTGCTCTATCCATTGTATCTTTTTATGATATAAAAAGGATGTCACTGCAACTACGGAGTAATCACGATTTCTTCTAAGTAAAATGGATGAGTAATCACTCAGGCAATTACAAGAACAAGGATGGACAAAACAAAGGGATTGGGAAAAACAGAAGTATACTAAAAACAAAAAACCCTTCATATTTCTATGAAGGGTTTCTAAAAAAGGCGACGACCTACTCTCCCACGAATGTAGTACCATCGGCGCAAATGGGCTTAACTTCTCTGTTCGGAAAGGTAA